>NZ_MSIE01000109.1 GCF_001921205.1 Actinophytocola xanthii | reverse complement strand
GACCAGTCAACTCGACGTAAAGCAAACAGAATCACGCGACACTAGCTCGGATGCAGCGCGACGGCCTGATCACCAGGTCTGATCGGTCAGGTACGTTCGGCAAGACATGGTACGAGCTGACCCCGACCGGCCGGTGGTTGCTGCGGGCCTTACAGCCGTTGGCGAAGTGGAGCGAGGAGCACCGAGCCGCGCTCCAGAACGGCGACTTGCCAGCACAGTAGCCCGCCTGTGCAGAAGCGATGCGGTGCCGACGGGGTCGTTATCCGTGGGCCTCGATTGTGCTGACTTGGTTCTTGCCGGAGTCCTTGGCGACGAACAGCGCGTCGTCGGCCGCCAGAAGCACGTCTCGCAGGTCGGGACCGAAAAGCGGATAGATCGCCGCGCCCACTGATGCGGTCAAGCCACTGATCACGGTGTGCCCCGAGACGGCGACCTCGAGCCGACGGATCTCGTCACAGATCCGCTCACCGACCTGCACCAGTTCTTCGGTGGACACCGCGGGACACACCACCACGAACTCCTCGCCGCCCCATCGCCCCACGACGTCCTCGGGCCGTACGGCCGAGGTCAGTACCTTCGCGACAGCCTTGAGTACTTGGTCCCCGGGAAGATGGCCGTGCCGGTCATTCACCGCCTTGAAGTTGTCCAAGTCGACCATCAGGACACCCACGCCGGCTCCTTCGGACCGGTCGACCTCGGCTGCGGCCATGGCGGTCCACGCGACTGCGTTCGCCAGGCCCGTCTTGGGATCGGTCGAGGCTGCCTCCTCCAACTGCCGAATCAACACATTGCGGTGCAGTACGAGCACGACCGGAACCGCAAGCATCATTGAGGCCGGATGTAGCCCGATCAGCAACGCCGCGGCGCTCAGGGCACCCAAGCCCAAGGTGCCGAGCTCCAGCGCGTTGTCGTGCCAGGTGCCGATGGCGCGACGCGGATCGAATCGACGCTCGAACAGACTGATCGCAGCCCCGATCACTAGGCTGTTGACCATGAAGCGCGCCACAAGCGCGATGACAAGGACCCCAAGCAGCTCCAGCTGATCCCAGCTCGTACGCCCGGCCGGCGCGAGCAGTTGAACAACGCCCCACGTGGTGTAGCAGGACAGCAACGCCACCATCGCGGACAACGTCGGCCGGTAGGCGGGCACGCGCCGCACCTTGAACCAGCTGCGCCAATACAGGTGTAGATAGAGTGCTACAACCACAACTGCTGCCAGGACCGGCGGCAGCACGATGGCGCCGGGGACGGTCCAAACGGCGGTGAGGTTGACATGCGGAGTGTCGTTGTATTCACGGCGGTCGCGCTCGACCGTGCGTGCCATCTCCGTCTCAGCGACACCCATTGCCAGAAGGACCCCGGCAACCATCAACGCGTGCGGCTCGATGGCGCTACGCAGCCCCAGGGTCATCGTGAGCGCGAGCGCGGCCGCCGTCACAGAAATGAGCAAAACCAGGTAACCGGGTGGTGTTCGCCACACAGGCCATTGCGTCGGCCGCCGAGGCCGATTTGACCCCAAGCTTCTCACCCCGTCTTCATTGGTGATGATCTAGCTCCCGCCTCGGTCGCTGAGCTCGGCGGCAGACCCAGCGGAGGGAGGTGCCGACGATGATGGATAAGGACCACTGACACCCGTAGCGACGCTCCCGCCGAATCCGGAGGATTGGCGCGTGGGCGGTGGAGGCTGCTTCAACCACGACATCCCCAGGGCGCCAGCGAGAGCGGCGAACACCAGTCCGGCGCTCATGATCGCGAGCGCCGGACTGGTGAGGTCGGCCACCACGCCGGCGCCGAGGACCGCCAGGCCTTGGGAGGCCGTCACCCCTGAACTGACCAACCCACCGATCGTCCCTCGACGTCCATCGGGTACCCGCCGCATGTAGGCCTCCTGCGCCAGGAGTAGATACGCCGTGGAACACACACCAGCCGCCGCGAACAGTGTTACCGATCCCACCAGTCCTGGCTGAAGTACCACCGCGGCGAGCGGTACTGCTCCTATCACCGCGAGCGGGACGGTCAGCGCCCCGCGGGACCGTGCCGGGATTCGTAGCGCAAGCCACGCCCCAATGATGCTGCCGGCCGGGTCCGCCGCCATGAGGACGCCGACCCCCACAACGGTGACACCCAAGCTGCCCGCGTAGGGAGCGGCGAGGCCCTCAGGGGTGACGGTGAGGCCGACGAGGCAGGATAACGCGACCAGCCCACGGAGGTGGCGATCGCGCCAGATCAACTGCGCCGCGCCCACGACACCCGCTCGGTCGCCATCCGAAGTAGTAGCTAGCGGAGCTGGCCGTTTCCGTACGCCCACCGCAACCACGAGCGCCGCGACCGCGAACGACGCGGCGTTGAGACCGAGGGCCACGTGCGGGTCGACCACCAGCAGCAGTAGCCCGCCACCCAGAAATCCCAGCACCTGCGCGGCCTGGCTACTCATCTGTCGAATGGACAGCCCGACAAGGTAGCGTTCGCCCGGCAGTACTGTGGGCAACAACGCCAGCTGAGCAGCTTTGAACGGGCCTCGAACGAACGTGAGAACAAATACTAAGCTCATCACCACCGGCAGCGGCAAGAACGGCATCGCCATCGCGCCAGCGACGCCAGCGCGACCCAGGTCGGTCACCACCATCACTGTACGTCGCGGGTATCGGTCGGCGAGCCCTGAGAGGATCACTCCGCCCAGCATCGCTGGCACGTAGGTTAAGGCGTAGGTCAGTGCTGTCCAACTCGCCGATGACGTCCGCTCGAACACCAGGACTGCCAGTGCCACCCGTGCCAGTTGATCGCCCACAACCGACAGCAGTTCGGCCGCCCAGATCGCGCGGAACTCAACCATAGCAAAGACATCACGAAATCTCGGCCCTGCAGAAGGTTTCTGCCCCATGCCCCGACCCCTCAAGATTGTCCCGTTCGAGTGCTGGTCCCCAAGTCGCCTCGAAACACGGTAGATAGCCGGCGATCACGTCACCATGACACCCCAGGACATTAAGTGTTATGCGGGAGTGGAGGTTGCCGGCGGACGGAAGACTGGAACACGGCTGAGCCGGCCACCAGTACTTACTCCTTGAGGACGTTGACGTTCGACTCTGGATCTGCGCACCACATTGGAGGCTGGCCTCGTGTCCGCTCGATAACGAATCCTCGACATCGACATAGCGGCCGAATCCTCAATGCTGGACGGGCGCTGCCACATCGAGGCCGACCATCTGCTGATCGCCGTTACCGCCATACTAGGCAGGCTTTGTCTTAGGAAGATCTGCCGCGTGCGGTTCGGCGCTCACGCCTCCTGTTGATCACGTTGTCCGCGCTGCAACGCGAGACTACGAGGTGGCAAATCCGGGACACCCGTATGGCCGGCGCTATGGACACGTGAGAAGCCCTCCACCATGAGGTGATCCGTGTCAAAGCACGCTGACACGGCGCTCGCAAGGAGGGATCCGGTCCGAGAAGGTCAAGACCGACCCAAATGGTCACAGCGAGCAAGATGACCAACGCCGCAGTGTAGTTGAAGACTATACCGTGTGTCAACAAAGAGACACTCTCTGCGCACAGAGGTGATACCACGGCACTCAGTACAGAGATGACGGCCGGTGGGGCCATTCAAGCGTCACCAAGGCGGCCGTCGTGTCGTCGAGCACCATGAGGTTGGCTGTGACATCGAGCCGAATCCAACTGCCATCCACCGCTCGGAACCGCAGCTCAGACTTCGCACGGCCGCTTCTCGTGAGCGCCTCGCGCATACTTGCCGCCGTCTTAAGGTCCCGGCGATGGATGCCGGGGGGATGCGGCGACCCCAGCTCCCACGCAATCCCCGGCACGGGGTCATCGACCCACCGCAACAGCCGCATCGTCCGTAGGTTCACGATCGCCCTCCAGCGATCGTCGGTCTTTTCCGCGATTAACACCTGTTGGGCGAGGAGCACGGGCTTGGCGGGTGGGGCGAAGGCGACCCTCTCCGCGGGCCCGATGTCGTGAGTGATCCCGCGTGCGACGACCTCGACACCACCGTCCTCGGTCGGCACCTCCACGCAACGACACGCGAAATGAGCCGCGCGGCGGGAACCGTCGTCGACTCGCGTCACGACCCACGTGGCTACGTGGGTCTGGCCGGCCTCCGATTTCAGCAGCATGGCCAGAGCTCGTCCTTCGTCCGAGTTGGTCTCCAGTTGGCCGTAGGCGAACAACTGTGCGAGGTCGACGACGTATCGTCGACTCTCGGGCGGGTGGCCGTACAGGTCGAGCAGGTCATCCGACCTGCTGCTCGTGTGGCGGGTGATGTTGACGTGCCAGGCGCCGGCACGTTCCCGTGGCGGCGGAGTCTCGTCCAATTGGCCGACCCAGACGAAAGCTCCGTGGACGTCTCCGCCGTAGGTCTGCAGTGGGTGGACGATGACCTGACGTCGCCCATTGCTGGTGGTCGATCGGATCGAAGTCTTCTCGAGCTGAACCCGCTCGAGCAACATCCGGATGTCGGGCACGATATGACCACCGCGGGCCAACAGCTTGCCCAGCGCGACGAGTTTCTTCGGCTGACTACCTACGGCCATCACGGTCGGCTCACCGCGATTGCCACCAAAGGTCTCGATCAACAACCAGTCACCCATCCTGTACCCCTCGCTTGTTCCGGCGCCTATGACCTCCAGTCAGCAGCCGTACTGGCCAAACCTGTGTCAACTTGAGGAGAGTAGAAAGAACGCGTTGGTAGGAAGGCCCCGCCAACCGCAGGGCGAGAGAGACGGCGTGCGCATCCATACCTACCAGCACCTCGGCCCGGCGCATCCGCACGCCACGCAGGATGCGCACCGCCGCCTCGGTCGGGTCCAGGCGTGCCACCGTTCGATCGAACCGGGCGATGACCGCCGGTCGGTCCGCGTCGCGGGCATAGGACCCGGTCTGCATGATCGACGTCCGCACTCCTCCCGGATACACGCATGTCACTGCTACCGGCTGGTGAGTGGCCACCATTTCCTGCCGCAACGCGTCGATAAATCCTCGAACAGCAGCCTTGGCCGCGCAGTACGCAGAGTGCATAGGCGCACCGATCAACCCGTACGCGCTTGACACGCCCACAAAATGCCCATCGCCGGATGCAATTAGGTGCGGAAGGAACGCCGTCGCCGTGTGGACCACGCCCCAGAAGTCCACATCGACCACGCGTTCAACGTCGGAGTACTCCGAGCCCATAACACTGCCGACATGCATGACACCCGCCACAGCCAACACAACTTCCACCCGGCCGAACTCAGCAACAACCAACGACGCATAGTCGATCATTGCCTGCCGGTCGGTCACATCGATCAGATGCGTGCCGACCGCTGGCGCGGCGTGACATAGCCGATGGGTCTCCGCCAAGGACGCGGCATCACGGTCGGAGAGGGCAAGCGTACTGCCTTGGCCTGCCAAGGCTATGGCCAGCGCCCGTCCAATGCCCGCACCGGCTCCCGTGATCGCCACAACCCGCCCTGAGTAGTAGCCCATGTCTACTACTCTCTGTGATCTCTGGTGAGGTCCGTCGCGCACCCATCGGACTGTCTCCGATCCGCAACGCACCCACACGGCACCGTCATCAGCTCACCCCCAGTACCTCAACCGTCACTGTACAAGCCTGTGATCCATACCGATACCATGTGGCTGGGCGTCTGTACCAACAGCGTCGGCCCGGAGATGGTCAGCGCGGGGCTTCGCCCATACGACATCGCGGGTCTGAGCTCGGTCGGGTGTGCCGGGCGCGTGTCGAGGTTGGGCACCGGCGAGATGGCCGCGAAGGTCCCTGTCCACGTCCGTCCCGGCGTCGTTCGACCGGCACACTCAATCACCCACCGGGTTCGCGCAGGTGCGGGCGACACCGACATCCTCCGTTCGGCCGTCGCCCGACCACGTTCTCCCCACCCGCCCCGCGCCGCGACCAAGGTCACTGACGTGCCGAGACGCCAGTGCGAGGAGCGCGGTCAAACATACGTTGGCACGCGTACCCCGCAAGCACCGGCGCGCCGCGCTCGGACTCCCCGAATGGCGGTGAGGTGCTGGGTGGTGTGCCGGTGGGGGCAGTACCGCTGACGGCGGTATCCGGGGCGGAAAACAGGATGATGATGACGGTGGCCGCCGGGCCACCGCGCGCCTGTGCGGAGTTGCGAACCAATGCCACCGACCTCGCGGCGGGGAGACCAGACCGCAAACGAGGCTTGCGTTGACGACGATCGTGGTGGCGACCATAGCGACGCGCTGGAGTCGAAGCGCGGTGCCGTCCGATGGGACGCCGAGTAGGAGCGGGGTGACAGGCGGCGAGAACGGGCACGATGACGAGCACCGCTCCCAGGATCTGGAGTGGCGATAGGCTCTGCTCGAAAAGCAGCCACCCGGCGGTGGTCACGGCGAGAGGGCACAGCAGCATCAACCGGGACACAGCGGTGGGAGCAAGCCCGGCGTGCAACGCCCCGAACAGCGCGGCGAATGCGGCGGCGGTGGTGGCCACGACGACAGCCACGATTGACAGGGGCACTCCGGAGGTGGGCGGGCGAAGACCCTCCGCGAGTGCGGCCGCTGGCGAAAGAATCGCCCCGCCGGCGATCATCTGCCAACCGGTTATGGTGAGGTGGTGCGCGCCGCGGGGCTGACCCCACCGACGGGTGAGCAGCAGTCCGAGGGTGTTGCAGATGGCGGTGCCGGCGGCAGCGCAAACTCCCGCGAGATGAAGGCGCTCGTCGCTGCGGAGCACGAGCAGCGCAACCCCTGCGATTCCGACTGCGGCGTAGCCGATGTGCGAGCGGTGCACGGGACTGGCGATGAGGAGCACCGCTCCCAGCGGAACGAGAAGGGTCTGGGTGGCCGCGATGGTGGCGGCGACTCCCACTGGAATGTGGTGCACGGCTACTGCTTGGCAGGCGAAGAAACCCGCGAAGTTGACCGCGCCGAGAATAAGCGATCGGTACCACCAGATGCCCGTCGGTAACGCGGGCCGCAGAAGGAGCAACAGGATCCCGGCCGGCAGAACTCTCACAGCCGCACTCCAGAGTGGACTAGACGGCGTGGTGTCGATCAGGATCCATCCGAGTGCCAGCAGTAGTGGTCCAGATGCGGCGGTGGCGACGAGAGTGTGTGTGGATGGAGCGCGCGTGGTCATCACCGCGCTCGTTGATGATTTGACGTCCATATCGAGGCCCCCCAACCTCGTGGTGACTGGTCCCCCCGAACCAGTCGGCGCCCACGCGTGCAGCCGGCGATGGGCGTCGTAGTTGCCACGATAGCTAGCTTTGGTTGAGTACGTCACGTGACGGCGCCAGGAGGGCTGCGGACGGCTCACACAACGGCGTTGGTCACAGCGGCTTGTCGGCAGCTCATGACTAAATGGCCACTGGCTCTCCACTGTTTACCCGGCACCTTTGGTTGACGCACGGTTTTTCGTGGTGCATGGTGGATGTGTTCGCCCAGAAAGGGCCTGGGCGGCTGGACCAACGGTGTTTGGTCCACACAACGGGGGACTGTGGATTCGTCGAGGCCATCCGTTCGCCGGGGGCTCTGGCCCTCTGGCCAATTCAGCGTACATCATGGTGGTTGACGCGGCTGGCGCTAGTCCGGCAAGTGATCGAGCTCGGATGAGCGGGCGCACTATTGGGGTGCACCGCTGGTTGCGATGGTTCGGTAGCTCGGCGTCGAGAGTGGAGCGTCGGCGACGCGCTTACCCATAGGAGCTCCGTGAACCGCCATCACTCGCCTCGGTCGAGCGTCCATCCGGTACTTAGTCCTTAAATGATCACCAGGCGGGACTTCAATGGGGGCAAACGATGGCAGCGGATCAGATATTTGTGCTTCGCGATGTCTACGACCTGGCGCACGCTTCGGACGGCCGGTCGCGCTATGGCGCATACCTGGCGCACAACACGGGACGCTTTCGCGATATAGACGACATTCCAAGCAGCGATCCCGCCGCGTTCGCCGCGGCTGCGTTTGCGATCGCGAGCAGACCGATCATGAGCCCGCCGTATGTCAGCACGCATCCGCGGGTGGTGTTCGCCGCGCCTAGCTGGGATCAGGACCGACCACCCGGTCTATCGATCGACCTCGCGACACCGATGTCGGCCAGCATCGCCGACCAGTTGCCGACCGGCACCGCCGGCTGGGAGCACGATCCGCGTACTGGCCAGTACCACCCGCCGGATGGCGATAGCCGGCTCGCCGCCTACACCAGGCTCACCGTCCGATTGCCGCTGCCAGTGGAGTTGCTTCCCCCACCGTCCTACACGGCGACGGGGATCGCAGAAGTCGAGACCGCCAAACGGGCGGTGCGGACGATCAGCGCACATGCGAACAGCGTGCTCGCCCATCTCATCGTGGCCCTCAACCGCTACGACGGTGACGACAACGACTCACGCTGTTGGCCGGGATGTTCGGGTCACCGATGACAGCGAGAGCCCGCAGATTGATCGGGGGCCGCAGTTCAGGAGCGCAGTCACTCCATGAGCCGGGCAGGAGCAGGAGGAAGGGCTCTCATCCGCGAGCATGCAGCCGCTTGCGTGGTACGTCCACGGCAAGGGTCCGTGATCGTCCGCCATCGGAGGGGACGGAAGTGCCCGGTATCGCCGGCGAGTCGGTCTCGCGATGCGTCCCGGGTGCGTTGAACGTAACGGCTCGGCAAGGGCGGCGGGTGTGGCATGGAAAACGCCAGAAGGGTCCACACCGGTATCGAAGCGATATTCGTGAGTTGGGGTTTCTGGTCGTCAAGCCGGTGACCTCGCGCGTGCGTCGATGTGCCGCCTGGCGTCCAGGTTTCGGCGGCGGCGGCCACACGGTGGTGGAGTGCTGGCGAAGCCGTATCGAGACGGGGAAGATGGTTGGTGTTCACGGTGATCGGTTTGGGGGGCTTGCTCCGATGGCCGTGGGCACAGGGCAGTCAGCGTGGTGCGGCGCGGTTCCGCGCGGCCGCAGGGGACGTTGACTGTCCAGCGAGGGTGCTCAGCGGGACATCGAAGATGGGGGAGGTGTTCCCGCTGAGCACCACTTGGGACGTTGGACTGTCGCCGACCACAATGGCGCCTGAAAATCCGGAAATAGTTGATCAAATGGTGGGCGACCGGAGATACGGAAGACCTTTGGGAGAACGCGTCACGGCAAGCGTGTGTGCGCCTCGCGACTGTTCGGGCCCATCTGAGCAGCCCTCGACCAGGGACGGAGGTGAACCATGATCAGGGACCGCGACCGCCCACGACCCGCGCTACCGAGGAGCGAGCGGTGGACCTGTGTTGCCAGCCCGACGACTCCAGCGGGTCAACGGCGCCCGAGGGAGGTGCCGCCACAGGCAACCAGCCGTCCACGACGCCCACGATGCCCGCGGTGGCCACGGCCTCCCCAGTGCCGGAGCTCGAATGCGGGTGTGCGGCGTGGGCGCGCCGTCACTGAGGGGGTCGCCACCAGCGCCGTCGTGCGCGCCCTGGTCGAGGGCCCCTTCTCAAGCACCGGCCGACCCGAGCAGTTCGGCGAACACGTGGATGTGCGGCCGGCACGGCCTCACCGCTATGGGGTCAACCGTCATGGATCGGCGTACAGAGACCTGACCGGGGGGTAGGGGAGCGTGGCCAGGAGGGGGAGCGCCCTTGCGCGGGCGCTGGGCCTAGAAGACATTGACGCGAGGTTCACCGCGCGACGGCAGCGGCGACAAGCGGCGCGACAACGAGCTACCGACAGGCGACAAGCGGGCGAACCGACTGTCAGGCCGTTCGTTGGACCACCCGCAGGATCGCCGACCGCTTCATCCGAATGGCCACCAGGGCGGTGCAGTGGGCCGCATGCCGAACCGCGCGCGGTGCCCCATCCGCGTGGGTACGACCAGCCGGCAGCAGCTCCATCCCCGCGTGCAGGCGCGCACTGGCCGGAGCCAGGGCGTGTCCACCCGTCGGCTACGCCTTCCCAGCTGCCACCAATTCCAGGCCCGCCTGGGAGGTCGGCAGGCAGGTGGCTGGATCCGGCGCCCTGGCAGGGGAGTGTCCCGAGCGACCGACGGCACACTCTGCAGGGGTACCGAAGCACCGGTCCTGGTCCCGGCGCCAATGGAGGACCTCCCAGCGGGTCGGGCGCTTTCGAGGTGCTGACGGCGCCGCGCCGAGAGCCGGTGTGGGTGCGGCTGCGCCGTGCCGCGGCCCTCGTGGTGGTCGTAGTGGTTTCGGTGGCTGGTGCCGTCTCGGTCGCGGGCCAGGTCGCGGCATGGTTGTCGCCCCCGCCGACTTCACAGCCCGAAGCGACGGTGAGCGATGCCGACTTCGCAGCGGTCGCCGTGCCGTTCACCGTCGACTACCTGTCGTGGTCCGACCGCGAGGCGCGTCAGGTCGCCCTGGCACGAACCGCGGCGCCGGGCATCTCGGTGGACGGCTGGGGCGGAACCGGGCGCCAGTGGGCGGACAGCCCGACTGCTCTCGACGTCGCCCGCAGCAAACCCAACTCCAGCGACAACCCCATCGGCCCCCATGGCGACAGTAGGGGCGGTAGGGAGGCTCGTGCAGTGGTCACGGTTCGGGTGCGTGTAATCCCGTTCACCGCCCCCAACGCGGCAGCACACTCACCGTCGGCGCGGGCGACACCTGAGCCTTTGCCAGAGCAGTCGCGCCGCGAATCCTCGCGAGTCCCATTGCCAGAGGCCGGCGAGGAAGCGGGGGAGGGCTTGCAGGTGCCGAATGTCGCGTCAGGTCCGGCGCCGAACGGGCCGGGTTGGGTCGCTGGAGTTCCGCGGTGGCTGAACCTCGCCGTGCCGGTGGCGATGCTGGATGGGCGAGTCGTGGTGACCGCTATGCCGGCGTTAGTGGGTTCGCCGCAAACCGGTGCTTACGAGCCAGCGGTGCCGCGGGACCAGACACAGGAGGACGTCGAGTTCGCGCGGGACACCCGTGACACGGCCGAGACGCTGCTTCGGGCGTACGGCACCGGGGAACTGCAGTACGCACGGGCGGTTGGCACCACGTTCCGCGGCTTGGACAACGCGGCATCGCTGAACGATGTCACGGCGTGGCGGGTCCGGAATGACGACAGCGCCGACAGCGCGGGTGGTGCTGCTGAGACCGGGGACGATGACGCGCCCGTCCGGGTCGGCGATGTGACGGTCATCTGGGAGCTCTCGGGTGGGGCCGGAACGCTGCGCTGCACCTACCGCTTGGAGCTTCGCAACGACAGCGCCGACAACACGACTGACAACGGGCGGAGTGGGGAGCGCTGGTACCTCGCGTCGATCGGAGTACCAACGGAGGCGGTGACGTGATGTCACCGACAAGTCTCTACTTCAACGCAGCCTTCGCCGCCGATGTCGTGGTAGATGCGGCGGTGAGGGCCACCCTTACTCTGGACGCCGCGATCGTGTCAGCGAAAGTTTCGGCGCAGCCCTTCGTGGAGGCGCAGCTGACGACGAGCAGCGGCACTGGGTTGCGTGATATCGCGTTGGCCATCATCGGGACGTTCACGATTGTGATCCTCACGGCACGCGCTGCCGGCGCGCTTGCCGACGAACAGTACGGGAAGCTCATCACTCTGATCCTTGCGTCAATTCCGGTGATCGGGTTCGCGTACTTCCCCGACACCACCGTAAACATCCTTAAAGGACTGTTCTCGTCCGGTGTCGGGTAGGGAGTGGAGTAATGGGATTCCCGTTGCCGACCGATACCGCGCATCTCCGGCTCGAGACTCGCCAGTACGAGTTGTTCAACCGGCCGTTGGGTCAGGGGATCGTGCGGCGTCGACTGTATATAGGCGTCGCGACATGTGCGGTCTGGTGTGGACTATTGCTACTGATCGGGGTGAACCCGCTGTCACGCCTCGGGCCCGCAGTGTACGTGGTGCCGCCATTCGCAGCGGCGTACATGGGCACACGCACCGGGGATGACGGCCGGATGGCCGCGATGCGCTGGTACGACGCACTACTGGCCCGAACACCCCGGCGTCGCATACGGATCCGTAACCCGCTTCTGGCCTCGACGCCCGGCGACATGGCGCCACTACACATCGGCGCGCAGATGACAGAACTGCACCCACATACAAGCACCGGCCCGTCGCTGACGCGGCTGATCGGCCGAACGGCACGACACAAGACGCGGCGTCAGACATGGCGCCGCGGCATGGACCGAAACATGGGGGATACTGCGGGTGAAGCGAGCACTCCAGACACGGCAGACGTTTGAGCGGTTGACGACACCGGTCGCGGTTCCGCGAGTGATCGCCGACGGTGTACTCGCCACCGACGACGCGGTGTGGTCGTGGGCCGAAGTTCCCGGCTCCTCAACGTATCTGCTTGAAGAAGAGGAACTCGGCCGTGCGACCTGGGAGGCGACCGCCGCGCTCCACACCCTGTTGCCGGCCGGAGCCGAGTACCACCTGAAGGTAGTCTGGTCGGTGAACACCGCCGATGACTACCGGTCCAGTTGGGACAACCTCACCAGCGTAATGGCACCCGGCGCCGACGACTACATCGGCATGGGGGCGGGACGGATCACCCGCAACAGCGAGGAGGGCTACTTCCGGCGCCGACTCGTTCTGCTCGGCGTACGCTGGACCGACGGCGAGCACGCCTCGACGTTGCGCCGGGCCAGAAAGGTTGCGCGTCGTGGGTTACGGGCGCAGGCCGCGACCTATCGGGACGCACACGAACGGGTAGACGCGGCTCGGGACCAGATCAACCGCTGGTTCGAGCAGGCAGCACGGAGCGCGTTACGTTGCAAGCGTGCCCGGGCAGGACTGATCGCGTGGTCGTATGCGCGGGAAATCCGCCGTACTGCGTTCGAGGTCCCTGCCGAGGCCACCCTGTCCGGACCGGTGCTCGTCGACCTGATGCACGGCGAGGTCGATCCCACCACCTCGCCCAGTCATGTTGTCGTGACCGACACCAAGACCGGGACACGCCGGTATGTGACGATCCTCGCCCCCGCGACCAATGGGTTCCCCCCGCACGAGCTGGAATTGCCCGGCGGAGAGTGGCTGGAGATCCTGACCGAGCTCCCGGGGGTTGAGGCGTCGGTGCGCGGAATCAACCACGGCCAGGCCGGGTCGATCGCGCTCATCGATCAGGGCCGCAAAATCACCCGCTCGCAGACACGGGAGGCGGGCCTCCATGGGGCCCAGGTCCCCCTGGAGATCACTGACGCGGACGACGCCCTCAATGTCCGGCGGCAGGAGATCCAGCGCCGCCAGGACGTGATGACCACCAACCACGCCCGCTGGGTCATCGACGCCGCCAACGCCGACGAACTCGCCGACCGGGTGGCGCGGGTCCAGGAGCGCTACACCGGGGTGGTGCGGCTGGAGGTCGTGCCGCATGTTCAGGACCTGCTGTGGCGCGAGCTGCTGCCCGGCGACCGGGTCCGGGTGCCGGAATTCGCCCAGCATCAACCCATGCGCACACTAGCCGGGAGCTGGTTTCACGGCGGCAGCGCGGTCGGCGACACCACCGGTCCCTACATCGGAGCCAATCTCGGCTCGACCCCTGGACCGGTGCAGGCCCATATCGTCTCGCGCGCGGAGCGGGATCGCAGTCGGCCCACCACGATCACCTTCACCGGCCGCTCCGGGTCCGGCAAATCCACAGCGGTCATGTTGTCCACCGTTGGCGCGCTGGCCGAGGGTGCCTGGGCGCTGCTGGTCGACCCCAAAGGGGATCTCCGTGGCGTCATCGGAGTCGCCGGAGAGTTGCTCGGCGTGCCGGTCCAGGCCGTTGACCTCCTCGACGATGCGGCGACCGGCACCATGGACCCCATGCGGTTCTGCCCAACGGCAGACCTTGCCCGTTCCCTCACCCTGGACGCGTTACTCGGCGCGCTGAACGCCGATGACCGCCGCCGCGGCGAAACGATCCTCGAACACGCCGTCGACACCGTGCTGCGTTGGCCTCGCGACGCGTGGTCCAGCCAGCATGTGATCAGCGAACTGCGCAGCATCCCAAGGGACCGCCCGGAGGCCGACGTGGCCCGCGACCTCGGCGACACGCTCGCTGTACGTGCCCGCCAGGCGCACATACGTGCCGTCCTCGGACCACTCGCACCGGTCGCGCAGCCACTGATGACCGGCCGCGGACTCGTCTACCTGGGACTGGCCGGGCTGGAACTTCCGCGCCACAACCCCGACTCGGACAAGTGGACCGTAGCTGAGCGCTGTTCGATGACCACGTTCCGTGTAGCTCTGCACTACGCACTGCAGCAGTCCCGCCACGTCCGGCAGTTGAAAAAACTGGTGGCCTTGACCGAGCTGCACCTGGTCACCGGCTATCCCGAAGGACGCGCGTTCGTCGAGTGGCTAGCCCGCACTGGACGGGCACTACAGACCTGGCTGCTGCTGGATACTCAAGCCGCCTCCGACCTGGCGGTCCTCACCGGACTCGTCGAACAGGTTGTCATGAGTTTCGCTTTCCAAGCCAGCGGAAGGGCGGAGCAAGACGCACAAGCGGTGCTGCTACACCGTCCTGCCCCCGGCCCACGCCTGCGCGGAATGCAAGCCAGCTTGGACACCGGAGACTGCGTCATGCTCGATCGCGATGGGCGTATGGCCCCCGTCCATTGGGACCTGATGAACACCTGGATTCGCGACGCGCTGTCCACCGACGCCGCCGAGGACACAGCCGACAGTGTGGGGGATGACCAGAGGGCCCGGGACGTGTCCGGTGATTCGGCGGACACGACCAGAGTTGAGGCCGATGAGGACCGCCACACCGCCCACCATTCTGCGGAGCCCGTGAAACTCGCGCAGGAATCCCGTATTGACAACGGTCAGTTCCCACCGGCAGGGGCGAGGGACGAACGCAACGCCGGCGAGACTCTCACCGCTGCTGCTGATTCTGGCGCCGCGCAGGCAGGGGGCGAGCAGTCAAGTGCCCGACAGAACGACGAGGGGCACAACGACAAGGGGCGGAGCCAGCGGGGGCAGGACGAGCGCGAAATCGCGCCTGAGACAGACGGCGGCAAGCAATCATGACGGCCACCGGTCGGCCCCATTCCACTCGCGTCGAAGCGGCGTCACACGATGCCGTGCCATGTGCTGCGAGTACCTCTGGGAGTTGCTGCGCGGCGCCGACCGCTCCATCAGGCCAGGAACGTAGACCGGGGGACTCGTCGTGCTGTGCGCTCTGTTGTTGGGCGTCTGTGGGAAGGGCGGTGCGCTGGGATTGGCCGCGCATCGCGACCGAAAGCGTCACGGTCGTGGTGTGCGTGCCTCTCGCGTTGGTGGCGATGGTGGCCGTCGAGAATGGCGCCTGGCCCTCGTGGTGCCTGGTAGTCGCAGGCGTGCTGGCCGCGTGGGCAGGCGATTCCGCGGCGAATCTGGGATTCCACACCGCGGACGTGCTTGGCGCGCGCCGCCGGTATCGGTCCCGCGCCGACGGCGGCAAGGGGTCCGAGACTAACGTAGATGCAGGTGGTCGGCGATGAGCGTGGCTACGCGCCAGCTCGCGGCGTTTGTCGCAGAATCTAAGCGGCGTCAGCGGGCCACTGGTTTGCATCGCGGGGCTCGGGACGTTGCTGTCTGGTTGCCGACGCTGGTGGCGCAGGTTCGGTACTCAATGCCGCGACCGGTGCGGTGGTTGCTGGAGCACCCCCAACGGCTACTAACGCTGACGTGGTTGATTGGCGTGTTGGTGGTCGGTACCGCACCGACGGCTTCCGCAGACATCATCGTGGGTCCGGACTTGGCGCAAGGCTCGCCGAAGACCCTGTACGAGACCTACGACTTCGCGGACTACAAGCTCACCGTCAAACCGGACGAAGAGAACTCGGATTGGTTTGGTATCGAGGACACGGTTCTGCAGGTCGTCGGGTACATCAACAACATGATCCTCTGGGTTTGCCTGGGCATGCTCAACGGTGCACTGTCCCTGTTGGAATGGTTTCTCAACCTCACTCTCTACCGGGACTCTGCCCCGGAGATCGACTCCGCGACCCAGCTGATCGCCGACCAGGTGTTCTGGCCGCTCATCACGGCGACCGTCGCCGTCGGCGCGTTCATCACCTACGCGCGGTGGCGTGGCGAAGGACGCGGGTTCCTGTCTGACTTCGGATGGGTCGTGGCCGCTGGCGCCCTCGCGGTCGGATTCGCAGCTGGTCCCTCGCAGCTCATGAACACCGTGGACAGTCTGCGCCAAGACGTGGCCAACGGCGTAATGACTGGATCTGTCAATTATGCCGATAGGCAAGGAAACCCAACGGGGTTCCCGACGCCCGAGATATCCGGTGACCCACAGAAGGCCAGCACGCGCCGTCTGGTTGACGGTGTGTGGAACACGTTCGGGGCGATTCCGTGGTGCCTGGCCGAGTTTCGCAGCCTGGAGGTGTGCAAGGTCGCCGGATATCATGCGTTGGCCGGCGATGAACAATGGCAGCAGTGGATGGACAGCATGGACAACGGCGGCGCTCCGCCGGAGTTCGGGGAACACGTCCACTGGATCCGCGGTCAGGACATCACTCGTACCGGCTACCTCCTCGTCCTCGCGATGATCTCCATGCCGATGGGACTGATCCTGTTGCGCCTAGTCATCGCCGGGCTCATCGCGGTTGCGGGGTTCCTGCTGATGCTGGTGATCGGGCTGCTGTTCCTGATCTTCTGGCCGATTCCCGGATGGTTCCGGCAACTCGGCACCCGGTACTGGGTCTACACCCTCGGCCTGCAATTCCAAGGCCTGTTCATCACCGTCGTGATCGCCGGATCGACCGTCGTGTCCGTGATTATCTCCACCCAGACCGGCAAGTACGGCTTCTTCGTCGTCGGAGTGTTGATGCTTGCGCTGTTCATCGCGGCATTGAAGGCACGGGCCTGGCTCGAACTACTCACCACCGTCGGTGGCGCCGGCGCGATGGGATTCGCTGCGGTGCTCCTGGTCCGCTCCGCGATGCGCACTGCCGTCAACACAGGAGCAACCGCGGCCCGAGGTGCGTGGGGCATGGCCCGAAGCGGACTGGGCGGCCTTAGTGTTTCGGCCAGGCGCACCGGAAGCCCGACGCTGCCGGGTTTCAAAGACGCCGGCAACTGGCTCGGTTCCCGCTTTGGCGCGGGAAAGAACGCCTCATTAGATGAGGAACAGCCGTTCACCGCCGCCGTCGCCCGCATGCCGCTGCCGGGCACCGACCTGGTTCGGCGCCCACGCACGGACATGACCCGGACCCGCGGGTATCGACCACCAAAGGCAGAAAAAGCAACGGTTGTGGAGGGGAGTGTCGTGCCAAACACAACGAGGCGCAACACAACAACATCACAGACATCGCGGGGAGAGTTCCCAAACCGACCATTCCGTGACCGACGGCTCCATAAGAACCTCGGCCGCATGCAGGACGAAACAGAACGCCACGCCCGTGTATGGGTGCACAAGAAGGGTGTCGGCATTGCACCTGTGGATCCGATAACGCCCCGTGAACGACTCAGTGGCCGGCGGGTCTGGCGGCACCTGCAAGCACCGGGCGAACGACGAATTGCCCCGCCACACACACCAGGACGTGATCATGACTGACGATCGCCACAACGATCACGACATCCGCCAGCACAGCCACGTGCCGGCGACAGGCGGCGCGACAAGCGACGAGGCGACCAGGGCCGACCGGGAGGGCCTGATCTCGATACGCGACGCTTACCTCAGCACCGACCTGCTGCGACCGGGGCCCGGCCTGTGGCCGTTAGGGCGCCGGGCGCGGGAACGGCGCGTACGCGATCGCGCGGTCGCAGCGGAGGCACGGCGCCGCCGCCACCACATCCCGACCGCCGCCCGGCGGCCACCGTCCGCCCGCCCAGCAGGGCAAGGATTCAGCGGGGTGCGGGACACGGACGCGGCGTCTCGGGTAGCCGTGTGGCGGCCGGTGGAGCGTCGTACCCACATCCTGGTCATCACCTGTCTGGCGGGACTCGTGGGGGGCGTCGTGGTCGCCGCGGTGTGGTGGACTCGACCCGACCTGCACGTCGAGAGCGCGCCAGCAACCAGGTCGCCGGCGCCGGAGTCCACCGAGACACCGTCGACGGCGATGTCCTCCAGCAGTGCAGCCTCCGTGAACGGAACGGCGGGTGGGTCGCTGCCCGCCCGACCACCCATCCCGCCCGGTGGTGTAGATCCGGTGACCCCCGGCCATCACACACC
>NZ_MSIE01000108.1 GCF_001921205.1 Actinophytocola xanthii | reverse complement strand
ACGGCGGGTGGGTCGCTGCCCGCCCGACCACCCATCCCGCCCGGTGGTGTAGATCCGGTGACCCCCGGCCATCACACACCAATTGACCCGGGATCGGTACGGCTCGAGGAGCCGCCGGCCGGCGACCCAACCCCGCAGGAGTTGGCGACGCCGGAGGCGGCGATGCACGCGTGGCTTGCCCGATTGTGCCCATTTCACTACCGCGACCCGTTTGGGACTGCCGAGCAGCGGGCTCGCGGCGCGATGACCGGCAACGGGTGGGCCACCGTCGACCCCCTCGACGGTAACGAGCCTGACCAGCGAGCGCGCGCGTCGTGGGACAGGACTGTGGCGGCTCACGAGGTTGGCCGTTGTGCCGAACCAGTGGCGCGGGTTTCGGCTGAGATGCCCCGATCGGCGGCATCGGTGATCGTAATCGGCGCAATCGCGCGTGTCGTCGCCCCAGCGGACCAGGCGGGCGCACCGGCGGTGGGTTCGGAGTCCTATGTCGAGCAGGTGTCAGCGGTGCGGGTGGTTCGGCGCGGCGCCGACGGACTATGGCGGATCGATCTTCCCGCCGAAGGTGGGTGAGGTGAAGTGATCGGCAGCAAGCTCACCGGCGCGGTGACCGCCGCAGTGGTGCTGGTCGTCCTTGCACTCGCGGTGATCGGCGGCGCATCGGTGGCACCCGGGGAACGGCCACCCGCCGGTGGCTGCTCCATCACCCCCGACACCGCCGACTCGACCGCCTGGACTGGCCCGGGCATCACCAGCGTGCGGCAGAAGAGTGCGGAGTTGAACGCAAACCAGATGGCTGCGGCCCGCACTGTGGTTAGCGTCGGCACCGGGAGGCGGATCGCCGAGCGGGGGATCGCGATCGCGGTAGGCACCGCCATGCAGGAGTCCACCATGAATCCCAACGCGGTGAACGGCCGCTCGGTCGGGTTGTTCCAGCAACAGGGGGCGCTCTACGCCGATGTCGACCGCACCAACCCCGAAGCGGCGTCCCAGGCGTTCTACCAGCAGCTGGTGGCCCGGGTGCCGAACTACGCTGACCCGGTGTCGGGGACCTTCGCCGACATCGCGCAAGCCGTCCAACAGTCCGGCGCGGGCGCCAGCAAGTACGCGGCGTGGGAACGATGGGCGACCGAGCTGACCGCCCAGTTGGTCCACGGCCCGTCAGCTACCTCTGCCGACGGGGCGACCGTAACGTGTGAGAACGGTGGTGGATCCGGGCCGATCGCAATCCGCCGGGCCGGACTCGACGTCACCCTGCCCACACAGGCGGGCATCGACGGCGCCGGCAGTGACGTGGTCGTCCACTTCCCCAGCGAGACCGCCGCGATAGCGGTAGCGGCCGCCTTGTCCTACCTCGGTACCACCTACGCCTGGGGTGGCGGCGGTCCTACCGGACCAACCCAAGGCATCCGAGACGGCGGCGTCGCCGACCGCCACGGCGACTACAAGAAAGTCGGATTCGACTGCTCAGGACTCACCGAGTACGCCTACGCGCAAGCCGGGATCGCGATCGGCGGCGACAGCCGCACCCAATACGCCAGCGGTGGAACACGGCACCCCTTCGTCGACGCGCTCCCCGGAGACCTGCTCTTCGCCGGAGAAACACCCGCCACTATTCATCATGTCGCCATCTATCTCGGAAGAATATACGGACGTGATTATGTCTTAGAATCACCCCAATCGGGTGATGTAGTTAGGATATCGAAGACGTCAATTGTAGGGGAGTTTCGCACCGAAGTCGTGCGGCCCTAGTAGTAGTAATAGGGGAAGAACACAGAACAGACGCTGGGTGCATTTTAGTTGAAATATTATTTAGTCACCGTTCGTAGTATGTCTGGGGGAATATCGTGGTACCGACTCGTGTGGCACTCACATGGCGACGCGCCAACACCGGTCAGTTGCTCCTGCAGATCGACGCCCGCCACGTGGGCGTACCGCCGCGCGGTATAGCTGTACCCGCTGGCGTCATCGACGCCTTGAGCGAGGCCTGTAGGCTCGACGTGACAGGTGATCCGGCGGGCGACCTTGTCCGCGCGGAGAGCCGCTGGCGATTGCGTGCCGCGCAACTGGGGGATGCCACCACTCAGCTATACCGCGCGGCCGTTACGGTCGTCGCGGACCTGCAGGCGTTGCCACCGACAGCCAGTCAGGTGACTGGTCGCCTTATCTCTGGCGCATTCCGAGCGGAGCGGCGCAGTCTGTCCGCGCTGGTGAGTGTCGCAGTGGACCAGCTCGCCGCCGCCATTAGCGCCCTCGCGACAGCGCGTGCTCACATCCACTCCATTCGCACGTTCGTTATCGGCCTCGACCTGACCGGCATTGATGCGCCGGCCGGTCTGCTGGCCGGGGCACAGTGCGGATGGCGAAGGGATCCCGAGCTGCCGACATTCGTGTCCACCTATGCGAACGAGGAGGTGTTCGTCATCGCCAACCCGCGCCGAGGTCACCCCCGTCACCCGCAGCGATGGCATGCGTCTAACCGTCCAAGCAGGGCCGACGTCGCATCTCAAGACCCGGGGCTGGCAGCCGAGCAGACGGTGTGCCCAGTTGATGGGCCGGTGGCTGGGGAGGTGTTCGGAGTGGGCTGGCGCCGCGACGGTGACGACGACGACCCCTACACCGACGAGCCTGCGGTTCTCGGGCCGTGGCAGCTCGGCTACATCCCGGCCACGGGCGAGATCTACGCCACGCGCCGCTGCCACTACCGCGAGCCGCAGGTCTGGCTCCTCGCAGCCGGATACACCGACCCTAACCGCGCACGCCAGCTCCTTGCCACGCTCAAGAGGCACATGGGCGAGCCCAACTCACTGCTGCTCGCCGCCCAGAAAGCACACATCGCCGCGCGCTCACCGGCGCACACCGACGACCGAGACGCCGAGATGGGACTGTCCACTGCGCTGGTACACCGGCCGGACCACGAGCGTGGTGCGGGCGGCATGGAGCGGGGGTGAGCGCGGTGGCACCCATGTCCGAACTAGGCCGCACCCGTCTCCACACCCGGCGCGAACGACGCCGCCGCGTCGGCGGCATCCTGCTCGCGCTTGCTGGTGCCGCCGTCGCGGCGTGCGTCGCGGCTGCGGTCCTGACGTGGCTGTCCACCGGAGAGCTGGTCTGGCCCTCGCTCAGATTCCGACCGCTGCTGGCCGGCGGCGAGGGCGGGTTGCTGGGGTTACCCCGCGCCGAACGAAGCCTCGGCCCCTCGGACCACACGGTCGACGACTCCGCAGGTGCCGAGATGGACAGGGCGAGGCGCATGCAGGTCCCCATCACGATGACCTGGCCTGCCCCGGCTGCGTGGACCGCGCTGGTGGCGCTGCCGCTTTGGCTGGCCTGGATGCGGTTCGCCGTCCGACCGGTCTGGGCGAGGCTTCGCCACCCGGCGCGGCATCGAGCCCTGGCCACACCCCAGCAAACTCGGCGATCATTGGGGGAACGCGCCGTGCGCCGAACAGGCCGCTACACCCTGCCCGGCACCACCCGGTGGATGCGACTGCGGCTGCCCACCCACGCATTCGGCTACCACCTGGGCTACCACCCACCCTATCCCGGCCGACAGCCAGGCTCACCATGGTCGAGGCGAGCGGGCCCGCTGGGGCGCGGAAGCCGATTGTGGGCGGACTGGGAGCAGCGAATCCGCGTCGTCGCCCGCACCGGCTGGGGCAAGACAGACCGCCTGCTGGTGCCGATCATCCGCACCCTGCCCGGCCCCGCGCTGATCGCCTCGATCGAACCAGGCATCTTCGAACGGACCGTGCTCGCCCGCCGATACCGGCGACCGACGCTGCTCAGGCCGCCGCTCGCGCTGCTCCTGCGGCTGCTCGGTCGTCGGGAGCCAGCGGTCGAGCACCCGGTGGCGATCGTGGACGTGTCCGCGCCAGATCGGCGCTACGCCGCCGGCTACCCCCAGGTGCAGTGGTCGCCGATCATCGACTGCAGGGACTACAACATCGCCTAAGGGCTGTCACGTAACCCCCGGTGTCGGGCTGCTCAGCCGAT
>NZ_MSIE01000107.1 GCF_001921205.1 Actinophytocola xanthii | reverse complement strand
AAAAAACCCTCCTGGGCAGCATGAGAAGATCTTCGGCGACTTCCACCGAGCCCACAACGGCGTGGACTACAGCGGAACCGGGCTGGGACTGGCGATCTGCAAGCGGATCGCCGAACGGCATCAAGGCACGGTAGTCGCCAGCGACAACCCCAACGGTGGCTCCTGCTTCACGGTCGCCCTTCCGCTCACGCAGTATGGCGCCCTCATCGCTGCCGAAGAACTGGTGAGCGCCTGACACCCGGGCACTACCGGGCTCAGGTCAACGACGAGACGGCCGATAGTTCTGCCAGTACACCAGAGGCAAGGGGAGTGGCATGGGGTCGGCACCGGTGCGGGTCGTCATCGCTGACGATGACCCGGATATTCGTGATCTTGTCATGTACAAGTTGACCCAGGCGGGCTTCGACGTGGTCGCCGTGTCAGACGGGGCCTCGGCGCTCGCCGCGATCGAGTCGGATCCACCACGGCTCGCGGTTCTGGACGTCATGATGCCGGGCCTGTCCGGAGTGGACGTGCTGCGCCGACTGCGGGAGAACGACGTGACCCGGGAGGTGCGGGTCGTGTTGTTGACCGCGCGCATCCGCGACAGCGACGTCGACGCCGGCTTCGAGGCCGGCGCGGACGACTACGTGGCCAAGCCGTTCAGCCCGCGTGAGCTCGTGCACCGCGTGAACTCCGTTCTGGCCCGGTCCGGCTGATGAACAGCGTGCAGCTGCTGGTCGGTTCCATCCTCTCGATGGCCGCGGTCAGTGTGCTGCTCGTGGCTGTTGTCGCCACGAGCCGCATCGGGCGGCTCGTCCTCGACGCCTCGCGGCAGGCCGCCGCGGCGCCCTACCGGGGACTTCTGCTCACGGTTGCCGCGGGCGACGATGACAGCGGAGCCGCGGCGGCCCAGGTCTCCGCGGTGTCCGACCGGGCGTGGAGCCCGGTGCGTGATGCCGCCGTCGCCCTGCTCAGCAAGGTGCGCGGGGAGGCGGCCGTACACCTCGTGCGCCTGCTCGACGAGCGACGGGAGCTCGACAAGGCACGCGCGGCCCTGCGTTCTCGGTCCGCGGTCCGCCGCGCACGCAACGCGCACCTGCTCGGCCTGGCCGGGCGCGACCAGGACGTGGACGTGCTGATCCCGCTGCTGGCGGATCGTTCCTCGGAGGTGCGCATGGTCGCCGCACGCTCTCTCGGGCTGGTCGGCGCCGACCGAGCCGCTGGCGCGCTGATCGGGGCGCTGGCGCCGGTGCGCAGGCGCCCCGGGATCCCGACCGCGGTCGCCGCGGAGGCACTGCTGGGCCTGGGCGTGCGTGCGCTGCCCGCGATCCGCGAGGCGCTCACCACCGGCGAGATCGACCAGCGTGTGGTGGCGGCCATGGTCGCCGCGGACGGCGCGTACAGCGGCGTGCTGCCCCAGCTGCGCGACCGGCTCGTCAACGACCAGGAGCTCGACGTCAGGATGTTCGCGGCCAGAGCTGTCGGGGCCGCCGGATCACGCGACGACATGGCGGTCCTCGCGACCCACACCGCCGACGGTCAGCCGGCGGAGCTTCGCCGGACCGCGGTCGCGGCTCTCGGTGAGTTGGGTGACCCCAGCGCGGGCACCGTCCTGGTCCAGCTTCTGGCGGACCCGGACATCCGGCTGGCTCAGCTGGCCGCGGAGGCACTGGCACGACTGGGGCACACCGGGCTCGACCTGCTGTCGGTGGTCGCGCTCGCAGGGGGAAGGAGCGGGCGGATCGCGGCCGTCGCGCTGTCGATGGCTCGCCTGAGGGACGGAGCCGAGCTCTACTCAGGGGTGGGGAGCTGACCGCGATGCACGATCTCCGGGAGCTTCTCGCGGCGGTACTGCGGACCGTCGAGGAGCCACTCATCGGCTACTTCCTGCTCATCAACAGCTCCTACCTGCTGCTGGTACTCCTCGCGGCGGTGTCCCTGGTCGGGCACATGCGTCGGACCCGGCACAGGGGAGCCGCCGAGTCGCTGCGGGGCAGGCTCGCACCGGGGGTGTCGGTGATCATGCCCGCATACAACGAGGCCGCCGGCATCGTGGCCGCCGTGCAGGCCATGCTCGCGTTGCGTTACCCGCGGCACGAGGTCGTGGTGGTCGACGACGGCAGCACCGACGACACCTTCGGTCGGCTGGCAGCCGCCTTCGACCTGGTCGAGTTGGACCGGGTCCTCCCTGCCGAGGTGCCGGTAACCGCCCCCGTCCACGCCGTCGCGGTGCCCAGGGACGGCCGAACGCGCCTGGTCGTCGTGCGCAAGGAGAACTCCGGCAAGACAGAGGCGGTCAACGCGGGGATCAACGCCTCGGCCGAGCCGCTGGTAGCGGTGGTCGACGCCGACTCACTGCTCGATCCGGACGCGTTGCTCACCGTCGCGAAGCCGTTCACCGACGACCCGACCAGAGTCGTGGCGACCGGCGGGGTGATCCGCCCGGCCAACGGCTGCACCGTGGTGGCCGGCCGCGTCGTCCGGATCGGCATGCCCGCGCGGTGGCTGGCCAGGATCCAGGTCGCGGAGTACCTGCGAGCGTTCCTGCTCGGACGAGCCGGCTGGTCCCGACTCGGCGCCGTCGTGCTGATCAGCGGCGCGTTCGGCCTGTTCCGCCGAGACGTGCTGGTCGAGGTGGGGGGAATGCGGGCGGGCACCCTCGGCGAGGACTTCGATCTCGTGGTGCGGATGCACAAGCACCTGCGGGACCAACGGCGCGACTACCGGATCGTGTTCGTCGCCGAACCGATCGCCTGGACCGAGGTTCCCTCGACCGCGGCGGTGCTGCGCCGGCAGCGCCGCCGGTGGCACCGCGGGCTGTGGGAGACACTGTGGACCTACCGCGGCATGGTTGGACGGCGCCGGTACGGACGGGTCGGCACGGTGGCCCTGCCGTGGTACTGGCTGTTCGAGCTGCTGGCTCCCGTACTCGAGTTGGGCGGGCTCGTCCTGGTGACCGCCGGCCTGGCGGTCGGCGCGGTCGGACCGGGCTATGTCGGGCTGTTCCTGGCGGTGGCCTACGGCTACGCCATCGTGCTCAGCCTCGCGGTGCTCGTCATCGAGGAGCTGTCCTTCCACAAGTACCCGCGATGGCAGGACCTCGCCGTGCTGCTTGCCGCCGCTGTCCTGGAGAACGTCGGATACCGCCAGATCACCGCCTGGTGGCGACTGGAGGGCGCCTGGCAGGCCGTCACCCGCCGCACACCGGTGTGGGGTGCGATGGCCAGGCAGGGCTTCACGAACAGCGGTGTCGACCATGGCTAGCCGCGGCTCGACCCACCGGCGAGTGTGGACCCTCGTCGTCGCGTTCTGCGTCCTTTTGCTGCTGACGGGCGTATGCGCCGGGTTCCTGCTGCACGGGCAGGGTCCGACGCTCACCGAGACGTCATCCGGAGCGGCCGCCGTGGTCGTCGTCCTCACCGTGTCGGCGTTGCTCGGGACCCTGTACCTGGCTCGCTACGCCATCCGTTCGCTCCTCGCCCCGATTCAACGGCTGCGGGTCGCTGTGACGCGGTTCCAGGACGGTGAGCCGGTGGTCGCCGACGGGCAGGACGGTGCGCGAGAGGTGCGCGAGTTGGCGGGTGTCGTCAACGAGCTCATGCGGCACACCACCCAGCTCGCCGGCGACCAGGAAGACACGCTGCGTCTGCATCGGCTCGCACTGGAGGTGGTCCAGGGAATCCGGGACTCGACCTCGGTGCGGCAGGCCGCGGACGTTGTGTGCACGGTGCTCGGCCCGGTCACGGGCGGGGACCAACTGGCGATCTGCCTGACAGCTGGTTCGGGTGAGCCGGGATACCTCGCGCGGTGGCACGCTCCGGGGCTCGTCGCACCTCCGGCCGAGCTCCCACCGTACGTGTGCGGTGCGGCCGAGGAGCTCTGGCGCCGCTCGACCCATCTCGCCCTCGCGGACACCCGCGTCCAGAGCGCGGAGCACGAGCAGTGGTTCACTCCCGTCCAGGACGAGGCCGCCGCCCGAGCGCTCCTGGTGGTGCCCATCGGCTTCAACGAGCGCGCGCTGGGCACGATCTCGTTGTCCGGCAGCAGCCCCCGTCGCTGGGGCCACTCGGAGATCGCCGTGTTCCACCACGTGGCGGCGTTCCTCGCGCAGAAGATCGTCGAGGTCGAACACCGCGAACAGCAGGCGCGGTACGTCATGGGACTGGAACGGCTGAAGCGACAGAGAGACGACTTCCTGGCGACGGTGAGCCACGAGCTGCGCACCCCGTTGACCTCGATCAGTGGTTACCTCGAGGTACTGATGGATGACGAGGACGACCAGGTGAGCGACGCCCACCTGCGGACGCTCGTCATCATCGAGCGGAACACCGACAGGCTGCGCGGGCTCATCGAGGACCTGCTCGCCGTGAGTGCCATCCAGAACGGACGACTTCTGCTGCAGAGTCAGACCGTGGCGGTCGCGGACCTCCTCGGCTACGCCGTCGAGGAGCTCGGGTCCATGGCCCAGGAGAAGCAGGTTCGCCTCCGCGCCGAAGCGGGTCCCGGTGACGCCGAGCTGATCCTGGGCGACCGCGTCCACCTGCAACGTGCCGTGGTGAACATCGTCGGCAACGCGCTCAAGTTCAGCCGCCCCGGCGATGTCGTGAACGTGTCGCACGCCGTGGATCGCCAAACCGGGGAGATCGTGATCTCCTGCGCGGACAACGGAATGGGAATCCCTGAGGGGGATCTGAACCACGTCACGACCCACTTCTTCCGGGCCAGCAACGCCACCAACCACGCTGTTCCGGGAACCGGCCTCGGCCTGCCGATGGTGGAGGCGATAGTCCAGGCCCATCGAGGAGCGCTGACCATCGAGTCGACCGAGGGAAGGGGCACGACCGTGACCCTGCGCTTCCCACACACCCGGGCAGCGGTCCTCGCGTCGGCGGGCTCCTCGATGGACGGGCGTGGCCGGGTGCCCTGACAGGGCGTTTGTGGCATCGTGTGTTCGGGTAACCATATGTCATGACAACCAGTAGAAGCATCAAGCGCGGTCTGAGGAACGCGCCGCCAAGTGCGGCTTTCTGGTGTTATTTTGTCGCTCTCCTTGTCGGCTTTGGCGGGTTTGGGATTTTCTCCTCGGTCCTTCTGAAGGTGGTCTCGATCGTCCTTGCGGTCGGGTTGGCGGTTCTTGCCACGCTTCTGCTCGTGAAGAACCGGCATTTCAGTCCCAAGGCCTGGTCTGATTGGGCTGCCAGTCCCTGACCGCGGTGCGGTCCACGGACCTTTCCGTCACTCGACGGGATCGGTGACCCAGGTGGACGTGGTGCCGGCGTGAGCGACCAGCCGCACTGACTGGGCGATCTCGTCCAGCTGTCCGTTGTCCCGGAAGGAGCTGACCTCGACGGCGAACCCGTCGGGCAGCCCGAAGATGATGACCTCACCGGGAGTGACCATGGCCGGACGGCCGCCGAGGGTGGTGTCCGCGCCGAGGTGCCCGGCGGTCTTGTCACTCCGCTCGGCGCTCACCGTGATCATCCCGACCTCGCGGCTGGGGTCGGATGGGTCCTCGGCCGCGAGGAGCACCCCGGCGCGGAGGAACGCCGCGCCAGCCCCGGGCAGCTCCACGTGGGTCGAGGTCCCGACCAGGTGGAGGCCGTCCGGCTTGGGCAGGGTGAACGGCATCGCCACCGCTCGCGGCTCGTGGACCACCACGGCCGCGGCAATGCGGTGGGCGGTTTCGCGATCCGCCCCCTCACCGTCCTGGATGCTGAGGTAGGCCCATCCCCGGTCCCCCCACTGCCAGGCCAGTGTCAGCCCGTTGTCGAGGGTGAGCCAGTGGGCCCGGTGGCCGCCAACCGGGTCGGCGGGCTCCCCGGCCTCCGGGTTGAGGAGCCCGGCTTCGCCGTTGACGATGCCGGTGGCCGTCCGGCCGGGCGCGTAGACGGTGACGGTGGCGTACCCGCTCGTGCCGACCCGCACGCCGACCTGCTGCCAGCGCGCCGCGGTGGTGTAGGCGTCGGCGCGCGCGCCAGGCACCTCGGTCAGGGTGACCGTCCGCCGCATCGGGTCGAAGTCCTCGGGTGCGATGGCCAGCCGGGTGCCCGGCTCGAAGAACGGCCCGGGGCCGGCGGGCAGGGCGAGGGCCGGCACGAGCAGCGCTACGGCGAGGACGAACGCGCCCGTCGCGGCCCAGCGGATCCGGATCCGCCGCCTGCCCGCCCGGACCGCGCGATAGATGTCCACTTGGGACGGCGGGAGTGGTTCGTCCTCCCGGAGCAGCTCGAACAGTCGTTCCATGTCAGGCCTCCTTCGTGGCCGTGGGCACCGAGGTGTCGTCGAGCAGGCGTCGCATGGCCGCGAGTCCTCGGGAGGTCTGGCTCTTGATCGTCCCCTGGCTGCAACCGAGCACCTCCGCGACGTCCTCGACGGACATGTCGAACAGGAACCGGAGGACGAGCACCGTGCACAGCCGCCGGGGCAGCCGGTCGAGTGCCGCGCGCAGCACGGCCCGGTCGTCCGCCCGCCCGTCCGGTTGGACCACGACGTCCGGGGCCATGGCGAACAGCGACACACCCGACCAGCGCAACCGCCGCTCGTCGAGGAAGACGCGGACGAGGATGCGCTGCAGGTAGGCATCGGTGTTGTCGGCCGCGCGCGCCCGGCGCCAGTTGACGTAGAGCTTCGTGATGGCCTGCTGGACGAGGTCGTCGGCCCGGTGGGAGTCGCCGCAGAGGCGGTAGGCCGAGCGGCGCAGCCAGGTCACGTTGGCCCGCACGTAGTCGACGTACTCTCGCTCCAGAGCTGGTTGCATCACGGTCCTTCCGGGGTTCCTGCCCACCCGACGGGACCGAGGGCCCGACGGGTTCCGAGGTTTCGTCTCCCAGCCAGAACGGTCAGGGCGGTCGTGTCGGCGCCACTTCTGTCGGTTGCCCTCGCTACTGTGGGGAGCCGGAGCCGAGAGGAGGTGACCGTTGGCGAGGCTGCCCCGGGTGCCGCCGGACATGTTCAGGTTCACGACGACCGACAAGGCGGAACTGCACACCGCGACGCTGTACGCGTTCGGAGAGGCCAACGAGCGGCTCGAGACAGCGCTCACCTTCGACGAGGTGCGTGCGCGGTTGCGCTCGGTCGGCTGGTTCGAGGCGGTCACCGACGAGGAGCTGGAATGGACGTTGTCCCGGCTCAGGCAGTGGGGGCTGGTCGACGTGGTACAGAACCACGCCGTCCATTACACGACCGCCGAGGACTATGAGCGGAAGAACCTGCAGTATCTGCTCACCAAGCGCGGAGAGGCGGCGTTCGAGGGGGTACAGCACGCGCTGAACGCCCTCGCGTCCAGCGGGGCGTTGCAGACCGCGGTGCTCGACGCGATCGCGGACCGGTTGGACGAGCTGCACCAACTCCTGTCCACCGCCGGCTCGTCGGACCGGCGTCTCTACACCACCCTGATGGAGCTGGAAGGGCACCTCGACGCGCTGCGGACCAACACCAAGCAGTTCAACAGCGAGTTGCAGCGGCTCCTGCGCGACGACCAGCTGGACCTGGCCACCTTTCACGAGGTCAAGCGGGCGACCGTCGGCTACCTGCAGGAGTTCGTGACCAATCTGGACCAGCGACGCCACACCATCCGGGAAGCGCTCGGCCGGGTCGAGGACACGGGCGTGGGACCCATGCACCGCCGGGCGCTGGCGGGCGCCGAGCTGCCCCAGCTGAGCGCCGGCGACCCGGGCACGGAATGGTTGCGGCACCGGTCCACCAAGTGGGACGGCCTGCGGCTGTGGTTTCGCCCGACGGAGGGTGGGGCGCCCCGGGTGGACGAGCTGCAGGACGTGGCGCGACGGGCGATCGTGTCGCTGCTGCGGGTCCTGGACCGGATGAGTGAGAGCAGGCGGCGTTCGTCCAGTGCCGCGGCCGATTTCCGGGCGCTGGCGCGGTGGTTCGCGGCCAGTGACACCGAGGCCGACGCGCACCGGTTGTTCAACGCCGCCTTCGGGATGTGGCCGGCACGCCACGCGCATCTCGGGCACGAGGACGACGAACTGATCTCCCACACCGAGAGTTGGGCATCGGCCCCGCCGGTGCCGGTGTCGCCGTTGCTGCGGCGCAGCGGTCGCACCGAGCACGTCGCCCGCACCGGCAAGGTCCGGGACGTCGAGGAGCTGCGCGAGCTGCGGCGGGCGGCGGCCAGGAGGGAACGAGCGGAGATCGAGGCAGCGTGGCGGCAGCTGGCCACCGGCGGGCCGGTTTCCCTGTCGAGCCTCGAACAGCTGGACCACGACAGCTTTCACCGGCTGCTCGACCTGGTCGGTAGGGCGCTGGCGACGCAGCGCGACGCGGCCGGTGTCCGGCGGGCGACGACGGCCGACGGGCGGGTCGAGATCCGGCTGCGCCATCCCCGGGGTTCGGCCACGGCCACGATCCGCACGCCGCGCGGCACCTTCACCGGGCCCGACCTCCTCGTCGACATCCGCGCGACCGGGGCCGCCGCCAGGAGCCGGGCCCAATGAGCAATCTCGCCAACCAGCTGGCGAGGCAGGAGGCGGAGGAGGTCTCCCGCGGTGTTCGGCTGCTGCTGGTACAGCCCTTGCTGACCACCGAGACCGACGAGGACGGGTTCGACCTGCTGCGGCGCCGGCGCGGCCCGATCGTCAGGTGGTTCGAGTACTACTGCGGCTGGCGTGTCGTCGTCGAGCCTCGCCTCGGCTATGCACGGCTGACCAAGATCAGCGACCGGCCGGACGCCACCCGGCCCGCCCGCCGCCTGCGCTCCTCCCGGGCCCCGTTCGACCGACGCCGCTACACCCTGCTGTGCCTGGTCGCGGCCGAGCTGCTCGCCGGCCCCGTGACGACCATCGGGGTGCTCGCCGACCGGGTGGTCCAGGCCAGTGCGGCCGAAACCGAGGTCCGCACCTTCGACCCGACACACCGCGACGAACGGTCCGCCTACGTGGACGTGCTGAAATGGCTGGAGCGAACCGGCGCCGTACGTTCGGTGGACGGCGCGACGGACGCCTACGTCGACCACGCCGATGCCAAGGTCCTGTACGAGGTCGACACAACGCTGCTGGTCGGCCTGTTGGCCGCCCCGGTGTCGCCGTCCCGGCTGAGCCCGCCTCCGGTCGAGGACCAGTCGTACCGAACGCCCGACGTGGCGGACCTGGTCGTCGAGCGCCGGTACGGCAGTGCCGTCGACCCGGCAGCGGATCCGGACGCCGTCGTGTCCGACACCCAACGGAACCTCTGGTTGCGGCATTCGATCATGCGGCGGCTGATGGATGACCCCGTCGTGTATCGACGGGAGCTCACCCCCGCCCAGCTCGGTTACCTGGCGTCGCCGACCGGGCGTAGGCTCATACAGCAGGGTGTCCACCAGGCCGGGTGCGTGCTCGAAGAGCGGGCAGAGGGCTACCTGGTGATCGACCCGGACGGCATCGCCACCGACATCAGGTTCCCCGACGACAGCACGCACGCCAAGGTCGCCGCACTCCACCTGCTGGACCGACTGGGCGGCTCGGCGAACCCCGTGCCGGCAGGGGAGCTGGTACTCGCCGTCGAGGAACTTCTGGGTCGGTTCCGTTCCTGGGCCAAGGCGTACCAGTCCGACGGTGGCGCCGAGCGGCTCGTCGACGACGGCGTGGCGATACTGTGCGCGGTCGGGCTGGCCGAACGCCACGCGGACGGCGCGGTTCTCGCCTTGCCGGCGGCCGCGCGGTACGCCGTCGAACGTGTCGAGTCACGGGAGGTACCGGCATGACCGTGACCGAGCTGGCCGCTCACCAGCCCGTCGACCGATCGTCCACATCGGACCGCTGGCGGCCAACGCGGGCCGGCATCATCAACATCTGGCGCTACTACGGCGAGACCTTCTCCTTCCACGAGGGCCGGCTGCTGCTGCGCGGGCCGAACGGGACGGGGAAGTCCAAGGCGCTGGAGCTGTTGCTGCCCTACTTGCTCGACGCGAACCTGCGTCCTCACCGATTGTCCACCTTCGGCAGTGGTGACCGGACGATGCACTGGAACCTGATGGGGGAAGGCAGCTCCGGCCGTAACCGTGTCGGGTATGTCTGGCTGGAGTTCGGCCGGATCGTCGACGGGGAGAAGCGGTGGTTCAGCTGTGGGGCGCGGCTGGCGGCCTCCGAGAACACCAAGAACGTGGCCTCGACGTACTTCACCACGACCAAGCGGATCGGCCTGCCCGACGGACTCGCCCTGGTCAACGCCGCGGGTCGGCCGCTCGTCCGCGCGGACCTGGCCACGGCCATCGGCGATGAGGGCGAGGTGCACCCGTCGCCGGGCGAGTACCGCCGCACCATCCGCCAGACGCTGTTCCCCGGCGTGAACGAGCAGCGGTACGACGCGCTGATCTCCGCGCTGCTGCAGCTGCGCACGCCGAAGCTGTCCGAGCGGCTCGACCCCGCCGTTCTGTCGACGCTGCTGTCCAGGGCGCTGCCACCGCTGGACCACACGGACATCGCCGAGATCGCCGAGGGGTTCGAGCGCCTCGACCGTCAGCGCGAGCAGCTGGCCGACCTCGACACCGAGGTCGCGGCCGCGGAGACGCTGGCGGCGCGGCAGCGCACCTACGCCCAGCGGGTGCTGCGTGCCGCCGCGGCGAACCTCATCGCCGCCACCTCGACGATGACCGAGCTGACCCGCGCGGCCAGGGAGAGCAAGGAGAAGCTCAAAGAGGCGAACCGCGATCTGGAACGGGTCACCACGCGGGACGCTGAGCTGGCCGGCGAGGCCACGACGACCGAGGCCAGGATCCAGGCGATCGTCGACCTGCCCGCCTACCAGGAGGGACGCCGGCTCGACCAGCTCCGCCGGGACGTGCTCAGCGCGCGAGACCGTGCCGGCGAGGCGACCCGCCATGCGGCGAAGCTGCGGGAGCGAGCCGACGAGGACGCCTCGGCCGCGCAGGACGCGGTCGAGGCGGCGGAACGCGTTGCCCAGCTTGCGGCCCGCGGTGCGACGGAGGCCCGGCTGGCCGCCGACCGGGCCGGCATGCCCGCCGTGTACGAGGAGATCGACGCGACCGCGGACCTGAAGACCAGCAGGCGACTGCTTCGCGCGGCCGTGGACAGCAGGTCGGGACAGGTCCGGGCGGTACGGCAGGCACTCGGCACGCATCAGCAGGCGGTGACCGGTAGGGAGAGGGCGGAGTCCGACCTGGAGGGGGCGCGGGAGGAGCTGGCCACCGCCACGGCGCTGGTCGACACCGCCCGCCGCGAGCACGAGCAGGCACTCGCCGACCTCGGCGAGGAGCTGGTCAGGTGGGCCCGAGGCTGTCGGCAGCTCGCCGTGCCGGAGCCCGAGCTGCTGGCCGACCTCGCCGGCGACCGTGCGGCCGTCGACACGATCGTGGCCGACCTGTCGGCGACGCTGCGGGAACGGTTCGCGGGCGCGGAAACCACGCTGCGCGGAGAACGCGGCGCGGTGCTCGCCGAGCGGCGCGGACACGAGGTCGAACGCGAACGGCTGGAACGGAAGGTGGATCGGCTCCCGCCCGCGCCTCACACCCGCGGCGCCGATCGGACCACGCTGGCCGGCGCGCCGCTGTGGCGAGTCGTGGACTTCCGCGCGGGCGTGCCGGCGGAGACCCAGGCAGCCGTCGAGGCGGGGCTGGAGGCGGCCGGCCTGCTCGATGCGTGGGTGCTCCCGGACGGCGCGGTGGCCGCGCCCGACGCGGACGTCTTCGCCGAGGCGCTGCTCGCCGTCCCGGCGCCGGGACGGTCGCTCAACGAGATCCTCGCCGTCGAGCCGGACTCACCCGTGGTCGCCGACCGGGTACGTGCGCTGCTGGCCGGTATCGCCTTCGGGGACACCGCGCCCGACCACCAGGCCGCCGTGGGCGCGGACGGCGCCTGGCGGCTGGCGAGCGCGCATGGCCGCTGGCACAAGACCGAGAGCGAGTACCTCGGCGCCTCGGCCCGGGAGCGGACCAGGCAACGCCGGATCGCCGAGCTGAACGAGCTGATCGGCGACCTCGACCGGAGGGTCGAGGTCATCGACGAAGCGCTGCGGGACCTCACCCGCCAGCGGGCGGAACTCGCCGGTGACCTGGACCAGCGGCCCGGGTACGCCGCGCTCGACGACGCCGAACGCGAACAGGCGCAGGCCGAACAGCGGCAGTCGGCGAGGGCCGACGTGGTCGCGCGGGCCGAGCGAACACTGGCAGCGGCAGAGCAGGCGGCCACCCGAGCGCTCCGGGCACTGACCAGTGCCGGCAGCGAGCACGGACTGCCGACCAGTGAGACCGGCCTGTCCGCGGTGGACGCGGCGGTGCAGGCGTTCCGGGCCATCGGTGACGACTGGTTGGACAGCCGGCACGACGCGACCACCAGGGCGTCGTCCGCGAGTGCGGCCGCTGCCCGGGCGGCGGCCACGGCCGGCACCGCCACGGATGCCGAAGACGTCGCGGTGGCGCGGCGTGAGGAGGCGGAGACCGCGGCGGTCACGCTCGCCGAGGTGGAGCGATCGGTCGGTGCCGAGTTTCGCACGCTCGCGGACGACCTCAGTGCCCTGCGCGAGAGGCTGAAGGAGATCGGCGGTCAGCGCGAACGTCTACGCGGCGAGGACATCCGGCTCAGCAAGCTCATCGGCACACTGGGCGAACGCCATGACAACGACGAGTCCAAAAAGGCTGGTGCGGCTGCGGTCCGAGACGAGTACGAGGGCCGGTTCCGTGAGCTGGCCATGGGATCGCTACCCGCGGATGCCCGCGTGGAGCTGGATGCGATGGACAGCAAGCGGTCTGTTCTGGACGCGGCCCGTCGACTGGCCGAAAGGCTCGGCCGGGTGCCACACGAGGCGCGCAACGTGCGCGACGCGGAGGCCACCCTGGCAAACGCGGTGCACGACGCGCAGCAGACGCTGGCCGGCCGAGTCGACCTGTCGCTGGAGCCGGACGAGGACGTCAGGGTCTTCACCGCGACCGTCGACGGCGTCCGGCACGGTGCGGCCGCACTGCTGGACCTGTTGCGCACTGAACGAGAGCGCACGGCCGAACAGATCACGGCCGGCGAGCGCGAGCTGTTCGACAAGACACTGACCGGCGACACCAGGCGGCATCTCGCCGATCGTATCCGTGCGGCCAACGAGCTTGTGGACACGATGAACGCTCGGCTCGAGCGGGTCCGGACCGCATCGAAGGTGCGGGTGAGCCTGGTCTGGCAGGTCGATCCGCAGCTGCCACCCGGTACCAGGGAGGCCAGGAACCTGCTGCTGCGCAACCCGGCGGGCCTGGGGGAATCCGAACGCGAGGCGCTGCACCGGTTCTTCCGCGAGCGCGTCGACGAGGCCCGCGCCGCGGAGACCGCCGCCGGGTGGGAGCAGCAGCTGCTCCAGGTGCTGGACTACACGGCGTGGCACCAGTTCGTGGTGAAGGTCGACCGAGGCAGGGGCGACGGGTGGCAGCCGGTCACCAGGCGGCTCCACGGCGCCCTGTCGGGTGGTGAGAAGGCCATCGTCCTGCACCTCCCACTGTTCGCCGCAGCGGCCGCGCACTACCAGGCGACACCCGTCGCGCCGCGGTTGATCCTGCTCGACGAGGTGTTCGTCGGCGTGGACAGCACGAACCGGGGACAGCTGCTGGAGCTGCTCGTCGGGTTCGATCTCGACATGGTGCTCACCTCCGACCACGAGTGGTGCGACTACCAGGAGCTGGACGGAATCGCGATCCACCAGCTGCTCACCGGGGATGACGGCGACGACGCGGTCACGACGGCGCGGTTCACCTGGAACGGACGCGTGGTCCTGCCGGACGAGGACCCAGATGGGTGACCCGCGGGTCCTCTACGGCGGGCCAGAGCTCGCGCCGTTGTGGCGGGCGTTGTGGCAGCGGTACTCGTCGGGCAAGGCGGTCACCAGGGTGACACTGCGCGGCCTCGACCTGTCGCAGCGGTCCGCGCTCGCCGACTTGCTCGGGCTCGACCGGACACCACCGACCGAGACGACCGTTCAGGTCGCGACTCTGGATGAGGTGCTGCGGTCGTCCGTCGGGATGGAGGCGCGTGCCGTCGTGACGGCGATCGTCGGGCCGCTCGACAACCGAACTCTGCGGCGGGAGTCCGATCGCCTGGCACGATCCGAGCTGTGGAACTGGTTGGCAGAGCACGAGATCGTCATTGGCCAGCCGGCGCTCGAGGCGTGGGTCGCCGGAGTCCGGCGCACCGGTGTGGTCGACGGGTCGGTCGAGAAGACCCGTGAGGTCCTGGCCCGGGCCCTCGACGTGCTGGCAGAGCTGCCGTCGGACGGCCGGCCGTTGCCCGCGTTCGCCGGTACGGTCTGCGGTGACACCCACGCCCTCGACGACGGCACCAGGTTGTCCACGCTTGTTCTCAGGGCTCTCGCGGCGATCCACGACGAACCGCCACCAGAAGACGCCGAGCAACGTCGAGCGTGCTGGGAACGCGCGGGAATCGCCTGCGACGCGATGTCCACGTCGGTGCTCGTCGCAGGCCTACGACCCGTCGGCACGGATCCACTGTCGGCCACGCTGCGGCAGTGGGCCGAGCACGCGGAGGCCGCGGTGATCACCCTCGCGCAGATCAGGAGACACGGCCCGTTGGCGGTGAGCACATCGTGTGTCCGCGTGGTCGAGAACCCGTCCATTCTCGCGATGGCCATAGCAAGGCTCGGTTCCCGATGCCCGCCGTTGATCGCCACCTCCGGGTGGCCGAACAGCGCGTGCATGCTCCTGATGCGGCAGCTTACCGAAGCGGGCGTCACGCTCGGTTATCACGGCGATTTCGACGGTGAGGGCATCCGGATCGCCGCACACGTCATGTCTCGAACCGGTGCGACCGCGTGGCGTATGTCGACGCGGGACTACCTGACCGCGGTTCACCCGGGCCGGCCGGACTCGGGAGCGATCACCGAGGCTCCATGGGACCCCGAGCTCGCGTCCGCGCTGCGGCAACACCGTTCGACGGTGTCGGAGGAACACGTGGCGGAACAACTGCTGAGCGACCTCGACGCATCGGGATGAAGGGGGTCGTCCGTCGCCCAATCGCCGGGCGACGGGCACCTCGTGCCCTTTCACGCCGGTCAGGCCCATGGTGGGACCACACGGCGAACGGGAGGAACGATGCTGTTCAGGAAGGCCGGGCCGGTGGTGACCCTGCTGGGGATCGCCGCGCTGGCATTCAGGGCCCGCCGCGCCGCGACCGCGGGTGAGCGGATCCCCCTCCCGGACGCGGCGCGCCAGGCCTGGCAGCTGGTCGGCGCGCTGGTCCGGCCCCGCCACCCCGGCGAGGCCACGGCGTTCCCGGAGCGCGGCCGGGCCATCGCCGTGCCGCCCGAGCCGCCCGACCGAGAGACCCGCGCCGCCGAGACCAACTCGGCCACGGTGTCCGGACGTGTCCTGTCGGCGGGTGTGACCCGTCGCGAACACGAAGTCCTGCGACTGGTGGGCCAACGTCTGCGCAACCGCGAGATAGCCGAGCGCCTCCATCTGTCCGAACGCACCGTCGAGACCCATGTGTCCAGTTTGCTCGCCAAGACCGGTCTGCCCAACCGCATCGAACTGGGCAAGTTCGTCACCGAGGAGTAGTCGTCGGCCACGTGTCCGTGGAAACCACGGAAGTTCCGGAGGGACGGGGCCCGTGGTTTCCTCCGATGTCAGGCGCCCCCGACGGGGGGACACTCGTGGCCTTCGCCGGACGAAGGAGTATCCCGATGAGAAGTCCACTGAACAGGCGCACGGTGTCGGCGGCGCTGGGTGTCGTCGCGGCGGCCGCGCTGACGCCGGTGCTCGCACCCGGGGTGGCGCACGCCGCACCGACCTGCACCGGGACGTCAGCGGTCGCGTACGCGTCGGACTGGCCGACCACCATGCGGATGCCGAGCGTCGGCAACGGGACCGGCCAGATCACCTGCGAGCTCGGCCCGAACAACAACAGCCCCGCCGTGCGCTCCCTCCAGGAGTCGTTGCGCGACTGCTACTACCAGCCCATCGGCGTGGACGGTCAGTTCGGCCCCCAGACCAGGAACGCGGTGCGCGCCGCCCAGCGGCGGATCAACGAGCTGCACGGCGCCGGCCTCACGGTCGACGGGATCTACGGGCCGCGCACGCGGAAGTACTTCCAGTGGAAGCTGTGGGACCACAACGGCGCCTGGGCGGGCTGCGGCTACTACGGCGCATGACCGTGACCGAGACGGACGCGCCTGGGTGCGATCATCAGCGACGGTGACTCCACCGCACCACGGCACCAACGCGGTTGAACACCAACGAAAGGACCCGAGATGACACACGCACGATCGATCCTGGCCGCGGTCGCTCTCACCGCGGCCGGGGTGCTCAGTCCGCTGGGCGCCCCCTCGGCCGCGGCCGCCACCTACTGCGACGCCGCCATCGTGTGGCAGAACGCTTACGTGGCAGGCAACAGCTCGACGTTGCACCCGAACTGCATCTCCTCGCAGGGTGCCGGGCCGAACAACGCCGTGTCGAGCCTGCAGCTCAGCCTGCGCGACTGCCACCACAGAGCCATCGGCGTCGACGGGCACTTCGGTCCGGAGACCAGGCGAGTGCTCACCTCGGTGCAGGCCAGTCTGGGCATCTCCGCGGACGGCGTGTACGGCCCGCAGACCGCCCGCGCGATGAGCCACCGCAGGGTCGGTGGCGGTCCGTGCCTACGGATCACCTTCTGACATTCCACATACGACGAAGGCCCGCACCGTCGCCGGTGCGGGCCTTCGTTGTGCGTTGTGGCGCAAGCTGTCTGTACGGGACGGCGGCGGGTACCGATGCTGAGGCCATGCGCCTGCCGAGACTCGTCCTGCTCGCCGTGGCTGCCCTCCTCGCCACCTTACTGACACCCTTCGCCGCGACCGCCGCGGCGCAGTCGGCTCCGCCGGCTCCCTCTCCCGGGGCCGCGTTCGCCGACCTCACCGGCACCGATCGGTCCACCGTGGACCCGGAGACCCGGGACACCGTGTTGCCCAAGGGCTGGCGATCGTCGAACGACCTGGCCTGGACCACCGACGGCGACTCGACCGGCTTCCACCTGCTGGTCGCCGACGCGAAGTCGGGGTACACGTGGCGGACGGCGGCGACCCTGGCCGAACCGTGGCTCGAGACCGACCGGTGGATCGGCAACGCCTGCCTCACCGAGTCGGGCCGGAAGGCCGTGGTCGTCTACGCGCCGCGGCACTTCACCAACCGGGCCCACCTGTTCGACCGTGGGGCCTTCGTCGCGATCGTCGACCTGGCCGCCGGAACGGTCACCAAACTGGACGTGTCGGTGTCGCTCGCCTACTACAACCCTGGCTGCGGCGCCGGGGAGACGGCGGTGCTGACGCAGTCCGGGGCGGTCGACCTCGGTGCGACGCGACTGCACGTCGTCGACACCGCCAAGGCGGCCGTGGTCCGCTCACACGAGATCAAGGGCGAGGTCACCTCGGCGGTCCCGGCCGGTGACGGTGTCGTGGCTGCCCGGGGCGGACAGCTCGTCCGCGTGGACGACAAGGGGGCGGCAACGTCCCTGGCGGACACCCGCGGTACGGCGATCCGCCTGCACCCCGACGCGCAGGGCGGCCTGGTCTACCTCGAACGCCACGACGACGAGTCGGTGGTGAAACGACTGGCGGGTGGCAGGGCCAGCGAGCTCGGCCGGGGACCGCTGACCGAGGTGAGCCTGGCCGCGGGGACGGGACGCCGGGTCTTCGTCACCGGGAAGCCCGCGATGGCGAAGGGCCTGCCCGCCTCGGTAGTCGCGGTGGGCGGAGAGGCCGACGCCGAGGTGTCCACCGAGGGCGGCCTCACCCTGTCCCGCACGCGGCAGGGCGAGGACCTCGCGCGGGTGTCGGAGCCGGAGCGGTCACTCTCGGTGCGGGCGGCGGTGCGTGCCACCGGCAAGGCCGTCGACTTCGCCGTCAGCCCGTCGGCCCGGCCGTCGGCACGAGCCGAGGAGGGGACGCGCTCGGGTCCGGTCGCGACGGACGCCGCGCCCATGGCGGAGTCGCCGACCGACCCCGTCGACCGCGACCGGACCTGCTCGATCGCGCGCAACGACGCTCGGATCCAGGTGTACCAGCCGCACTGGAGCCAGGTGGAGTGGGCCGCGGAACTGGCCGTCCAGGGTGAACTGACCGTGCAGCGACCCGCGAACTGGAAGCAGTCGGGCATGCCGGCCGCGTGGCGTCCCCAGCAGATGTTCCAGCCGGTACCGCTGAACGGCGGTGGGCGGGTGCCCGCGCAGGTGCTGCTCGGCGTGCTGGCGCAGGAGTCGAACCTGTGGCAGGCCTCGTTCCACGTCGCCGAGGGCGTCACCGGCAACCCGCTGGTCGGCAGCTTCTACGGCGTCGAGGACGGCTGGGGCATCAACTGGGCCGCGGGGGACTGCGGGTACGGCGTCGCGCAGGTCACCGACGGCATGCGCAGGAGCGGCGCGGGGACGCTCCCCGCGGATCAACAGCTCGCCGTGGCGGTTGACTACGCCACCAACATCGCTGCGGGAATCCGCATCCTGCAACAGAAGTGGAACCAGACCCAGGCCCTGGGCATGAGCGTCAACAGCGGGGGACCGGACCGCGTGGAGAGCTGGTTCGCCGCGCTGTGGGCCTACAACAGCGGCGTCAACCCGCAGGCCAACACCGGCAACACCACCGGCTGCAGTCCCGGTCCGAACTGCACCGACGCCCCCGGCAACGGTCCGGGCGGCAACTACGGCCTCGGCTGGTCGAACAACCCGGCCCGGCCGGACTACCCGTTCAACCGCACCCCCTTCCTCGACAACAACAACTACGACGACGCCCGCCACCCCCAGCACTGGCCGTACCCGGAGAAGGTCATCGGCTGGGCGGCGTACCCGATCGTGAAGTACACCGGCGGCGAAGGGTACGAGGGCGGGTACAAGCAGGCCTGGTGGACCTCGGAGGACCACCGCACCAAGGCGAAGCCACCCGTCGGCACCTTCTGCGCGCCCAGCGCCACAACCGGGAACCTGTGCAACCCCAACAACATCGGCACGTCGGCGAACCCGTGCACGCGCAGCGACTTCCACTGCTGGTGGCACTCGGCCGCGTCGTGGAAGACCTGTACCGCCGCCAGCAACGCCTGCGGGTACGAGGCGAGCGATCTCGCCAGGCCGGGCAGCGCCGAACCGCCGGACGCGGACCTGGCCGGTGCCTACACGGACGAGTCACGCAACCGCTACCGGCCACGGTGCCACCTGAACGGACTGCCGTCCAACGCGCTCGTCATCGACGACGTCGCCGACGCGGTGCCGTCGGTCCGTCCTGACTGCGGGCGGAACTGGACCAGCCAGGGTACGTTCGGGTTGCGGTTCGCCCAACACACCGACGGCCTCTATCACTCCAAGGTGGACTTCCATCAGATCGGCGGTGGGTTCGGCGGCCACTTCTGGTTCACCCACACCCGCACGACCTCGGCGAACCAGGCCAAGAACTGGGCCGTCACCGGCACCTGGACGCTCAACCGGTCGCTGGACCAGTGGGCCCGGGTGGTGGTGCACATGCCCGACCACGGCGCGCACACCCAGCAGGGCACCTACGACATCAACCTGGGCAACGGGACCGTCAAGCGACGCAGCATCCTGCAGAAGACCCAGGAACACCGCTGGGTGTCACTCGGCGCGTTCCCGTTCGCCGGCACGCCGTCGGTCTCGCTGTCGTCGATCACCGGCGAGGGCGACGGCACGCAGGACATCGCCTACGACGCCATCGCGTTCCTGCCGCTGTCCGGGAAACCCGCGGAGCAGCTGGTCGTGATGGGCGACTCCTACGCCTCCGGCGAGGGCGCGGAGAGCTACTTCCCGGAAACCGACGACAGCGGTACCGGCGGTGCCGCGGCCCGCAACGGCTGCCATCGCTCGCGCAACGCGTGGTCCCGGCAGGCGGTGTTGCCTGGCTCGAACCAGCCGGTCGGTGCCCGGGCGGACGCGTTCGACCCGGGGATGGACTACCACCTGCTCGCCTGTTCCGGCGCCGAGACGGAGAACCTGCTGCCCGACGGTGTGGTCAACGCCGAGGGCCAGGGCGGGCACGGACAGCACAGGGAACTGTCCCAGCTGGACCGTGGATTCGTCGACGACCGGACGACGACGGTCGTGGTGCAGATCGGCGGCAACGACGCGCACTTCGGTGACGTGATGACGATGTGCACGGTGGGGACTCCGACACCGCTGCAGAACTGCGGCGAGTCGAGCGCACCGACCGACTGGTACCCCGGTCCGCCGCAGGTCACCGCGCCGTTGAAGACGGCGCTGCCCAAGCTCATCGACGAGAAGGTCAAGCCGTCGGTCGAGGCTGTGCTCCGGCAGGTGCACCTGAAGGCGTCGCAGGCGCGGATCGTGGTCGTCGGCTACCCGAGGCTGTTCCCGCTGGAACGTGACGCGTACATGACCTACCGGGATACGGGGTGCATGCTCACCCTCGGCCTCACCAACACCGAGATCGACTTCCTCAACAACATGAGCGACGCGCTCAACGACGCGCTGCTCGAGACCGTCGTCACCCTGACGCAGGAAAACGTCCGGGTGTCGTATTCGGACCCGAGGGTGGGGTTCGAGCTCTCGCAGGTCTGTTCGCGCTCCGACGCGACCGGGGAGACCATCCATCGCGTCGTCGCCGACAAGACCGAGGGCGAGGAACCCGGCGTCGGGGTGTCGCAGCAGTCGTTCCACCCCAAGCAGTCCGGCGCCGCACGGTACGCCGCCGCGGTCGCCACCACCCTCGGCGCCACCCGCGACGGCGCAGGCCCGGTGGCGACGCCGAGTACGCAGATCGCACTGGCCGAGCTGTACGACATCAACCGCTACACCCGGCCACCGAACCCGGCGCAGTACGACCGGACGGCGTTCTATCCGACCCCGACCAAGGACTGGGCGAACTACCCGGGCGCGAACTGCGACACGAGGGAGATCATCCTGCGGCGGGACAGCCGGGCGTCGACGCTGGCGCCCCCCGCCGGGTGCCGCGTGTCGGCGGGCGAGTGGACGAGCCCGTACGACAACGGCTGGACCAGCACCGATCGGAGCAAGGTCGGCATCGACCACCTGGTTCCGCTGGGAGACGCCTGGTACGCCGGTGCCAGCGAGTGGACGCACAAGCGCCGCGTGACGTTCGCGAACGACCTGGAACACCCGCAGCTGGTCGCGATCGCGGGCACCACCAACAGCTCCAAGCAGAACAGGCCGCCGGAAGCCTGGATGCCGCCCAACGCGGCCTACCACTGCACGTATGCCAAGGCGTGGATCCACGTCAAGCGGACCTACCACCTCTCGGTCACGACACCCGAACACACGTTCCTGCTCACCCTACTGACCAACCAATGTTGAAACAGAAGGAGAGTTCGATGAAGAGATCGCGTTTCCTGATCGCGGTGCTGGGGCTGGTCTCGGCCGCGGGCTTCGGCCTCGCCACGGCGGCACCCGCCACGGCCGACGTCACCGCGGCGGCCACCCCCACCTGCACGAGCTGGACGACGGTGTACGCGCCGTACACCACGAGCTACGTACTGCACATCCCGACGGCGGGTTCCCAGACCGCCAACGACAACTGTGTCCTGCGCCAGGGCAACAGGAACGACGCGGTGAAGGTCCTGCAGCGTGCCCTGAGGTACTGCAGCGGCTACAACATCGGCATCGACGGCGACTACGGCCCGCAGACCAGGGGTGCGGTGCTGGACCTGCAGCGCCGCATGAACGCCTCCTACAACGCCGGCCTCCAGGAGGACGGCGAGTACGGCCCGAACACCTACAACTGGGTGCAGTTCCCGGCGTGGTCATGGCCGGGCAACGTCATGCAGAACAGCTGCTGGCACAGCACGCTCCCCTGATCGCCGAGCAGGCACCGGGCCCGCACCACCACGTCGGTGCGGGCCCGGTGCCGTCGCGGCACGCCACCTATTCCTGGTCGAACAAGCGGTAGTTGAGAACGATGTAACCGGTTCGGCTGCTGTTGTACTCCGCGTCGTTGCAGCTGATCCAGCCAATCCTGCCGTCGGAGGTGCGAATGCAGAACTGCCCGCCGGCGGAGACGGCAGTCGCCCCGCCAGGTGCGGGCGTGTCATTCGCTACTGTCTTCGAACAGCCAGCCTTCGCCTCGTTCTCGGTGCCGGAAAAGTAGTACATCGCCGACCGGTTGGCGGCCAACCCGGTGTCGAAGTGCAGGTCGATGTCCCCGTTTGGGCCGGTGGCCTCGACAGCACGGGGATCGGCGGCATCGAGGTCGACACCTGTGCCGTCGTCGAGCCGGATCTGAGAACGTGTTTGAGATCTTGGTCGGCGTGGCTGGTTGATCT
>NZ_MSIE01000106.1 GCF_001921205.1 Actinophytocola xanthii | reverse complement strand
TCAACTACTGCCAGCCGACACACCGCTCATTCTGAAACGACTTCTAAGGGCCAGCGGCCGGACGCGCCGCGTCGTTTCGTGAGCTGTCGCCGCGTACCGTTCCCGCAGGTAGTTGACGTTCGCAGCTGTCGGCGGATGTCGGGGTGTACCGGTCCGGGCCGCCGCCGCGGAGCACCCCAAGGAGCACCGCAGTCAGCTATCAGGTGTGGGAAGGCTGAGTCGTACATTCGCTTCGTCGGCTTGCTGCGGCTCCACAGGAACGTCGCGTGCCGTGGACGAATCTCGGTGCCCCTGCGGGGCGATCTGCCCTCGGTAGGCGTCTGAGCTGACAGTGATCGGACCAGTTGCTGACCCCTACCGTGTCAACGCAGATCAAAAAGTGCGCTGACCAGCTAGGGATTCCCCCCGCACCCCGCTTCGCGACGAGCCCGCGGCCCGCGGCCCGCTGAGGGAAGTTCTTGCCGGGGTGCGATCAGAACAGGCCGACGATCTCGGTCTCCTCGGCGGTGACCCAGGCGCCGGGGGCCGGTATCGGATCGTTCTGGTCGCGTACCGCGGTGTCCACCCGAGCGGCGCCGGTGTCCGGGTCGATGGCCCAGGCGGAGGTGTCGCCTTCCAGCAGGACGGTTCCGCCGGGGAGGTGGGTCAGGTCGGCGGTCCGCAGGCCCTCCCGGGAGAACCGCCAGCGCTCGGCACCGGTCCGGTCGTCGAGACCGACGAGCGTGACGGTCACCGGCACCGGCCAGGGCTCCGCCGGTGGATGTGCCCGCAGGGAGTCGTCGACGCCGCAAGCCATCCCGACCGTGGCGATGTCGGCGCTCGGCACCGGGTTCGGTGTCGCGAACAGGAGCATGCAGTCGTTCTGCAACGTGAACTCCCAGTGGTGGCGCCCGTGCGGGTCGTCGCCACTCACCGTGGTTTCGGAGTTGTCGACCGTGGTGACCGTGTGGTTGGTCATCGCGGCGTAGAGCCCCATGCCCCCTGGCACGGTGCCTACCCGTTCGCCGGTCATCGCGTCGAGCACGACCGTGCCCTGCGTGTCGGCGTTGTACATGGCGAATGCTACGAGCTGCCCGTCCGGGCTGGCCGCGAGTTCGGACCTGATGCCGCCGGCCGACCGGTAGTGCCAGCGTTCCTTGCCGGTGGCACCGTCCAGCGCGATCACCCCGTCCTCCACCCCCACGATGACCCCCGCTCCACCCCGCACCACCCCGTCAGCGGGCATCAGGTCGCCGACGGTCATGTCCTCCGGCGGGTGCCACACCCATCTCGTGGTGTCCGCGTCGGCGGGTACCGGGCCGGGCCGCACCGCACGCGCCGTGGTCGACTCGACACCCCGTGGCTCGGTCGACGCGATGTTCCCGGCCAGGACCACCGCGAGAATCGACGGCACCCACGCCAGGCAGAACCACGGATACGGCGTGCGCTCACGGCTGACGGCCTGACGCCTGCCGCCGACCCCGATCACCGCACCGACCACCGCACCGGCGAGCGGGAGGCAGGTCACCAGATCTCTGGTGTCCGAGTCGCAGACGGGAAGGCTGGGCTGGGTGCCGCACACGACCTCGCCGTTGACCGCCATGGCGATGCCGATCCAGAACATGACCGGCATGGCCAGCCACAACAGGCCGAGGGCCACGGTGTGGCCAGTCGGCCGGCCCTCTCCTCGTCCACCGGTCTCCTCGTCCACGGACACCCCCAGGTTGTTGTCACGGAAATGAGAGCACGCCCTGAGCGAGACATCACCCGGAAGGTTCCTCGAACGAAGGCAGCGTCCCGTCAGGAACGGGCCCTGCGTTGGCGGGCGGTGACCCTGGGGGCGATGAGGGCGTCTCCCTCGGCGGCGGCGTGGATGGCTTGGACCAACACGTCGGGTCCCGCGAGCAGGCTGGTTGCCTCGACGCCGTCGATGTGTGGATCGTGGCCAGTCCGATCGGATGATGTTCGGATCGTCGGCGATGATGGTGCCGATGGTCATGTGCGGGCCTCTCGCCTCGGGATCACCGCGTGGACCGTCAGCCGTGGTCGGGGCCCGGGCCCGGGGTTCGCCCGAGCAGCGTCACGTGCTCAGCCAGGTACACCGACCACCAGGTCGAGCGGGTGTTCCTGCCCACCTACGGATCCTGGCTGAACTGGATCGAAGCCGAGTTCGCCGCCCTGCGCTACTTCGCCCTCAACGGCACCGACCACCAAAGCCACAGCGAACAGAACGCCGAGACGTACGCGCCGCCCCCGCCTCGCGCGATGGGACCAGCCCCACCACACAGACGGGAGTCCGCTCCACTGTGTGGGTCTCCTCAGGCGGCTGGGATATGCACATGAAGATAACCGCGATGTCCCGTCCGCTACGACGGCGCAGCACGCTGCTCGCCACCGTCCTGCTGGCCTCAGGCCTACCGGTCGCCACGGCCGTACCGGCAGGGGCGGTCCAGCTCGCCCCGGTCCGGTTCACGCTCCCCATGCCGACCGGCCGGCAGCGTGTCGGCACCACGTCACTGCATCTCGTCGACACGTCCCGCCCCGATCCCTGGGTGCCCGACCGGCCCGTCCGGGAACTCATGATCCAGCTCTGGTACCCGGCCGCCGCGATTCACGGCTATCCGCCCGCGCCGTGGCTGACGCCCGCGGCGGCACGCGCCTATGAACAGGCGAACGGCCTTCCCGTCTTCACCTGGCCGATCACCGCGGCACGTCTCGACGCGCCGGTGCGCCGGCATGGCGGCAGGCGGCCGGTGGTGCTCTACTCCCACGGCCTGGGTGGCCACCGCGGCGACGCCACCGCCCTGGTCCAGGACCTGGCCAGCCACGGCTACGTCGTGGTCACGATCGACCACATCCACGACGCCGGCGTCGTCGAACTGCCCGACGGACACGTGGAGACCGGCGCCATCCCCGACCTCGCCGAGGACAACGAGATCGAGTTGACCTCCAGGGCGGTCCGGGCCCGTGTCGCCGACACCCGCTTCGTGCTCGACCAACTCGCCGCGATCAACCACGGGGAGAACCCCGACCACGAACACCGGTCCCTGCCCTGCGGCCTACGTGGCGCGCTCGACCTCGACCGGGTGGGCATGTTCGGCCACTCCGACGGTGGCACCACAACCGCGCACGCCATGCACACCGACTTCCGCATCACCACCGGGATCAACCTGGCCGGAACCCTCTGGACACCGGAGGCGGCGGCGGGCTCGCACCGACCGCTCCTCCAGTTCGGAAAGCAGGACCTGGATCCCCTCCAGGCCACCACATGGGCGGCATTCCGGACCAACCATCACGGTCCGACACTCCAACTACACCTCGCGGGCTCGACCCACGCCAGCTTCGAAGACTTCGCCGTCCTGGTGCGGCAGGCCGCACCCCAGCTCGGGCTCACCCCGGACCAGATCACCGAGGTGGTCGGCACCATCGGCGGCCAACGCGCAGTCGGCGTCGTGCCCGCGTACGTCGACGCCTACTTCGACAGGTACCTGCGCCACGACAACAGCCATTTGCTCGACGGACCATCAGCGCGCTACCCCGAGATCCGGTTCGTGCTGTGAACACCGGGTGCCCAGCCGGCCCTACTCGGGGGTGAAGTACCGGTAGACCGCCATCGGATCCACGCCGAGCGCGGCGCCGGCTGGCGCATGGAGAACTTGTCTCGTCCGATGTCGTCGACGAGCGCCAGGGCCATGGCGGCGATGTACTCGCGGTTCAGCGTCGGTCTGGTCGGCGCGACCGGCCGCGCTCGGCGCGGTCGTTGCTCGGCCACGGGCTCAGAAGCTCGCTCAGGCCGTGGGAACGGCTCGCCGAAAGCGGCGGTCTCGTCAGCGCGGCATCTCCCGGAAATGGAACCCCGCGGCCACTGTGGTCACGGTCGTCCTGCTGCTTCTCTCGTGCCGGCGGGAGTTGGTAGGTCAGCTTGGCGGTTTCTGGACCATCGTGGCGGCAGCACGTGGCGCAGCCCGGGGCTTTCGATCGCCACGATCACGGCCAGCAGTGCCGCGTAGAGCAGCTGGGTGGAGTAGTCGGGGATGGCGGTGACGGCGACGATCTGTGCGAGCAGCGCCACCGACAGGGTCCCGGCCAGCAGACCGGTCGGGGTGCCGCGACCGCCTGCCAGCGAGACGCCGCCGAGTAGCGCGCCGACGGCGGCGAGAATCAGCGGCTGCAGTCCGGGATCCGGGTTGGCCGACGCGAAGCTGTAGCTGAGCAGCGCGCCCCCGAGTCCGGCCAGCGTGCCCGATGCGGTGAAGAGCCCGACGAGCCGCCGTTCGACGCCGACGCCGGCGACGCGGCTGGCCCGGCGGTCGCCGCCGATGGCGCGCAGCTCACGGCCCAGCCTCGTGAATCCGAGCAGGAGTGCGGCCGAGAGGAAGGCCGCGAGGGTCAGCAGGCTCCTCGGGGAGAAGATTCCGGCGATCGTCTGGTCGACCCACAGTGTCGCGTCGCCGTTGGGATAGGTGGTGCTCAACCCGCCCGAGATCGCGTAGGTCAGCCCGAGGAGAGCGATGTAGGTCGCGAGGGTGACCGGCATGGACGGGATGCGTAGCCAGGCGATCAGTCCGCCCTGCGACATCCCCACGGCGGCGCCGGCGACCATGGCGACCAGGACGCCCAGGACCGGCGAGGTCTGGCCGAACTCCACGGCGAGCATGCCGCCCAACGCGTAGGTGCCCACGACCGACAGGTCGAACTCGCCAGCGATCATCGTGATGCCTATCGCGAGGGCCAGCAGGCCGAGCTGCGCGAAGCCCTGGAGCGCGTTGTAGAGATCGAACAGCGCCAGTGGTTTGCCGCTCACCAGGGGCGTGCACAGGAAGGCCACCAGGACGAGCCCGAGTGAGACCGTCGGCATGAGCCGGTCCGGTCGTGACAGTCGACTTCGGATCATCGCCGGCTCCTCGTGGTGCGGACGTGCACGGTGATGACGACGGCCAGCACGAGAACTCCCTTCGCGAGGATCTGCACCCCTGTTGAGAACCCGCGCAGCAGCAACACGTCGGAGATGGCGGAGATGAGCAGTGCGCCGCCCAGGGTTCGCAGGGCGGAGCCGTGGCCGCCGGCGATGGCCGTACCTCCCACGAGCACCGCGGCGATGGCGTCGAGCGTGAGGGTGCCGCCGAGTGTGACGGTCGCGGACGTGTTGAACGACGCCAGGAAGATGCCCGTCATCGCGACACACGCCCCGAAGAACGCCCAGGCCAGCACCGTCACCCGGCCCACGGGCAACCCGGCGGCGGTCGCCGCCGGCCGGTTCTCCCCGATCAGGTAGAGCTGCCGGCCGGCCGTCGTGCGGCTCAGCACCCACTGGGCCACCGCGGCGGTCACCAGCAGCACGTACACCGACAGCGGCAGGCCGAGGGGGGTCGAGTTGAGGACCTCGAACGCACTCGTCCTCGGGTAGACCGGGGTGCCGCCGCTGAACCAGGTGGCACCCCCGCCGATCGCGAACCCGGCCGCGATGGTGAGCACGATCGGGTTCGCGTTCCAGTAACCGACGACCGCTCCCTGCAACGCGGTGACCGCGACACCGGCCGCGACGGCGACCAGCGTCGCGGTCCCCAGGCCGAGATGCTGCGTGGCCAGGAACAGCATGGCCACGACGGTCGCGGTCTGGGCAGTGGCCAGTGACACCACGGACCCGGCGATCATCACGAGCGTCGCGCCGATTGCCGTGATGCCCACGAACGCGGTCGAGGCGAGGATCGCCCGCACGTTGTCGACCGTCGCGAACCGGGGGGCCGTCACGGCCAGCGCGACGAGCACCAGCAGCAGGACCGCGAGTCCCGCGGCGAACGCGGTCGGCCGCCGGCCCGCCGACGACGGGGACGGGTGCGGTCCCGCGCCCTGCACTGGTGGGGCGGTCGCCGTCCCACGACCGTTGTCAGTGCTCATGTCCCGTCCGCCTCATGGGTCATGTCGCGCATCAGCAGCGCGCCGTCGACTTCACCCTCGTACCGGCCGACCACCTGCCCGTCCCGCATGGTGATGATCACGTCGCCCAGCTCGAGCAGTTCGTCGAGCTCGGTGGACGCGAAGATCACGACGAGGCCGCGGTCAGCGGCCTCGCGGAGCAGCCGGTGGATCTCCGCACGCCCGCCGACGTCCACCCCGCGGGTGGGCTCGTCCAGCAGGAGAACATGGACGTCGTCGCGGCCGAGGCAACGGCCGACGAAGACCTTCTGCTGGTTCCCCCCGCTCAGTGCCAGCACCTCGGCGTCGAGCCGGTACTCGGGCAGCCCCGACCGCTGCGCCAGTGACAGGGCGGCGCGGCGTTCCCGGCGCGGCCGGACGACCCCGGCGCGCGCGAGGCCGGGCAGGCGGGTGGCGAGGAGGTTCCGTTCGACCGACATGCCGAGGAAGAGCCCCTCGGACTTCCGGTCGTTGGACACGAAGGCGATACCGGCGCGCGCGGCTCGCGCCGGGTGGCGAAGAGGAACTCGTCGGTCGTTCAGCTCGACGGTGCCGGTCGCCTGCGGCTGCAACCCGGCGAGCGCGCGCAGGGCGTCGGAGGCGCCGCTGCCGAGCTGTCCGGCCAGCGCGTGGACACGGCCGGCGGTCGCGGTGAGCGTGAAGTCCACCAGCCGACCCGGCACGTGCAGGTGCTCGATCCGCATGGCGCGGCCGTCGCCCCGGTCGGGACCGCGCGTGCCCGACAGCCGGTGCGGTGCCGACCCGAGCATCCGCACGATCAGCTCGTCGACGGTCAGGTCCTCGGTCGGGATCGTGGCGACGCTGCGGCCGTCCCGCAGCACGGTCACCGAGGCACACAGTTCCAGCACCTCGGACAGCCGGTGGGACACGAAGATGACCGAGCAGCCCATTCCGGCGACCCGCCGGATCGCGGCGAACACGTGCTCGGTCTCGGCATCGCTGAGGGTCGCCGTCGGCTCGTCGAGGATCACCAGACGCGCGTCCTGACTGAGCGCCTTCGCGATCTCCACGAGTTGGCGCTCCCCGATGCCGAGTGCCGCGAGCGGCTGGTCCGGGTCGATGTGCGCCAGACCCATGTCGTCGAGGATCCGCCGGCACCGTGCGGCAGCGGCACGCCTGCGGTTGACGAACGGTGCGGTGACGTCCCCGAGGAGCATGTTCTCCAGGACGGTCAGCGCCGGCACGACGCTCAGCTCCTGGTCGACGAGCGCGACGCCCATCCGCTGGGCGGCCCGCCGGCTGTTCGGTTCCACCACCGCACCCTCGACGACGACGCGCCCACCGTCCGGCGCGAGCTGCCCGGACAGCATCTTCACCACGGTGCTCTTGCCGGCGCCGTTGTGACCGCACAGGGCGTGGATCTCGCCCGCTCCGACCGTGAACGAGACGTCTCGCACGGCGGGCACCCCGTTGAAACTTCGGGCCAGCCCCTCGACGCGGAGGAAGGCGTCGAGGGGCCCGCCGGTCGCCGGTGCGCTCACGCGTGGCTGCACTGCTCGGCGAACTGGTCCACGTTCGCGGCGGTCACGCGCTCCTCCTTGACCGTCTCGGTCCTCGGCGGGTTCTCGCCGCCCAGGAACCGCTGCACGTAGTCCGCGGACTGTTCGGCGATCGTGCCGGGGTCCTCGGTGGCCGTGCCGTACAGCTCGCCCGCCTTGATGGCGTCGATCCCCGCCTTGAAGCAGTTGCTGCTGGTGACGACCAGACCGTTCTTGCCGCCGACCGGGAAGCCGGCCTGCTTGGCGGCCTGGACGATCGGCAGGGCCATGTAGTCCGCCATGCCGTACGCCGCCTGCACGCCGTCCCGGCCGTACTTGGCCAGGAGCTGCTGGGCGATGTCGCCGGACAGCTTCGGATCCCAGTTGGCGTCCCGTTCCTCGACGACCTGGTACTGCGGGGCTGTCGCCATCACCCGGTCGAAGCCCTTCATGCGGTGCTGGGTGACGAGCATGGACTTCGTGCCGGTGAGGACGATGACCTTGCCGGAGTCGCGGCCCTGGGCTTCCAGGCCTTCGATGATGTTCTGGGCGGCGAACTCGCCGAGCTTCTCGTTGTCCGACAGCACCGCCATGACGTCGTCGGCCACCGACGGGTCGGGCGGACCGTCGACGGCCAGCACCGGGATCCCGGCGGTCCTGGCCTTCTTGATCGGCACGGCCATCGCCTGCGTGTCCAGGATGGACACCACGACGAGGTCCGGTCGCTGCGCGATCGCCTGGTTGAACTTCTGCACCTGCGTGCCCGGATCCATCGTGGTCATGTCGGTGATCTCGACCCCGGTAGGCTCCAGCCGCTCGGTGAACACCTTGTTGAAGTACGCGCCCCAAGGGTTGGTGCTGCCGTAGCCGACCAGGGCGATCGTCTTGCCCTGCAACGAAGAGGAGTCACCATCCGGTGACGAGGAGCTACCGGTGTTGTCGGCACAGGCGGTGGTCAGCAGGGCCAGCCCGAGGGCGCCGGTGAGTAGTGCGTGACGAAGCGAGCCGATACCGAACATGCGCTCTCCCTTGAGCTAGCTACTGACTAAGCGCATAGTCATTCGGTACGGTTCTGGTGTCAAGGCTCAGTTCGAATCCGACGCAGAGGACGATGCACAGATGGCTCGACGGCAAGCTCGCTTCACGGTGCGGGACATGGCGGACAATCCCTGGCTGTCCGACCACTCCGCCGACCTGTGGGACGAGGCGCTCGGCGACGTGCCGCGCGGGCTGCTGTCCTCCGCCGTGCGGTGCTTCGCTTCGAACGGTTTCCACGCGACCACCACCCGCGACATCTGCCAAGGCGTCGAGCTCACCCCCGGCGCGCTCTACGTGCACTTCCCGTCGAAGGAGCTGGTCCTGTTCGAGATCATCCGGACCGGCCACGAAAGGGCGTTGACCTACATTCGCAGCACGCCCGACCTGACCACGGCGAACCCGGCGGACCGGCTGCGCGCGATCGTGGCGCGGCACGTCGAGTGGCACGCCCGTCACCACGTGGCGGCACGGGTCTGCCAGTACGAGTTGGCCGCGCTCGCCCCGCAGCACTACGACGAGGTTCTCGAGCTGCGCCATCAGACCAACAGGTTCTTCCGCGACGCGGTCGCCCGCGGCGTCGCCGACGGCTCGTTCGCCCAGATCGACGTCAAACGCGTCACGCGCGCGATCCTGTCGCTGAGCATCGACCTGGTTCGCTGGTACCAGCTGGAGGGCTCGGACTCACCGGAGCAGCTCGGCGAGTTCTACGCCGACCTCGCGCTGACGTTGGTCACCCACGGCGGCACCCGTCCCGGAGCACGCACCGATAATCGCTGACCGTGCGTTCGGTTCAGAGCTCGGCCCACTCGGCCAGTTCCCGTTCCGGGTCGACGACGGGCTGGATGACGATCTCGTCGATGCCGGACCTCTCGAGCGCCGCGATGCGCCGGGTGAGCTCGTCCCTGGTTCCGACGAGGCCGAGCTTGTCGACCAGGGAGGGCACGACGAGGTCGCGGTCCTCGGCGGCGATCCGGCCGAGGTAGTTGGTGTAGAGGCTGAAGTGCCGGTCCTCCGCCGTGGCGGTGGTACCCCGCCGGTCCAGAAGGCGCCGGACCGCGTCCTGTTCCTCGTCGGTCAGGGCTTCGGCGAAAGCGGGGTTGTCGGCCGCGAAGGTCAGCAGTGCCATCGCGACGTGTCCCATCGAGTCCCTGGCCAGGTCGCTGTCCCGGGCTTCGCCGTCCGCGAGGACGTGCAGGGAGGTCATGACGTAGGAATCGGACCGGTGTGCGTGCCCGGCGTGCTTGGCGGCGGTCTCGCGGGTGGTGGTGAAGGCCGACCAGGCGTCGGGGTCGAGCAGACCGAAGGAGATGGTGCCCGCGCCTCGACGGCCGGCGATCTCAGCCGCCTTGAGACCGAAAGCGGCTACCACGAACTCCACCGGATCCTCGGTGTTCACGTATGGCCCGAGGTGCAGGAACCGCACGTCCCGGACGCGTTCGCCTTCCCGGTACTCGGTGGTGCCGCCAGCGACCAGCTCCTGGAGCTGTCGGGTGAAGCGGTCCAGCTCGGCCATCCTCGCCGGTTTCATCCCCAGTGTGCGCCGCGCGGTGTTCCCGGTTCCGACACCGCAGATGATCCGTCCCGGCGCGAGCGCGTTGAGGCTCGCGACGGCCGCCGCGGCGGCCGGAGCCGCCCGCAGGAACGGTGAGGTCACCCCGATCCCGAGTTTGATACGGCTGGTGGCCTTGGCGCACAGGGCGAGGCCGACGAAGGGATCACCGTTGACCATGGGGGTGTCGTAGACCCAGAAGCTGGTGAACCCGAGCTTCTCGGCCCGCACGGCGAGTTCCTCGACTCCGGGCCGCGCGGTCACGACCACGCCTTTCCGCATGAGGCTCTCCTCGTCGTTGAGTTCTGAGAGATACTAAGCGCATAGTTACTGACGTCTGCTGAGACGTCAAGGCACGGCTGTCGACACTCGAGGGGGCTGGGGATGGCGAGAAGGAGAGGGCCGCGACGTGGCGGCGTCCCGGCGGTCACACCGCCCAGGAACGGTTCCGAGCGCCTGTGGGACGACGACCTCGCCGACGTGGCCAAGGCGCTGCTGAGCTCGGCCGTGGAGTGTTTCGCCGTCAAGGGTTTCCACGGCACGACCACGCGGGACATCACGACAACGATCGGACTCACCCCCGGTGCGCTGTACGTCCACTTCAGCTCGAAGGAAGAGGTGCTGTTCGAGGTGGTGCGAAGCGGGCACACCCGGGTCCTGGAAGAGCTTCGGTCCGCGCCCTCCACAGGGAACGCCGACGGACGACTGCGCTGGCTGGTGGCGCGGTTCGTCACCTGGCACGCCACCCACCACACGGTGGGCAGGATCTGCCAGTACGAGCTCAGCCCGCTGGAGCCGGAGCACTACGCGCACGTTCTGGAACTGCGGGGTCGGATCAACGACGTGTTCCGGAACGCCGTGCACCGGAGGGTGGACGCCCACCGTTTCGCCGACCAGGACGTGAACCGGGTGGCACGCGCGATCCTGTCGCTCGGCGTCGATCTCGTGCGCTGGTACCGGCTCGACGGCGAGGACTCCCCGAGTCGGCTCGGTGAGTTCTACGCCGACCTCGCCATTCGCATGACCGCCAGCCCGCGGACCGTCACGGTCCGCTGATCGCACCAGGTCGGTTCCGCCTGCTCGGCCATCGTGGTTGACAACCGCTCCTCGCTTGTTGACTATGCGCTTAGTAAGTGCCGCTTGCTCAGGGACGAAGGTGTCACCGGATGCTGGGTCTGATGCAGGATCGCCCGTTGTCGCTGCCGATGCTCATCGGCCGGGTGGAGCAGATGTTCCCTCACAAGCGGATCATCAGCGCGGCCGTGGCCGGGGAGACCACCGCGAGCTGGGGAGAGGTGTGCGGGCGTGCTCGCGCGCTGGCCGAGGTGCTCGAGCGGCTCGACGTGCCCGAAGAGGCGCGGGTGGGCACCTTCGTCTGGAACAACCAGCGACATGTCGAGCTGTACCTGGCGGTGCCGTGCACCGGCCGGGTACTGCACACCATCAACCACCGGTTGTTCAGCGAGCAGATCCGCTACATCGTTAATGACGCGGCCGACGACGTCCTGTTCGTCGACCGGTCCATCCTGGACACGATCTGGCCGATGGTGGACGAGTTCCCCACGGTCCGCCACATCATCGTGCTGGACGACGGCGACCAGACACCCATACCGGACGACCCGCGGGTACTGGACTACGAGGAGCTGCTCGCCCAGGCGCGGCCGAGACGCGAGGACTTCGTCGTCGGGGACGAGTACCGCGCCGCCGCGCTGTGCTACACCTCAGGCACCACGGGGAACCCGAAGGGTGTGCTCTACAGCCATCGCTCGATCGTGCTGCACGCGTTGCTGCTGACGATGACCGACACGTTCGCACTCGGCGAGCGAGACGTGGTGATGCCGATCGTGCCGATGTTCCACGTCAACGCCTGGGGACTGCCGTACGCGGCGATGGTCTGCGGGGCGGACCTCGTGCTGCCCGGGCCGATGACGATCCCGCACGCTCTGGCGTCCCAGATGGCGCGGCACCGGGTGACCTTCAGCGGTGCGGTGGCCACGATCTGGCGTGGCCTGCTGCCTCTGCTGGAGGAGTACGACCTGTCGGCCCTGCGGCAGCTCGTGTGCGGCGGCGGCGCGGTCGACGAGGCACTGTCCGAGGCGTACCAACGAATTCTCGGGGTGCCGATGACCAACGCCTGGGGGATGACCGAAACCAGTCCGGTGGTGACGGTCTCGCGGGTGGCCACCGCGCACGACCACCTCACGTCCGACCAGCAGCGGAGACTGGTCGGCACACCCGGGCCGGCGGTCCCGCTCACCCAACTGCGGATCGTCGACGGCACCGGCGCAGAACTGCCGTGGGACGGCGCCACACCGGGCGAGCTGCAAGCAGCGGGAGCCACCATCGCCTCGGCGTACTTCGGTGCCCAGCCGGCACCGGAAGCGTTCACCGCGGACGGGTGGCTGCGCACCGGGGACGTCGCCACCATCGATCGCCACGGCTACGTGCGTATCGTCGACCGCTCGAAGGACCTCGTGAAGTCCGGTGGTGAGTGGATCTCCTCGGTCGACCTGGAGAACGCGATCATGGCGCACCCATCCGTAGTGGAAGCGGCCATCGTCGGTGTCGACGATCCGAAGTGGGGTGAACGCCCCCTCGCCTATGTCGTGCCACGACCGGGAGAACAGGTGTCCGGGGACGACATCCGCGAACACCTCCGGGGCCGGGTGGCCCAGTGGTGGATCCCGGAGAGGGTCGAGTTCATCGGCGAGATCCCCAAGACCGCGACCGGGAAGTTCTCCAAACAGACCCTGCGTGCCCGCAACCACGAGCACCCCGGTCCCCGGGCGGACTAGAAACCGACACGAAGGAGCGATGCTCAATGGCGATCCAGCCGCGTCTCATCGTCACCGGCCGCGAGGCCGACGGCACCTCGGTGTTCGTCACCGACGAACCGGGTAAGCCCGTCGTCGTCGGAGCCATTCCCGGCTCGGAGTTCTACCTGATGTGGGGCACCGAGGATGGCACAGCGACCGTCGGCACGACACCACAGCAGCCGAAGCTGTTCCCCTTCTTCCCGGGCGCGGGCGGCACCAGGGTGCTGTTCCTCCGTTGGGCTCCGGAGTCCTCGGCGCCCGAGCAACTCGCCGACCCCGACGAGCTCGCCGCCGAGGCCGAGGAGAAACTCCCGGGCCTCATGGGAGTGTTCGAGCCGGACAGTCCCGGCATGCACACCACGGACACGGTTGACTACGGCATCTGCCTGGAAGGCGAACTCCACCTCGAACTCGACAACGGCGAGGAGGTCAGGCTCACCCCCGGGGCCTGCGTCGTGCAACGAGGAACCCGCCATGCCTGGCACAACCGCAGTGACAAGCCCGCACTCATGTGTTACATCCTCGTCGGCGCCGAACGAGTTTCCTGACACAGCGCGTCGCACAGACGTGCGGACGTGGCGGATCCAGGAGGCGCGGTGCGCGCCAGGAAGACGGCGACGGAGGCGCGGGCGTAGGCGAGCGTGGTCAGGCCCGCCGAGGAGCTCTGCGCGCAGACGAGCACGGCCAGCCCGACCAGGCGAGTTGGTCCCCGGCGACCGACAGCAGGTCCGCGGCCCAGAGCGCACGGAACCCGCGAACGCCGAGCACCTCGCGAAACCCAGCTCGACGACCCATCGCCGGCCTCGCTCGTTCCCTGACTCGAACAGGCCGTACACCGGAACCCCATGGGCGGCGCGGCGGGGGGAACAGGGGCCTGACGCTTGTCTACCTGAATGGCCCAACCCGATCACCGAGGTGAAGACCCGCTGGCCGAGGGCCGGGAGCGAACCTCATTGCAACCGGGCGGCGACGGGAGGCGTGGGTTGGGACATGACCCTGCGCAGACCCGCCGGTCTCCTGGCCGGTGCCGCCCTCGTGTCCACGCTGCTGGCGGGGCCGCTCGTCTCGGCCGAGCCCTCCGGCGCCGCTCCGGACCGGACCGTGGAACTCACGACGATCACCCTTCTCACCGGCGACGAGGTTCGCCTGCGCGGCGGCCGCGTGGCCGGCGTGCGGATGGCCCCCGGCCGGGAGAACCAGTCCGTCTGGCAGTACGAGATGGCCGGCCACCAGTACGTGGTGCCCGCTGACGCCGCGCCGCTCGTCGCGGCGGGACGGGTCGACCGTCGCCTCTTCGACGTCACCGAGCTCGTCCGGCAGGGGCTCGACGACCACGCGAGCCAGATCGTGCCGCTCATCGTCGAGGGCGCGCCGCACGGGCGATCGGTGGCGCCGGGGTTGAGCGTCGTCGACGCGGACAAGGACGGCACGGCCTGGCGCCGGCTGTCCACCGCGCGGGGAGCCGGCACGATCCACCTCAACGGGCGGGTTCTGCCCGCTCTCGAGGAGAGCGTGCCGCAGGTCGGCGCGCCTACCGCCTGGGCATCGGGATTCCGCGGCGACGGCGTGACCGTGGCCGTGCTCGACTCCGGGTACGACGCCACCCACCCCGACCTGCGCGGCGTCGTCGACTTGGCGGAGAACTTCACCGAAGAAGGCTCTGCCACGACCGACACCGTCGGGCACGGCACCCACGTGGCCAGCACGATCGCCGGGCGCGGGGGTCAGCACACCGGGGTCGCGCCGGGGGCGCGCCTGCTCGTCGGCAAGGTGCTCGGCGAGTTCGGCGGCACGGAGGCCAACCTCATCCGGGGCATGCACTGGGCTGTCGAGCACGGCGCCGACGTGGTCAACCTCAGCCTGGGCTCCGGGCCGGGAGACGGCACGGACCTGGTGTCGCGAACCCTGAACGAGCTGTCCGCGTCCAGCGGCACCCTGTTCGTCGTCGCGGCCGGGAACTCCGGCGCCCCGAGCACTGTGACCGCGCCCGGCACCGCGGACCGGGCCCTGACCGTGGGCAGCGTCACCAAGGACGACACGCCCTCGGTGTTCTCCAGCCGGGGCCCGCGACAGGGTGACTACGGCCTGAAGCCGGAGATCAGCGCGCCCGGCTCCGACATCGTGGCCGCCCGGGCGCAGGGTACGAACCCCGCCGACTCCGTCGACGAGCGCTACGTCCGCATGTCCGGGACGTCGATGGCCGCCCCGCACGTGGCCGGTGCCGCCGCGGTCCTGGCCGGTCAACACCCGGAGTGGACCGGTGAGCAGATCAAGAGCGCGCTGGTCGGCTCGACGCACCGCCTCCCCGGTGTCGACACCCACACCCAGGGCGCCGGGCGACTCGACCTCGCCCGCGGGGTCGCCCAGCGCGTGCGTACCGAGGGCCTGCTCGGGTTCGGCCGGCTGGGGACCGACACCGCACCGGCTGTCGAGCGCACGGTCACCTTCGTCAACGACGGCCCGGCACCGGTGACGCTGGACCTCGCGCTGGAGCTGACCGGTGCCGGAGCGCACCGGTTCACCCTGGATCGCCCGCGGGTCGAAATACCGGCCCGGTCGAGCGTCGCCGTCGCGGTCACCGCCGAGGTGCCCGCCGAGCCGCTCGGCGAGGTCTCCGGCGCGTTGGTCGCGACCGGCGACGGTGTCGAGCTGACCACGCCACTCACCGCCCACCTGCCGGGGCAGACGCACACGCTGACCGTGCGGGTGCGCTCCGGGGACGACGAACCGGAGCGGTCGATGGTGCTGGTCCAGAACGAGGCGACCGGCGAGGTCCGGGATGCCTTCCTCGACGGCGACACCGCCACCTTCGTCGTGCCCACCGGGCACTACCGGGTTCTGGGCCGGACACAGGACACCGACACGTCCACCGACACCCTCTACGTCCTGCCGACCCGGGTCGCCGGGGACACCGAGCTGGTCGTGGACACCACCGTGGGCAGGCCGGTCACGAGCTCGATCGACGATCCGCAGGCGCGTGTCGAGATGGCCGGGGGGCACGCGGTCTCCTCGGCGGTGAACGGGAAGTCGGCCTCGATGATCCGACCCGGCAAGGTCACTCACCGGGCCACGCTGAAAGTGCTCCCGAGCCCGCCGATGGACGGTGTGGCGCTGCACCACTTCAGCTACTGGACCCACCCGTTCGCCACGGTGACGGTCCAGGGGCCGGGAGGCTTCGAGCTGGAGTCGACCTACGTCTCCTCCTACCCACGGTTCACCGGTTCGCTCACCGCCGACGTGGTCCAGGTGGGCCACGCCGACCGGGCGGCGATCGACGCCGCGGGCGACGTCCGGGGGAAGATCGCGTTGATCGCTCCGGTGGACTGGGACGACCCGCAGGAGCCGCCGGGAGAGCAGCTGCGGGAGGGCATCGAGCTGCTCGCCGAACGCGGGGCGAAGCTCGTGCTGTCGTTCTTCAACCCCCAGTGGGACCTGTCGACGCAGGGACCGCTCGCCCTCCCGGTCGTGATGACGTTCGACTGGCGTGACGTCCAGCAGATGCAGGAGCTGGCGCCGATACGGGCGAACGTGATCGGGCGGGCGAACAGCCCGGCGGACTACTTCCTCGCCGACGCCGTGCACGGAGGGATCCCCGCCGGTCACGCGTTCGACTTCCACCGCCGCGACCTCGGGAGGATCGACCGGACCCTGGTCGACACCCAGCCCCACGGCACTTACCGGTACATGCCGGCGACCTTCACCCTCGGCGGCTTCCAGGCCAACGCGGACGTGGAGGTGGCCTGGCCGGCTCGGCGCACCGAGCACGTGAGTCCGGGGGTGAGCCTGACCATGTACGGCTCGACCGCGTTCGACGAGCAGGGCCGAGGGGCGGCGGAGTTCGTGCTGCCGGTGACCCTCGAACCGGGCGAACGGCGTCGCTCCCGCGTCTTCGGCGCGCCGTTCGGTCCCGAGCTGACCACGCCGCACACCAGCCAGCAGGACGGCCGGCCGATGCCGTGGGCCTATCGCCAGCGCGACCGGCTCACGCTGTCCGTTCCGATGTTCGCTGACAGCGACCCGGGCAACGCCGGCGACTTCGACCCGACGAGCACCGGGAGCACGGTGGTGCGTTCGGCGGGGCGGGAACTCGGCCGGCGGGACGACGTCGGCGGGCTCGGCACCTTCGACCTGCCGGCGGGGCCCGGCCGGTTCGAGGTCGAGGCCACCGCCTCCCGGCCGGCGGCCGGGATGGACCCGGCGCTGTCCACCCGCACGAGTGCCGTCTGGACCTTCCATGCACCCGGCGGCACCGCCGAGCGGGTCGCGCTACCGCTGTTGGACGTGCGGTTCGACCTCCCGCTGGACGATCACAACCGGGCACCCGCGGGAGAGCGGCTACGAGGCGCGGTGACCGCTGTCCGCCAGCCGGGCGCGGGTGCCGCGGGGGTCCGTTCGATTGCCGTCGAGGTCTCCTACGACGAGGGCAAAACGTGGCGGAAAGCCACTGTGGACGGTGCTCGGGTGGTTGTCCCACCGGGGGGTGCGGCGGGCGGGTTCGCGTCCCTGCGCGCCGTGGCCACCGACCGGGACGGCAACGAGGTGACCGAGACCGTGATCCGCGCCTACGCCCTGCGCTGAGAACCGCCGCCGCCCCGGGGTCATCCCGCCGTCCACGACCTGCGTCCGGGTCGGGGCGAGCGACCCCCGGGGCGGCCGGCGATCCCCCCACGATGACAGCTTCGAGGAAGTAGAAGCGCTGCGCCCGCGTGCTGCGGCGAAGTATCCACCAGCCATGTGGTCCCTGTTCCGTCTGCTCGACCGCCGGGACGAGGACAGAGAATGCCTCGCCCTGCTACGCGAACTCACCGACATGGGAGACCCGATCGCACTGTGGTGGCTGGTGAAGGACTGGGAGACACCGGTGCCGACCAGGAGGCCGGGCAACTGCTGCGCTTCCACGCCGAACGCCGCGACGACGGCGCCCCGGGTGACCCCAGCGCGATGTGGGGCCTGGCCGACTGGCTGGTGAGGTACAACCGGATCGCGGGGGCAGTTCACTGGTACGTCCTCAGCGCTGAACACGGGGCGCAGGGGATGGGCCAGTTGGTGGACACGCTGGGCGAACTGGGCTGCCTCGACGCTGCCGAGCCCACACTACGGGCCCGAGCCGCGAAGGGGAGCGGCTTGGCCAGAAGCAAGCTGGTCGAACTACTCGAACTGCTTGGACACCACGACGAAGCCGCGGCGGTACTGCGGCAGTCGCTAAGGGACGATGATTCATACCCCCTACCCGGCCGCACTTCCGCACCACCAACGATGTCCCGCCTCGTGGATGCGCTGCGGCAAGCCGGCGAAACCCAGGAGGCGACACAGATCGCGAAGTACGGGATCGAGCCCGGCGGTGCGACAGTCCAGCCGTGGGAGCTGCCCACACCCCGATAGCGTCTCGCGCCGCCCATCGCCGAACGTGATCGTCCGACGCCACGGCACGCCCACACCCCTGACAGGCTGCCCGACAACCGAGCTCGCCGAGGTCGCACGGGCGTGTCGCGCGAACGCGCTGTTCGACGCGCATGCCGACAACCCGTGTTCAGTCAAAGGCTCCTGGCGCACGAGGCCCGTGCCGTCGGGGAGGCGATGGCCGACCACACTGCGCCGTGCGACAACCTGGCCACGGTGAGGCGCGGACGCGCTCTACCGGCACCGCCGCCAGGTCGAGAGGGTGTCCGCCTGGTTGGCCATCGCCGAGCGGGAGGGGTCGTTGTGGTCAGAAAGGACGAAGGAGAAACTCGGGAGAGTCGAGTGAACCTGTGGCGTCCCCAACCGTCATGACAGGAAGTCAATCGACCCACCATCCAGGGAATTCTCGATATTCGCAGGTAAAACAAGTGCAGGAACGATGCTGGGGGTCAAGGGGTCGCAGGTTCAAATCCTGTCAGGCCGACGGTCGCCTAGAAGCCGTTTGAACTGGCTGTTTCGGCAGCTCAGGGGGCTTCTGTCGTGTGCGTGGAATTGATCTCGCCAAGATCGTCTCCCGGCGCCCGTTGGGACCATTTAGGGACCATGAAGTCAGATTGTCCGCAACTGTCCGCGCCGAGGTGCCCGTAGATGTTGGGACAGCAGCTGGCCGGTGACGGACTGCCGGTCTGGGTGCAGGTAGCGCTGGGTGGTGCTCAGTGACCCGTGCCCGGCGATCATCACAGGATGGGACACGTGGCGCCTTGAACTCCGAAGGACGGAGTGGCCGGCCTCACCCAGGACGCGGCGGACCGGGCGGGCGGCACGTGTACCGGTTCCTCGCCGAACAGGTGGGCACTTCTGGCACCACTCGCACCCGGCGTCCTACCAGCAGCTCCGGCGCGGGCCGTTAGGCGCTCCTGATCGAACCGCAACTCCTACCGCCGGTACGGACCTCACCTCACGGCAGCTGCTCCTCGGCAGCGGCCGGTACGACGTGGTGTTCACCGGGCCGCCGGGCACGGTTCGACTCGCCATCACCCGCGACGACAACGCCGCGGGCGAGGCCACCGCCGGCCTGGTGCTCTCCCCGGACGGCACCGGCGACGTCAGACCGGTGGCGGAAGGACCTGGGCTCGACCCGATCGGCCAGGGCACGCCCACGGCCACCACCATCGGACCGGACAGCCGGTTCGACCGCCAGTTCATCCTGTTGCTCTGGGAGGCCTTCCTTTCTACGACGGAGAGTTCGGGCAACGCTCAACGATCAACGGCAGCGTGTACCCCACAGGCCGGACCCTCGGATCGCCACGGGGCCGTGGCGACGTCACCATCCTCAACTGCGCATTCGGAAGACCATTCGATCACCTGCATGGTCACCACAGCTCGTACACAGCCGCGACGGACGCGCCACCGGAAGTCCCTGGTGGACGGACACGCTCAACACCCTCGGATAACGCTACGAGGCGCCTTCCGAGTCGACAGTCCAGGCTTGTGGATGGACCACTGCCACAGCTTCGAACACATCGCCGACGGCAGGACCATGCACCCCGCCTACCAGGGATGGAAGGCCGTGCCGGGTCGGGCGGGCTACCGGAAACCGACCCGAACAAGTATCTTCCCACATGCGAGCCGGTCGGTATTTCACATAACCTGGCTCTGGATAGAAAGGACAGTTCTACTCGGACAGTGACGGGAGCAACTGCCGTTCTGGATAGCCCATTTGGCGGATTGTCCATGAAGAACTCATCGATGACAGTAACGTCGTTACTGTCAGGTCGCGTGGTCGTGGGAACACGCGCAGCCGCCTCGGGGGTTCCTCGACAATGCTTCGCGCTTCGGTGCGTGGTCCTCGCCCACGCGCCCGATCACTCCTGCGCCGTTCGTCGGTCGCGCTGCTCGTGTTGTCGTTGGTCGGCGGGGTCGTGGTGGCGGCGTTTTCGCCGGCGCCGCCCACGTCGGTCCGGGCGGTGACCGAGGCGCCCGACGAGGCGTCGGCGTCGCTGGCGGCCCGGGTGCAGGGGCGCAGGGTCGAGGCGGTGAACCTCCGTTCGGAGACCTCGACGACCTATGCGAACCCGGATGGTTCGTGGACGTTGGACCAGTCGCTTGGTCCGGTTCGCGTTCGCCGGGACGGCGGGTGGGTCTCGGTGGACGCGTCGCTCGCGAGAACGGGGGCGGGCACCTTCGCGACCCGTGCCACGACCGCGACCGTTGAGGTGTCCGGCGGCGGGCGGACACCGTTGGTCAGGATGACCGACGGCGCGCCTGGTAGCGGCAGTCCTCATGTCGAAGTGCGGAATGCGGTCGGCGCGCGCATCGATTCTTATGAGAACTCGGTGACTCGGAAGTCCATCGGAAACCACACTACGATCGAATATGACCTGCCGTGATCAACTACACTGAAATTGCCGAGCTGCGGTCATTCTACTTCGAAGACAGCTGGGTCCTGGACATTTCGGCTCGCCCAGCAATACTCACAATTCATCTTGACGTCGTATTGCTTCCGGAGCATCCGGACTACCAGGCTCCGCTGCGTGGAGAGAGCCATTGTTATCGTCGCGGCGAGCTTCGTTTCGAAAAAGTTTCTACCCTCAATTGGATCGGACAAGGGCTCCCTCCAGCCCGAGACGCGTCCGGTGAAACCGATTATGGAAACATCGATTCATTCGACTCTCGCAATAACGTATATCTTCTCAAGGGAAATTTCGGTGAGATCGAGGTGAGAGCCGATTCCGTATATTTAAAGCTGTGTCCAGCGCAAGGCTAGGGCGCGTCCTCAAAACCCTCGAACGCGGTCTTGGCGCCCAGGTCGCCGCTGGCGGCGATGTCGGACAAGCCGAGTACAACCCCGGTACGAGGCCCGCCCTCCGCCTCGTCAGCAACGATCTGGATCACGACGCCCATCGACCGGGACTGTACGGACGCGCCCGGTGTACTATTTCGAGTAGCAACACGCCGGAACAGGGCCTGCTGACCTGGCCCACCAGTTATATGAGGACCAAGGACGCTGGATCTCGGCGGGTGCGCTTCGCCCCAACGTGGACCTCTACAGCGCCGAGGGCTCGGCAGGCTTGTCGTCCGGTCGGCCGGAGCGGGCGTATCGCGTGTTCACAATCTTAGTGTCAGAGGGAACCCACACGTACTACGTCTCGGCGGGAACCGAGCGGCTACTCGTCCACAATGACGCTGACGGATGCACGCTGGAAAACTCGGGGCATCACGACCCGTACGGCGGACCGAACCCCTACAACCCGAAAAAAGCGGTCTTGCCTGCTGACGCCGAGGAGCAGTTCGCGAATAGTGTCCTGCCGAAGGCGCCCACTGGACCGAAATAGGTAGCGGAAGAAAGGGCTGTGTACTATCGTTACTTCTCGACGATAATGGTAACTGGAACTGGAGTGGAAGCACGAACGGTGTCGCAAAGAACGGAACTCCAGTACCGATCGAGATGCAATTTGTTTCTATCCAGGTCGGAAGGATGAAATAGTAAGATTTCTGAGCGACGATGGTCAGTTCGGTTTCGTAGTGTCACCGTCGCCAGGCTCGGACATGTATCGTTTGCAGCTTGTCGTGGCTGGTGAGTTGGTAGGTGATGACGAGCCGTGCTTCGTATATACGGCGATGCGGAAGTTGGGGGATCTTGTTCAAGTGGAGGATGGTCGGCTGGGGCGGCAACCTCGTGATCCGGCATCGGCGTTTGCTGCGACCAAGTCGGACGACGAGATCAACGACGGGTCGCTTCTGGGAAACGCGGAGTCCTTCGACGAGTGGCTGGTCCGTGGGTTCGTGTACGAGGGAGCGGTGACCATTGTGACGGGAAGGGACCCATGGAGTAGAGACCTGGTGGAAAGCTCGCTCGTGATGTCAACCGTTCCTCTGGGCCAGTACCGAGAATTGTACGATGCTGCGTACAGTTACTGGATGAAGACCCAGCGTGCCGGCTGAGCATGGCCGCGCGCAGCCACGCTGTGCTGACGCTAAACAACAAGCCTGAGGATGACATCACCGGTGCTCTGATCCACTCCTCTAAGATTGTCGCACTGAGTGGAGCCTCCGGTTCTTGGGGAGGTTGGGCGGAACGAGATGCTGGAGTCGCTGCATTTCAAGGTATGCCTGACCGCTGGGGTTCGAGCACGCGGAAAGAGGAATTCGGGCCTTTTCTGGAGACTGCTGAGGCACTTGACGGTTATATGAAGCTAAATTTCAAAGGGATATCGCGTGTCGCCTGAATATGCAGCTAGGTTTATCAAAGATTACTCCCTTAGAACGTGTTTGAGATCTTGGTCGGCGTGGCTGGTTGATCTT
>NZ_MSIE01000105.1 GCF_001921205.1 Actinophytocola xanthii | reverse complement strand
AGATCAACCAGCCACGCCGACCAAGATCTCAAACACGTTCTCAGATCCGGCTCGACGACGGCACAGGTGTCGACCTCGATGCCGCCGATCCCCGTGCTGTCGAGGCCACCGGCCCAAACGGGGACATCGACCTGCACTTCGACACCGGGTTGGCCGCCAACCGGTCGGCGATGTACTACTTTTCCGGCACCGAGAACGAGGCGAAGGCTGGCTGTTCGAAGACAGTAGCGAATGACACGCCCGCACCTGGCGGGGCGACTGCCGTCTCCGCCGGCGGGCAGTTCTGCATTCGCACCTCCGACGGCAGGATTGGCTGGATCAGCTGCAACGACGCGGAGTACAACAGCAGCCGAACCGGTTACATCGTTCTCAACTACCGCTTGTTCGACCAGGAATAGGTGGCGTGCCGCGACGGCACCGGGCCCGCACCGACGTGGTGGTGCGGGCCCGGTGCCTGCTCGGCGATCAGGGGAGCGTGCTGTGCCAGCAGCTGTTCTGCATGACGTTGCCCGGCCATGACCACGCCGGGAACTGCACCCAGTTGTAGGTGTTCGGGCCGTACTCGCCGTCCTCCTGGAGGCCGGCGTTGTAGGAGGCGTTCATGCGGCGCTGCAGGTCCAGCACCGCACCCCTGGTCTGCGGGCCGTAGTCGCCGTCGATGCCGATGTTGTAGCCGCTGCAGTACCTCAGGGCACGCTGCAGGACCTTCACCGCGTCGTTCCTGTTGCCCTGGCGCAGGACACAGTTGTCGTTGGCGGTCTGGGAACCCGCCGTCGGGATGTGCAGTACGTAGCTCGTGGTGTACGGCGCGTACACCGTCGTCCAGCTCGTGCAGGTGGGGGTGGCCGCCGCGGTGACGTCGGCCGTGGCGGGTGCCGCCGTGGCGAGGCCGAAGCCCGCGGCCGAGACCAGCCCCAGCACCGCGATCAGGAAACGCGATCTCTTCATCGAACTCTCCTTCTGTTTCAACATTGGTTGGTCAGTAGGGTGAGCAGGAACGTGTGTTCGGGTGTCGTGACCGAGAGGTGGTAGGTCCGCTTGACGTGGATCCACGCCTTGGCATACGTGCAGTGGTAGGCCGCGTTGGGCGGCATCCAGGCTTCCGGCGGCCTGTTCTGCTTGGAGCTGTTGGTGGTGCCCGCGATCGCGACCAGCTGCGGGTGTTCCAGGTCGTTCGCGAACGTCACGCGGCGCTTGTGCGTCCACTCGCTGGCACCGGCGTACCAGGCGTCTCCCAGCGGAACCAGGTGGTCGATGCCGACCTTGCTCCGATCGGTGCTGGTCCAGCCGTTGTCGTACGGGCTCGTCCACTCGCCCGCCGACACGCGGCACCCGGCGGGGGGCGCCAGCGTCGACGCCCGGCTGTCCCGCCGCAGGATGATCTCCCTCGTGTCGCAGTTCGCGCCCGGGTAGTTCGCCCAGTCCTTGGTCGGGGTCGGATAGAACGCCGTCCGGTCGTACTGCGCCGGGTTCGGTGGCCGGGTGTAGCGGTTGATGTCGTACAGCTCGGCCAGTGCGATCTGCGTACTCGGCGTCGCCACCGGGCCTGCGCCGTCGCGGGTGGCGCCGAGGGTGGTGGCGACCGCGGCGGCGTACCGTGCGGCGCCGGACTGCTTGGGGTGGAACGACTGCTGCGACACCCCGACGCCGGGTTCCTCGCCCTCGGTCTTGTCGGCGACGACGCGATGGATGGTCTCCCCGGTCGCGTCGGAGCGCGAACAGACCTGCGAGAGCTCGAACCCCACCCTCGGGTCCGAATACGACACCCGGACGTTTTCCTGCGTCAGGGTGACGACGGTCTCGAGCAGCGCGTCGTTGAGCGCGTCGCTCATGTTGTTGAGGAAGTCGATCTCGGTGTTGGTGAGGCCGAGGGTGAGCATGCACCCCGTATCCCGGTAGGTCATGTACGCGTCACGTTCCAGCGGGAACAGCCTCGGGTAGCCGACGACCACGATCCGCGCCTGCGACGCCTTCAGGTGCACCTGCCGGAGCACAGCCTCGACCGACGGCTTGACCTTCTCGTCGATGAGCTTGGGCAGCGCCGTCTTCAACGGCGCGGTGACCTGCGGCGGACCGGGGTACCAGTCGGTCGGTGCGCTCGACTCGCCGCAGTTCTGCAGCGGTGTCGGAGTCCCCACCGTGCACATCGTCATCACGTCACCGAAGTGCGCGTCGTTGCCGCCGATCTGCACCACGACCGTCGTCGTCCGGTCGTCGACGAATCCACGGTCCAGCTGGGACAGTTCCCTGTGCTGTCCGTGCCCGCCCTGGCCCTCGGCGTTGACCACACCGTCGGGCAGCAGGTTCTCCGTCTCGGCGCCGGAACAGGCGAGCAGGTGGTAGTCCATCCCCGGGTCGAACGCGTCCGCCCGGGCACCGACCGGCTGGTTCGAGCCAGGCAACACCGCCTGCCGGGACCACGCGTTGCGCGAGCGATGGCAGCCGTTGCGGGCCGCGGCACCGCCGGTACCGCTGTCGTCGGTTTCCGGGAAGTAGCTCTCCGCGCCCTCGCCGGAGGCGTAGGAGTCGCCCATCACGACCAGCTGCTCCGCGGGTTTCCCGGACAGCGGCAGGAACGCGATGGCGTCGTAGGCGATGTCCTGCGTGCCGTCGCCCTCGCCGGTGATCGACGACAGCGAGACCGACGGCGTGCCGGCGAACGGGAACGCGCCGAGTGACACCCAGCGGTGTTCCTGGGTCTTCTGCAGGATGCTGCGTCGCTTGACGGTCCCGTTGCCCAGGTTGATGTCGTAGGTGCCCTGCTGGGTGTGCGCGCCGTGGTCGGGCATGTGCACCACCACCCGGGCCCACTGGTCCAGCGACCGGTTGAGCGTCCAGGTGCCGGTGACGGCCCAGTTCTTGGCCTGGTTCGCCGAGGTCGTGCGGGTGTGGGTGAACCAGAAGTGGCCGCCGAACCCACCGCCGATCTGATGGAAGTCCACCTTGGAGTGATAGAGGCCGTCGGTGTGTTGGGCGAACCGCAACCCGAACGTACCCTGGCTGGTCCAGTTCCGCCCGCAGTCAGGACGGACCGACGGCACCGCGTCGGCGACGTCGTCGATGACGAGCGCGTTGGACGGCAGTCCGTTCAGGTGGCACCGTGGCCGGTAGCGGTTGCGTGACTCGTCCGTGTAGGCACCGGCCAGGTCCGCGTCCGGCGGTTCGGCGCTGCCCGGCCTGGCGAGATCGCTCGCCTCGTACCCGCAGGCGTTGCTGGCGGCGGTACAGGTCTTCCACGACGCGGCCGAGTGCCACCAGCAGTGGAAGTCGCTGCGCGTGCACGGGTTCGCCGACGTGCCGATGTTGTTGGGGTTGCACAGGTTCCCGGTTGTGGCGCTGGGCGCGCAGAAGGTGCCGACGGGTGGCTTCGCCTTGGTGCGGTGGTCCTCCGAGGTCCACCAGGCCTGCTTGTACCCGCCCTCGTACCCTTCGCCGCCGGTGTACTTCACGATCGGGTACGCCGCCCAGCCGATGACCTTCTCCGGGTACGGCCAGTGCTGGGGGTGGCGGGCGTCGTCGTAGTTGTTGTTGTCGAGGAAGGGGGTGCGGTTGAACGGGTAGTCCGGCCGGGCCGGGTTGTTCGACCAGCCGAGGCCGTAGTTGCCGCCCGGACCGTTGCCGGGGGCGTCGGTGCAGTTCGGACCGGGACTGCAGCCGGTGGTGTTGCCGGTGTTGGCCTGCGGGTTGACGCCGCTGTTGTAGGCCCACAGCGCGGCGAACCAGCTCTCCACGCGGTCCGGTCCCCCGCTGTTGACGCTCATGCCCAGGGCCTGGGTCTGGTTCCACTTCTGTTGCAGGATGCGGATTCCCGCAGCGATGTTGGTGGCGTAGTCAACCGCCACGGCGAGCTGTTGATCCGCGGGGAGCGTCCCCGCGCCGCTCCTGCGCATGCCGTCGGTGACCTGCGCGACGCCGTACCCGCAGTCCCCCGCGGCCCAGTTGATGCCCCAGCCGTCCTCGACGCCGTAGAAGCTGCCGACCAGCGGGTTGCCGGTGACGCCCTCGGCGACGTGGAACGAGGCCTGCCACAGGTTCGACTCCTGCGCCAGCACGCCGAGCAGCACCTGCGCGGGCACCCGCCCACCGCCGTTCAGCGGTACCGGCTGGAACATCTGCTGGGGACGCCACGCGGCCGGCATGCCCGACTGCTTCCAGTTCGCGGGTCGCTGCACGGTCAGTTCACCCTGGACGGCCAGTTCCGCGGCCCACTCCACCTGGCTCCAGTGCGGCTGGTACACCTGGATCCGAGCGTCGTTGCGCGCGATCGAGCAGGTCCGGTCGCGGTCGACGGGGTCGGTCGGCGACTCCGCCATGGGCGCGGCGTCCGTCGCGACCGGACCCGAGCGCGTCCCCTCCTCGGCTCGTGCCGACGGCCGGGCCGACGGGCTGACGGCGAAGTCGACGGCCTTGCCGGTGGCACGCACCGCCGCCCGCACCGAGAGTGACCGCTCCGGCTCCGACACCCGCGCGAGGTCCTCGCCCTGCCGCGTGCGGGACAGGGTGAGGCCGCCCTCGGTGGACACCTCGGCGTCGGCCTCTCCGCCCACCGCGACTACCGAGGCGGGCAGGCCCTTCGCCATCGCGGGCTTCCCGGTGACGAAGACCCGGCGTCCCGTCCCCGCGGCCAGGCTCACCTCGGTCAGCGGTCCCCGGCCGAGCTCGCTGGCCCTGCCACCCGCCAGTCGTTTCACCACCGACTCGTCGTCGTGGCGTTCGAGGTAGACCAGGCCGCCCTGCGCGTCGGGGTGCAGGCGGATCGCCGTACCGCGGGTGTCCGCCAGGGACGTTGCCGCCCCCTTGTCGTCCACGCGGACGAGCTGTCCGCCCCGGGCAGCCACGACACCGTCACCGGCCGGGACCGCCGAGGTGACCTCGCCCTTGATCTCGTGTGAGCGGACCACGGCCGCCTTGGCGGTGTCGACGACGTGCAGTCGCGTCGCACCGAGGTCGACCGCCCCGGACTGCGTCAGCACCGCCGTCTCCCCGGCGCCGCAGCCAGGGTTGTAGTAGGCGAGCGACACCGACACGTCCAGTTTGGTGACCGTTCCGGCGGCCAGGTCGACGATCGCGACGAAGGCCCCACGGTCGAACAGGTGGGCCCGGTTGGTGAAGTGCCGCGGCGCGTAGACGACCACGGCCTTCCGGCCCGACTCGGTGAGGCAGGCGTTGCCGATCCACCGGTCGGTCTCGAGCCACGGTTCGGCCAGGGTCGCCGCCGTCCGCCACGTGTACCCCGACTTCGCGTCGGCGACCAGCAGGTGGAAGCCGGTCGAGTCGCCGTCGGTGGTCCAGGCCAGGTCGTTCGACGATCGCCAGCCCTTGGGCAACACGGTGTCCCGGGTCTCCGGGTCCACGGTGGACCGATCGGTGCCGGTGAGGTCGGCGAACGCGGCCCCGGGAGAGGGAGCCGGCGGAGCCGACTGCGCCGCGGCGGTCGCGGCGAAGGGTGTCAGTAAGGTGGCGAGGAGGGCAGCCACGGCGAGCAGGACGAGTCTCGGCAGGCGCATGGCCTCAGCATCGGTACCCGCCGCCGTCCCGTACAGACAGCTTGCGCCACAACGCACAACGAAGGCCCGCACCGGCGACGGTGCGGGCCTTCGTCGTATGTGGAATGTCAGAAGGTGATCCGTAGGCACGGACCGCCACCGACCCTGCGGTGGCTCATCGCGCGGGCGGTCTGCGGGCCGTACACGCCGTCCGCGGAGATGCCCAGACTGGCCTGCACCGAGGTGAGCACTCGCCTGGTCTCCGGACCGAAGTGCCCGTCGACGCCGATGGCTCTGTGGTGGCAGTCGCGCAGGCTGAGCTGCAGGCTCGACACGGCGTTGTTCGGCCCGGCACCCTGCGAGGAGATGCAGTTCGGGTGCAACGTCGAGCTGTTGCCTGCCACGTAAGCGTTCTGCCACACGATGGCGGCGTCGCAGTAGGTGGCGGCCGCGGCCGAGGGGGCGCCCAGCGGACTGAGCACCCCGGCCGCGGTGAGAGCGACCGCGGCCAGGATCGATCGTGCGTGTGTCATCTCGGGTCCTTTCGTTGGTGTTCAACCGCGTTGGTGCCGTGGTGCGGTGGAGTCACCGTCGCTGATGATCGCACCCAGGCGCGTCCGTCTCGGTCACGGTCATGCGCCGTAGTAGCCGCAGCCCGCCCAGGCGCCGTTGTGGTCCCACAGCTTCCACTGGAAGTACTTCCGCGTGCGCGGCCCGTAGATCCCGTCGACCGTGAGGCCGGCGCCGTGCAGCTCGTTGATCCGCCGCTGGGCGGCGCGCACCGCGTTCCTGGTCTGGGGGCCGAACTGACCGTCCACGCCGATGGGCTGGTAGTAGCAGTCGCGCAACGACTCCTGGAGGGAGCGCACGGCGGGGCTGTTGTTGTTCGGGCCGAGCTCGCAGGTGATCTGGCCGGTCCCGTTGCCGACGCTCGGCATCCGCATGGTGGTCGGCCAGTCCGACGCGTACGCGACCGCTGACGTCCCGGTGCAGGTCGGTGCGGCGTGCGCCACCCCGGGTGCGAGCACCGGCGTCAGCGCGGCCGCCGCGACGACACCCAGCGCCGCCGACACCGTGCGCCTGTTCAGTGGACTTCTCATCGGGATACTCCTTCGTCCGGCGAAGGCCACGAGTGTCCCCCCGTCGGGGGCGCCTGACATCGGAGGAAACCACGGGCCCCGTCCCTCCGGAACTTCCGTGGTTTCCACGGACACGTGGCCGACGACTACTCCTCGGTGACGAACTTGCCCAGTTCGATGCGGTTGGGCAGACCGGTCTTGGCGAGCAAACTGGACACATGGGTCTCGACGGTGCGTTCGGACAGATGGAGGCGCTCGGCTATCTCGCGGTTGCGCAGACGTTGGCCCACCAGTCGCAGGACTTCGTGTTCGCGACGGGTCACACCCGCCGACAGGACACGTCCGGACACCGTGGCCGAGTTGGTCTCGGCGGCGCGGGTCTCTCGGTCGGGCGGCTCGGGCGGCACGGCGATGGCCCGGCCGCGCTCCGGGAACGCCGTGGCCTCGCCGGGGTGGCGGGGCCGGACCAGCGCGCCGACCAGCTGCCAGGCCTGGCGCGCCGCGTCCGGGAGGGGGATCCGCTCACCCGCGGTCGCGGCGCGGCGGGCCCTGAATGCCAGCGCGGCGATCCCCAGCAGGGTCACCACCGGCCCGGCCTTCCTGAACAGCATCGTTCCTCCCGTTCGCCGTGTGGTCCCACCATGGGCCTGACCGGCGTGAAAGGGCACGAGGTGCCCGTCGCCCGGCGATTGGGCGACGGACGACCCCCTTCATCCCGATGCGTCGAGGTCGCTCAGCAGTTGTTCCGCCACGTGTTCCTCCGACACCGTCGAACGGTGTTGCCGCAGCGCGGACGCGAGCTCGGGGTCCCATGGAGCCTCGGTGATCGCTCCCGAGTCCGGCCGGCCCGGGTGAACCGCGGTCAGGTAGTCCCGCGTCGACATACGCCACGCGGTCGCACCGGTTCGAGACATGACGTGTGCGGCGATCCGGATGCCCTCACCGTCGAAATCGCCGTGATAACCGAGCGTGACGCCCGCTTCGGTAAGCTGCCGCATCAGGAGCATGCACGCGCTGTTCGGCCACCCGGAGGTGGCGATCAACGGCGGGCATCGGGAACCGAGCCTTGCTATGGCCATCGCGAGAATGGACGGGTTCTCGACCACGCGGACACACGATGTGCTCACCGCCAACGGGCCGTGTCTCCTGATCTGCGCGAGGGTGATCACCGCGGCCTCCGCGTGCTCGGCCCACTGCCGCAGCGTGGCCGACAGTGGATCCGTGCCGACGGGTCGTAGGCCTGCGACGAGCACCGACGTGGACATCGCGTCGCAGGCGATTCCCGCGCGTTCCCAGCACGCTCGACGTTGCTCGGCGTCTTCTGGTGGCGGTTCGTCGTGGATCGCCGCGAGAGCCCTGAGAACAAGCGTGGACAACCTGGTGCCGTCGTCGAGGGCGTGGGTGTCACCGCAGACCGTACCGGCGAACGCGGGCAACGGCCGGCCGTCCGACGGCAGCTCTGCCAGCACGTCGAGGGCCCGGGCCAGGACCTCACGGGTCTTCTCGACCGACCCGTCGACCACACCGGTGCGCCGGACTCCGGCGACCCACGCCTCGAGCGCCGGCTGGCCAATGACGATCTCGTGCTCTGCCAACCAGTTCCACAGCTCGGATCGTGCCAGGCGATCGGACTCCCGCCGCAGAGTTCGGTTGTCGAGCGGCCCGACGATCGCCGTCACGACGGCACGCGCCTCCATCCCGACGGACGACCGCAGCACCTCATCCAGAGTCGCGACCTGAACGGTCGTCTCGGTCGGTGGTGTCCGGTCGAGCCCGAGCAAGTCGGCGAGCGCGGACCGCTGCGACAGGTCGAGGCCGCGCAGTGTCACCCTGGTGACCGCCTTGCCCGACGAGTACCGCTGCCACAACGCCCGCCACAACGGCGCGAGCTCTGGCCCGCCGTAGAGGACCCGCGGGTCACCCATCTGGGTCCTCGTCCGGCAGGACCACGCGTCCGTTCCAGGTGAACCGCGCCGTCGTGACCGCGTCGTCGCCGTCATCCCCGGTGAGCAGCTGGTGGATCGCGATTCCGTCCAGCTCCTGGTAGTCGCACCACTCGTGGTCGGAGGTGAGCACCATGTCGAGATCGAACCCGACGAGCAGCTCCAGCAGCTGTCCCCGGTTCGTGCTGTCCACGCCGACGAACACCTCGTCGAGCAGGATCAACCGCGGCGCGACGGGTGTCGCCTGGTAGTGCGCGGCCGCTGCGGCGAACAGTGGGAGGTGCAGGACGATGGCCTTCTCACCACCCGACAGGGCGCCGTGGAGCCGCCTGGTGACCGGCTGCCACCCGTCGCCCCTGCCTCGGTCGACCTTCACCACGAACTGGTGCCACGCCGTGTAGTCCAGCACCTGGAGCAGCTGCTGCTCCCACCCGGCGGCGGTCTCCGCGGCGCGGGCCTCGTCGACGCGCTCGCGGAAGAACCGGTGCAGCGCCTCGCGTTCGGATTCCCCCAGGCCCGCCGGGTTGCGCAGCAGCAGGTTCCTGGCCTCCCTGGTACCGGGTGGCAGCTGCGGATCGACCTGCCAGACCAGGCTCACCCGCACCTTCGATGCGGTCCGGACCCGCTCGAGCCGAGCGTTCATCGTGTCCACAAGCTCGTTGGCCGCACGGATACGATCGGCGAGATGCCGCCTGGTGTCGCCGGTCAGTGTCTTGTCGAACAGCTCGCGCTCGCCGGCCGTGATCTGTTCGGCCGTGCGCTCTCGTTCAGTGCGCAACAGGTCCAGCAGTGCGGCCGCACCGTGCCGGACGCCGTCGACGGTCGCGGTGAAGACCCTGACGTCCTCGTCCGGCTCCAGCGACAGGTCGACTCGGCCGGCCAGCGTCTGCTGCGCGTCGTGCACCGCGTTTGCCAGGGTGGCCTCCGCGTCGCGCACGTTGCGCGCCTCGTGTGGCACCCGGCCGAGCCTTTCGGCCAGTCGACGGGCCGCGTCCAGAACAGACCGCTTGCTGTCCATCGCATCCAGCTCCACGCGGGCATCCGCGGGTAGCGATCCCATGGCCAGCTCACGGAACCGGCCCTCGTACTCGTCTCGGACCGCAGCCGCACCAGCCTTTTTGGACTCGTCGTTGTCATGGCGTTCGCCCAGTGTGCCGATGAGCTTGCTGAGCCGGATGTCCTCGCCGCGTAGACGTTCGCGCTGACCGCCGATCTCCTTCAGCCTCTCGCGCAGGGCACTGAGGTCGTCCGCGAGCGTGCGAAACTCGGCACCGACCGATCGCTCCACCTCGGCGAGCGTGACCGCCGCGGTCTCCGCCTCCTCACGCCGCGCCACCGCGACGTCTTCGGCATCCGTGGCGGTGCCGGCCGTGGCCGCCGCCCGGGCAGCGGCCGCACTCGCGGACGACGCCCTGGTGGTCGCGTCGTGCCGGCTGTCCAACCAGTCGTCACCGATGGCCCGGAACGCCTGCACCGCCGCGTCCACCGCGGACAGGCCGGTCTCACTGGTCGGCAGTCCGTGCTCGCTGCCGGCACTGGTCAGTGCCCGGAGCGCTCGGGTGGCCGCCTGCTCTGCCGCTGCCAGTGTTCGCTCGGCCCGCGCGACCACGTCGGCCCTCGCCGACTGCCGCTGTTCGGCCTGCGCCTGTTCGCGTTCGGCGTCGTCGAGCGCGGCGTACCCGGGCCGCTGGTCCAGGTCACCGGCGAGTTCCGCCCGCTGGCGGGTGAGGTCCCGCAGCGCTTCGTCGATGACCTCGACCCTCCGGTCGAGGTCGCCGATCAGCTCGTTCAGCTCGGCGATCCGGCGTTGCCTGGTCCGCTCCCGGGCCGAGGCGCCGAGGTACTCGCTCTCGGTCTTGTGCCAGCGGCCATGCGCGCTCGCCAGCCGCCAGGCGCCGTCCGCGCCCACGGCGGCCTGGTGGTCGGGCGCGGTGTCCCCGAAGGCGATACCGGCCAGCAGCGCACGTACCCGGTCGGCGACCACGGGTGAGTCCGGCTCGACGGCGAGGATCTCGTTGAGCGACCGTCCCGGCGCCGGGACGGCGAGCAGCGCCTCGGCGAAGACGTCCGCGTCGGGCGCGGCCACCGCGCCGTCCGGGAGCACCCACGCATCGAGCAGGCCGGCCGCCTCCAGCCCCGCCTCGACGGCTGCCTGGGTCTCCGCCGGCACGCCCGCGCGGAAGTCCACGACTCGCCACAGCGGCGCGCCGGCCAGCGTGGTCCGATCGGCGCCGCGGGTGTGAGGCGCGGGCGGGAGCCGATCCACCTTCCGTTCCAGCCGTTCGCGTTCGACCTCGTGTCCGCGCCGCTCGGCGAGCACCGCGCCGCGTTCTCCGCGCAGCGTGGTTTCCGCGCCCGCGAACCGTTCCCGCAGCGTCGCCGACAGGTCGGCCACGATCGTGTCGACGGCCGCACGGTCGCCGGCGAGGTCGGCCAGCAGCTCGGGCTCCGGCACGGCGAGCTGCCGACAGCCTCGGGCCCACCTGACCAGCTCCTCGCCGAGGTCGGCGAGTGCCTGCTCGTGCTCGCGGCGGGCGGTGTCGACCAGCGCCGTGGCGGTGGCCAGCTCCTCCCGCGCCCCCTCCAGGTCGGACTCCGCCCTCTCCCTACCGGTCACCGCCTGCTGATGCGTGCCGAGTGCCTGCCGTACCGCCCGGACCTGTCCCGACCTGCTGTCCACGGCCGCGCGAAGCAGTCGCCTGCTGGTCTTCAGGTCCGCGGTCGCGTCGATCTCCTCGTACACGGCGGGCATGCCGGCCCGGTCGGCGGCCAGCCGGGCCTCCGTCGCACCGCGGGCCGCAAGCTGGGCAACGCGTTCCGCCGCCTCGACCGCGTCCTGCGCGGCCGAGGCGTCCTCGTCGGCTCGCTCCCGCAGCTTCGCCGCATGGCGGGTCGCCTCGCCGGCACGGTCTCGCGCGCTGAGCACGTCCCGGCGGAGCTGGTCGAGCCGGCGTCCCTCCTGGTAGGCGGGCAGGTCGACGATCGCCTGGATCCTGGCCTCGGTCGTCGTGGCCTCGCCGGCCAGCTCAGCGTCCCGCGTGGTGACCCGTTCCAGATCGCGGTTCGCCTCTTTGAGCTTCTCCTTGCTCTCCCTGGCCGCGCGGGTCAGCTCGGTCATCGTCGAGGTGGCGGCGATGAGGTTCGCCGCGGCGGCACGCAGCACCCGCTGGGCGTAGGTGCGCTGCCGCGCCGCCAGCGTCTCCGCGGCCGCGACCTCGGTGTCGAGGTCGGCCAGCTGCTCGCGCTGACGGTCGAGGCGCTCGAACCCCTCGGCGATCTCGGCGATGTCCGTGTGGTCCAGCGGTGGCAGCGCCCTGGACAGCAGCGTCGACAGAACGGCGGGGTCGAGCCGCTCGGACAGCTTCGGCGTGCGCAGCTGCAGCAGCGCGGAGATCAGCGCGTCGTACCGCTGCTCGTTCACGCCGGGGAACAGCGTCTGGCGGATGGTGCGGCGGTACTCGCCCGGCGACGGGTGCACCTCGCCCTCATCGCCGATGGCCGTGGCCAGGTCCGCGCGGACGAGCGGCCGACCCGCGGCGTTGACCAGGGCGAGTCCGTCGGGCAGGCCGATCCGCTTGGTCGTGGTGAAGTACGTCGAGGCCACGTTCTTGGTGTTCTCGGAGGCCGCCAGCCGCGCCCCACAGCTGAACCACCGCTTCTCCCCGTCGACGATCCGGCCGAACTCCAGCCAGACATACCCGACACGGTTACGGCCGGAGCTGCCTTCCCCCATCAGGTTCCAGTGCATCGTCCGGTCACCACTGCCGAAGGTGGACAATCGGTGAGGACGCAGGTTCGCGTCGAGCAAGTAGGGCAGCAACAGCTCCAGCGCCTTGGACTTCCCCGTCCCGTTCGGCCCGCGCAGCAGCAGCCGGCCCTCGTGGAAGGAGAAGGTCTCGCCGTAGTAGCGCCAGATGTTGATGATGCCGGCCCGCGTTGGCCGCCAGCGGTCCGATGTGGACGATCGGTCGACGGGCTGGTGAGCGGCCAGCTCGGTCACGGTCATGCCGGTACCTCCCGTGACTCGACACGTTCGACGGCGTACCGCGCGGCCGCCGGCAAGGCGAGAACCGCGCCGTCCGCGTGGCGTTCGGCCAGCCCGACCGCGCACAGTATCGCCACGCCGTCGTCGACGAGCCGCTCGGCGCCACCGTCGGACTGGTACGCCTTGGCCCAGGAACGGAACCGACCCAGAAGTTCCTCGACGGCGAGTACCAGCTCCCCTGCCGGCACGGGGTTCGCCGAGCCGCCCAGTCGGTCCAGCAGGTGGAGTGCGGCGACCTTGGCGTGCGTGCTGTCGTCGGGGAACCTGATGTCGGTGGCGATGCCGTCCGGGTCGATCACCAGGTAGCCCTCTGCCCGCTCTTCGAGCACGCACCCGGCCTGGTGGACACCCTGCTGTATGAGCCTACGCCCGGTCGGCGACGCCAGGTAACCGAGCTGGGCGGGGGTGAGCTCCCGTCGATACACGACGGGGTCATCCATCAGCCGCCGCATGATCGAATGCCGCAACCAGAGGTTCCGTTGGGTGTCGGACACGACGGCGTCCGGATCCGCTGCCGGGTCGACGGCACTGCCGTACCGGCGCTCGACGACCAGGTCCGCCACGTCGGGCGTTCGGTACGACTGGTCCTCGACCGGAGGCGGGCTCAGCCGGGACGGCGACACCGGGGCGGCCAACAGGCCGACCAGCAGCGTTGTGTCGACCTCGTACAGGACCTTGGCATCGGCGTGGTCGACGTAGGCGTCCGTCGCGCCGTCCACCGAACGTACGGCGCCGGTTCGCTCCAGCCATTTCAGCACGTCCACGTAGGCGGACCGTTCGTCGCGGTGTGTCGGGTCGAAGGTGCGGACCTCGGTTTCGGCCGCACTGGCCTGGACCACCCGGTCGGCGAGCACCCCGATGGTCGTCACGGGGCCGGCGAGCAGCTCGGCCGCGACCAGGCACAGCAGGGTGTAGCGGCGTCGGTCGAACGGGGCCCGGGAGGAGCGCAGGCGGCGGGCGGGCCGGGTGGCGTCCGGCCGGTCGCTGATCTTGGTCAGCCGTGCATAGCCGAGGCGAGGCTCGACGACGACACGCCAGCCGCAGTAGTACTCGAACCACCTGACGATCGGGCCGCGCCGGCGCCGCAGCAGGTCGAACCCGTCCTCGTCGGTCTCGGTGGTCAGCAAGGGCTGTACCAGCAGCAGCCGAACACCGCGGGAGACCTCCTCCGCCTCCTGCCTCGCCAGCTGGTTGGCGAGATTGCTCATTGGGCCCGGCTCCTGGCGGCGGCCCCGGTCGCGCGGATGTCGACGAGGAGGTCGGGCCCGGTGAAGGTGCCGCGCGGCGTGCGGATCGTGGCCGTGGCCGAACCCCGGGGATGGCGCAGCCGGATCTCGACCCGCCCGTCGGCCGTCGTCGCCCGCCGGACACCGGCCGCGTCGCGCTGCGTCGCCAGCGCCCTACCGACCAGGTCGAGCAGCCGGTGAAAGCTGTCGTGGTCCAGCTGTTCGAGGCTCGACAGGGAAACCGGCCCGCCGGTGGCCAGCTGCCGCCACGCTGCCTCGATCTCCGCTCGTTCCCTCCTGGCCGCCGCCCGCCGCAGCTCGCGCAGCTCCTCGACGTCCCGGACCTTGCCGGTGCGGGCGACGTGCTCGGTGCGACCGCTGCGCCGCAGCAACGGCGACACCGGCACCGGCGGGGCCGATGCCCAACTCTCGGTGTGGGAGATCAGTTCGTCGTCCTCGTGCCCGAGATGCGCGTGGCGTGCCGGCCACATCCCGAAGGCGGCGTTGAACAACCGGTGCGCGTCGGCCTCGGTGTCACTGGCCGCGAACCACCGCGCCAGCGCCCGGAAATCGGCCGCGGCACTGGACGAACGCCGCCTGCTCTCACTCATCCGGTCCAGGACCCGCAGCAGCGACACGATCGCCCGTCGCGCCACGTCCTGCAGCTCGTCCACCCGGGGCGCCCCACCCTCCGTCGGGCGAAACCACAGCCGCAGGCCGTCCCACTTGGTGGACCGGTGCCGCAACCATTCCGTGCCCGGGTCGCCGGCGCTCAGCTGGGGCAGCTCGGCGCCCGCCAGCGCCCGGCGGTGCATGGGTCCCACGCCCGTGTCCTCGACCCGGCCGAGCGCTTCCCGGATGGTGTGGCGTCGCTGGTCCAGATTGGTCACGAACTCCTGCAGGTAGCCGACGGTCGCCCGCTTGACCTCGTGAAAGGTGGCCAGGTCCAGCTGGTCGTCGCGCAGGAGCCGCTGCAACTCGCTGTTGAACTGCTTGGTGTTGGTCCGCAGCGCGTCGAGGTGCCCTTCCAGCTCCATCAGGGTGGTGTAGAGACGCCGGTCCGACGAGCCGGCGGTGGACAGGAGTTGGTGCAGCTCGTCCAACCGGTCCGCGATCGCGTCGAGCACCGCGGTCTGCAACGCCCCGCTGGACGCGAGGGCGTTCAGCGCGTGCTGTACCCCCTCGAACGCCGCCTCTCCGCGCTTGGTGAGCAGATACTGCAGGTTCTTCCGCTCATAGTCCTCGGCGGTCGTGTAATGGACGGCGTGGTTCTGTACCACGTCGACCAGCCCCCACTGCCTGAGCCGGGACAACGTCCATTCCAGCTCCTCGTCGGTGACCGCCTCGAACCAGCCGACCGAGCGCAACCGCGCACGCACCTCGTCGAAGGTGAGCGCTGTCTCGAGCCGCTCGTTGGCCTCTCCGAACGCGTACAGCGTCGCGGTGTGCAGTTCCGCCTTGTCGGTCGTCGTGAACCTGAACATGTCCGGCGGCACCCGGGGCAGCCTCGCCAACGGTCACCTCCTCTCGGCTCCGGCTCCCCACAGTAGCGAGGGCAACCGACAGAAGTGGCGCCGACACGACCGCCCTGACCGTTCTGGCTGGGAGACGAAACCTCGGAACCCGTCGGGCCCTCGGTCCCGTCGGGTGGGCAGGAACCCCGGAAGGACCGTGATGCAACCAGCTCTGGAGCGAGAGTACGTCGACTACGTGCGGGCCAACGTGACCTGGCTGCGCCGCTCGGCCTACCGCCTCTGCGGCGACTCCCACCGGGCCGACGACCTCGTCCAGCAGGCCATCACGAAGCTCTACGTCAACTGGCGCCGGGCGCGCGCGGCCGACAACACCGATGCCTACCTGCAGCGCATCCTCGTCCGCGTCTTCCTCGACGAGCGGCGGTTGCGCTGGTCGGGTGTGTCGCTGTTCGCCATGGCCCCGGACGTCGTGGTCCAACCGGACGGGCGGGCGGACGACCGGGCCGTGCTGCGCGCGGCACTCGACCGGCTGCCCCGGCGGCTGTGCACGGTGCTCGTCCTCCGGTTCCTGTTCGACATGTCCGTCGAGGACGTCGCGGAGGTGCTCGGTTGCAGCCAGGGGACGATCAAGAGCCAGACCTCCCGAGGACTCGCGGCCATGCGACGCCTGCTCGACGACACCTCGGTGCCCACGGCCACGAAGGAGGCCTGACATGGAACGACTGTTCGAGCTGCTCCGGGAGGACGAACCACTCCCGCCGTCCCAAGTGGACATCTATCGCGCGGTCCGGGCGGGCAGGCGGCGGATCCGGATCCGCTGGGCCGCGACGGGCGCGTTCGTCCTCGCCGTAGCGCTGCTCGTGCCGGCCCTCGCCCTGCCCGCCGGCCCCGGGCCGTTCTTCGAGCCGGGCACCCGGCTGGCCATCGCACCCGAGGACTTCGACCCGATGCGGCGGACGGTCACCCTGACCGAGGTGCCTGGCGCGCGCGCCGACGCCTACACCACCGCGGCGCGCTGGCAGCAGGTCGGCGTGCGGGTCGGCACGAGCGGGTACGCCACCGTCACCGTCTACGCGCCCGGCCGGACGGCCACCGGCATCGTCAACGGCGAAGCCGGGCTCCTCAACCCGGAGGCCGGGGAGCCCGCCGACCCGGTTGGCGGCCACCGGGCCCACTGGCTCACCCTCGACAACGGGCTGACACTGGCCTGGCAGTGGGGGGACCGGGGATGGGCCTACCTCAGCATCCAGGACGGTGAGGGGGCGGATCGCGAAACCGCCCACCGCATTGCCGCGGCCGTGGTGGTCCACGAGCCGCGAGCGGTGGCGATGCCGTTCACCCTGCCCAAGCCGGACGGCCTCCACCTGGTCGGGACCTCGACCCACGTGGAGCTGCCCGGGGCTGGCGCGGCGTTCCTCCGCGCCGGGGTGCTCCTCGCGGCCGAGGACCCATCCGACCCCAGCCGCGAGGTCGGGATGATCACGGTGAGCGCCGAGCGGAGTGACAAGACCGCCGGGCACCTCGGCGCGGACACCACCCTCGGCGGCCGTCCGGCCATGGTCACTCCCGGTGAGGTCATCATCTTCGGGCTGCCCGACGGGTTCGCCGTCGAGGTCAGCTCCTTCCGGGACAACGGACAGCTGGACGAGATCGCCCAGTCAGTGCGGCTGGTCGCTCACGCCGGCACCACGTCCACCTGGGTCACCGATCCCGTCGAGTGACGGAAAGGTCCGTGGACCGCACCGCGGTCAGGGACTGGCAGCCCAATCAGACCAGGCCTTGGGACTGAAATGCCGGTTCTTCACGAGCAGAAGCGTGGCAAGAACCGCCAACCCGACCGCAAGGACGATCGAGACCACCTTCAGAAGGACCGAGGAGAAAATCCCAAACCCGCCAAAGCCGACAAGGAGAGCGACAAAATAACACCAGAAAGCCGCACTTGGCGGCGCGTTCCTCAGACCGCGCTTGATGCTTCTACTGGTTGTCATGACATATGGTTACCCGAACACACGATGCCACAAACGCCCTGTCAGGGCACCCGGCCACGCCCGTCCATCGAGGAGCCCGCCGACGCGAGGACCGCTGCCCGGGTGTGTGGGAAGCGCAGGGTCACGGTCGTGCCCCTTCCCTCGGTCGACTCGATGGTCAGCGCTCCTCGATGGGCCTGGACTATCGCCTCCACCATCGGCAGGCCGAGGCCGGTTCCCGGAACAGCGTGGTTGGTGGCGTTGCTGGCCCGGAAGAAGTGGGTCGTGACGTGGTTCAGATCCCCCTCAGGGATTCCCATTCCGTTGTCCGCGCAGGAGATCACGATCTCCCCGGTTTGGCGATCCACGGCGTGCGACACGTTCACGACATCGCCGGGGCGGCTGAACTTGAGCGCGTTGCCGACGATGTTCACCACGGCACGTTGCAGGTGGACGCGGTCGCCCAGGATCAGCTCGGCGTCACCGGGACCCGCTTCGGCGCGGAGGCGAACCTGCTTCTCCTGGGCCATGGACCCGAGCTCCTCGACGGCGTAGCCGAGGAGGTCCGCGACCGCCACGGTCTGACTCTGCAGCAGAAGTCGTCCGTTCTGGATGGCACTCACGGCGAGCAGGTCCTCGATGAGCCCGCGCAGCCTGTCGGTGTTCCGCTCGATGATGACGAGCGTCCGCAGGTGGGCGTCGCTCACCTGGTCGTCCTCGTCATCCATCAGTACCTCGAGGTAACCACTGATCGAGGTCAACGGGGTGCGCAGCTCGTGGCTCACCGTCGCCAGGAAGTCGTCTCTCTGTCGCTTCAGCCGTTCCAGTCCCATGACGTACCGCGCCTGCTGTTCGCGGTGTTCGACCTCGACGATCTTCTGCGCGAGGAACGCCGCCACGTGGTGGAACACGGCGATCTCCGAGTGGCCCCAGCGACGGGGGCTGCTGCCGGACAACGAGATCGTGCCCAGCGCGCGCTCGTTGAAGCCGATGGGCACCACCAGGAGCGCTCGGGCGGCGGCCTCGTCCTGGACGGGAGTGAACCACTGCTCGTGCTCCGCGCTCTGGACGCGGGTGTCCGCGAGGGCGAGATGGGTCGAGCGGCGCCAGAGCTCCTCGGCCGCACCGCACACGTACGGTGGGAGCTCGGCCGGAGGTGCGACGAGCCCCGGAGCGTGCCACCGCGCGAGGTATCCCGGCTCACCCGAACCAGCTGTCAGGCAGATCGCCAGTTGGTCCCCGCCCGTGACCGGGCCGAGCACCGTGCACACAACGTCCGCGGCCTGCCGCACCGAGGTCGAGTCCCGGATTCCCTGGACCACCTCCAGTGCGAGCCGATGCAGACGCAGCGTGTCTTCCTGGTCGCCGGCGAGCTGGGTGGTGTGCCGCATGAGCTCGTTGACGACACCCGCCAACTCGCGCACCTCTCGCGCACCGTCCTGCCCGTCGGCGACCACCGGCTCACCGTCCTGGAACCGCGTCACAGCGACCCGCAGCCGTTGAATCGGGGCGAGGAGCGAACGGATGGCGTAGCGAGCCAGGTACAGGGTCCCGAGCAACGCCGACACGGTGAGGACGACGACCACGGCGGCCGCTCCGGATGACGTCTCGGTGAGCGTCGGACCCTGCCCGTGCAGCAGGAACCCGGCGCATACGCCCGTCAGCAGCAAAAGGACGCAGAACGCGACGACGAGGGTCCACACTCGCCGGTGGGTCGAGCCGCGGCTAGCCATGGTCGACACCGCTGTTCGTGAAGCCCTGCCTGGCCATCGCACCCCACACCGGTGTGCGGCGGGTGACGGCCTGCCAGGCGCCCTCCAGTCGCCACCAGGCGGTGATCTGGCGGTATCCGACGTTCTCCAGGACAGCGGCGGCAAGCAGCACGGCGAGGTCCTGCCATCGCGGGTACTTGTGGAAGGACAGCTCCTCGATGACGAGCACCGCGAGGCTGAGCACGATGGCGTAGCCGTAGGCCACCGCCAGGAACAGCCCGACATAGCCCGGTCCGACCGCGCCGACCGCCAGGCCGGCGGTCACCAGGACGAGCCCGCCCAACTCGAGTACGGGAGCCAGCAGCTCGAACAGCCAGTACCACGGCAGGGCCACCGTGCCGACCCGTCCGTACCGGCGCCGTCCAACCATGCCGCGGTAGGTCCACAGTGTCTCCCACAGCCCGCGGTGCCACCGGCGGCGCTGCCGGCGCAGCACCGCCGCGGTCGAGGGAACCTCGGTCCAGGCGATCGGTTCGGCGACGAACACGATCCGGTAGTCGCGCCGTTGGTCCCGCAGGTGCTTGTGCATCCGCACCACGAGATCGAAGTCCTCGCCGAGGGTGCCCGCCCGCATTCCCCCCACCTCGACCAGCACGTCTCGGCGGAACAGGCCGAACGCGCCGCTGATCAGCACGACGGCGCCGAGTCGGGACCAGCCGGCTCGTCCGAGCAGGAACGCTCGCAGGTACTCCGCGACCTGGATCCTGGCCAGCCACCGCGCGGGCATGCCGATCCGGACGACGCGGCCGGCCACCACGGTGCAGCCGTTGGCCGGGCGGATCACCCCGCCGGTCGCCACGACTCTGGTCGGGTCGTCGGTGAACGGCTTCGCGACGGTGAGCAACGCGTCCGGATCGAGCAGTGAGTCGGCGTCGACCACCGCTACCAGCGGCTCGGCCGAGGCGTTGATCCCCGCGTTGACCGCCTCTGTCTTGCCGGAGTTCTCCTTGCGCACGACGACCAGGCGCGTTCGGCCGTCCCTGGGCACCGCGACGGCGTGGACGGGGGCGGTTACCGGCACCTCGGCAGGGAGGACCCGGTCCAACTCGACCAGGTCGAAGGCGGCTGCCAGCCGACCGAAGGTGTCGTCGGTGCTGCCGTCGTCGACCACCACGACCTCGTGCCGCGGGTAACGCAACGCGAGCATGGCCTGCACGGCGGCCACGATGCCGGCGGCCTCGTTGTATGCGGGCATGATCACCGACACCCCCGGTGCGAGCCTGCCCCGCAGCGACTCGGCGGCTCCCCTGTGCCGGGTCCGACGCATGTGCCCGACCAGGGACACCGCCGCGAGGAGTACCAGCAGCAGGTAGGAGCTGTTGATGAGCAGGAAGTAGCCGATGAGTGGCTCCTCGACGGTCCGCAGTACCGCCGCGAGAAGCTCCCGGAGATCGTGCATCGCGGTCAGCTCCCCACCCCTGAGTAGAGCTCGGCTCCGTCCCTCAGGCGAGCCATCGACAGCGCGACGGCCGCGATCCGCCCGCTCCTTCCCCCTGCGAGCGCGACCACCGACAGCAGGTCGAGCCCGGTGTGCCCCAGTCGTGCCAGTGCCTCCGCGGCCAGCTGAGCCAGCCGGATGTCCGGGTCCGCCAGAAGCTGGACCAGGACGGTGCCCGCGCTGGGGTCACCCAACTCACCGAGAGCCGCGACCGCGGTCCGGCGAAGCTCCGCCGGCTGACCGTCGGCGGTGTGGGTCGCGAGGACCGCCATGTCGTCGCGTGATCCGGCGGCCCCGACAGCTCTGGCCGCGAACATCCTGACGTCGAGCTCCTGGTCGTTGACGAGCCGGTCGCGCAGCTGGGGCAGCACGCCGCTGTACGCGCCGTCCGCGGCGACCATGGCCGCCACCACACGCTGGTCGATCTCGCCGGTGGTGAGCGCCTCGCGGATCGCGGGCAGCGCACGCACGCCCAGGCCCAGCAGTGCCTCCGCGGCGACCGCGGTCGGGATCCCGGGGCGCCTGCGCACCGGCGCCAGCGCCCCGATCAGCGCGCCAGCGGCTCGGTCGGCGCCGACCAGCCCGAGAGAGCGTGCGGCGACCATGCGCACCTCCGAGGAACGATCCGCCAGCAGCGGGATCAGCACGTCCACGTCCTGGTCGCGCCCGGCCAGGCCGAGCAGGTGCGCGTTGCGTGCGCGGCGGACCGCGGACCGAGAACGCAGGGCCGCGCGTGCCTTGTCGAGCTCCCGTCGCTCGTCGAGCAGGCGCACGAGGTGTACGGCCGCCTCCCCGCGCACCTTGCTGAGCAGGGCGACGGCGGCATCACGCACCGGGCTCCACGCCCGGTCGGACACCGCGGAGACCTGGGCCGCCGCGGCTCCGCTGTCATCGTCGCCCGCGGCAACCGTGAGCAGAAGTCCCCGGTAGGGCGCCGCGGCGGCCTGCCGCGAGGCGTCGAGGACGAGCCGCCCGATGCGGCTCGTGGCGACAACAGCCACGAGCAGCACACTGACCGCGGCCATCGAGAGGATGGAACCGACCAGCAGCTGCACGCTGTTCATCAGCCGGACCGGGCCAGAACGGAGTTCACGCGGTGCACGAGCTCACGCGGGCTGAACGGCTTGGCCACGTAGTCGTCCGCGCCGGCCTCGAAGCCGGCGTCGACGTCGCTGTCGCGGATGCGCGCGGTCAACAACACGACCCGCACCTCCCGGGTCACGTCGTTCTCCCGCAGTCGGCGCAGCACGTCCACTCCGGACAGGCCCGGCATCATGACGTCCAGAACCGCGAGCCGTGGTGGATCCGACTCGATCGCGGCGAGCGCCGAGGCCCCGTCTGACACGGCGACCACGTCGAAGCCCGCCTGGGTCAACTTGTACATGACAAGATCACGAATATCCGGGTCATCGTCAGCGATGACGACCCGCACCGGTGCCGACCCCATGCCACTCCCCTTGCCTCTGGTGTACTGGCAGAACTATCGGCCGTCTCGTCGTTGACCTGAGCCCGGTAGTGCCCGGGTGTCAGGCGCTCACCAGTTCTTCGGCAGCGATGAGGGCGCCATACTGCGTGAGCGGAAGGGCGACCGTGAAGCAGGAGCCACCGTTGGGGTTGTCGCTGGCGACTACCGTGCCTTGATGCCGTTCGGCGATCCGCTTGCAGATCGCCAGTCCCAGCCCGGTTCCGCTGTAGTCCACGCCGTTGTGG
>NZ_MSIE01000104.1 GCF_001921205.1 Actinophytocola xanthii | reverse complement strand
GCGACTACCGTGCCTTGATGCCGTTCGGCGATCCGCTTGCAGATCGCCAGTCCCAGCCCGGTTCCGCTGTAGTCCACGCCGTTGTGGGCTCGGTGGAAGTCGCCGAAGATCTTCTCATGCTGCCCAGGAGGGATACCGATACCGTTGTCCACAACCGAGATCTCCACGGTTTCCCCGTCGCGGACGCACTCGACCGTGATGCGCGGGGGCACCGCTGGTATCGAATACTTGATCGCGTTGCCGATGATGTTGTCCAGCAGTTGTCGAATCAGGACGGGATCAGCCTCCACGGACGGCAGCGTTCCGATGTGGAAGGTCGGGATGAGTGCCTTCGTCGCCACAGCGGCGTCCACCCTCGCGGTCGCGATGTCGGCCACCACACGTCCGAGGTCGACGACGACCGGCGCCAGGGTGGCCTCGCGTGCCGTGGCGTAGGCGAGGAGATCGTTGATCAGCGCGCGCATCCGGTTACCTGCCCGACGGACCCGGGTGAGACTGCTGCTGATCGTGTCGAGCACGGGATCGGGCGGTTGCTCGGCGATCGTCTGAGCGGCGATCTCGGTCCATCCTTCGATCGTCGCCAGCGGGTTGAGCAGGTCGTGGGCGACCACCCCGGCGAAGCTCGCCAACTCGTCCCGCTGTCGCCGTTCGGCTGTGACGTCGTGGAACAGCAGCACCGCGCTGCGCATGTCGCTGCCGTGCGCCAGGACGGTCGCACTGACATGGAGGAGCCGTCCCTGGGGAATGCCCGCGTTGCGCACCAGCACATCCATCTCCAGTGCTCGGTCCTCGGCCAACGCCCTGACGTGGGGAAGGTCCTCGGTCACCAGCGGTGTTCCGTCCAGGTGGAACACACCGTAGTAGCTGGCGTCGGTGGTCACGTCGCCAGGGCTGACGCGCCCGCCGAGCAGTTCCTCGGCGGCCGGGTTGCGCAGCACGACGTGTCCGTCCTCGTCGATCACCGACACCCCGTCTGCCATGGAGTGAACGATCGCGGACATGAGCTCCGCCTGGCGCGCCGCCTCGACCTTGCCTCGCTCGAGCTCGCGGATCAGGGCGGTGCGTTCGTCACGGCCGAGGGCGAGCGTCAGCCCCACGACGGCGATCATGATCACGAACAGCTGGGCGACAAGTACTCCGGTGGTGTGGTCGCCGATCGAGGCGAAGGGGCCGATGCCGTGCACCGTGAACACCACGGTCACGGTAGCGGCAGCCAGGCCGTGCAGAACGACGAACGTGGTGGACAACCGCAACGCCGCCCACACGGTGACGGCAAGCAGAGAGAACGCCAACGGCAACGCGTCCGCCAGCGCGAACGCTACCCAGTAGGCCACCACCGAGCAGACCAGCACACCGAGGTACTCGGCCAGGAGGAGCGGGGGCCGATGGTCCACACCGGTAACTGCCCCTGGGTGGGCAGCCGCGGACGCGCGACCGGCGCGACGACAGCGATGCAGGTACAGGAGGCGCAGTCCAACAGCGCCGATCACCAGGACGCTGGCGCCCCCTCGGGTGAGCCACACCACGGTGGCAGCCCAGGAATACGTCCCGGTGCTGAGCCAGACCCCCAGCGGACCTATGGCCGCCCCGCACACGGTGCTGAGAGTGCCGGCACCCAACAGAATCCACAGCTCCGAGGTTCTGACGAGCTCACACCCTCTCTCCTCTGATACCAGAGCCGGTCGCCAACGCGCCACCAGCTTGGTGAAGATCACGGCCTGAACCAGGTTGGCGAGAGCGAAGGTCACCGAGGTGCCTGCCGGTGCGCCGGTCGCGAGGTTGACGACTACCGCGATGGCCACCAGCAAGGTCCCATCGAGCCAGAGCCGGCCGGACCCGTGCCGTGCCCAGAGCCAGACGGCCGCCACACCGGCCGCCGGCCACACCAGGCTCAGATTCGTACCCTCCATGATGGTGAGTCGACCAACCACACAGGAGAACGCGTACAACGCGGCGAAGCCGGTCAGCTGGAACCATGTCTGCCTCGATGGCATCATCACACCCGCCTGGCCCGGTCACCACCGGGGATATTGGACAACAGACGGCGCACGATCGAGCGAAGCTCGTCGGGAGAGCACGGCTTGGGGAGGTACTCGGCGCGAGCCTCCCGCATCCTGAGCACATCCTGCCCGGTCCACAACACGGTCAGGAAGACGGCCGGAAGCCACTCGACGCGGGACCGCAACCGGCCGAGCAGCTCGATCCCGTCGACGTCGGGCATGGCCACGTCCAACACGACCACGTCCGGCGGACCCTGCCCGTCCACCAGCGTCAACGCCGCCGAGGCGCTGTCGGCCAACAGCACGTCGTGCCCGTCGCCGCGCAGCCACAGCGCCACGAGCTCGGCGACGTCCGGGTCATCGTCCACGACCAACATCCGCGCCATGCTCGCCCGTTTCCCTCCGGTGACGACTCCTCTATCCGGTCATCGGCATCTCGACGGGCGGGATGAGGGATCCCGGGCGCGGCGTGCGGGCAGCCGCGCCCGGTCTCTTCCTCCTCAGAGGTCCAGCGTCCACCGGTCGACGTAGCCGATGTCGCCGCGCTTGGCGTCGCGCACGCGCAGTCGCCAGACGCCGTTGGCGTTCTCGCCGGACAGGTTGCGGGTGAAGACCTGGTCGATGTTGTTCGCCGTGCCGCCGGCGCGGACGTGCAGCGGGTAGACCGTGCCGTCCGGGGCGACCAGCTCGACCACCAGCTGTCCGCGTGCGCTGTGCCGGACGTGCACCTCGGCCTTGCTCGCGGTCGAGGCCCTGCCCACACAACCGGTGACGTTCACCGAGCTGACCGCCTGGGTGAGGTCCCTGATCCGGACGTCGGTAGCGTTGGTGACCGGGCGGCAGACGGCGTGGGCGACGGTCCAGGTGAACGAGACGCTCGCGCTCCGCCTGGCGGCGTCGGTCACCGTGGCGGTGACGGTCCAGATGCCCGCGACCCTCGGCGTGCCGGAGACCACGCCGCTCTTGTTCACCGTCAGGCCGGCCGGCAGCCTGGTCGCGCGCCAGGTGTACGGCGTGGTGCCGCCGCTCGCCGCGAGCTGCAGCGTCGCTTTGGTACCGACGGTGGCCGTGCGCGCGCCGGGGTTGGTCAACTGCGGCGCGCTCGGGGTCGGCGCGGGTTCGGGACTCGGCGCGGGTTCGGGACTCGGCGTAGGTTCGGGACTCGGCGTGGGTTCGGGACTCGGCGTAGGTTCAGGACTGGGCGTGGGTTCAGGCGTCGGCGTGGGTTCAGGCGTCGGCGTGGGACTCGGTGCAGGGGGCGGGGCGATCTCGCCCGGGTCGGCGTACAGCAGGCGGTTGGGTGAGCCGGCGCCGGCACTGGTGACCTT
>NZ_MSIE01000103.1 GCF_001921205.1 Actinophytocola xanthii | reverse complement strand
CCAGCACCCGACACGCCGACCAAGATCAGTTCAGGAACAGGCTCTTAGAGAGAGTACCCGGGAGCGCGAGTTGCGAGCGGGCCCGAGGTGTGCCGCACCCGCCTCCGCTCACCTGCGCCACTGCTGGTTGGCGTCGGACCCGCAGGTGTACTGCTTGACGAGCGCGCCGTCGGCGGTCGACCCGCTGGTGACGTCCAGGCACTTGCCGCTGTGGCGGGCGACGATTCGGTAGTAGCCGCTGCCCGCGTCCTCGAACCGCCACTGCTGGTGCGTGCCGCTGCCACAGGTGTACTGGATCACGGTGGCGCTGTCCGCTGTGGACGCATCGGAGACGTCGAGACACTTGCCGCTGTGCGCGGCGACGAGCCGGTAGTACTCGTCGCCGGCTGGCTGTGCCTCGAACCCCTGGTTGTTCCCGCCGTTGCACGGATACTGTTTCAGCTGGGTTCCGTTGTCCTGACTGGAGCTGGGAATGTCGGCGCACTTGCCACTGTGGCGGGCGGTGAAGGAGTACCGCTGCGCGCCGGTCGCGGTGATCGCGCCGGTGGCGGTGTCGATCGTCACCTGCGACGAGTAGCTCATCGTCATCGTGGTGTTGGACGGGAAGCTCAGCGGGAGCCAGACGTAGCGGGACTCGTTGACCGCTCCCCCGGTCGCCCCGGCCCAACGGTCGCCCAGGTACAGGTAGGACGTGGTCTGGCTGCCCTGAACCGGCAGCACGAACGCCGTCTGCGAGTCGAACGCGGTCGCGTTGCCGACATCGGACAACGCGCTCCAGGATCCGGTCACGCTGCTCGCGGTGGCGTACTTCTGCTGGTTGGGGTTCCAGCCGGTGGCCCCGGAGGTGAGCAGGAAGTAGACGCCGTTGCGCTTGAACATCGCGGGTGCCTCACGCCACGACCCCGGCCAGAGCCGCTGCACCCGGGCGCTGACCTGGAGGTAGTCCGACGTCAGTCGGTAGACGTGCAGGTCCGCGTTCTCGTTGGCCGCGGAGATCATGTACGTGGTGCCGTCGTCGTCCTTGAACAGCGTGATGTCCCGCGACATGTAGTCCAGCGGGCGGAAACTGCCGCGCCAGGTGTAGTTGCCGTCGACGGTGCTGGCGGTGGCGACCGCGGCACGTGCCTCACCGTAGTCCCGGCCGTTCTCCTTGTGCATCCACATCACGTACTGGCCGGTGGACGCGTTGAAGATGACCTTGGGACGCTCGATGTTGGCCACCTGGAGCTCCGAGTGCGACGACTGGGTCAGCACGTTGTTGCGGAACTCCCAGTTGCGCAGGTCGGTCGACCGGTACGCCGAGACCGCCCGGAACGTGTTGTCGGGGTTCCGGTTCTCGCCGAACCAGTAGTAGTAGCTGCCGACCTTGAGGACCCCTCCGCCGTGCGCGTGCACGACGTTTCCGTTCGTGTCGGTGAACTGGGTGCCGTTGGTGATGGTGACCGGCGCGGCGACAGCGGAGCCGGGGAGGACGAGAGCTGACAACACGGCCAGCACGACGGCGAGGCCACAGCGTTGTGGCATGGGGTTCTCCTTGCTGGACAGGCCAAACGCTTCAGACGACCGTTCGCGACCACTGCTGGTTGGTGCCGGTGTTGCACGGGTACTGCTTGAGGACCACGCCGTCCGCGGTCGACGCGGACGGCACGTCCACGCACTTGCCGCTGTGTCGGGCCCGGAGCTGGAAGTAGCTCCCGTTCGCGACCAGCTGGAACTGCTGGTTGGTGCCGGTGCCGCAGGCGTACTGGACGAGCTCGGCACCGTCGGCCGTCGACGCGCTCACCACGTCGAGACACCGTCCACTGTGGCGGCTGACGATCCACCAGTAGCCGCCGCCGGCGTCCTGGAACTGCCACTGCTGCCACGCGTTGCCGCCGTAGGTGTACTGGCCGACCCGCGCACCGTCCTCCGTGTTCGGTTGCTGGACGTCCATGGCCTTGCCGCTGTGCCGCACGTCGAGCCGGTAGAACGTTCCGCCGCCGACGGCGTCGCCCCAGGCGTAACGGATGCGGTCGGCACCGGAGGGGTTGCGGACGGTCAGGTTGAGGTTGGTGCCGCTGCCGCTCAGCGCGTACATCGAGTAGTAGTCGTAGCCGAGGTTGTCGGTCGGTTTGCCGCCGAGGGCGGGCCAGTAGGTTCCGCCCATCTGGTTGTCCCGCATCACCTGCGCCATCGCGCGGATGTGGCGCACGAAGTTGTCGGTGCTGTTCGCGTCACCGTAGTTGAGACCGGTGGACATCGGCGCGCCGAACTCGGTCGCGACCGCGCGGGAGGCGCAGTTGCCCAGCCGCGTCTGGATGTGGCTGCGGAAGGCGTCGTAGGTCATCGGGTCGTAGAAGAAGGCATAGTGGTGGAAGGACAGCAGCGTCGAGTTGAAGCGGCTGTCGTTGCAGACGTCCCGCAGGTCCTGGCTGTAGCCGGTGCCCCCGACGAGCACCCGGCCGGGTACCGCCGAGGTGTGGTAGCTGAGCCAGTTGGCCGCGACGTTGCGCCATTCCGTCGACGTGTAGCCGTGCGGCTCGTTCATCGGTTCGAAGTAGACGTTGCCGTTCGAGCCGTAGGTGTTGGTCACGCTGGACCACATCGTGTTCCAGGCGGCGGTGTTCGTGATCCTGCCACCGGAGGCGGCGCCGTCCTCCCAGTAGGCGAGGATGACCTTGAACCCGCGGGCGGTGGCGGCGTCGATGGCACCGCGGTACGCGTTCCACCATGTCGTGTTGGCGACCGTATGGGTGTTGATCGGCAGCCGGACGGTGTTCACCCCCATGGTGGCGGCCATGTCGTCGTAGACGGCGTTGGCCTTGGCCCGGACGGTCGCGTTGCTGTCGGACTGGCTCAGGCCCTGTACGACGAGCGGACCGGTGCTGAAGTTGTCGCCCAGCACCGCCCAGTTCATGCCGCGGAACTGGCTGGTGGCGGCCTGGGCCGGCGACGCGGTGACGACGACGCTCACCAGCGCGGCCAGCGCGGTCACCACGAGCGCGGAAAGCAACCGGCGAGGCGTCGTGATCGGGTTCATGACGTGTCCCATCGCTAGAGGTGTCACGAGTCGCCGGAGGGGCCCACGATCGAGGTCCCGGTCCGGACCGGTGGGCCCTCTCCCGTGATGTGATGTCCGTCACGGACAGTATGTGAACGTTAACAGATAGCTTCCTGCGCCTTCAATAGGGCAGAAAGGACTTGGAGTAAACAGTCCACGTCTCAGGTTCGGCACCGCTGTTATCGCTAACACGGTCACGGCACCGCCCGCGCGGGACTCTCGTACCGTTCGACGTGCCGACCTCCGACCACCAGGTCGACCTTCACCGACGGACGGAGACCGAGTTGCTCACCACCGCCGCCGGGCGTTTCCGGTTGTTGGCACTGGCCGAGGCGGTGTCCTGGGCCGGCCTGCTGATCGGGATGTTCGTGAAGTACGTGGTCGTGCACGACGAGATCGGGGTCCGGATCTTCGGACCGGTGCACGGTGCCGTCTTCGTCGGCTACGTGGTCGTCACGCTGCTGGTGCGCGGGCCGCTGCGCTGGACGTCGGGGACCTTCGTGCTGGCACTCGTCGCCGGCGTGCCGCCGTTCGGCACCGTCCTGTTCGAGCGGTGGGCCACGCGCACCGGCAGACTCGACGAGACCGCCACCGCGTCCCGCTGACCGCACGGCGCCCCAGCCGCGCAACGGCACCACGGCGGCGGCTGGTCACACCCCGCGGGCCCGTGGGGTGAACCGAGTGGGCGTCACTGAGCGGGCGGGTACTGGTCCTGCTTCAACAGCCGCGCGAGGTGGGCCGCGTTCGCCGCCAGCTTCTTGTTGGTGCTCGCGACAGCGTCCGGTGTGCTGTCGAGCTCGATGTAGTCCTTCGGGTTCATCGCCTCGGAGTTCCAGTAGGTGCCGCCGCTGGCCGGGATGGTGAACCCGACGTCGTTGAGCGCCTGGAAACAGTCCGCGATGATCTTGTGTGCGCCGTCCTCGTTGCCGACCACCGCCACCACGGCCACCTTGCCGTACATCGACGGCCGTCCCTGATCGTCGGTCTCGGACAGCTCGGCGTCCAACCGCTCCATCACCCGCTGCGCCACACTGGACGGGTGTCCCACCCAGGTGGGCGTCGCCAACACGAGAATGTCCGCCGCGAGAACGCGCTGCCGAAGCTGCGGCCACTGGTCACCGTTTCCCATGTCGGTCTGCACGCCCGGGCGCACGTCGAAGTCCACGACCCGGACCAGCTCGCCGGTCACACCGTGGCCACGGAGCTCGTCGAGAACCTGGGTGGCGATCTTGTCGCTGCTCGAGGGCTCGGGAGACGGCTTGAGGCTGCAGGTCAACGCGAGCGCGGTCAGTGTCGATGTCGATGTCATGCCTCGGACCTACCCACCTCGGCGGCGTTGAATCCCCTCGCTACCGACCGAACCCCCAAACGCGTGCCTTTGACTCACAGCGCCTTCACCGCCGTGACGAGCTTGCCGAGGGAGTCCTTGGCGTCGCCGAACAGCAGGGTGGTCTTCTGCTCGTAGAGCAGCTCGTTCTCGATTCCGGCGAAGCCGGGGCGCATCGAGCGTTTGAGGAACACCACCGAGGCCGCGTTGGCCACCTCGAGGATCGGCATGCCGTAGATGGGTGAGCCGGGTGCGGAGTGCGCCGCGGGATTAACCACGTCGTTGGCCCCCACCACGAGCGCGACGTCCGCGGTCCGGAACTCGGGGTTGACCTCGACCATCTCCTTGAGCTTCTCGTACGGCACGTCCGCCTCGGCCAGCAGCACGTTCATGTGCCCGGGCATCCGGCCGGCCACGGGGTGGATCGCGTACACCACCTCGATGCCGCGCCGCTCCAGCTCGTCGGTGAGATCGCGCAACGTGTGCTGCGCCTGCGCCACCGCGAGCCCGTAGCCGGGCGCGACGATCACCTTGCGGGAGTAGCCGAGCAGGATCGCGACGTCCTGTGGGCCCGCCGAGCGCACCGGCCGGTCCGACTCGGTCGTGCCGCCGAGCGTTGACCCGCCGGCGAACGCGCCGAACAGGATGTTGGGCAGCGACCGGCCCATCGCCTCGGCCATCATCGTGGTCAGCAGAGTGCCCGACGCGCCGACCAGCGTGCCCGCCACGATCAGCAGCGTGTTGCCGAGCACGTAACCGCTGGCGGCGACGGTGATCCCGCTGAACGCGTTGAGCAGCGAGATGACGATCGGCACGTCGGCTCCGCCGACCGGCAGCACCAGCAGCAGCCCGATCCCCAACGCCAGCACGGCGAGGGACGCGGCCCCGGGTACCGAGCCGGTCGCCGCGACCCAGACCCCGGTGGCGAGCGCGCCGCCGACGGTCGCCGCGGCCACCCAGCGCATGCCGGGAAAGATCAGCGGCCGGCCGGTGACCAGCTCCTGGAGCTTGGCGAAGGTGAGCAGCGAGCCGGAGAAGGTGACGGCTCCGACGAGGACGGTGAACGCCGTGACCGCGAGGTGGGCCGGCTCGCCGCTGGTCCCCTCGGGCAGCTCCAGCAACGCGACAAGCGCGCCCGCCGCACCGCCGACGCCGTTGAACAACGCCACCATCTGCGGCATCTGGGTCATCGCGACCCGTTGCGCGGCGACGGCTCCGATCGCCCCACCGACGGCGATCGCCGCCAGGACCCACACCAGCCGCTCCGGACGCTCGGCGGCGAGGACCACGAGCACCGCCACCACGGCACCCGCCGCGCCGACCAGGTTGCCGACCCGGGCGGTTCGCGGCGAGGACAGGGCCTTGAGCGCGACGATGAAGCAGACGGCGGCGGCGAGGTAGAGCAGTGCGGTCCAGGTCTCGTTCACCGCTGGGGCCCCTTGTCCTCGGGCGGGCTCTGCCGAGCCCGGGCCCGGAACATCCCCAGCATCCGGTCGGTCACCACGAACCCGCCGACCAGGTTGACCGTGGCCAGGACGATCGCGACCAGCTCGAGGACGAAGATCCCGGTCGACTCGGTGTGGGCGGCGACCGCGATCGTCCCGACCAGGACGATGCCACTGATTGCGTTGGAGCCGGACATCAACGGCGTGTGCAGGGTGCTGGAGACCTTCGAGATCACCTCGTAGCCGACGAAGACCGACAGCACGAAGATCGTCAGCAACGCGACGCCGTCCACTAGGGCAGCTCCTCTCCGAGCAGCACGCGGGTCGGCGCGTGCCGCACCTCCCCGGCGTGGGTGACGCAGCAGGCGGCGATGATCTCGTCGGCGAAGTCCGGGGCCAGCTCGCCGTCGGCGCACATGAGCAGCAACAGGTTGACCACGTTGGCGGAGTACAGCTGGCTCGCCTGCGCCGGAAGCTGGCTCGGCACGTCGCGGCCGCCCCAGACCAGCGTCTCGCCGACGGTGATCTCCTCCCCCGGCTTCGCCCCCTCGACGTTGCCACCCCACTCGGCCGCCAGGTCGACCACGACCGAGCCGGGTTTCATCGCGGCCACCATCGGCGCGGTGACGAGCATCGGCGCCGGCCGGCCGGGCACCGCGGCGGTGGTGATCAGCACGTCGGAGGCCGCCACGTGCGGGGCGAGCAGCGCACGCTGCGACCGGGACCGTTCCTCGGTCATCTTCCTGGCGTAGCCGCCGGCGCCTTCCAGGGTCGGCAGTTCCAGATGGACGAACTCCGCACCGAGGCTGCGCACCTCCTCCGCGGCGGCGGCACGGACGTCGTAGGCACGCACGACCGCGCCGAGCCTGCGTGTGGTCGCGATGGCCTGCAGCCCGGCCACCCCGGCACCGATCACGAACACGGCGGCCGGGCGGATCGTGCCGGAGGCGGTCATGGACATCGGCAGGAACCTCGGCAACCGTTCCGCCGCCACCAGCGCCGCCCGGTAGCCCGCGACGAAGGCCTGGGAGGACAACGCGTCCATCGCCTGGGCGCGGGAGATGCGCGGCACCAGCTCCATCGCGAACGCGGTGTGCCCGGCGTCGCGCAGGGCGCGGACGAGGTCCAGCTCGCGCCCCGTCGGCAGGAAGGACACGGTGACCGCGTTCGGCGCGAGCTCCGCCACCCGCCGCGCCTGGACGGGCCGCACGGACAGCAGCGCCCGGGCGCCGGCCACCGCGTCGGCCGCCACGGTGGCCCCGACCGCGCGGTAGGAGTCGTCGGGCAACCCCGCGGCCGCGCCGGCACCCGGCTCCACGGCGACGTCCAGACCGGCGTCGGTCAGCCGCCCGACCAGCTCGGGGACGAGCGCCACCCGGCGCTCACCAGGCCTCGTCTCGGCAACCACGGCGACCTTCACCGCCGGTGCTCCCGCCCGGGACCGTGCGGAGAACCGCCGGGAAGGTCGACCCAGGAAGTGAGCGCCATCAACACACCTCGTCCACCTCGTACCAACCCGCCGCCGTGGCGGGTGCCGACCAGACTTCCCGGCGCTCCTCAGGCCAACATGCCGCATCGACACCGTGCGCGCAACCGCCGAGCGCAGGCCGCGGTCAGCAGGGGGTGAGCCCGCGGGATCCGCTCGGCGACCGCGTGCGACCTCAGGTGGTCAGTGCCTGCTGCGGGACCGGGGAGGGCGTGGAGGCGGTCGTGGACCGGGGGCGGGCGAAGCGGCGCATCATCGGCACCTCCAGGTACCGGTAGAGAGCCAGCGCCGCGACCTGCGACACCAGGATGAACCCGACCACGATCCCCAACGCCGTCAGGTCGTCGAAGCGGCGTTCGGGGCCGAGCAGGTCACGCAGGGCGTACAGGATCGGGCCGTGCACGAGGTACAGCGCGAACGAGGCGTTGCCCAGCAGGACGACGACGGGCCTGCGCAACCACGTCCGTCGGTCCTCGAGGTCGGCCTGGGCGATCGCCGGGATGACCAGGGCTGCCGGGAGGGCGAACGCCGCGGCGAACAGGTAGCCCGCCGGGATGACCGGGGAGGCGAGGATCGTCAGCACCAGCGGGATGGCCGCCCAGCGCACCCGCAGGCTCGGCCACTGACCGGTCTGCACGAGTCGGGCGATCAGGATGCCGAGCCCGAACTCCAGCAGCCGCACCGGGGGGAACACGTACACCAGCCACACCTGGGCGTGCGGTGCCGGTGCCCACTCGGCCATCATCGGGCCGTCGATGGCGAAGGTCGGCAGCGGCACCAGCAGGATCAGTGCCGCGACCCCGCCCACCCACCACCACAGCCGTCCCGGCGCGATCTTCTTGGCGAGCAGGAACAGCGCCGGGAACAGCAGGTAGAAGAACACCTCGCAGGAGATCGACCACGCGGGCGCGTTGACGCCCATCACGTGCTGGACGTCGTAGAGCCAGTTCTGGACCAGGAACAGGTTGGAAAGCGCCTCGCCGAGGCTCACCTGGTTGTCCTGGAAGCCGTACATCGGGTTCGGCCCGGTGACCACGAAGGCGAACACCAGCAGCATCAGCGCCCAGGTGACCACGTGGTTCGGGAAGATCTTGACAAAGCGGCGTCGGTAGAAGCGGCCGACGGTGTCACCGGCCGGGGCGGACCAGGTGAGGATGAACCCGCTCAGGATGAAGAACGACGACACCGCGACGATGGACAGCGGCGCGGTGATAGCGAGCGCCTCGGCGGTCGGGCCCGGTTCGAACAACCGGCTCGAGTAGAGGCCGTGGCAGGCGATGACCATGAACGCGAGAACGAACCGATAACCGGTGAGCGCGGGCAGTGTCGCAGGCCCTTCTCGAAGCGTCTTCACAGTGGACCCTTTCGGCCACAGGAATTCACGACAATTCCTGTTCGAGTTCGATGTTTCGCACCGTACCGGGCGCGGGCACGGCGTCCTCGAAAGTCGTTAGAGGGCCCGACGAGTGCGCTGGCTTTTCGGCCCGCCGCGCGGGAATCCTTGGGCTCGGTTCCGTCGTACAGCGTGGAGGTGGGCAGATGAGCCAGCAGACCCTGGCTGATGTGGAAAGCGTCGTGCGTGAGGCTTACGACGCCATGGAGAAACTCGACGTGGCGCGGGTAGCCACCATGATCGTTCCCGAAATTCAGGCCGTCGACGCCGTCATGCGCACCTGGAAGCGGGGCCTCGGGGAGATCGGGGCGCACCTTGCGGCGCTCGAGTCCGGAATGTCCGACGAGCACTCGGAGATCACGGACCTGGAGATCCGCGAGTACGGCGCGACCGCGATCGCCACCTACACCGTCGAGCAGGAGTACACGTTCGCCGGCGAGCGCCACCACGACGTCTGCCCGACCACCATGGTGCTGAGCCAGGTCGACGGCGAGTGGAAGATCGCGCTGTTCCACTCGCTCCCGCTGCGCGACGAGCGCTGACCACGCGCCCGTCTCCCGCCGACGGGTGTGGGCCTCCGGTCCACCCGGTGACGATGTCCTGTGAGGACGGTCACTAGCCCCGCCACCGGTCTTCGGCGGCCCCTGCACCGGTCGGGTAGGTTGAGAACGTGCAGGGGGCGGCGAGTCGGGGCGTGATCGCCCGCTGTGTTGTCCTCTTCGGACTTTTAGGACTGTTCCAGTCGACGCTCGGTCCGCTGATCCCCGTCGTGCGGGACGACAACCGGTTGTCGGCGGCCACGGCGGGGCTGCTGGTGAGTGGTTTCTACACCGGGTCGCTCGTGAGCACCGCCGTCGCCGGGACGCTGGGCGAGCGGTGGGCCCGGCGGTATCTGGTCGCGGTGCCGACGGCACTGCTCGCCCTCGGTTCGGTGGGGCTCGCCTGGCGTGGAGCGTGGCCGGTGCCCCTGCTCGCGGCCGTGGTCGCCGGGCTGGGGTTCGGGGGCCTCGTGCTCGTCGTCAACACCGCGATGGCCGGCCAGCCCGGCGGGCGCGGTGTCGCGCTGGCCAACCTGGTGAACGGCGTGTTCGGCCTCGGCGCCGCGGCCGGTCCCGCACTGGTCGGGCTCACCCGCGACGTCGGCTACCAGTACCTGTTCGTCGTGCTCGCCGTGGCCGTCCTGGCGGCGCTGCCACCGCTGGGCCTCGGCGGGTCCACCCACCTGCCGCCGGCCGAAGGCCGGGCGCGGGGCCGACCGGTCGTGCTGCTGCTCTTCTGCGCCCTGCTGTTCTGCTACGCCGGGGCCGAGACCGGGTTGAGCAGCTGGGAGTCGGTGCACCTGGAGGCACACGGCTACGCGACGGCGGCGGCCTCCGCGCTCACGTCGTTGTTCTGGGTCGGCCTGGCCGCGGGCCGGTTGCTCGTCCCGTTCGTCACGGCCGGCTGGGCACCGCCGCGCATCGTCGCGACCGCGCTCGTCGCGACCGCGCTCCCGCTGGTCCTGATCGGCGTCGGGGACCTGGCACCGGTCGGCTACCTGCTCGCCGGGTTGGTCCTCGGGCCGATCTTCCCGACCGTGATGGCCTGGAACGCGTCCACCCACCCCGACCCGCGACGGTCCAACGCCGTGATCGCCACCGCCGGGATGGTCGGGAACGTGGCGCTGCCGGCGGCGGTCGGCTACTCGATGCAGGCGACCTCGCACCTCGCGCTGCCCGTCCTGGTCACCGTCCCGGTACTCGCCTGCCTGGTGATCACGACCGGCCTGCGGCAGCGGCACCCTCCCGCGGCCCGTTACATGGACTGAACGGTCTCGTAGAAGGCTCGCGCGACGTCGCCGAAGTAGGGACCGAACACGTAGTACGGGACGAAGTTGATCTTGTAGCTGTTCACCGAGCCGATCAGGCCGGTACCGGTGCTGGGGTCGAACTGGTGGAACCAGGGGCCGCCGCTGGCGCCGCGGGTGAGGTCGCAGCTCATGCCGATGCCGTCGGTGAGGGTGGCGTCGAACGTGGTGCCGCTGCAGTAGCTCATCGTGCTGCCGTCGTAGGGCGGGCTGGCCGCCCAGCCGAAGGCGTACATGTCCAGCCCGCGCTCCTGGTTGAACACGACCCCCTGCCCGCCGACGACGTCGGTGAGCGAGGTCCCGTCCACCTCGGCGACCACCGCCGCGCCGAGGTCGTGGTTCATGTCCTCGCCCGCGAGCCACTGCGGTGTCGCGGTGGTCAGCCGCGCCGGCCACACGCCGTAGGGCGCGTTGTCGTTCTCGTAGCCGGGGACGAACACCCAGTTCTCGTGGAACCGGCCGGCCACCTTGACGCAGTGGCCGGCGGTGAGCACCGTGCTCCGGTTGGCACTGGTGACCGCGCTCCCGCTGCACGAGGCGTTGCTGCCGTTGGTGGTGAAGAACACCCGCCCGGACGTGGCGACCACCTCGCCGCCGGCCGGCCACGGCCCGCCGCCGTTCGGGAAGGTCGGCGAGACCGCCCGCGGGATGCCCCTCGGCTCCTCGGCCAGGGCTCCGCCCGGTTCGATCGCCAGCTCCAGCGGGACCGCCGCCCGCATGGCCTCCGGCGTCCAGTACGCGGCGACCCGCTCCACCTCGAGGTCGGTCACCGCGGCCCGGTGCACAGTGGACGGCGCGGGACGCGCCTGGACCGGACCGGCCGCCGCCGCCATGGCCAGGCCACCGGCCACCAGCACAGCCGCACCCCGCCGCAACGCTCGCTTCATGATCACTCGGGAAACCTAGCGAAACCGAGGCAGTCCTGGTGGGCGGGGTCCTGCTACGCTTTCCCATGATCACCTGTGTCGTCGAGTACGTGATTGACCCGCGGAAGATCGACGCCTTCGAACGGTTCGCCCGCCGCTGGATGGACCTGGTCCAGCGCCACGGCGGGACGCACCACGGCTACTTCCTACCGGCCGAGGGAGCCAGTGACCGGGCTCTCGCGCTGTTCAGCTTCCCCAGCCTCGCCGCCTACGAGGAGTACCGGACCCTGTTCGGCGTCGATCCGGACTTCGTGGCCGCCGACCGGATCCGCGACGAGAGCGACTGCGTCCTGCGCTACGAGCGCACCTTCATGCGCCCCCTCCTGCCCGGTGACCTCGGCTGACCGGCCCCACCTCGACCCGGGTCAGGGCGTCGGGGGTCAGGTCGCGCACGCCGCCCCGGCCGAGGAGCGTGAGCACGGTCGTGATCTCCGCGCGGAGAAGCTCGAGCACGCGGGCCACCCCGGCCTCGCCGCCGGCGGCCAGGCCGTAGGCCGCCAGGCGGCCGATGACGACGACGTCGGCGCCGAGCGCGATCGCCCTGACCACGTCGGCACCGCGGCGGACGCCGCTGTCCAGTGCGATCTCGATGCCGGGTCCGACGGCGTCCCGGATCTCGGGGAGCACGTCGAGCGAGGCGCGCTGCCCGTCGAGCTGGCGCCCGCCGTGGTTGGAGACCAGCAGCGCCCTCGCGCCGGTGGCCACCGCCGCGCTGGCGTCCTCGGGGGTCATGATGCCCTTGGCGATCCACGGCAGCCTGCTCTGGCCGAGCAGCTCACCGAGCTTGGCCCAGGACCACACCGGTGCCTCCCGTTCGAGGAGCTGACCGAGCTGGCCGAGGGCGTGCTCGACCGACGGGTAGTTGCCGCCGAACAAGCGGTGGTCGGGCAGGTAACCGTTGCGGAGGTTGCGTTCCCGCCACCCCTGGATCGGCACGTCGCACGTGACGCAGAGACCGCGGTAGCCCGCCCGCTCGTAGCGGCGCACCATCGCCAGGAAGCCCTCGTCCGTCCCCAGTGGATTGACTTGCCCGAAGGCCGCGGCGCCGGGCGCCGCCGCCGCGATCTCCTCGAGCGAGTAGGTTCCCGCCTCCGGCACGATACTGGCGGTGCCGGCGGCCGCGTTGGCTCGGCCGACGGCGACCTGACCGTCCGGGTGGAACAGTCCGTCGGCGCCGAACGGCGCGGTCAGCACGGGGAGTGCGAGATCGACGCCGAGGAAGCGGGTCGTGGTGGACGGGGACGGCAGCCCGCCCATCACCCGCGGGACGAACGCCCAGCGCTCGAAGGCGTTCCGGTTGCGGCGAAGCGTCGCCTCCTCCCCGGCGCCGCCCTCCAGGAAGTCGTGCGCGTCGGAAGGCAGGACGGCGAGTGCGGCCTCCCGAACCTCGTCGAGGGTCGCGAAGTCGGTGGCGGTGGTGTCGACCGCCGTGTCCATCAGGTGGACGAGCTGGTGGGTGTTCATCCCGTTCTTCCTCTCCTCGGCCAGGTCCGCGGTGATCTGTCCGCGGCTCATCACCAGCAGCCGGGTTCCCAGCCGCAGCGCGTGTTCCATGTTGTGGGTGACCATGATCGTCGTGCAGCCGGCGGCGGCGACGAGGTCCGTCGTGAGGCGCAGGACCCGCGCCGCGGTCATGGGATCGAGGGCGGCGAGATGCTCGTCGAGCAGCAGGACCCGAGGCGCGCGCAACCCGGCCATCACCATCGTGAGGCTCTGCCGCTGACCGGCCGACAGCAGGCCGACCGGCTCGTGCAACCGTTGCTCGAGCCCGAGACCGAGCCCGGCGAGGCGGTCGCGCATCGTGCGCCGGCGGGCCGAGCTGAGGCTTGCGCGAAACCCGCGACGGCGGCCGCGGCTCATCGCGAGTGCGAGGTTGTCCTCGACGCTGAGGTCTGGCGCGGTCCCGGCCATCGGGTCGTCGAACACGCGCGCCACCAGCGCCGCGCGCCGGTGGTCCGGCCAGCGGGTGACATCGACACCGTCCAGCCGGACCGTTCCCGTCGTCGGCCGCAGCGCCCCGGAGACCACCTGGAGCAGGCTGCTCTTGCCGGAGCCGTTCGGCCCGACCACGGTCACGAACTGTCCAGGATGGACCGTCAGGTCGACGTGGTGCAGCGCGACCACTCGGTCGGGGCGTCCGGTGTTGTGCACGAGCCGGAGACCGGTGAGCTCGACACGTCCGGTGTCCTCGGGCACGGTCATGTCCGGTTCGCCAGGCGGTAGCGCGCGAGCGCGGGCGCCAGGTGCGCCTGGGCGGAGATCGCCAACACGAAGGTGAGCGCCGTGACGCCTCTGAGATCCCCCGCGGGCAGGCCGAGCCGCAGCGAGCACACCAGGATGAGGCGGTAGAGCAGGCAGCCGACGATCACCGCTACCGCCATGCGCACCACCTGGGACCCGCCGGGGTTGGCCAGCAGGGCGCCGAGCAGGACCGCTCCGGCTCCCGCGACGAACAGCCCGACGGACATGGTGACGTCGGCGAAGCCCTGCACCTGTGCCAGCAGCCCGCCGGAGAGCGCGCTCAGGCCGTTGGCGAGCATCAACGACAGCACGAGCAGCCCGCTGTCGTTGACCCCCTGGCTGCGGACCATGCGGGCGTTCGCGCCGCTCGCCCGCAGCGCGAGACCGATCTCGGTCCTGAGGAACGCGACGAAGACGGCGAACACCACCGCGACCACGGCCAACAGCACCGCCGACATGCCGAGGTCCGCGGCCCGGCCGGGGTGCGCCGCGACCCGCGCGAAGACCGTCTCCTCGCCGAGAAGACCGACCGTCGGCCGGCCGAGCACCCGGAGCGTCACCGTGAACAACGCCATGCTCATGACGAGCCCCGCCATCAGGACGGGGATGCGCAGCACAAGGTTGAGCAACGCGGTCCTGAGTCCGGCGACCGCTCCGCTCATGGCGCCCGCGGCCAGGGCCGGCCAGCCGGGCAGCCCCGCAAGCAGCGCCACCGCGGTCACCGCGCCGCCCAGGGCGAAGCTGCCCTCCACCGTCAGGTCGAAGTCGGCCCGGATCCGCAGGACCAGGAACACCCCGAGGAACGCGGGGGCGAGCGGAAGCCCTGTCACCAGGGTGTCGATCACGGTGTTCACCGGTATCAGGACCCGACGACGCGGTCGGCGAGCTCCGCCGGGATGGTGATGCCGAGCTCCCGCGCGCGTCCCGTGTTCAGGACGATCTCCACCTCGCCGGGGGTGGTGAACGGCGTCGACGCCGCGTCGGCGCCGCGGAGCACCTTCGCCGCGTTGACCCCGGCCGAGACGCCGAGCCGCGAGTAGTCCGGGCCGAGGCTGCCGACAATGCCGGGGATCGTCGTGTCGCCGGCGACGACGTAGAGCGGGGCGCCGGCGCCCACCATCGCCGCGCCGACCGCCTCGATTCCGGCGGCCACCAGCGCGTCCGGGCCGACCAACACCACCTCGGCTCGCCCGTCGAGGCTGCGGGCGGCCTGCGCGACCTCCGCCGTCGAGGAGATGGGGGCCTCGGCGAGGTCGATGCCGGCGGTTCGGACAGCGGTGCGCAACGCGCCGGCCCACACCTGCATGCTCTGGTTGGACGGGTCGTAGAGGGTGCCGACCGTCCGGAGACCGGGGTGCAGGGCGACCAGGTCCTCCAGGAGCATCGCCGGGTCGACGAAGTCGATGCTGCCGGTGACGTTCCTCCCCGGCCTCTCCAGGCTTTCCGCCACCCCGGCACCGACCGGGTCCCCCATGGCGAGGGCGAAGATGGGGCGGTCGGTCACCTGGGTGGCCAGCGCGACGACGGCCGGCGTCCCGATGACGGCGAAGGCGTCGTGGTCGGAGCCGGCGAACTCGCGGGCGACGCTGGCGATGAGCGACTGGTCTCCGTTGGCGTTCCTGACCTCGAAGCTCACCGTGGTGCCCGCGCCGACCTCGGCCCGCACCGTCCTGGTGAACGCGTCGACGACCTCGTCGATGACCTCGGCCTGCGCCATGGCGAGCACACCAACCGAGTACGACTCGCCCGGCCGCGGCTCACCTGCTCCCCCGCCACAGCCGGCCAGTGCGGCCGCGACCCCCACGGCGCCGACGAGAAGACAACGACGTCCGAACATGGTTGACCATCCTCCTGAGCTTTCGTCCCGCGTTCGGCAACGGTCGCGCGGGACCGGGGCCCGCCGCATCGGGAGATCGCCCAGCGCTCGGTCGGGGAAAGCCTTAGTTGGCCTCGGGAGGTGCCTTGCCGCCACGCTTGACCGGACCGGCTCGCTGGGGATTTGCTGGCCGCGTGGCGGCGACAGGTCTGGTCGGGCGGGACGGCGAGCTGGCCCGGCTCGCCGCCGCCATCCGGCAGGCGCGCCGGCTCGTCCTCGTCACGGGTGAGGTGGGGATCGGCAAGACGCGGCTGGTCACCCAGGCGGCACTGGCGGCCAGGGAGACGGGTGCGGTCGTGGTCGAGGCGTCGTGCCTGCCGCTGAACGTGCGCCTGCCGCTCCTGCCGATCGTCGAGACGCTCCGCGGCCTGGGCAGGGCGGTGGGTCCGACGGCCTTCGCCGAGATCCTCGCCGGGCTTCCGCCGTATGCGGTGGAGGAGCTGGCGCGGCTCGCGCCGGAGCTCGTCGGGCGTGACGCGGGACCGGACGTGCTCCCGGCCGGCGAGTGGCGGCGGCAGCGGATGTTCGCCGCCGTCGAGCTGCTGCTAGTCCGCGTCGCCACCGACCGTCCCATGGTGGTCGTGGTCGAGGATCTGCACTGGGCCGACGGAGCGACGCTGGACCTGCTGACCTACCTGCGCGGCTCCTCCAGCGGCTCGATCACCCTGGTCGTGACGTGCCGCGACGACGAGGTGCCTGCACATCCTCGGGTGGCGGAGTGGGTCGAGCAGGCACGCCGGCCCGAGACAGTACGGCTGGAGCTGGGCGGCCTGTCCCGACCGGCGATGGCCGAGCTCGCCGGAATGACCCTGGGCGGCCCACCGGAGGACGCCGTCCTCGACGAGCTGTACCGACGTACGGACGGCAACCCGTACTTCGCGGAGGAGCTCATCGCGGCCGCCCTGGCCGCCGGCGACGGAGGACAGGGGTTCGCGCTGGCCCGGCAGCCGCCGCGCGCGCTGGCCGAGCTGCTCCTGGCTCGCTCGCGCCGGGTCGGCCCGCCGGCCCGCACGGTGCTCGCGGCCCTCGCGGTGGCGGGCCGCCCCGTCCCGGAGACCGCCGTCGCCAGGGTGACCGGGATGACGGCGGCCGACGTCGCCGCGGCGATGCACGAGCTGATCGACGCCCGGCTCGCGGTCCAGGACCGGACGCGGCCCGAGCTCGGCTGCCGGACGCAGCACGCGCTGCTCGCCGAGGCGGTGGCCGGTGAGCTGCTCCCCGACGAGCGCCGCGACCTGCACGCCGCGACGGCGGCGGCACTCGAGGCGATGGCAGACCCGGCCCTGTCGGCTGAGATCGCCGTCCACTGGGCCGCCGCCGGCCGGCCGGACAACGAGCTGGCCTCGCTGGTCGACGCCGCCGAACACGGCCACCGGGTGCGGGCCTACGCGCAGGCGGCCGAGCTCTGGCAGCGAGCCGCGCGGGTCGCGGAGAGCCTGCCGGACGAGGCCGAGAAGTCCCAGGTGGAGCCCGGCTGGCTGCGCGTCGCGGCCATCGACGCGCTGCAGGCGTGCGGTCGCGACCTCGACGCCGGTGTTCTCGCCGAACAGACCTACGCGAGATACGGCGACACGGCCGACGGTCCGCTGCTCGCGGGCGTGTTGCACCGAACCGCGTGGCACCGCGGGGTCATCGGCCAGCGCGAGGCCTCTCCGGGCACGGCCTACGCCCTGTTCGAAGAGGCGGAGCGCATCCACCGGGCGTTGCGCGAGTCGGCCGAGTACGCGCGCGTGCTCACCGATCATGCGCGGTTCAGGTGGTTGGACCGCCACGACGCCGCCACCGGCTCCTTGTATCGCACCGCGTTCGACGTCGCGCGACGGTGCGGAGCGACCCTCGACGGCGCCCAGGCCCTGCTGGGGCTGGCCGAGGTCGCGTTCGTGCACGGCGACCCGGCCGAGGGGTTCGCGTTGCTGGACCGCGCGGGTGACCTCGCCGACCCGGGGCTCAGCCTGCTGGTCGGTTTCACCGCCGCCGACTACCGCAGCAACGCGCTGCTCAAGATGGGGCAGCTGGCGCAGGCCGAGCGGGTCGCGGCCCAGGCTCTCGACCAGGCGCGCCGGGCCGGCGCGGCGTCGGGCTACCAGGGGGCGGTACTGCACCACAACGCCGCGGAGGCGCTGCTGGAACAGGGCCTCGTGGACGCCGCGGCCGAGGTCCTGTCCGAGGTGTCCGAGCGCCCGCCGAGGTTGGACGACTGGAACCTGCACCTGTTGCTGGCCCAGGTCGAGACGTGTCGCGGTGAGCTCGACGCCGCCCTCGCCCGCACCCGGGCCGTGGAGTCGATGGGCCTGGCCGGGCCCCGGATGTGGGTGTACGAGCGGCTGCGCCTGGCCCCCCGGGTCGCGCTGTGGGCCGGCGACCCCGCCACGGCGCTGGACGGTGCCGAGCAGGCCCTGGCTCGGTTGGGCGGCTCCGGCGTCGAGCTGTACTGCGGCGAGCTGCTCGCACTGGGGGCCAGGGCCGCGGCGGACCTGGCCGAGACCGCGCGGGCGCGTCGCGACGGTGACGCCGAACGAGCCGCCCTCGCCGCGACCGACCGGTTGGCGGGCATTCTGGAGCGGATGACGGTCCGGCCCTTCGCCGACCACCCGTTCGTCTCGACGATTCCCGGTGACCGGGCCGGCTGGCTGGCCGAACTGCTGCGTGCGCGCGGCGGGGACGACCCGGACGCGTGGATGGCGGCGGCCGCCGTCTGGCGACGGCTCGGCCGGCCGCACCGCGAGGCCTACGCCCTGCTGCGACAGGCGGAGGCCCTGCTCACCGCCTCGCGCGACGCGGCGGCCGCGACCGCTCCACTGCGTGCCGCCGCCGACGCGGCGAGCGGGATGGTGCCCCTGCTGACGCGGATAAACCGGCTGGCGCGCAGGTCCCGGATCTCGCTACGCCCCGCGTCCGCGGCGGCCCCGCCCCCACCGGTCCCGCCGCCCGGGCCGAAGGACCCCTACGGCCTGACCGACCGGGAGCGGCACGTGCTCCGCCTGCTCGGCCGCGGCTACACGAACGCGCAGATCGGCGCGGAGCTGTTCATGAGCCCGAAGACGGCGAGCGTGCACGTGAGCAGCATCCTGCGCAAGCTCAACGTGGCGAACCGAGCGGAGGCGGCGGCCGTGGGGGAACGAGCCGGGCTCGGCGACCTCGATCCGTAGGAGGTCCGCGGCGCGCGGTGTTCGGTCGGCTCAGCCCAACCGCGCGGCCGGCCGGCCGAGGCGGACCGCCGAGACGAGGAAGAAGATGCCGCCGACGGCGGCGTAGCCGGCGATGCTGGCCAGGGTCGGGTCCGGCGCGCCGGCGGCGACGACGAACGAGGCGCCGGCCAGGACCGAGAGGCCGCCGCTGAGGATCATTGGCCACTGGCCACCCCATGTGCGGCGGCCGAGGGCGACGGTCAGCTGGACCAGCCCCGCGACGACAGCCCAGGCGCCCCATACCCGCAGGACCGCGGGCACGCCCGAGCCGGCGGCGACCGCCAGGGCGGCGGCGGCCAGCAGGCTGACCGCGATGTTCACGTAGAGGCCGCGAGGCGAACAGGTGCGGCGGGACGAGCGAGCGTCCACGACCGCCGCGGCGACATCGAACAGGGGGTACAGGACGATCAGCGCGATGCCGAGGGGTCCGAGGCTCGACGTCGTGAAGAACAGCAGGGCCGCCCAGACGACGGCGAAAGCGAACCGCACGACGTAGAGCCGGCGCAGGGTGGGTGCAGCTGCTCGGGCGGCGGGTGAGGCGACGACGGTCATGGCGGTCCTTCCGAACGAAACAAGAACGAACGTTCTATCTCGACGAGCATGACGGCCGAACCCAGCGTCTGTCAAGACAGAACGTTCTACCTCATTTCGAAGGCGTCACGAGGGAGTCACCTCCGGGTGGCAGGTGCTACGCGGACACCGAGTCGAGGCGGAACCGCAGAATCCCCTCGACTCCCTGGAGGAACGTGTCGCAGACCTCCGCCGGGTCCGCCAGGCAGCCCGAGGACATCGCACCGTCTCGCAGCAGCACGAAGTGCCGGCCCGCGAGCTCCGGGGGTGCGTCGCCGACATCCGCGAGGAGGTCCGTCACGGTCCGCAGAAACCACGCGCGGTGGGCGAGGACGGCCTGGTGCACCGGATGCGCGGCGTCGGGGTACTCCGCGACGGCGTTGAGGAAGGCACATCCGCGGAAGCGCGCCGACCGGATGCCCTCGGCGATCGAGCTGGCGATGGCGCGCAGGGTGTCGGCCGCCGGGAGGCCGGCGGCGAGAGCCGTGTCGACCCCCTCGCGGTCGGCCTGGGCGACGGCCTGCAGGTACGCGACGACGAGCTCGTCCTTGCTCGGGAAGTGACGGTACAGCGTGGCGCGGGTGACCTTCGCCTCCGCGACGATCCGGTCGATCCCGACGGCGTGCAGGCCCTCGGCGTAGAAGAGCCTCGTCGCCGTGGTGAGCAGCCTCGACCGCGCCTCGGAGACCTGACCTCTAGCGTTGCGCACCATCACGACGAGCGTAACAGACAGAACGGTCAGTATCGCCAAACGCTGGTCAACGCAGCTCGGTGCCGCGGGTCTCGGGCAGCGTGAGGATGATGGCGAAGGCGACCGCCGCTCCCGCCGCCAGGTACCAGAAGAAGGCGTCGGCGAGGCCCGCGCTGGACAGGGCACTGATCAGCAGCGGAGCGGTGCCGCCGAAGGTGGCGACGGTGAGGTTGTACCACGCTCCGATGCCCAGGCCGCGCAGGGCGGTGGGAAACAGCTCGCTCATCAGGGCGGGCGCGATCGACGTCATCGCGGTGTAGAGGCCGAGGCCGACGGTGAACACCACGACCAGGTTCCCCAGGCCCGGTCCGACCAAAGTGGACAAAGGAACGATCAGGACTGCTGTCGCCGCCGACCACGCCAGCAGTTGGGGTTTGCGGCCGAACCGGTCGGCGGCCGCGCCCATGGGGTACTGCAGGGCGACGAACACCGCCGTCGCGATGGCCAGCGCCAGGAACGCATCGACCGCGTCCGCTCCGCGCGTCTTCACGGCGAACGGGGTCAGGGCGCTGAAGAACGTGTAGTAGCACAACGTGGACAGCATCGTGAAGCCGATCAGCTGACCGACCGCCTTCGGGTGCTCCCGCAGGGTCGTGCGCAGCGGGTGTGGCACGCGCTCGGTCCGGTGCGCCTCGAACAGCTCGGTCTCGACCAGGCTCCGCCGCAACCACAACCCGACCAACCCGAGCAGTCCACCCAGGATGAACGGCAGTCGCCATCCCCAGGACTGCATGGCGTCCTCACTGAACACGCGCGCCAGGACGAAACCGAGGACCGACGCGAGGAGCACGGCACTACCGGTAGAGATGTAGAAGAACGCGGAGTACCGCCCGCGACGGTCCGCGGGGGCGATCTCCCCCAGGTACGCCGACGCGTTCGACACCTCACCGCCGAGCGAGAGCCCCTGCACCACCCGGGCGAGCAGCAACCCGACCGGAGCGAGCCAGCCGACCTGTTCGAAGGTCGGCAACACGCCGATGAGGATCGACCCGCCGGCCATCATCACGATGGTCAGCACCATCGCCGGTTTGCGTCCCCGGAGGTCGGCGAACCGACCGAGCAGGATGCCGCCCAGCGGGCGGAAGAAGAACGCCAACGCATAGGTGGCGAACGTGTTGATCTGGGCGAGCGCGTCGTTGCCCGCCGGGAAGAACGCGGTGGCGAAGTAGATGCTGAACGTGGCGTAGATCGTCCAGTCGAACCACTCCAGTGCGTTGCCCACGCTCGCGGCCAGCAGCTTGCGTACCGGGAGCCGGTGCCGGACAGCGGGTTCGACCATAACTAACACACTAGAGCGGCATCCCGTTACCCGCAGATCCACACGGCCACCGGGTCCTTCCCGGCGGCCGACCGACCCAGGACGCATGCTCTACTTGTCCTATGGAGCCGGGGATCGACCGCACACCGGGCGGTACGGTCCTGGTGCTCGGCGGAACCGCGGAGGCGCGGGAGCTCGCCACGCTGCTCGACCGCGCCGGGGTGCCGTTCGTGTCCTCTTTGGCCGGTCGGGTGGCGCGGCCGCGGCTGCCGGTCGGCCGGGTGCGCGTCGGCGGTTTCGGCGGCGTCGCGGGGTTGGTGGCCTTCCTGGCCGACCATGCGGTCACGGCGGTGGTCGACGCGACGCACCCGTTCGCCGAGGGCATGACCGGCAACGCCGTCGCCGCCTGCGCCGCCTCCGGGGTCCCACTGCTGCGGCTGGAGCGGCCGGGGTGGGCGGACGCTCCCGGCGCGGACACCTGGCACTGGGTCGGCGACCACGCCGAGGCGGCGGACCTGGTGGCGGAGCTGGGGAAGCGACCGTTCTTGACCGTCGGGCGCCAGGACCTCGCGACGTTCACCGGCCCGCTCTCCGACCACGCGGTGCTGGTGCGGGTGGTGGACGTGCCCGAGCTGGCACTGCCCACACCGTGGACGCTGGTGACCAGTCGTGGCCCCTACCGGGCCGCGGAGGAGCGGCTCCTGATGACCGGCCACCGGGTGGACGCGCTGGTGACCAAGGACTCCGGCGGCACCTACACCTGGCCGAAGCTCGAGGTAGCCGCCGAACTGGGGCTCCCCGTCGTCATTGTGCGCCGCCGCGAGGGCCCCGCCGGGGTGCGGACGGTCACCGGTCCGGACGAGGCGGCGGCCTGGGTGTGCGCCCGGGCCTGACGGCGGTCACAGGCTGGCGGCGAGATCCCTGCGCTCGGCGGCTCGTGCCTCCCGCTCGTGGAGCCGGCCGACGAGTGCGGTGAGCGCCACCCCCAGCACGGCCCACATCGTGGCCAGCGTGACCAGTGACGCACGCCGGAAGTCCCACAGCGTGTCCGCCGGGAAGTCGCCGAGCGAGCCGGCCGCCGGCAGCAGGTGGCCGACCCCGACCACGACCACCAGGTACGCGGTGACGGCGAGCGCGGCCGCCTCCACGGCCCGCAGCCGCGAGCCCAGCCGACGGGCGAGCGCGACGGCCGCCGCGGCGGCTACCACCGAGACGAGTACGTACAGGAAGTAGTGGCCGGTCCGCGAACCAATGGTGTCCGCACCACCGACGGCGGGCGGGGTGGCCGGATACTTGAGAAACGGCACCAGCGCGACCGCGACGAACCCGACCAGGGCGACCAGCCCGGTGGACTGGCCCGGGGTCAGCCCCCGGAGACGGCCGACCAGTGCGGCGGCCACCAGGGCGACCACACCGCCGAGCACCGTGCCGACGGCGATCGTGGCCGTGCCGAGGCCGAAGGTCTTCTGGGTGGTGCGGGAGACCTCGGTCCCCTCCCCCGCGTGCTGGTGTCCGGCCTCCTCGCCACCGGCGTGCTCGTGCGCGGCTTCCGCCTCCTCGACGGTGATCGCCGCGTCGAGGGACGGCTCGCCGAACACCGTGGCGACGACGAAGGTGACCAGGCCCGCGAGAAGCCCGGCGAGAAGTCCTCGGACGAGGAAGCTGCGTGCGGTCATGGTGGGTCCCGTTCCCTGAGCATGCGAAGGAGCCGCCGCCTCCGTGCGGACGGAGGCGGCGCCCTAGAGACGAAGTCAGTGGCAGGGGAAGCCGAGCAGATGCCGGCCGTCGTGGACCCACTCGTGGACGGCGTCGCCGGCGGGGAAGCTGACCGCCCCCTGGCCGGCGCTGACGAAGAACAACACGGTCAACGCGACAAGCCCGACGAAGACCGCCCACGGGGCGATCTGTCCGAGCGGGATGGTGGGTACCGCGGCCTCCGGGGCAGCGGGAACAGCCTGGCTCATCTGGTGCCTCCTCAGGGATTCGTGCGTCCCGTGTGCTGGGCAACCTCTTGGCTCGGGTCTGGCTTCACCCGCTCGTGGTCGTCACCGACCGTCGAACTGGTGTCACAGTAGCGCGACTGCGCCGGATTCTCACCGGCTTCCTCTACCAGGGTCGCGCCAACGGTATCACTGGTCAGCACCGATGACGCCGGGATACCCCGGCCGAACTCCCGGGCGGCGGCCGCGAACCGCTCGGCGAGCATCGGGTGCCCGGCCCAGTGCACGTGGAGGTACGAGGCGGTGGCGGTTCGGGAACCGAACCCGCTCGGCCGGCCGCCGACGAGGAAGGCCGGGTGCTCACCGGCGTCGGGGGTGACCGCGGTGCGGTGGAACTCGTGGCCGCGTACCGGCGTTCCGGGCGGGCCGGCGAGGTGGGCGGCGGCGTGCGTGGCGGGGACCGTCGCCTCGCGGTAGCCGAGGGTGAGCCGCGAGGTCATCGCGGCGTCCGCGGCGAGGGCGCCGACCATGGGCCGTCCGTCCAGGGTGCGGCACAGGTAGAGCAGCCCCGCGCACTCGGCGACGGTCGGCATTCCCGACGCGACGGCGTCCAGCAACTCCCCGCGCAGCCCGACGTTGTCCGACAGCCGCCCGGCGTAGACCTCGGGGAAGCCGCCGCCGAGGTAGACGGCGCTGGTCCCCGCGGGCAGCCGTTCCTCCACCAGCGGGTCGAACGTGGCGACGTCACACCCCGCCGCCAGGAGCAGTTCCTCGGTCTCGGCGTACCGGAACGTGAAGGCACGACCGCCGGCCACCGCGACCAACGGACGTGGTGCGCCGGCCGGACCGGGCCCGACCTCGGTCGCCGGGTCCCAGGGCGCCGCCGCCAGCGGCGGGGCGGCCCTGGCCAGGGCGAGGAGCTGGTCGAGGTCGACGGTCGCCTCGATCCGCTCGGCGAGCAGGTCCAGCGAGTCCGCCGCGTCGTAGCGTTCCGCCACCGGCACCAGGCCGAGGTGCCGGGCGGGCGCGACGACGGCGTCGTCGCGGTGGATCACCCCGAGGACGGGCACGCCCCGCCCGGCCAGGGCGTCGAGCACCTCCTGGGCGTGCCGGTGCGAGCCCGCCTTGTTGAGCACCACGCCGACGATCCGGACGGTCGGGTCGAAGGTCCGCATCCCGTGCACCACCGCGGCGACGGAACGCGACGCGTGGGACACGTCCACGACGAGGATGACCGGGCTCGACGTGACCGTGGCGACGTGGGCCGTGGAGGCGAAGCCGGCGCCACCGAGCTTGCCGTCGTACAGGCCCATCACGCCCTCGACGACGGCCACGTCGCCACCCCTGGCGCCGTGGACCAGCAGTGGGGCCACCCGTTCCTCGCCGACGAGGAACGGGTCGAGGTTGCGCCCGGGCCGGCCGGTGGCCAGCTCGTGGTATCCGGGGTCGATGTAGTCGGGCCCGACCTTGTGCCCGCTCACGACGTGCCCGCGCCGACGCAGGGCCGCCATGATGCCGGTCGCGACGGTGGTCTTGCCGTGTCCGGAGGCCGGCGCCGCGACGACGACCCTGGGCAGGCGCACGCTCACCACTCGATGCCCCGCTGTCCCTTCTGCCCGGACTGGAACGGGTGCTTGACCACGGTCATGTCGGTGACCAGGTCGGCGAGGTCGACCAGGCGCTGGTCGGCACGCCGACCGGTGATCACCACGTGCTGGTGCCCCGGGCGCGACGCCAGGGTGTCGAGCACGTCCGCCAGCTCGACCCAGCCCCAGGCGATGGGGTAGGTGAACTCGTCGAGGACGTACAGGTCGTGGCGTTGCTCGGCGAGGCGCCGCTTGACCTCCGACCAGCCCTCGGCGGCGGCCTCGGCGTGGTCCTCGGCGGTGCCCTCCTTGCGTGACCAGGACCAGCCGGCGCCCATCTTGTGCCACTCGACCGGACCACCCTCGCCGGTCTCGGCGTGCAGGGCGCCGAGCCGCTCCAGCACGGTCTGCTCTCCGATGCGCCACTTGGCCGACTTGACGAACTGGAACACGCCGATGTCCCAGCCCTGGTTCCAGCCGCGCAGCGCCAGCCCGTAGGCCGCGGTGGACTTGCCCTTGCCGTCGCCGGTGTGGACGATCAGCAGCGGCTGGTTGCGACGCTGTCTGGTGGTGAGCCCGTCCTCGGGAACGACGGGTGGGAGTCCCTTCGGCATCAGGCCGCCCCCACCGCGTGCCGCGCCACGGTGGTCAACGCCGCGGCGTTGACCTCGCCGACCGGGACGTGCACCCCGCCGAGCAGCTCCGCCAGCCGGCGCGCCAGGCCCATCCGGAACCGGCCGGTCTCGCAGTCGACGACCACCGACGAGAGCCCGGTGCGGCGCAGCGCCGCCGCGGCGCGGTGCGCCCGGCCGAGTGCGTCGGCTCCATGGGTCGCGCGGCCGTCGGTGACCAGGATCAGCAGCGGGCGGCGCCGCGGGTCGCGCACTGCCTCGACCCGGACCACCTCGGCGACCCGGGTGAGCGCCTCGGCGAGCGGGGTCCGCCCACCCGCGGCCAGGTCCCGCAGCCGCGCGACGGCCACCTCGACCGACCCGGTCGGCGGCAGGGTGAGCTCGGCCCCGCCACCTCGGAAGGTGACCAGGCCGACCTTGTCGCGGCGCTGGTAGGCGTCGGTGAGCAGGGACAGGATCGCGGTCTTCACCTCCCGCATGCGCCGGCTGGCCGCCATCGAGCCGGAGGCGTCGACGCAGAAGAGGACCTGGTTGGACTCGCGCCCCTCGTTGATCGCGACCCGCAGGTCCTCGGGAGCGAGCAGCAGCCGGCCGGCGCGCCGGCCGCGGCGGTGCTGGTGGCGGGCGGCGGCGCGGAGGGTCTCCAGCAGGTGCAGGGTCCCGGTCGGACCTGCCGGCCGCTCGGTGCCGACCCGGCGGCCGGTGTCGGTGCGGGCGGCGGACCGCCGGCCGGCCTCGCCG
>NZ_MSIE01000102.1 GCF_001921205.1 Actinophytocola xanthii | reverse complement strand
GCGGAAACTCCGGCAACGCCGGCGACGGCGGCAACGCCCACGCCACGGCCATGACCGGCCATGCCAAGGGCCACAACAAGGGCCACAACAAGGCCCACAACGGTGACACCTCGGCCCACGCCACCGCCGGCAACGGCGGCAGCACGGGCAACGGCGGCAACGCCACCAGCACCAACGAGGCCACCACCGGAAACACCGGCAACTCGGGCGACTCCGGCTCCACCGGCGGCAACAAGGCCACCGTACTGAGCCTGGGACGCGAGTCGAACTCCTGGAGCCACCACCGCGGCGGCCACCACGGGAACGGCACCGACACCACCACCCTCGTCACCTCGGGCAACTCGGGTGACACCGGATGGACGGGCACCAGCGGCGACGCCACCAACGTGAGCCACACGTCCGGCGGCGACTCCGGAAACGCCGGCGACGGCGGCAACGCCCACGCCATGGCCATGAACACGGGCCACAACAAGGGCCACGCCAAGGCCCACAACGGTGACACCTCGGCCCACGCCACCGCCGGCAACGGCGGCGACACGGGCAACGGCGGCAACGCCACCAGCACCAACGAGGCCACCACCGGAAACACCGGCAACTCGGGCAACTCCGGCTCCACCGGCGGGAACTCCGCCGACGTCCGGACCAAGCACGAGCCGTCCGGCAAGCGACACCACGACGGCACCACCACGGTGGTGACCTCGGGCGACTCGGGTGACACCGGGTCCACCGGGGACAGCGGTGACGCGTGGAACGCCAGCTGGACCACCGGCGGCGACTCCGGTGACGCCGGCGACGGCGGCAACGCCACCGCCGGCGCGACCGGGTGGAACCACACCTGGGCCGGCCACCCCGCCCGTCACTGACGACGAGCGGATCCCGGAGGCGGGGCGTCGAGGTTACTCGGCGCCCCGCCTTTCCCGTGCCACGTCGACCACGGGGTTGGTCCAGGTGACCGGCAGGGCGTGCACGCCGTAGATGTTCATGTCGGTGCGCAGTGGCACCTCGGCGGCGGGGACGGCGAGCTCGAGGGTCGGGAAGCGGCGCAGCAGCCCGGCGAAGCCGGCGCGCATCTCCAGGCGGGCCAGCTGCTGGCCGAGGCACTGGTGGACCCCGTGGCCGAAGGAGAGGTGGCCGCGGGCCTTGCGGCGGACGTCCAGTGTGTCGGGGTCGTCGAAACGCCGGGGGTCGTGGTTGGCGGCCAGCAGCGAGACGACGACCGTCGACCCCCTGCCGATGGTCTCCCCGCCGAGTTCGATGTCCTCGGTGGCATAGCGGTACAGGATGTCCACAACGGACAGGTAGCGCAGGAGCTCCTCCACGGCGTCGGGGAGCAGCTCGGGGTCGGCCCGCAGCTCGGCCAGCTGTTCGGGGTGCTCCAGGAGCGCGAAGGCGCCCAGCGCCAGCATGTTGGCCGTCGTCTCGTGGCCGGCGAGCAGCAGGAGGAAGGCGCAGCCGGTCAGCTCCTCGACGGTGAGCTCCCCGTGGCGGGCCAGGTCGGACAGGATGTCCTCGCCGGGTTCGGCGCGCTTGCGGGTGACCAGGTCGGAGAGGTAGGTGGTCAGGGCGCCGTACGCGGCCATCTTCTCCTCCAGCGGCTGGTCCTTGACCAGGAACCTGGCCGAGTTCGTCTGGAAGCTCTCCCGGTCCCCGTACGGCACCCCGAGCAGCTCGCAGATCACCAGCGAGGGCACCGGCAGCGCGAACTCCCTGACCAGGTCGACCGGCGGGGTGAGTCGGGCCAGCTCGTCCAGCTGCCGCTCGGCGACGTCGGCGATGTGCTCCTCGAGCATCCTCATGCGCTTCACGGTGAAGGCGCCGGTGAGCATTCTCCGCACCCGGGTGTGGTCCGGCGGGTCCATCGCGATGAACATGCCCGGCACCGGTGGGGACGGCTCGGTGGGAACCGGCATGCCGGGAACCTCGTACGGCACGTGGAGGATGCCGATGTCCTGACGGGAGCTGAACCGGGTATCGGCCATGACCTGGCGCACGGCGTCGAAGCCGGTGACGAGCCAGCCCTCGTGACCGTCGGGGAAGACCAGAGGACTGACCGGGCGGGCGTCGCGCAGCCGGGTGATGTCGCTGGGCGGGCCGAACGGGCCCGCATCGCGCTGCATGGGCAGGCCGTGCGGGACGGGAACCGTGGACGTCATGCGCCCACGATCGCCACCCCGCCCGCCACGGTCCTGACACGGTCCTGACACGACCCGACCGGGGCCGCGCTACCTCGCTCGGGCACCCCGGGTGCCGGTGGGGGCGAACTCCGCCTCCAGCTGCCGGAAGAACACGGGGAAGGCGTTCCAGTCGCTGTTGGCGTGGGTCACCAACAGGTGGCCGTCGGCAGTGCCCATCGCGAGGGCGACCGTCCCGGGGCCGTTGCCCACGCCACCGCGCAGGGTCGCCCCCGAGGCGAGTCGCAGCTCGAACACGCCCAGGCCGTAGGCGGTGTTCGGGATCCAGTCCGCGCCCTCGGTGGAGACCGTGGTCCACATGTCCTCGTGCTGGGCGGGCGGGAGCAGGTCGCCGGTGGCCAGGGCGGTGAAGAACCGGGTGAGGTCGTCGGTGGTCGACACGTGTGCGCCGGCCGACCAGACGACGCTCGGGTTGACCTCGGTGACGTCGACCGGCTCGCCCGCCGCCTCCGCCTCGTCCACGAACATCCTGGTGTAGGCCCGGGGATGCGGTCCGCGGAGTCGTGTCTCCGTCGGACCGGGGAGGTAGGTGCCGGTCAGGCCGAGCGGCTGGATGACCGTCCGCTCCAGCTCGTCGGCGTAGCTCCGGCCGGTCACCCGCTCGACGACCGCCGCGGCGAGGAAGTACCCGCCGTTCGTCGGGGCGAACCGCTGTCCCGGTTCCCCCACCGGTGGCCGGGAGACCGCCAGCTCCAGCAGGTCCTCGGTGCGCCACACGTCGAAGCGGTGCTCGGCCAGTCCGGCGCGGGTGTGCAGCCTACGCACGATCTCGTCGGAGGTGGCGGTGTTGTGCAGCCCACTGGTGCCGTTGAGCAGCTGCCTGACCGTCATCGTGCTTCCGTCGTAGGCGCTGCCCCGCAACACCTCGGGCAGCCAGGCGGCCACCGGGTCGTCGATGTCCACCCGACCCTCGGCGGCCAGCCGCAACACCACGGCGGCCGTGAACGCCTTGCCGATGCTCGCGACCCGGAACTGGTCCCCGCGCTCGCGGGGACGGCCGGTCGCGGTGTCGGCCACCCCGGCCGCGCCGAACCAGGTTCCGTTCCGGTCGGTGAGCTGCGTGACGATGCCGGGCACGTCCTCGTGGGCCACGGCGTGGTCGAGAATCCGCTGGACTTCCGCGTGGTTGGTCATGGGGTGCACGCTGTCCCGCCGCGCTGACAGCGCTCTGAGAACGGGCTGACGGCGCAGGTCAGGGCGAGCCGGCGCAGCGCGTCGGCCCGCGGCATCCCGGCCGCCTCGGCGAACGCCCGTGCGTAGCCCGCTGGTCCGAGCCTCGCGCGGAGATCCTCGGTCAGCTCCCGCAGCTCCGGGCTGCCCCGGTCGAAGGTTCCGCGGATGACCTGGCTCAGGCCGAGCGCGGTGGCCGCGCCGGCCGCATCCCCCTCCCCCGCCAGCACCCGGGCCAGCAGTTCGGCCGTCGGCGCCGCCAGCTGCGCAGCGGCGGATCCGGCAGCCGCGACCCGGGGCAGCAGCTCCCTCGCGGTCGGGGCGGCGGTGTCGGCCCGGAGGGCCAGACGGACCGGGGCGACGAGGATCGCCGCGGTCGGCTCGGCGCCGGGCAGCCCGCGGACCAGCGTCTCCAGCTCGTCGAGCGTCCGCTCGGCGAGGTCGGGCTCGCCGGCGCGGCGGTGCAGGTCGGCCAGACCCACCATCGGCTCGATCCGCAGGTGCGGGTGCCCGCGCTCGAGGGCCTGCCGCAGGGCGGTGGAAAGCTCTCGGCGGGCCCCGTCCCGGTCACCGGCGCGCAGTCGCTGGGCTCCCAGCCGGGACCGGTAGGAGATCTCCTCGGCCCAGTCGAGCTCGGCCGCGAGCACGACACATCGCTCCAGGGCGGCGAGCGCCTGGTCGTGGTCGCCGCGCAGGGCGTGGTCCTGCGCCACCCTGGCAAGCAGGAACGCCAGACCGAGGCGGTCGCCGACCTCCTCGAACCCGCGCAGCCCTCGTTGGCGGTGCTCCGCCGCGCCCGCCCAGTCGCCCTGGTCGTCGTGGACCAGGGCCCGCACCCAGGCCGCGAGTGCCGCGGCCCACCTGTCCTGGTGGTCCTCCGCGATGCGCAGCAGCCGCTCGACCAGCTCGTGGAGTCCGGCGAAGTAGGCCACCGGCGCGGTCGCCATCAGCAGCACCGGGTGGTGCTCCAGCGCACCGGAGTCGACGCAGTCCTCGACGATGGCGGCCACCTGCTCCGCGTCGGTGGTCGTGCCGTCGTCCCCGGCCAGCCGCCCCAGCGCAACGAGAGCCGCCCGGGTGTGGGCGGGCAGCGCGTCGCCGAAGCCGAGCACCTCGGCCGCGAACTCCTCCGCCCGGGCGTCGAAGCGAATCGTCTGCCAGTAGAACAGCAGCGAGCCGACCAGCCGCGCGGCAGGCTCGGCGAACCCGGTCTCGGCGGCCGAGTCGATGGCCGAGCGGAGCGCGGACACCAGGTTGTCGTACTCCGCGTCGAACCAGCGGACCGAGGCGAGCTGCTCCCGGGAGCGCAGGCGGGGCTCATGGTGCTGGGCCAGCTCGAGGTAGTAGCGCAGGAACCGGGCGCGGACGGCTCGCCGGTCGTCCAGCCGCTCGCCCGCGTACGCGCGGATGGTCTCCAGCATCCGGTACCGCTGCCCGTCCCACTGCACGAAGGACTTGTCCACCAGCGAACCGAGCACGTAGACGATGTCGCCGGGCGGCAGCAACCGGTCGGCGCAGACGGCTTCCAGGGCGTCGGCCGTCGCCCCGCCGGGGAAGACCGAGAGCCGTGCGCCCAGCACCCGCTCCTGCTCGGTCAGCAGCTCCCAGCTCCACTCGACCGCCGCGAGCAGTGTCCGGTGTCGTGGCAGCGCGGTCCGGCTCCCCGAGGCGAGCAGGCGGAACCGGTCGTCGAGGCGCCGTGCGATCTCCTCGGCGCTCATCGAGCGCAGCCGAGCGGCGGCCAGCTCCAGGGCCAGCGGCAGTCCGTCCAGCCGGCGACAGATCTCGACGACCGGCGCCACGGTGGACTCGTCCAGCGCGAAGCCGGGCCGCACCGCCCGAGCGCGGTCGACGAACAGCCGGACCGCGGCGGCCTCGCCCACGGCGGTGGGCGCGGTCGGCAGCTCAAGCGGACCGAGCCGGCACAGCGCCTCACCGGTCACGGCCAGCGGCTCCCGGCTGGTGGCCAGGACGCTCAGCCGCGGCAGCCGTTCCAGGAGCCGGTCGGCGAGCTCCGCGGCCTCCTCCACCAGATGCTCGCAGTTGTCGAGCACCAGCACCGCCGGCTCCGGGCCGATCAGCTCCACCAGGTTGTCGAGCGCGCCCTGGCGCCCGCCCTCCGGTCGCACCCCGGCCGTGCCGAGCACCGCCAGCACCGCCCCGCCGACCTCGCCGCTCGTCGCGGCCAATGGTACGAACCACACCCGGCCCTGGTCCTCGGCCCGGTGCCGGGCGGCGGCCTCGACGGCCAGCCGGGTCTTCCCCACCCCGCCGGGGCCGACGACCGTGACCAGTCGGGCGGCCGCGAGCTGTCCGGCGAGCAGCTCCAGCTCGGCGTCCCGCCCGAGGAAGCTGGTGAGCCGTGCCGGCAGCCATCCCCGCAGCAGCCTCGGCCGGGCCACGACCGGCTCCAGCTCGCCGCGCAGCATGGCCAGGTGGACCTGCCGCAGCTCCGCCGCGGGGTCCACGCCGAGCTGCTCGGCCAGCGCGGTGCGGACGTCCTCGTACGCGGCGAGCGCCTCGGACTGCCGCCCCGCCTCGTAGAGGGCGCGGACCCGCAGCGCGGCCAGCCGCTCGCGCAGCGGATGGGCGGCGGTCACCGCCGCCAACTCGGCCAGCACCTCGCCGTGCCGTCCGAGGCGCAACGCCGCCTCGACCCGGTCCTCGACGGCCGACAGCCTCAGCTCCGCCAGCCTCGCCGCCTCCGCACGGGCGAACGGGACGTCCGGCAGGTCGGCCAGCGGCGCGCCGGTCCACAGGCCCAACGCCGCGTCCAGGACGGTGAGAGCGGCGGCAGGCCGATCCGCGGCCAGCTCGCGCCGGCCCCGCGCGGCCAGCTCCTCGAACCGCGGTGCGTCCACCTCCGCCGCGAGCCGGTAACCCCCACCCGTCAGCTGGACCGCCGCCGCGCCGACGGCCTTGCGCAACCGCGACACCAGCGCCTGCAACGCGTTGGCGGCGTCGGCGAGCGGGTCCGCCCCCCACAGGTCCTCGATCAGCACCTCGGCGGGCACCGGCCGCCCGCGCGCCAGCGCCAGCCGGGCGAGCAGAAGCCGCACCCGCGCTCCGGGAACACCGACCGGTGAGCCGCCGGCGTGGGCGCGGACCGGCCCCAGCACCGCCACCCGCATCCCGCCGCCCTCGCTCACCCGCCCATTGTCGGTGCCGACCCCCCGAGGTCGTCGGGCATGGCCAGGTCGTGCAGGCGGCCGGAGAGGAAGCGGCGGTCGGCGGGGTCGGTGGCCAGCTCGTGCGCGCGCCGGTACGCCGCGGCGGACTCCTCGACCCGGCCGAGCCGCCGCAGCAGGTCCGCGCGGGCGGCGTGGAACAGGTGGTAGCGCTCGAGACCGTCGAGGCCGTCCAGCAGCGCGAGTCCGCGCGCCGGTCCGTCGGTCATCGCGACCGCGACGGCGTGGTTGAGCGCCACCACCGGTGTGGGCGCGACGGCGAGCAGCTCGCGGTACAGCGCGGCGATCCCCGCCCAGTCGGTCCCGGCGGAGGAGGGCGCCTGGGCGTGCAGGGCGGCGATCGCCCCCTGCAGCTGGTAGGGGCCGACCTCGCCGCGGCGCAGCGCCCGGTCGAGCAGGCCGACGGCCTCCACGATCTCGGCGTGGTCCCACCGCGTCCGGTCCTGGTCGGCCAGCAGCACGACCTCACCCGATGGCGTGTGCCGCGCGGCGGTCCGGGAGTCGTGCAGCAGGAGCAGGGCCACCAGCCCGAGCGCCTCGGGTTCGTCCGGCATGAGGGTGGCCACCAGCTTCGCCAGGCGGATCGCCTCCTCACGCAGCCGGCGGTGCTCCGGCGCACCGGGCCGGGTGGCGTAGCCCTGGGTGAAGATCAGGTAGATGACCGCGAGCACCCCGGCGAGGCGTTCGGGCAGCAGGTGGTCCGCGGGGACGGCCAGGCTGATCCCGGCGTCGCGGATCTTCCGCTTGGCGCGGACGATCCGCTGCGCCAGCGCCGGCTCGGCGACGAGGAAGACCCGCGCGATCTGGCCGGCGGTCAGCCCGACCACCACCTGCAGGGTGAGGGCGACCCGTGCCTCCATCGCCAGCGCCGGGTGGCAGCACGCGAACACGAGGCTCAGCCGCTCGTCGCCCACGCTCACCAGCTGCTCCTCGTCCAAGGCCGCATCGGCCACGGGCGGTGGCCCGAGGCCCGGGCCGGCCTGCTCCTGGCGGTCCCGCCCGCGCCTGGCCCGGCGCAGCCGGTCGATCGCCCGGTTGCGCGCCACGGTCAGCAACCAGGCGACCGGGTCCTCCGGGACCACCCCGGCCCATCGGGTCAGCGCGAGCGCGACCGCGTCCTGCAGTGCCTCCTCGGCGAGCTCCAGGTCGCCCAGCACCCGCGCGAGCGCGGCGAGCATGTGCGCCCGGTGCTCGCGGAAGACCCGTTCGACCGCGGCGGCCGGACGCTCAGCCAGCGGTACCCCCGCCGACGGGCGTGTTGTCCACCTGCGGCACGTGGGCGAGCGGACGGACCTCGATGGTGCCGCTCTGCGCCATCGGGCACAGCGCGGCCAGCTCGAGCGCCTCGTCCAGGTCGCGGCAGTCGAGGACGTAGTAGCCGCCGAGGTGCTCGTGGGTCTCCACGAACGGGCCGTCGCTGATCAGCGTGTGGCCGTCCCGGACGCTGACCGTGGTCGGCGTGTGCTCCGAGGGCAGCGGGTCGCCGGCCACCAGCGCGCCGCGCCGCCGGCACTCGTCGGCGAAGGCGTTGACCCGCGCGACGGCTTCGGCGAAGGCCGGGTCGGTCGGTTCCGGCCGACCGCAGTTGTAGATCAGCAACAGGTACTTCACGCGTCCTCCACGCAGTCGACGTCGTCTCCTCGGTGAGTTCTCCTCGGTGAGGATGACGAACGGCACGCCCGGAACTCGACACCGCCTCAGGGTCGGTTGTCGGGGAGCAGGACGGCCACCCTGGTGCCCAGGGCGTACTGCCCGTCGACGACGATACGGCCGCCGTGCTGTTCCACGATGGCTCGGGCCGCGGCCAGGCCGAGGCCGGCACCGGGGATCTGGCGCTGCCGCGCGGCGCTGGACCGGAAGAAGTACTCGAACACCTTGTCCCGTTCCTCGGCGGGAACGCCGATGCCCTCGTCGGCGACGGTCAGCGAGACCGTGCCCCGTTCGGCGGTCAGGGCGACGTGCACGGGGCCGCCCTCGGGGCTGTACTTCACCGCGTTGGTCAACAGCGCGTCCATCACCTGGCGCAGCCGCATCCGGTCGCCGCGGACCGTCGGCCGGGCGCGGAACTCCACCCGCAGGTCGATGCCGGGCGGGTAGTCGAGGTTCCGGACCGCCTCCTCGAGCACGTCGGCCAGCTCGACCGGGCCGCGGTCCATCGGCACGGCCCCGGTCTGGATCGCGGCGAAGTCCAGCAGCTGGGTGATGACCGCGTGTAGCGAGGTGGCGTTGCGGGAGATCACCTCGATGACCTGGCGGCCGGGCCCGGCGGCGGCCACGGGGTCCTCCAGCAGCATCTCCGAGCAGGAGATGATCGCGGTGAGCGGGGTGCGGATCTCGTGGCCGGCCAGCCGGGAGAAGTCCTGGCGGGCGCGGGTCAGCTCACGCAGCAGCTGGTCGCGCTGCGAGTACGCGAGGAACTGGCCGATCTGGGCCGCGACCCCACCCAGCAGGGTGGTCAGCAGCACCTCGTCGCTCTCCGGCACGTCGGAGAAGCAGGCCAGCACGCCGACCGTCCGCTCGGCCTGCACCGGCACCGCCAGCGCGGTCCGCAGCCCGGCGGCGGCGTATCCCCCGCCGTCGGGCCGGGTGTCCCGCTCGTCGCGGGTCGCGGTCAGGTCGGGCACCCACAGCGGCCGCCCGGCGGCCCAGACGGCGCCGCTGATCCCGACTCCCGGGGCGGTCGTCTCGCGCACCGAGACGGGTGGCCGGCCGGGAGCGGTCCACCCCGCCCGCAACCGGAGCCTGTCGCGGACAGGGTCGACCAGCCACAGCTCGGCATGCGCCCAGCCCAACGCCGTGCACACCGCCTCGAGCACCCGGTGGTACCGGTCGTCCAGGTCGATGTCGGCCGTCAACGCCTCCAGGACCTGGGAGGAACAGGTGTAGAAGCGCTCCGCCCGGCGAACCGCGGTGACGTCGTGCATGGCGACCACGGCGCCCACCCGCTCGCCGGCGCTCCCGGTGGCCGGCCGGCCCTTGACCACGAACACCCGCTCGGGTCTGGACGGGACGCGGACCAGGACGCTCTCGTCGTGCACGGGCTCGCCGGCGAGCGCCCGCCGCATCGGGTTCTCCTCGATCGGCAGGAGCGTCCGGTCCGTCCGGAACAGCCTGCCGGCGACCAGGTCCTCCAGCCGGGCGGGTGGGGCACCGGGCGGGAGCCCGAGCACCCGGCGCAGCGCCTGGTTCACCAGGACCACGTTCCCGTCTCCCACGCAGGCCAGCACCGCCGGGTCGAGGGTATCCAGCAGCGCGGTCAGGAACGCCGCGGGGTGGTGGGGGTCGCACCCGCCCAGGCCCATGGGGCAGGCGTCCTCGCCGACCGGGATGGGGCCGATCACCTGTCCGACCGCGAGCAGGACCGAGACGTCGTCGTCGGTCCAGCGCCGAGGGCGTACATCCAGGACCGTGACCGATCCCAGCGGCTGGTCGGTACCACGCAGCGGTACGCCGAGGAAGGCGCGGACGCCGTGCTCGAGGGCGAGCCGGTGGCCGCGCAGCGCCGGGTCGAGGGCCATGTCCTCGCTGGAGACCGGGTAGTTGGCGCTCACGACGTACTTGCACACCGACAGCGACAGCGGCGCCCCCCGGCCGCGGACCAGCTCCGGCGGCAGGTTGTACACGCCCGCGACGTGCTCCCGCTCGGCTCCGACCAGGGTGACCATGCCCATGGACGCCCCCAACAGCTGGGCGGCCAACCGCGCGACCGCGTGCAGGGACATCGGCTGGCTGGGCAGCCGCTGGAGCCCTCGCTCGACGGCCGCTGTCCGACGAGGGTCGGACAGCACTGTCAGGTCCTCTGTCGGCCCCAATCCGCACCCCGTGGTCCGTTCGCGAAAGACATGTTCGGCACAGCATGTCCCGAACCGCGGCGAATATGCCAGAACGGGTCGCGGTAACTCTTACGCGTACTACTTTCACTCCTCAGTGGATGCACGTGCGGATTCACGAGCCGGCAGAGGACGTCCGTCCACATCACACGTTCGTGGGTTTTTCGTGGAAGAAAGTGCCATCGCCGTGTTGCATGGTGATAGAGCGGCGCCGGGAACACGGGCTCGCGCTGACGACGTACTTTGAGGAGAGCGTCACGTGGGATCGGCGGAGTCCACTGTGGCCCCCGCGCGGGCGGACAGGTTCTGGAAGCGGTGGACGGTCGGTCGGCTGCTGGCCCTGGGCTACCTCTTCGCGATCGGCGGCCTGCTGGTGGTCGGCCTGAGCTCCTGGTTGCAGATCGGCCAGCTCCTCCGCGCGCGCGAACCCGTCGACCACACCTACGAGGTGCTGGACGAGATCTCCCGACTGCGGCTCGACCTTATGGAGACCCGGCGCAGCCAGCGCGACTTCCTGATCAGCGGAGAACCGGCCCACCTGCACACCTACGAGCAGGCGGTCGACCGGATCGACAGCACCGAGACCAGCCTGCTCACGCTGACCTCCGACAACCCCAGCCAGCAGAGGGCGCTCGGCCGGCTGCGGCCCCTGCTGGACGAACGGTTCGCCGAGCAGGAGCGGATCATCGACATGCGGGTCGTCTCGCCGGGCGCCCCCATCGCACAGCTGCTCTCCAGCGACCAGAGCGACAGCGTGCGCACCGAGATCGAGGGCATCCTGGCCGGTATGCGGGCCGAGGAGCTGCGGTTGCTCGACCTGCGGCACCACGCCAGCCTCTCCAGCGCCAACACCACCCGCTGGGTGGTCGCCGTCATCACGCTGGGCGTGGCGGTGGTCTCCGCGGTCGGCGCGTGGGTGGTGACGCGGAAGGTCACGGTGCCGGTCCGGCGGGTGACCGACGCGGCGCGACGGGTGATCGACGGCGACACGACCGCGCGGGCCGAGCTGGTGGGTCCGACCGAGATGGTGGAGATGGCGCGGGCGGTCAACGCGTCCACCGAGGCGATGTGCACGGCGCGCGACCAGGCGGTGGCGGCGAGCCTGGCGAAGGCGACCTTCCTGGCCACGATGAGCCACGAGATCCGGACGCCGATGAACGCGGTGATCGGGATGACGGGCCTGTTGATGGACACCGACCTCACACCGGAGCAGCAGGATCTGGTGATGACCGTCCGGGACAGCGGAGACGCCCTGCTGGAGATCATCAACGACATCCTCGACTACTCGAAGATCGAGGCCGGGGAGCTGCAGCTGGAGGACGCCTCCTTCGACGTGGTGGAGTGCGTGGACAGCACGCTGGCGCTGGTGTCGATCCCGGCGGCACGCAAGGGGCTGGAGCTGGTGGGCCATGTCGATGCGAGCTGTCCGCCGGTGCTGCGGGGCGACGCGACGCGGTTCCGACAGATCCTGGCCAACCTGCTGTCCAACGCGGTGAAGTTCACCGAGCGGGGCGAGGTGACGGTTCTGGTGGAGGCCGCCACGGCCCCGGTCCCGGCCGACGGGGAGCGCAACGGCGACCCGGCCGCGGAGGACGAGCTGTTGGTGCGGACCTCGGTCCGGGACACCGGGATCGGCATTCCCGAGGAGCAGCTCGAGCAGGTGTTCCGCTCGTTCAGCCAGGTGGACGCGTCCACCACCCGGCTCTACGGCGGGACCGGCCTCGGCCTCGCGATCAGCCGGCAGATCGCGCGGGCCATGGGCGGCGAGATCACCGTGACCAGCGAGCTGGGCGTCGGCTCCACCTTCACCTTCACCGCGCGCCTGCGCGGCTGTCCCGGCTACGACGACCGCGACCTACCCCACGCCGCGGCGGGAACGCGGCTGGTCGGCCGCTCCGCGCTCATCGTCGACGACAACGCCACCAACCGCCGCGTGCTTCGCGCCGAGCTGGCCAAGTGGGGGATGCGGTGCACCGACGTCTGCACCGCGGCCGAGGCGCTGGGGCTGGTGGGCGGGGGCTCCCGGTTCGACGTCGCGCTGCTGGACATGCACATGCCCGAGACCAACGGGATGGAGCTCGGCCGCCAGCTGCGCCAGCTTCCGGCGAGCGCCGCGACACCGCTGGTGCTGCTGAGCAGCGTCACCTCCCGGCCGGACACACCGCAGAGCACGGTCTTCGACGCCACGCTGGCCAAGCCGGCACGGGTCAGCACGCTGTTGGCGACGCTGAACCGGGTCCTGACGACGAGCCCGGCTCGTCCGGTCGAGCGACCCACCGGCACGGCGCGCCCCTCCGCGCCGAGGGACTCGATGCGGATCCTGCTCGCCGAGGACAACCACGTGAACCAGAAGGTCGCCCAGCTCATGCTGAGCAAGCTCGGTCACCGCGTGGACATCGTCGGCAACGGCCACGAGGCCGTGTGCGCCCTGCGCCGCGGCAGGTACGACGTCGTGCTGATGGACGTGCAGATGCCCGAGCTCGACGGCCTCGCCGCCACGCGGCTCATCCGGCGCGAGCTCCCACCGGACGAGCAGCCGTACATCATCGCGATGACGGCGAGCGTCCTGATCGAGGACCGCACCGCCTGCGAGGCCGCCGGTATGGACGACTACCTCGCCAAACCCGTCCGCGCGAGCGATCTCGCCGAGGCCCTGGAGCGTGCCTGAACAGCCCGTCCAGGTCAGCGACCCGCGGCGGCGCGACGGGGCAGCGGGCCGACGTGCTTGCGACGGCCGGGGCGTAGGGCGGCGTGCCGCTGCCCCGGGCCGGGACCGTGCCGTGGGGCGAGCGCGTCGGCGACGAACCCGGTCGCGAAGGCGTACACGGTCTTGTGCACGAGGTCGACGGCCAGCTCCGACCGAGGCCAGGTCTGCGGCGGCGCGCCGACGCCGGTCGCGTTCTCCAGGATCTGGTCGTTGCTGAGGCGGACCACGGCGAACATCGCCGAGGCCACCGGGCCGCGCATCCCGGCGGTGGCCATCAACGCCCGGACGATGCCGGCGAGGGCGCCCTGACCGAAGTGCATGGCCAGGTTGGCCAGCCGCAGCCGCCCCCCGGACAGCTCGGGCAGACCGGCCAGCCGCTCCAGCACCGCGGCCGGCACGTGGGAGTCCGGTCTGCCGGTCAGCCGCTGCTCGACCTTCTCCCCCACGGTCATGGCCAACGCCCCGGCCGCACCGGAGATCAGCCCCTGCCCCACCGCACGTCTCAGCATGGCGGCGGTGTACCCCCGGGCCTGCGGTTCATGTCCCGCCCCGGCACCCGGTCGAGTGGACCGGGTGCCGGGGCGAGCCGGGCCTCCCGCTCAACCGGTCACCGAGAAGGAGTTGACGGCGAGACCCGTGCCCCCCACCCAGGGCTCGAACCCGGCCTGGATGCTGGTGAGGTACCAGTCGCGCTGGGCGTGGCCGCGACTGACGGCGTCGGAGTAGAACGTGTCGACCGCGAACTGCAGCGAGCTCGCGGTGGAGGTGCGGACGTAGGACACGACGTTCCAGCCGATGTTGCCGAACCAGACCTCCCAGCTGGAGCCCGCCAGGTTGACCGTGCCCACCCGGGAGCCGATCGGCTGGATGGAGCCCCGGCGGTCCAGCCAGATCATGATCTCGGCGCCGGTGTTCTGCCCGTCGGTGCGCGGCGTTGGGTCGAACCAGAGGTCGTAGGAGGCGTTGTAGGTGCCCGAGCCGGGGTAGGACATGCTCACCGAGGTGCGCAGGTTGGCGAACGTCCCGGTGTTGGCGCGGACCGGCAGCCCGCTGCCGGAGCTGCACCTGCCGTAGTGGCAGCCGAAGTACACCGACGGATATGCCGCCGGCGCACCGTTCGTCGCGTTGTTGTGGGCGGCCTGCGTGATGCGGAAGCCGCTGTTGGTGGTGTCGATGCACTGCGTGGTGTTGGCGCCCCAGACGTTGTTCTGGACGACGTAGCGCCCGTTCTGGATGGTCGTCGCGCCGTACTTCTCGCAGATCACGGCGGCTGCGGCGGGCTGTGCGCCGAGCACGACGAGTCCGGCCGCCGCCAGGCTCGCGACCACGAGGGCATGGACCAGACGTCTCATGTTGCACTCCTGGGTCGAGGGAGTTGATATTTGGGAGCGCTCCCAAACACTCCCATCGTCGCTCACGGAATGGAATCAGGCAATAGCGGTGGGTCGCGGAGGCATGACCGGTCCGGACAGGGGTCGTTTCACCTAGATCGACCCGGGTACCCGACTGGCGGAGAGGGTGAGTCGCCGATGGACAACGAACGGTTGTTGGGCAACCGCTACCGCCTCGGCGCACTGCTCGGCAGGGGTGGTGCGGCGGACGTGCACGAGGCCAGAGAGGTCCACAGCGGACGCCAGGTCGCGGTCAAGCTCTTCAGGTCGGGCGGGGACGTGGCCGACCGGACCCGCTTCGCCGCCGAGGCGGAGCTGCTCGCCGGCCTGTCGCACCCGCGGCTGGTGCCGGTCTACGACGTCCAGCTGGACGCGGACCCCCCGTACCTGGTGATGCGGCTCGTGCCCGGCGGGACCATGCGCGACTCGATCGAGCGCGGACCTCTCGCACCGAGCAGGGTCGCCGACCTCGGCGCGCAGCTGACCGACGCGCTGGCGCACATCCACGCGCGAGGGGTCATCCACCGCGACATCAAGCCCTCGAACGTCCTGATCGGCTCGGACGGCGCCTGCTACCTCACCGACTTCGGCATCGCGAAGGTGATGGGGACCGTCGACCGCACCGGGTCGAACGAGCTGATCGGCACCGCGCGCTACCTCGCCCCCGAACAGGTCCGCGGCGAGGGAACGGGCCCGGCTGTCGACGTGTACGCGCTCGGGCTGGTCATGCTCGAGTGCCTCACCGGCCGCCCCGAGTACACCGGCACCGACGTCGAGATCGCGCTCGCCCGGCTGTCCCGGGCCCCGCGTGTCCCCGAGGCACTGCCGACCGCGTGGCGCACCCTGCTGACCGCGATGACCGCCACCGACCCCCGGGCCCGCCCGCCCGCCTGGGAGTGCGCCCCAACCCTGCGCACGATCGCCGGAACCGTGCCCGCCGAGGCCCTCCCCCACCCGGAGGCCCGCCCCACCCCGGAGGAGCCGACCGCCACCATCGCCCTGCCCAGCCCGCGGTAGAGCGGGAGCGACGGAGGAAGACGGTGTTTTAGCGGAGGAGCGGCAGCGACCAACAAAAGCCCGCCCTCGATTCGCTTCCGCGCGTCCCGGCCTCACCAGAACCCGCACCCGCGGACCTATACTTCCTCTCATGCCGAAACTGCGGATCAGCGAGGCGGCCGGGCTTCTCGGCGTCAGCGACGACACCGTCCGGCGCTGGGTGGACCAGGGGCGCCTGCCGGCCACCCACGGGGAGAACGGCCGCCTGGCCGTCGAGGGCAGTGACCTCGCGGCGTTCGTCCAGCGGATGGCCGACGCACCGGAGCCGGGGACGACGGTCGCCGCCTCGGCGCGCAACCGTATGCGCGGCATCGTCACGCGGGTCACCAAGGACGGGGTGATGGCCCAGGTCGAGATGCAGGCCGGTCCGTTCCGGCTGGTGTCCCTGATGAGCCGGGAGGCAGCCGAGGAGCTCCGGCTCGAGGTCGGCAGCGTCGCGGTCGCGTCGATCAAGTCCACGCTGGTCGTCCTCGAGATCCCGGAGGCCTAGTTGCGCAGCACGCTCCCCGCGGCGGTGCCGCTCCTGCTCGCCGCCGCCCTGTCCGCCTGCGGTTCGCCGGAGCCGGCGGCCGGCGGCGAGGTCGTCGTGTTCGCCGCGGCCTCGCTGACCGAGACGTTCACCGAGCTTGGCACGCGGTTCGAGGACGCCAACCCTGGTACGACGGTCACGGTCAGCTTCGGCGGCAGCTCCGGGCTCGCCACCCAGATCGTCGAGGGAGCGCCGGTCGACGTGTTCGCCTCGGCCTCGCCGGCGACGATGGACCAGGTCGTCGAGGCCGACGCGGTCAGCGGGAAGCCGGCCGTCTTCGCGCGCAACGCCCTGGAGATCGCGGTGCCCGCGGGCAACCCGGGGAGGGTCACCGGGCTGGCCGACTTCGGGGACGAGGACCGGACGATCGCCCTGTGCGCCGAGCAGGTGCCCTGCGGGGCCGCGGCACGGCAGGCCCTCGCCTCGGCCGGCGTCGCGGCGAAGCCGGACACACTGGAGCAGGACGTCAGGGCCGTGCTCACGAAGGTCGAGCTCGGCGAGGTCGACGCGGCGCTCGTGTACCACACCGACGTGCTGGCGGCCGGCGACGAGGTCGAGGGCATCGCGCTCCCCGAGTCCGCGGCCGCGGTCAACGACTACCTGGTCGCCACGCTCGCCGAGGCACCCAACCCGGACAGGGCCGCCGCGTTCGTCGCGTTCGTCCGGTCAGAGCAGGGGCGTTCGGTGCTGGCCGACGCCGGCTTCCAGGCGCCGTGAGGAGACCGACGCGCGGCCGGGTCCCGCTGCTCGTCGCCCTGCCCTCGCTCGTCGGGCTGGCCTTCCTGCTCGTCCCGCTGGTGGGGCTGCTCGCCAGGGCACCGTGGTCCACGCTCGGCACCCGGCTGGTCGGCCCCGAGGTCGGGCAGGCCCTGCTGCTCTCGCTGACCTGCGCCAGCCTCGCCACGGTGCTCTGCCTGGTCCTCGGCGTTCCGCTGGCCTGGCTGCTGGCCAGGACCGAGCTGCCCGGACGCGGCGTGCTGCGGGCGCTGGTCACCGTGCCGCTGGTGCTGCCCCCGGTGGTCGGCGGCGTCGCCCTGCTGCTGGTCCTCGGCCGGCGCGGGCTGGTCGGCCAGTACCTGCACGACTGGTTCGGCGTGTCCCTCCCGTTCACCACGGCCGGTGTCGTGGTGGCCGAGGCGTTCGTGGCCATGCCGTTCCTGGTGATCGCGGTGGAGGGTGCGCTGCGGGCGGCCGACCCGCGCTTCGAGGAGGCCGCGGCCACCCTGGGGGCGACGCGGTGGGTCGCGTTCCGCCGGGTGACCCTGCCCTCGATCATGCCCGGCCTGGTCGCCGGCACCGTGCTGTGCTGGGCCAGGGCGCTGGGCGAGTTCGGCGCCACGATCACCTTCGCCGGCAACTTCCCGGGCCGGACGACGACGATGCCGCTCGCGGTCTACCTCGCCCTGGAGACCGACCCAGGTGCGGCGATCGCGTTGAGCATCGTGCTGCTGGTGGTGTCGGTGGCCGTGCTGGTGAGCCTGCGGGACCGGTGGATCGGCGGGGCGCCGTGACCCTGCATGCCGCCCTCCGGGTCGACCGCGGCACGTTCCGCCTGGACCTGACGCTGACCGTCGAGCCGGGCGAGGTCGTCGCGCTGCTCGGTCCCAACGGCGCCGGCAAGACCACCGCCCTGCGCGCGGTCGCGGGCCTGCTGCCGGTCGACGCCGGGCAGGTACGGCTCGACGAGGAGGTGTGGGACGAGCCGCCGACGGTGTTCGTCCCCCCGGAGCGGCGGGGCGTCGGTGTGGTCTTCCAGGACTACCTGCTGTTCGCCCACCTGTCCGTGCTCGAGAACGTCGCGTTCGGCCCGCGTGCGCGCGGGATGGACCGGGCGGGGGCGCGGGAACGGGCCCGGTCCTGGCTCGAGCGGGTGGGACTGGCCGATCGGGCGGCGGCTCGCCCGCGCGCGCTCTCCGGCGGGCAGGCCCAGCGGGTGGCGCTGGCGCGCGCCCTGGTCACCGAGCCGGCGGTGCTGCTGCTCGACGAGCCGCTCGCGGCGCTCGACGCGAGTACCCGCCTGCACGTGCGCTCCTCGCTCGGGCACCACCTGGCGGAGTACGGCGGGCGGACCCTGCTGGTGACCCACGACCCGCTGGACGCGATGGTGCTGGCCGACCGGATCGTCATCGTCGAGCACGGCCAGGTCGTCCAGCAGGGGGCGCCCGCCGAAGTGGCCCGGCGCCCGCGCACCGACTACGTCGCGACGCTGGTCGGGCTGAACCTGTACCGCGGCCTAGCGTCCGGCACCACGGTCCGGCTCGCCGACGGCGGCCGGTTCACGGTCGCGGAGCCGGCGGCCGGCCCGGTCCACGTCGCGTTTCCGCCGTCCGCCGTCGGCCTGCACCCCGAGCCGGTGGCGGGCAGTCCACGCAACAGCTGGCCGGTGACCGTCGCCGACGTCGAGCAGCACGCGCACACCGTGCGGGTGCGGTTGGCGGGCAACCCACCCGTTCTCGCCGACGTGACCCCGGCCGTGGTCGCGGAGCTCCGCCTGTCCCCCGGCCGGCCGCTGTGGGCGGCGGTCAAGGCGACGGAGGTGATCACATACCCGGCGTGAGGCAGCGCTACGGTGTCCGCGGAGCCCGGCACGGTTGAGAGGAACACGGCGGATGGCTGACTTCAACGCGCTCGTCGGTCAGCTGGACTACCCGATGCTCATCGTCACCGCCAACGACGGCCGCCGGCGCGCCGGCTGCCTCGTCGGGTTCGCGAGCCAGTGCGGCATCGACCCGCCGCGGTTCATGGTCTGGCTGTCCAAGCGCAACCACACCCACGGCGTCGCCCAGGGAGCCGACCGGCTCGGGGTGCACCTGCCGACGGCGGAGAACCGGGACCTGGCCGAGCTGTTCGGGACCGTCACCGGGTTCGACGAGGACAAGTTCGCGCGGTGTTCCTGGCGAGCGGGACCGGGTGGGGTGCCGCTGCTCGTGGACTGCGCGCAGTGGTTCGTCGGGCTGGTCCTGGACCGCTACGACACCGGCGACCACGAGGCCTTCCTGCTCGAGCCGGCCCAGGTCGGCGGGGCGGGGGCCGGTCAGCTCGGCTTCCAGGGCGTGCGCGACCTCGACGCCGGCAACGAGGCCTGAGATGGCCACCCACCGCCCGGCCGTCCGCATCGTCTGCCTGGACCGGGCGAACCGGGTCCTGCTCCTCAACTGGCGTGACCCGACCGACGGGACCCTGCTGTGGGAACCCCCCGGCGGCGGTGTCGAGCCGGGCGAGACGCCACTGGAGGCGGCGGGCCGGGAACTGGTCGAGGAGACCGGGCTGGACCCGACGGCGATCCTCGACCGATCGGTCACCGTCCACCGCGACATGTTCTGGAACGGCCAGCACAAGGTGGGTCCCGAGCCGTTCTTCCTGGCGCGCTACCCGCAGGACCGGCCTCGGTTGGCTCCCCGCGGGCTGACGCCCGAGGAGCTGGCCGAGCTCGTCGGCCACGCCTGGGTGCCCTGGTCGGAGATCGAGGCGTTGTCGGGCACGCTCGAGCCTCCTCTACTGCTGGCCGTTCTCGCCGAGCTGGACCCGACCGGTCCCTGGCGCTGACCAGGCGTTACCGCTGCTCGCCGGATGTCGCTCGGTCGAGTGGAACACCGTCGGAAACGGCATATCGCTCGACGGCGGGGGGCATCATCCCGGGGTCTCGACCGTCTACACAGGAGTGGGAGACCCCATGATTGGCCAGGAGATGGTGAACCAGCTGTACGACTGCCAGGTCGTCGACCCGCACGGGGAGAAGATCGGCGCGGTGAAGCGGATCTGGCTGGACGAGGTCACCGGCGACCCGGTGTGGGCGACGGTGAACATCGGGATGTTCGGCCAGAAGGAGATCTTCATCCCGTTGCAGCGCGCGGAGCTGCACCAGGACCAGCTGCAGGTACCCGTCGAGAAGGCCCAGGTCAGGGAGGCGCCGCGGATCGAAGCCCAGGGCGACCTGATGACCCCGGAGGAGCAGCAGACGCTGTACCAGTTCTACGGCATGAGCCCCGGCGGCGAGCCGATCGGCGGGGACATGAGCGGGGACATGAGCGGGGGCGGGGACGTGACGATCGGCGACATGAGCGCGCAGGACATGGACCCCGACGGCGGCGGCTTCGGCACCGCGTCCGAGCGAGGGCTCGGCATGGACGACCAGGGCATGCAGGGCGGAATGGGGGCGGACCGGTCCGGGCGCTGAGGAGGCGCTACCGGTGCGCATGCGCAGGGGTCGAGGCAGCCCTCGGCCCCCTGCGCACCCTGTCCTCAGCCGGTGAAGCGGCCGGCCGACCGGTCAGCCCTGGGACAAGTCGCCGCGCCGGGAGAGCTCCGACCACCTGCGCGGCAGCTCGCGCTCGGCGTCGGCGCCGCGCCGCCGCTCCTGCTCGTGGAGCATGCCGAAGGTGAACCCGTTCTCCCGCGCCTGGTGTGCGTGAACCGCCAGGTCCCGCAGCAACGGGCGAGCCACCACCGTGTCCTGGTGCTCGCCGAGCGACTGGGTGAACGCCTTCGCCGCCTTGCGCGCACGGCGGGCCTTCCGGCCCACCGCGGGCTCCACGCACTCCGCCGCGTACCGGAACCGCTTCGCGGCCTTGCGCAGGCCGTGCAGAGCGACGTCCCGGCCGGGCCCGTCGGGCAGCGTCTCCATCCGGCGAGCGAGCTTGCGGTAGGCGCGACCAACGTGCCGGGGCAGCTCGCGGTCCGCGGGACGGCGCGCCCGCGGCGTCAGCGGCGGGTCGGCCAGCAGGTCGTCCAGGGCGTCGAGCAGCTCACGGTAGCGCCGGCTGCGCAACGTCCTGTCCACGTCCTTGCGCGCGGCGGCCGCCTCCGGCGAGAAGTACCGGGTGAGGCGCGCCGCCACCGGCCCGAGAACCAGCTCCTCCGGCATGGCGGCGACCGAGGCGCGGAGGTGCTGCTCCTGCACCTCCAGGTCACGCGCCGGGCTCAGCCGGCGGCCCAGCCAGCGCAGCTCGTCGTCGAGCGAGGCAGTCCGGCCGCGGTCGACGACCCGGCCGAACACCCGCAGCGCACTGCGCAGGCGACGGACCGCGACCCGCATCTGGTGCACCGCGTCCTCGGTGTCGCGGCGGACCCCGATGTCGTGGCGGACGAGCGCGGACACCTGGTCGGCGAGATAACCCAGGACGACGTCCCCGGCAGTCGGGGCCGGGGACGCGCCGACCCGGGTCAGTGGCCGGGGGGTGAGTACCCGGGTCACCTTGGAGGGGCTGGTGGCCCGCCGGGCGCCGGCCCGGCGCAACACCTTCTCGGCCCGGTCGAGCACCTCCGGCGGGGCACCCTCGGCCAGCTCGACCTCGAGCTCGCGCCACTCCCGGGTCCGCATGGGGTCGGTCAGCGCGGTGGCGGTCACCGTGTCGTCGGTGACCTCCGCCAGCAGCTCGCCACCGCGGTCCAGGAGCTCTCGGGTCACCCGTTCGGTGGCGACCCTGGCCACCGGGCGCAGGGCGGCGCCACGCGACATGCCCAGCGCCAGGTCGCGGAGCGACTCGGGCGGCCCGCCCTCGCCGTCCAGCGGCTCCCGCAGCTCGGTACGCGTGTCGGCCTCGACCGGAATCTTCAGGTGCCAGCCGGCGTCGGCCCCGCCGGTGCGCCGGCGCAGCGTCGCCCCGTGCCGCAGCAACCTCAGGTCGGCGGTGTCGTAGTAGACCGCCTCGAGGCTGGTGCCGGTGGGGTCGCTCACCTGCGCCACCCCGCTGATCCCGTCGAGCGGCGGGAGCTGCGTCGTCGCCTTCACCTTGTACTTGCGTTCGGTCTCGGTGTGCGTCGACATCGCCATGGTGGCGGTATACCCGCTGGTCAGCGCCCCGAAACGGAGGTCGGGTTCGGGTCGGGGGTGGGTGTCGGCGGCCGCGGGTCAGGCCCAGGAGGCACCGGCGGCTGCGGTGGATCGGTCGGCTGCGGCTCCGGACTCGGGCTCGGCGGGATGGGGTCCGGCGGTGTGGGAATGGTCATGTGATCGAGTGCCCGATCGGGTGCGGCGCGAAACGCCGTTCCACCCTCCGCCACACCGTGCCGTCCCCCGGGTCGGCAGAATGGGCGGACACCTCCGGCGGGTCGAGCGACGGCGGCAACGCCGTCGGCGGAGACTCGACCCCCGGACGCACCGGCCCAGGGGGCGCGGCGGCACGACAGATCGCAAGAGATCGAAAGGGTCCTCGTGGACTTCACGAACACCAGTAGCGGGATCACCGCGGCCAAGATCGTGGTGGCGGGCGGGTTCGGGGTGGGCAAGACGACGTTCGTCGGCTCGGTGTCGGAGATAGGCCCGCTGCGCACCGAGGCGGCGATGACCGCGGCCAGCATCGGCGTGGACGAGGTGGACGCGGTACCGGGCAAGGAGACGACCACCGTCGCGATGGACTTCGGCCGGCTCCGGCTGGGCAACGACCTGGTGCTCTACGTGTTCGGCACCCCGGGCCAGCACCGGTTCTGGTTCATGTGGGACGAGATCGTGCGGGGCGCGATCGCGGCGATCGTCCTGGTGGACACCCGGCGCCTGTCCGACTGCTTCGCCGCCATCGACTACTTCGAGTCGCGGGAGATGCCGTTCCTCGTCGCGGTCAACCGCTTCGACAACGCCCACCCGTTCCGCCACGGCGAGATCCGCGACGCCCTCGGCCTGTCCGCCGACGTCGCGGTCGTCGACTGCGACGCGCGGGACCCCGAGTCGACCCGCCGGGTGCTGATCGCGGCGAGCGAGTACGCCCTGCGCGTGCTGACGACGCGCTGAGACCCTTCGATCGGACCTGTCACCGACCGTACTCATGTGGTTCGGTAGGTGTGACCGACCCGCCGGGTGGGTACTTCACTCGACGCCTGGTCAAGAACGACGCATGCGAGGTGGACTTCGATGCCCCGTCCAGCCGAGAACAGCCCGCTGTGCGGGTCGATGGTGACGTTCCTCCTGCGCGATCGGGACGGCGAACGGTTCCGCGTGGGCGAGGTGATCGGTCCCGTCGAGCTGGACCCGCAGACCGGCGAGACGTGGGTCGGGGTTCGGGTGTGGCACGCACCGCCGGACCGGATGCTGAGCCTGATCCCGCTGACCGCCGTGCTCAACGTCTCCCCGCCCGCAGAACAGAACCGAGACGCGGCCTGAGCCCTCGGGCGTGACGCCCGGTTACGCCCGCGACCTCGCATTTCCCTCGAAAGGGGACATTTCCCCCTGCCGAATTACGGGTACCCTGGTCTGTCCACCGGGGTAACGACAGGGGAACAACGGCATGCGAGACAGTTTCCACAGCGAGCTGGAGTCGCTGCGCGAGCAGCTGAGCGCGATGTGCGCGCAGGCCGTCGAGGCGCTCAGGTCGGCGGGCCGCGCGGTACTCGAGGCCGACCACGAGCTGGCCGAGCGGGTGGTGGCCGCCGACAGGGAGATCGACCTCGCCAGGGACCGATGCGACGAGACCGCCCAACGGCTGCTCGCGCTCCAGGCCCCGGTGGCCTCGGACCTGCGCCTGGTGATCACGGCGGTGCACTGCGCGGACAAGATCGAGCGGATGGGGGATCTGGCCGCCCACATCGCCGACACCGCCCGGCTCGCCCATCCTGCCTGTGTCGTCCCGGCCGAGCTGACCGGCGCCGTCACCGAGCTGGGGACGGTCGCCGCCGGGATGGCCGACCGCCTGGTCGAGCTGCTGCGCGAGCCGCGAAGCGGGGGCTACGCCCAGCTCAACGAGACCGACCAGACCGTCGACGCGATCCACGCCGAGCTCATGAACCGGATCACCGACACCTCGTGGGCCTACGGCATCCCCAGCGCGACCTCGCTCGCCCTGCTCGTCCGCTTCTACGAGCGCTTCGCCGACCAGGCGGTCTCGGTGGCCAAGCGCCTCGACTTCGCCTGCACCGGGATCATGGCCGCCTGAGCCGGGTCACGCCCGGGCGTCCATCACGACGAAGTCGCCGTGGCCGCCGTAGCCCAGGACCGGCTCGGCGTACTGGGTGCCGTCGAAGGTGAGCAGCCACCAGCCGTCCCGGACCGGGACGATCATGGGATGCGGGATGTTCGTGCCGTACGGGGCGTCCAGCGTGCCGAGCAACCGCATCCGCAGGTCGTAGACCGGATACTGGCGCGCGTCCCCGTCCGAGGCCAGCACGTACCAGCTTGACCCGAACCGCTGCAGGATCGTCCCCTCGGTCTGGTCGACCGACAGGTCCGCGCCCATGAGCTCCAGCCCTTCGTCGTAGGCGGCACCGCGCGGCCCGACGGCGAGCGCCGGGTGGAAGACGAACGCGGGCGCCTGGGCCGGGCTCTCCACGAACGCCACGTGCCAGCGCCCGCCGATCCTGGTCAACGCCGGGTCCCACGAGCTGACCGAGGTCGGCAGCGGCAGCGGCTCGGTCGGCAGGACGTGCACGCCGGACAGCACGTTCGCGGTGGTCGTGGTGTGCCTGATGTGCACCCCGGAGCCGTCGAAGTCGCCCCATGAGCTCATCGCGAGGATGAACCGGCGGCCGTCCCAGACGATCTGCCCGGCGTGGTCGCCCAGCACCACCCCGTCGCGGGCGAAGAACAGGTGCGCGACCTGCTCGAGCCGGGTCGGGTCGGCGAGGTCGAGGGTCCAGACACCCCAGTGCGCCTGCTGGAAGAACCCGAGGCCGGCCTGGGTCAGCGTGAGGTAGAGCTTGCCGTCGCGCACGAAGGGCCGCCCGTCGGCGTGCTGCACCACGTGCGGGTCGCGCACGCCGGCCTGGCCGAAGTAGCCCGCGCGGACCCGACCGAGGGTCACCGTGTCCCGGCCCCCGTAGGCGTAGCCGAGTCGGCCAAGCACCGCCGGGTCACGGAGGTCGACCAGCGCCCGCACGCCGTCCCGCTCGGTGAGCAGCGGCTGCCAGCCGGTGCCGGTGTTGGTCGGGTCGGCCAGCACGGTCACCGCGTTCTCGTTGACCACGACCGCGAGGCGGAACGGCGCCGCCAGGGTGGCCGGAACGCTGTCCACGACCGTGGTGGTGCCGCCCGCGGTGACCTCGATCGTGGCCCGTCCGCCGGTGTAGCCGCCGAGCACCGACACGCCGTCGCCGGCCAGGCCGGCGAGCACGGTGCCCGAGAGCGAGCGGACCTCGACCTCGACAGCGGCGTAGGGGGCGCGTGGTCGCACGTCGGTGACGACCAGCGCGTTGCGGGCGGCCGCGGGCGCGACCGCCGTGTCGTACTGCACGAAACGCGGTGCGATCAGGTCGAACGGCCGGTACTTGTGCCGGATGCGGAAGTGGAGGTCGAAGGGGTCGACCGCCGCCGCGGGTGCGGCCGAGGCGAGACCGGGCGCGGCGAGGCTCGCCGCTCCGGCGAGTCCAAGCCCGGTCAGCAGCGTGCGGCGAGCGATGTGTTGGACCACGTTGTCCTCCCGGAACAGCAGGGGTGTCGGCCTGGACGACGGAGCGCCCGGCCAACGTAACCCGGGGAACCGTCCCCGCGCACGACGAACGGAACCGATCTGGGGTTTCTCCGGGGAACCACAACGTTTCTCCACAGTAGACTGTGTATAGTCCGTTATGGACAGTGAAGAGGTGGCCGCCGGCCGGCGGCTGGGGGATTCCGTCCGGCCGGCGGTTCTGGTCGCTGGCGCAGCGGACCGGGCTGCGTCGGAGGTGACTGGGGGATTCTCACCGCCGGAAAGCTCAGTCCGTCCTGGCTCAGGCAGCGACCATCCATTACAACGGAGCACCGGTGCGGTACGTTCCCGTCAGGACGTGCTCTCCGTCACTACGCGGACGCCCTCGGTCCTGCTCACGGGGGTAGCATCGACGCGAAGCCCACCCGCGGCCCAGGGATTCGCCTATGACGCACCAGCCACCGCCGGCCTCGAGCCGGGTGCTGCTCGTCGAGGACCACGACATGGTCGCCGAGGCGATCGGACTTGCCCTCGAACAGGCTGACGGTATCACCGTCGTCGCCCGGGCGCGGTCGATCGCCGAGGCCCGCGCGGAGGCCGGGCAGCACCACCCCGACGTCGTGGTGCTCGACCGGCGGCTGCCCGACGGCGACGGGGTCAGCGTGATCGGCGAGCTGAGCGCCGGCGGCGCCCGGGTCCTCGTGCTGACGGCGGAGGCGAACGCGTCGGTCGCGACCCGGGTCGCCGAGGCCGGCGGGGCGGGCCTGGTCCTCAAGTCCGCGCGGCTCGACGAGCTGGAGACGGCGGTCCGGCAGGTCGCGGCCGGTGAGGCCGCGTTCGGCCCGGGGCTGCTGGCCGGTGTGCTGGAACGGCTCACCCGTCGGTCCCGGGGCAGCGGCGGCGTCGCGCTCACCGCCCGGGAGCAGCAGACCCTGGTGCTGCTGGCCGGCGGCGCCAGCACCGACGAGATCGGCGAGCGGCTGGGGGTCACCCGGAACACCGTGCGCAACCACGTCCAGCGCATCCTCGACAAGCTCAACGCCCGCTCCAAGCTCGAGGCGGTCGCCATCGCGCGCCGGGAGGGCCTGGTCGACTGACTTTCGCCTGGTCGGACCTGGTGCGTTCCCTCGTTCAACCGCTGGTGCACGTGCACTACCGGGGCTGAGCCCGCTGCGTCTCGCCCCGAAGCCCCAGCGCGGGCAGAGTATGCGAGTGAGAGCCCGGCTCTCGACGACCGAGTCGCACTTGGTGGGGTGGCTCGCATCGAGATGGGTGTGGTGAAGTTCGAGGGTCGCGGGAAGGTCAACTGGGTGAGTTTCCCGCGACCCACGAGTGATTCCCCGGTGGTTCGGTGAGGAGATCGTGCCGCAGATCCGGCAGAGTGGTTCCATGCCCACCGCGCCGCCCCCGGAGGACGGGTTCCGCAACCTGGTGCAGAGCGTGCAGGACTACGGGATATTCATGCTCGGCACCGGCGGGCACGTGATGAGCTGGAATCCCGGAGCGGCACGAATGAAGCGCTACGACGCCGACGAGATCATCG
>NZ_MSIE01000101.1 GCF_001921205.1 Actinophytocola xanthii | reverse complement strand
TGCCGCCGCCACCGAAGCCGCCGCGGCCGGCCAGGCCGCCGCCAGCACCACTGCCGCCGCCGGGACCGCCGGGACCCCCGCCCGACCCCGGGCCGAACCCGCCGCCCGGGCCGAACCCGCGCGAGCTCCCGGCACCGCGCCGCTCGAGGTCGTCGACCTGACCACCGGGCGGCAGCGCGCCGAGGGGCAGCGGCGTGCCGACGTTCGGCCCGCCACCGCCCTGGCCTGGCCCCTGTCCGGGACCGCCGGCACCGTTGGTGGGGAACTGGCCGAGACCGGGCGGGTTCGGGTTGATCTCGCTGGGGTTGGTGGTGCCGTTGCCGAGTCCGTTGCCGAGGCCGTTGCCCGAACCACCGCCCGAACCGCCGCCCGAACCCGAGCCGCCACCACCGCCGGGGAGCTGGACGCTGCCGCCACCACCGCCGCCACCGGAACCGCCCGAGCCACCGCCCGAGCCACCGGAACCACCCGAGCCGCCCGAGGGGATGGACGCCGTCGAGCCGCCCGAACCGCCCGCGCTCCCGGCACCACTGGCCGAGCCACCGGCGCCGGCGCCGTTCGGGTTCGTCGAGGCGTCTCCGGCGAAGGTCCGCATCGCGCTGGCGTCGGTGCTGCTGATCGAGCCGCTGGAGTCGGACATCACCGGCGGTGGGGCGAACGCGGGCATGGTGCTCGCGCTGCCCAGGCCACTGTCGTAGTTGGTCACGACCTGCGCGGCCCGCTGGTGCGCCTCCTGCTGGGCGTTGTACTGGGCCATGTAGGCGTCGTACTTGGCCATCATCTGGACCGGGTCCATGGTGGACTGCAGGTCCCGGTTCGCCGCCGCGGCGTCGAAAGCCACCGGCTCCGGCATGGCCCGGCGCGCCTCGGCCAGGGCGGAGGCCTGGATGTTGGTCTGGGTGCCGGCGAGCTGGGCGCTCTGCCCGGCCGAGCCGACCCAGTTGCCGACGTCGGCCATGAACGTGCGGGCCGAGTTGCCGGCCTGGCCCTGCCAGTCGGTCTCGCTGTTGTTGATCGCGGTCCCGACCCCCTCCTGGAAGCGGGTCATCGCGTTGCCCGCCTCGATCCAGAGGTCGCCCATCTCGCCGACGGCGTCGGGGTCGACGCCGTCGGTGACCATCGTCTTGAGTTCGGGGTGGGCGACGCTCATGTAGTTCGCGGCCAGGATCCCCGGAGGCTGACGCGTCTCGACGCCCTGGGCGAGCTCTGCGGCCTGGTTGGTCAGCCCCTCGTTGTAGGCGGTCTCGACCCGGCCCTGCCGCGTGAAGCGGTTGATGAGGTTGTCCAGCCAGCTTCCGCCCGCCTCCTGGACGTCGGCCGACTGCTCCGCGTCCTGCCGGACGTCGTCGCGGGTGTCCGAGGTGTGCCCGCGGTCGATGTAGTACCGGCTGCCGCGGTCATAGGTGGGGTCGTAGTGGCCTTCGCTGTTGAAGCCGTCGTCCCCGTAGTCGCTGTCGGCGACCGGCTGTCGGTTTCGAGGTGCCATCTCCACAACTCCCGATCAGGGCAACTTCGGTTCGACCAGCTCAGCGGCCCTGGTGGCCACCGTGCAGGCCTTGGTCATATCGCCGCCCGCCACTCCGGACACATCCACTCGCGACGACTCCGTAACGGCGATCGCCAGGGCGCAGACGCCACCGGCGGTGGAGTACCGCACGGCGTCATGGCCTCCGACGGTGGTCGGTTCCGGTTCGGTGGTCGAGACCACCTCGTCGATGCCGAGCTCGTCGATGACGCCGACCGTGACGGTGTGCTGGCCCGATGCCTGCCACTGGCAACGCCGCGCCGGGCCGATCTCCGCCTCGTTCCCGGCACCGAGGCTCAACTGGGCCATCTCGGCGTCGGTGAGCAGCTCACAGGGCTGGAGGTCGGTCGTGCCGGACTCCGCCTCGCTGGGCTGGGTCGGTGCCTCGCTGGTGGCGGTGTCCTCCGGGAACGACGGCACGTCGGTGAGACCACCGTTGTCGCCGCTGGCACCCGGGTCTCCCGCGGTCTCCTCCGAGCAACCGACCAGTCCGAACACGAGCATCGCCGCCGCGGTGACGAGCAGAGCCGTTCGCCTCACTGGATGCTCTCTCCTCAGGCCTGGGCGGGGAACCGGCCACCGATGCCGGTGTCCATTTCCTGGTAGCTGGCCATCGCGGCGTTGATGCCCTGCTCGGCCTCGTCGAGGGAGGCGCGGAACTCGGTGAGCATCGTGATGAAGCCCTGCTGGTCCACGGCCACGTTCACGACATAGGGCTTGATGGTCTGGGCTCCGTCGCTCGACCCCAGCGCCGGCTCCTGCTGGAGCAGCCCGAAGTCGCCCATCTTCCCGTCGATCCAGTCGCGCATCTCGCGAATGGCGGCCAGGAGCGCCTGGCCGCCGGTCTCGTTGACCGCGAAGGATCCCTCGGACGCCGCCCTGGCGAACATCTTCGCGCTGGCGACGATGCCGCCGCCCCCGCCTGCGTCAAGCATGATCCGACCCCTGTTGTCTCACGTGTGGCACCCGCACGGTACCAACCCGGTGACCGTGGGATCCCCATTGTGACGGAACTCGGACCTGCGAGGTTCCCGGGTGTGAACGCCGGGGATCAGCCGAAGCGGCCGGAGATGTAGTCCTCGGTCGCCTTCTTGCTCGGGTTGGAGAAGATCTTCTCGGTCGCGTCCATCTCGATCAGCTTGCCCGGTTGGCCGACCCCGGCGAGGTTGAAGAACGCGGTCTGGTCGCTCACCCGCGCCGCCTGCTGCATGTTGTGGGTGACGATGACGATCGTGTACTCCTGCTTCAGCTCGCCGATCAGGTCCTCGATGGCCAGCGTGGAGATCGGGTCGAGCGCGGAGCACGGCTCGTCCATCAGCAGCACGTCCGGCTGCACGGCGATGGCCCTGGCGATACACAGCCGCTGCTGCTGACCGCCGGAGAGCGAGGAGCCGGGCCGGTTGAGCCGGTCCTTGACCTCGTTCCACAGGTTCGCCCCGCGCAGCGACCGCTCGACGACCTCGTCGGCGGCCGCCTTGGACATGCGCTTGTTGTTCAGCCGCATGCCGGCGATCACGTTCGCGTGGATGGACATGGTCGGGAACGGGTTGGGCCGCTGGAAGACCATGCCGATCTGCCGGCGCACCCGCACCGGGTCGACCTCGCGGCCGTAGAGGTCCTCGCCGTCCAGGGCGATCCGGCCCTCGATCCGCGCCCCGGGGATGACCTCGTGCATCCGGTTCAGCGAGCGGATGACGGTGGACTTGCCGCAGCCGGACGGACCGATGAACGCGGTGACCGACCGCGGCTCGATCGCCATCGTCACGCCTTCCACCGCGAGGAAGTCGCTGTAGTAGATGTTGAGGTCGGAGATGTCCAGTCGCTTCGCCATCGTCTTCCTTGTCGTGCGCGTAGTCGTGCGCTGCTGCCGGCTCAGCGGCGTCCGGTCTTGGGCGAGAAGAATCGGGAGACCAGCCGGGCCACCGCGAACAGCAGCATGACGATGATGATCAGCGTCAGCGCCGCGGCCCAGGCCCGGTCGTAGTTGATCGTGGTGACGCCGTTGGGCGCGAGGCCCTGGCTGTACTGGCGGAACACGTACACCGGCAGCGTCATCATTCTACCGTCGAACAGGTTGTAGTTGACCGAGTCGGCCACGCCGACGGTGATCAGCAATGGAGCGGTCTCGCCGATGACCCGGGCGATGGACAGCATCACACCGGTGACGATGCCGGCCGCGGCGGTGCGCAACACGACCTTAACGATCGTGAGCCACTTGGGAACACCCAGCGCGTAGGCCGCCTCCCGCAGCTCGTTGGGCACCAGCTTGAGCATCTCCTCGGAGGCCCGGACGACCACCGGGATCATCAACACCGCGAGCGCCACCGAGCCGACCACGCCCATCCGCACGCCCGGCCCGAGGAACAGGGCGAACAGCGCGTAGGCGAACAGACCGGCCACGATCGACGGGATGCCGGTCATCACGTCGACGAAGAAGGTGATCGCCCGGCCCAGCCTCGAGGGGCCGTACTCCACCAGGTAGACGGCGGTGAGCAGGCCGATCGGGACCGAGATCAGCGTCGCGAAGAGCGTGATCTCGACCGTGCCGATGATCGCGTGGTAGGCGCCGCCGGCGTCCATGCCGCCGAACACCCCACGCATGGTGTAGGACAGGAAGTACCCGTCGAACCGTTCGAGGCCCTCCTGGACCGCCGTCCACAGCAGGCTGACCAGCGGGATCAGGGCCAGCCCGAACGCGGAGTACATCGCCGTGGTGGCCAGCCTGTCGATGGCGGCACGGCGCCCCTCGACCACCTGGGTGAGCACCAGCAGCACGACCGCGTGCAGGATCACGCCGAGGAACACGGTCAGCGGCACGGAGAACGAGCCCAATAAGGCGAACAGCGCGCCGACGGCCACGAGCGAGCCGGCGAACACGGCGAGTGGGGTGAAGCGGGGAAGTTTGCCGTGGGAGAGCTTCGGGCCGCGCAGGCTGGCGGTGTCCGCGCTCTCCCCGTGCGGGGTCTGCACCCTGGTCATCAGTTCGCCCCCGAGAACTCGGCGCGCCGCGAGACGATCCACCGCGCAAGCATGTTGACCAGCAAGGTGATCAAGAACAGCACCAGGCCGGTGAAGATCAGCACGTTCACCCCGAGACCGCTGGACTCGGGGAACTTCAGCGCGATGTTGGCCGCGATGTTCTGCTGCTGACCGGGCTGGAGGAGGAAGATCGAGTAGGCCAGCCCCGGCGAGAGGACCATGGCGACGGCCATGGTCTCGCCGAGCGCGCGGCCCAGGCCCAGCATCGCGGCGCTGATCACGCCGGAGCGGGCGAACGGGAGCACCGCCATGCGGATCATCTCCCACCGCGTGGCCCCCAGCGCCAGCGAAGCCTCCTCGTGCAGCGTCGGCGTCTGCAGGAACACCTCACGGGACACCGCGGTGATGATCGGCAGGATCATCACCGCGAGCACGATGCCGGCGGTGAGGATCGTGCGCGGCGGGTCACCGGCGGGCCCCGCGAACAGCGGGATGAACCCCAGGTTGTCGGCGAGCCACTGGAAGGCCGGGAACAGCTTGGGCATCAGCCACAGGGCGCCCCACAGGCCATAGACCACGCTGGGGATGGCCGCCAGCAGGTCGATCACGTAACCGAAGCTCGTGGCCAGCCGGCGCGGCGCGTAGTGGGAGATGAACAGCGCCACGCCGATCGCGACCGGCGTGGCGATCAGCAGCGCGATGAGCGCGGCGAGAACGGTGCCGAAGACCAGCGGGCCGACGTACCCGAGCAGGGTTCTGCCCTGACCGAGCCAGTGAACCCGCTCGCTCAGCTCCGTGGAGTCGGTCTGGATCGCCGGCCACGCCTGGGCCACCAGGAACGCGGCGACGGCGGCGAGGATGATCAGGATCAGGACGCCGGCGGCCTTCGCGCTGAACGAGAAGACGATGTCGCCTGGGCGTTGTGGCGTGCGGGTGCGCTGTTTCGCCGGCGGCGTCGTGCTGGTCGCCGGTTCGCCCGTTGTGGTCACTGCACAGTCTCCGTGAGCGGGGTGGGGCGGGCTGGCCCGGGCGGGCGGCCACCCGAAGGTGACCGCCCGCTCGGCGGTGCAGACCGTAACAAGGTGTCGGCCCGACTCAGCTGCCGACGGCGATGGACTCGATCGAGGCCTCGACGTCCGAGCGGAGCGTGTCGGAGATCGGCGCGGAGCCAGCGGACTCGGCCGCGGCATCCTGGCCCTCGCTGCTCGCGACGTAGCTGACGAACGCCTTCACCAGGTCGCCCTGGGCCTTGTCGCTGTAGTTCTTGCAGACGATGGTGTAGGAGACGAGGACGATCGGGTAGGTGCCCTCGGCGGTGGTGTCCCGCTTGAGGTCGATCGCCAGGTCGCCCTCCGGCACACCCTCGGCCTTCGGGGACTCGTCGACGACCTTCGCGGCCGCCTCGGCGGACAGCTCGACGAAGGCGTCGCCGACCTTGATCTTTGCCACGCCCAGCTCGCCGGCCTTGCTGGCGTCGGCGTAGCCGATGGTGCCCTGGCCGCCCTGGACGGTCTGCACGACACCCGAGGTGCCCTGCGCGGACTGGCCGCCCTGCACCGGCCAGTCACCGCTGGGCTCGTGCGGCCACGCCGGGCCGGCCACCGCGGAGAGGTACTCGGTGAAGTTCTCGGTGGTGCCCGACTCGTCGGACCGGTTCACGGCGCTGATCGGCGTGCTGGGCAGCTGCGCGTCCGGGTTGTCCGCGGCGATCCTCGGGTCGTTCCAGGTGGTGATCTTCCGGTCGAAGATCCCCGCCAGCGTGGCCGGCGAGAGCTGGAGGTTGTCGACGCCCTCGAGGTTGTAGATCACCGCGATCGGGCTGATGTAGAGCGGGAGGTGGATGGCGTCGTCGCCGCAGCGCTCCTTGGCGGCCGCGCGCTCCTCGTCGTCCATCACGGAGTCCGAACCGGCGAAGGCGACGGCGCCCTCACCGAACTGGGTGCGACCGCCGCCGGAGCCGACGGGGTCGTACGTGATGTTCGCGTCTGGGTTCGCCGACTGGAAACCGGCGATCCAGGCCTGCATGGCGGACTCCTGCGAGCTGGCGCCGGCACCGGCGATGTCGCCGGAGACGCTGGCCTGCTCGGAGCCGCCGGTGTCGCCACCGCCGTCGGTGTTCGATTCGACGGGGTCATTGCCGCAAGCGGTGAGCGCCAGCGCGCCGGCGGTGACGATGGCCGCGATGCGGCCGTAGCGGATGCGCTTCACTGGATCCTCTCGAGGTGTTCGATGTCAACTCAGGCGCGCGCCTCGGTTATCCGGACGGCACAGCGCGGACGCTAGGGAAGGGGGGTGGACGGGGTCCGCTATCGAGGTAAACGGAAGGTGAACAACCCCGTATTGTGACCTTTGTTGCCTTCAGCAACGCCCATTCGAGTGACTTTCAGTGCTGGTAGGCCACGTCTGTGGCCTCGACGAAGAATCCCAGCCGGGAATACACCGTCACCGCGGGTAAGTTGTCGGACTCAACGTAGAGGATGATCTCGTCCGCTCCGACCTGGCGCAAGTGGTGCAGTCCGACAAGGGTCAGCGCTCTGCCGAGCCCCCCGCCCTGCGCGTCCGGGTCCACCCCGACGACGTACACCTCGCCTACCCCGTCCGGGTGAATCTTGGTCCAGTGAAATCCGACGATCCGGCCCGCGCGCTCGGCGAGCAAGAAGCCGGCCGGGTCGAACCACGACTCCCGCTCGGTCGCCACCAGTTCCTCGACGGTGAGCTGGCCCTGCTCGGGGTGCCAGTCGAAGGCACGGGCGTTGACCGCCACCACCGCCTCCTCGTCCCGACCCGGTTCGAAGGTCCGGACGGTGGTCTGGTCGGGCAGTACCGGCGCGGGCAGCTCGCCGGTCGGACCTAGCCGCATCCGGTGCAGCTCCCGCACCCTCGCCAGGCCGAAGCGTGCGGCGAGCCGGACCGCCGCCGGGTGGTCCCCGTGCGACCAGATCCGCAGCGGGTGCTCGACCGAGAGCACCTCGGCCACCAGGCTGCCGCCGACCCCGGCCCGCCGCCGCCGCGGGTGCACGACCAGCTCGACGATCTGGTTGCCCAACGCGTCGCCGGCGGTGTCCAGGTGGGCGTAGCCGACCAGCGTGCCGGCGTCGTCCCGGGCCAGCAGGTGCCGCCCGCCGCGGAACTCCCTGGGCAGCGGGCCGGTCTCCTCGACCTCCGGCCGCCCGTCGTGCGCCCGGGCGGCCAGCAGCAGCTCGCGGACGGCGCCCTCGCCGTCGGCAGGGTCGGTGGCCGGGTCAGCAGGCAGCTCGTCGCGCCAGGTCAGGGTGAGCACGTCCCGACGCTACCGCCCGGCGGACAGCCGGGCATCGTGTCCTCAGTGGACGCCCTCGGACACACCGTCCGGTAGGGACGAGGACTTCGGCGGCTGGACGAACTTGTAGCCGACGTTGCGCACGGTGCCGATCATCTGCTCGTGTTCGGTGCCGAGCTTGGCGCGCAGGCGTCGCACGTGGACGTCCACGGTGCGCGTGCCGCCGAAGAAGTCGTAGCCCCACACCTCCTGCAGCAGCTGGGCCCGGGTGAACACCCGACCGGCGTGCTGGGCGAGGTACTTGAGGAGCTCGAACTCCTTGTAGGTCAGGTCCAGCGGACGACCCCGCAGGCGCGCCATGTAGGTCGCCTCGTCGATCACCAGCTCGCCGAGCCGCAGGGCGCCGTCGGCACCCGCCGCGCCGGCCGGACCGCGCGAGGTGAGCAGCCGCAGCCGGGCGTCCACCTCGGCCGGACCCGCGGTGGGCAGGACGATGTCGTCCACCCGCCACTCGGGGTTGACGGCCACCAGGCCGCCCTCGTTCACGATCGCCACCACCGGCACGCTGTCCCCGCCGCTGGTGAGCAGGCGGCAGAGGCTCTTGGCGGCGGCGAGGTCCACTCTGGCGTCGACGAGCACGACGTCCCGCGAGCCCGCGTCGAGCAGTGCGGTCACCTCGGGCGCCTGGGTACGCACATGGTGGGGCAACAACATCAGGGATGGCACAACCGAGCCCGGCGTTGGGTCCGCGGTGAGCAGTAGCAGGTCGAGGCTCATCAGGCCCGCCTCTCTGGATACGCTCCGTGGCTTTCGGCGAGAATAACCGGTGTGCCCGTCGAATGTCCTGATCGTGACGCTTGCGTCACACGAGTGCACCAACGGACGAGCGACGGCGTGCGACTCACGGGACTGGTGGTACGACGGAAACATTGCCGTAACACGCTCGCGGTCGTGGTCGGTCACGGCTTCACCAACAACATCCGGAAACCGTTCGTCGCACGCATCCTGCACCGCCTCGCCCGACGACACTCCGTAGTCGCGCTCGACTTCCGCGGCCACGGCCGCTCAGGAGGCCGGAGCACCGCGGGCCCGGACGAGGTCCACGACCTCGACGCCGCGGTCCGCCTCGCCCGGGCCGCCGGGTACCAGCGGGTGGCGACGCTCGGCTTCTCCATGGGCGGCTCCGTCGCCCTGCTGCATGCCGCCACCGGACAGGAACGGCCGGACGCGGTGGTCGCGGTCAGCGCGGCCGTTCGCTGGTGGACCCGCGACACCGACGCCATGCGCCGGCTGTTCTGGCTGGCCGAGCTCCCACCCGGCCGCCTCGCGATCCGGGCGCTGGGGGTCCGGCTCGCGCCGCCGCTGCCCGCCATCCCGCCCAGCCCGATCGAGGTCGCCCACCTCATCCCGCCCACCCCGTTACTTCTCGTACACGGCAGCGAGGATCATTACGTGGGCGTGGACCACCCGCTGGCCCTGCGCCGGGCCACCGACGGCCGCGCCGAGCTGTGGCTCGAGCGAGGGATGCGGCACGCGGAGACCGCGACGACGCCAGCACTGGTCGACCGGCTGGCGCGGTGGCTGGACGAGCGGACGACGGCGAGCAGGGCCGGACGGCCAACGAGCGAATCGGAGCGAACGGCGGCATGACCACCACCACCGACACCGACAAGCCCCGCGTCGGACCCAGGCGACGGCGGCGTACCCGCCGGCTGGTCATCACGCTCCTCGTCCTGCTCGGGCTGCTCGTGGTCGCCGACTTCGGTGCGGCGGCCGTCTTCGAGTACCAGGTCTCCAAGCGCGCCCGCGAGCAGTTCAACCTCACCGACGACCCCTCGGTGAAGGTGCACGGGTTCTCGTTCCTCGCCCAGGCGATCTCCGGGGAGTACGACCACGTCGCGATCGACGCCAAGGGGGTCCCGGTGCAGGACACCCTGCGCGACCTCGAGGTGCACGTCGACCTGATGGGGGTGCTCGCCCCGCTGGGCGCCCTCGTCTCGGGCACGCTGCAGGGCGTGGAGGTGCGGGAGGTCGAGGGACAGGTGCGGGTCAAGGCCTCGGACGTGAACCGGGCGATCCTGGAGACCCAGAACCCGCTGGTCTCCTCGATCACCAACCTGACCATCGACCCGGTCAGCGAGCCGGACGCGCAGACCAACCCCGACGAGCGCACCGACGAGGAGCAGGCGGCGGCCGAGCGTGCAGCCGAGCTCGAGAGCGACGACGACACCCAGGCCGGCGCCCGGATCTGCGCGACCGCCGACATCGGCGGCGAGGAGACCGACTTCTGCGCGTTCGGGCTGATCAAGCTGGTCGAGGACAAGGTCAACTTCGTGCCGGGCCGGCTCGAGCTGCGCAACAGCGTGCTCGGCTCCGGGGCGTTGCCCGAGCAGTTCGAGGCGAGCCTGCTGCAGATGCTCCGAATCACGTTGGAGCCCGGCGAGCTGCCGTTCACGGTGACCCCGACCGCGGTCACCGTCGAGCCGGGGGTGCTCTCGGTGAAGGGCAAGGCCTGGGACGTGATGCTCGGCGGCTGACCGCCTGGCGGCACGAACTTTCGCTCCGACCTGCGGGAATTCCGCATTCCGAACCGTCCCACCTAGTGGACGCGGGTCCCAGGTCGAGGGAGCTGGCGGTAGTGTTCCTGGCGTGCAAACCTTGCTGACCAGGCGTCGCGCGGTCGACTACTGCCGCGTCGACTCGAGCCTGTGTCCAGCAGCTGACTGACGCCGCGGCCCCTCGGCATCCGCGCGCGCCGGCGCTCCCGCCGGTCCGCTCTCAGGAGATGTCCCACCCCGCCCGGCGTGCGGTAGCGAGACCCGTTCGTTGACGTCGATCCACATCCTACGAAGGAGAGAACGCTCCCATGAGCCGCGAAGACGTGTTGGTCACGGCCGAGTGGGCCGAAGAGAACCTCGACGCCCCCGGGGTGGTGTTCGTCGAGGTCGACGAGGACACCTCGGCCTACGACGGCGGCCACATCCCGGGCGCGGTGAAGATCGACTGGAAGACCGAGCTGCAGGACCCGGTGCGCCGTGACTTCGTCGACCGCGCCGGCTTCGAGAAGCTGCTGTCGGCCAAGGGAATCGCCAACGACGACCGGGTGATCCTCTACGGCGGGAACAACAACTGGTTCGCCGCGTACGCGTACTGGTACTTCCGGCTCTACGGCCACGGTAACGTGCAGCTGCTCGACGGCGGCCGCAAGAAGTGGGAGCTCGACGGCCGCCCGCTGTCCACCGACGCGGTGACCCGCGAGGAGACCAGCTACTCGGCCAAGGAGCAGGACGCCTCGATCCGCGCGTTCCGCGACGAGGTCGTGGAGGCGATCAACAACAAGAACCTCGTCGACGTGCGCTCGCCCGACGAGTTCGCCGGCAAGCTGCTCGCCCCGGCCCACCTGCCCCAGGAGCAGGCCCAGCGCGCGGGGCACATCCCCTCGGCGATCAACGTGCCGTGGAGCAAGGCGGCCAACGAGGACGGCACGTTCAAGTCCGACGAGGAGCTGCGCGAGCTGTACAAGGAGGCCGGGATCGACGAGTCGAAGTCCACGATCGCGTACTGCCGCATCGGGGAGCGCTCGTCGCACACCTGGTTCGCCCTGCACGAGCTGCTCGGCTACTCCGACGTGAAGAACTACGACGGTTCGTGGACCGAGTACGGCTCGCTGGTCGGCGTGCCCGTCGAGATCGGCCCCGGGGCCAAGTAAAGGAGATGCCATGACCAACGACGGATGCGGTGCTCCCGAGCAGTCGGCGGTGCTCCCGGCCGGTGTCGACCTCGCGAAGGAGATCGTGCTCGGCGGCAAGGTGACCGCGGACGGGGCGCCGGTCGGCGGCGCGTTCGTGCGGCTGCTCGACGCCAGCGGCGAGTTCACGGCCGAGGTCGTGTCCTCACCGGACGGTGACTTCCGGTTCTTCGCCGCACCCGGCCAGTGGACGGTGCGCGCGCTGCACCGCAGTGGCAACGGCGAGACCAGGGTGACCGCGGAGAGTCCCGGCCTGCACCCGGTGGCCGTCACGGTTGGCTGACTTCACCCCAAGGACGCGGGGCGGTCGTGAACTCGGCCGCTCCGCGTTCGCATATCCTCGCCGGGTGGAACTGTTCAGGACCGCCAGTGTTGGTCGTGACCGCCCTGAGGCCGGGCGGCAGGGATGAGCGAGTCGCAGGGCCCGGTACCGGGCAGCGGTGACGCGGCGGTCCGGGCGGCGGCCGAACGCGCGGCGACGACGCGCGAGCGGAACCTCCCGCAGTGGCCCGACCTGCCGATCCCGAACGACACGGCGAACCTCCGGGAAGGCGTGAACCTGCACGACCGGCTGCTGGCGCTGCTGCCGCTGATCGGCGTGTGGCGCGGCGAGGGCGAGGTTGTCTACCCCACGATCGAGCACCACCACTTCGGCCAGCAGATCACCTTCGCGCACGACGGCCGCCCGTTCGTGTACTACGAGTCGCGAGCGTGGCTGCTGGACGCCGACGGCAAGGTCGTGCGCCCGGCGGCCCGCGAGGTCGGCTGGTGGCGCCCCCAACCCGACGACACGGTCGAACTGCTCCTCGCCCACGCCACCGGCATCGTCGAGATCTTCTACGGCGAGGCCCGGACCGCGACGTCGTGGGAGCTGGCGACGGACGTGACCATGCGGACGGCGTCGGCGAAGGACGTGGCCGGGGCGAAGCGGCTGTACGGGCTGGTGAACAACGGGGACCTGGCGTACGTGGAGGAGCGCGCGATGGTCGGGCAGCCGCTGCAGCCGCACACGTCGGCGTACCTGCGGCGGGTGGCCGGCTGACCGCCGGTCAGGCGTACTCGGACTCGTAGAGGGCCGCCAGCTCGCTGTGCAGGGCCCCGGAGTCGGGGAGGGGCTTGCCGTCCAGGGTGTGCACCCGGGTGATCTTGCGGACGCTGGAGGCCAGGAAGAGGCCGTCCGCCTCGGTCAGGTCGTCCAGGGTCAGGGGCTCGACCTTGGTCACCCAGCCCTCGCGTTCCGCCGCGCGGAACAGGGCCCCCTGGGTGGTGCCGCGCAGGATGCCGCTGGACGGCGGCGTCGTGCGCAGGGTCCGCCCCTGGGCGACCACCACGTTCGACGTGGGGCCCTCGAGGACCGAACCGTCGGCGGCCAGGAAGATCGCCTCCTCCGCGTCGTGGGCCTCGGCCCAGCGCAGGGCGGCCATGTTCACCGCGTAGGACAGGGTCTTGGCGCCGAGGAGCAGCCACGGGGCCCGCGACACGATCTCCGGGTCGAAGCCGCGCTCCAGGGTCACCGCTCGCACCCCGGCCTCGCGGTTGCGGAGCACCTTCTCGCCGATCGGGAGGCCCATGGCGAAGCCGGTCGGGGTGCCGTCGCCGAACTCGGGGCCTCGGGTGTAGACGAGCTTCAGCGCCATCTCCGACGGGCCGGACCAGGTGTCCAGGACGAGCCGGACACAGCGCTCCCACGCCGCCCGGTCGGGCACCGGCAGCTCGAGCATCGCCGCGGAGCGCTCGAGGCGGTCGAGGTGAGGGCCCAGCTCCCGGGGCACGCCGTCCACCACCAGCACGGTCTCGAACACCCCGTCACCGCGCATCAGGCCCAGGTCATCCACCCGGAGGTGACGGCCCTCGGGGTCGGCAAGGTTTCCGTCAAGCATCGCAAGCACCCGCATACCGGCAGCCTACTCAGCACTCGTCCTACGATTCAGTACGTGGAGACCGCGAGCGTGCACAGCATCGAGGCCGAACGCGCCCAGCTGAAACAGACCCTGCACCAGCGTGGCATGCGCATGACACCGCAGCGGCAGCTCGTGCTCGACGCCCTGCTCGAGCTCGAGCACGCCACCCCCGAGCAGGTCTGCCACCACGTGCAGCGCAGCACGCCGACGGTCAACATCACCACGATCTACCGCACCCTCGAGCTCCTCGAGAGCCTCGGCATCGTCCGGCACACCCACCTCGGCCATGGCGCCCCCAACTACTCCGTCCACGCGCACCGCCACGTCCACCTGGTCTGCCACAGCTGCGGCACGGTCATCGAGGCGCCCTGCGAGGTCATGGAGGACCTGCGCGGAACACTGCGCACCCGCCACGGGTTCGCACTGGATGCCAGCCATCTCGCGCTGTCCGGCACCTGCCGGAACTGTTCCGGGGAGACGACGCCGTGACCACACCCACCACCCCGACCTCGCCGGTCCTGGACGCCCCGGGCGCCGTCCCGGCCCCGGACGGCTCGCCCGACCTCGGCGTCCCCTGGCACTTCGGCGATCCCTTCGCCGAGCAGCGGGCCGCCGCCCGTTCGGTCGCCGTGGTCGACCGCTCGAACCGCGAGCTGGTCGCCGTCACCGGGGAGGAGCGGCTGTCCTGGCTGCACCTGGTGATCTCCCAGCACGTCACCGAGCTCGCCGACGGCGCCGGAACCGAGGCGCTCGTGCTGGACAGCCAGGGCCGGGTCGACGCACATCTGGTCCTCGCCCACTCGGGGGACACCGTCTGGCTGGACACCGAACCGGGCGCGACGGCCACCGGGGCGCGGGGTGGCACGCAGTCCCTACTCGATTACCTCACCTCGATGGTCTTCTGGTCCAAGGTGGAGCCGCGGGACGCGACGGCGGAGCGCGCGGTGCTCTCGGTGGTCGGGCCCGAGACGCCGGCGCTGCTCGAGCGGATCGGCCTGACCCTCCCGGAGCGGGACTACGGCGTCGCGGGCGGCGAGCTGCTGGTGCGGCGGATGCCCTGGCCGGGCCGGGTGGCCGCCGACCTGCTGGTGCCGCGGAACGACCTGTCCACCTGGTGGGCCCGGCTCACCGACGCGGGTGCCCGGCCGATGGGTTCCTGGGGGTTCGACGCCCTCCGGGTCGAGTCGGCCCGCCCCCGCCTGGGACTGGACACCGACGACCGGACGATCCCGCACGAGGTCGGCTGGGTCGGTGTCGCCGCGCACGTGGCGAAGGGGTGCTACCGGGGCCAGGAGACCGTCGCGAAGGTGCACAACGTCGGCCGGCCGCCGCGGCGGATGCTGCTGCTGCACCTGGACGGCTCCCCCGAGGTGCTCCCCGAGACCGGCGACCCGGTGCTGCTCGGCGAGCGCACGGTCGGCCGGGTCGGCTCGGTCGCCCGGCACCACGAGCTGGGGTCGGTCGCGCTGGCGCTGGTCAAGTACTCCGTTCCGCTCGACGCCGAGCTCCTCGCCGGCGCCGACGACCGGGTGGTCCAGGCGGCGATCGACCCCGACGTGGTGCCGGCCGAGACCCCGGCCCTGGGGCGCGAGGCGGCCAAGCGGCTCCGCGGCTGATCCCCTTCGCCCGGTCCATGCGATTAGCATCCGGCCATGACAGGGACCCTGATCACCGTTGCTCCGACGGGTGCCGAACATGCCAAGTCGGACGTGCCGAACCTGCCGGTGACGTTGGACGAGCTGGTCGCCGAGGCGGTGGCCTGCGAGGCCGCCGGGGCGGGGATGATCCACGTCCACATCCGCGGCGCCGACACGCAGCCCACCCTCGACCTCGGCCGACTCCGGGAGACCGTCGCCGCGCTGCGGGAACGGACGAACCTGGTCGTCCAGCTGTCCACCGGCGGCGCGGTCAGCGACCCCGAGGAGGACCGGCTGCGCGTGCTGGACGCCCTGCCCGACTCGGCCTCCTGCACGATGGGCACGGTCAACTTCGGCGACGACGTGTTCATGAACCGCTGGGAGTTCGTGGTCGAGCTGCACGAGCGGATGCGGGAGCGCGGGATCGTCCCCGAGTACGAGATCTTCGACCTGGGCCAGCTGGCCAGCCTGCGCCGGCTGCTCGACGAGCACGGCCTGCCCGCCGGCGGGCACGTCCACGTCGACCTCGTGATGGGCGTGCCGGGCGGGATGCCGGGGGACACCGAGACCCTGGTGGCCGCGCTGCGGGCGATTCCCGAGGGGGCGACGTTCTCCGCCACCGGGATCGGCCGGACCTCGGTTCCGGTCCTGCTGGCCGCGCTGTCGGCGGGCGGGCACCTGCGGGTCGGTATGGAGGACACCGTCTCGTTCGCCCGCGGCCAGCGGGTGCGCGACAACGCGCAGCTGGTCGAGCGGGCCGCGGCGTTCGCGACGCTGGCGCAGCGCCCGCCGCTGCCGCCGGGCGAGGCCCGGTCGCTGCTATGCGTTGCGAACAGCAACTGACTTCCCACGACGAACCAGGTTGGCGACGAGCCCTTCGGTACCGGAGGATGGCAGCGTGATCGAAGTCCGCCCAGGGGGCCGCAGGCGAATCGACCGGGTTCTGGCACCGGACTACGTGGCCGACCTCGGTCGGCTCGACCTGGACGAGGTCCGCGCGCGGCGGGACGACGCCGCGCAGGAGGAGACCGACCTGTCCTACCTGCGCCGGCTGCTACACGCGCGCATCGACATCGTCCGCGCCGAACGGCAGCGCAGGGTCGAGGGCGGCGGCGCCAGCTCGGTCGTCGAGCGGCTCGCCGAGATCCTCGCCGACAACGCGGTCGGTACGGCACCCGCCGGCTCGGGACGCCACCAGTCGCTTGAGCCGTCCCGGGCCGAGGCCCACCGGCGGCACGTCGAGGCGCTGGTCTCCGACGCGGACCTCTCCGACGTCGCGTCCTTATCCGACGAACGGCTGGAGCTGGCCCTGAACACCTACATCGAGGAGGAGTCCTCGGTCTCGCAGCGCCGGCGCGAGGTGCAGGTCGTCGTCGACCTGCTCAACGCCGAGATCGCCGGCCGCTACCGCGCCGGGAGCGCCTCGGTGGACCGGCTGCTGGCCGCCGAGCGCGGCGAGGATCCCCTCGACCAGCAGTGACCTTCAGTTGAAACGTTCCCGCACGGCCAGCTCGCCCCAGAAGTCGCGGAGGCGTTCGAAGCGGGCGGCGATCTCCTCGACGTCCTCCCGCTCCAGCGCCCCCACGATCGCGTGCACGTCGGCGGCCGAGGTGTCCTCGGCCAGGTCCTTGTCGTCCAGCAGCTGAACCAGGCCGCCGTAGTCCAGCTCCACCGCCGAGTGCGCGTGGAAGTGCTCCAGCCAGCGGCCGGTGTCCTCCAGGACCTTCGTCGGGCCCTGGTCGCCCAACATGCGCTGGGCCAGCGAGTGCGCCTTGGCCACCCGCCGCCGCGCGTCGGCCATCGCCACCCGCCAGCACACCTGTCGCCTCGGGTCATCGCGGGTCGCCACGACCAGGTGCCGGCGTTGCGGGTCGACGAGCGTGAACCAGGGCAGCGGCACCGTCCAGGTCGTCGAGACGACGTGCACCGCGCCGCCGGGCAGGCCCGAGAGCACGGTCGCCGCCTTCTCGCGAACGGCCTCCACCGGGCCAGGCAGGGCGACGTGGCGCAGCGCGGGGTGGGCCGAGGTCAGGAAACCCACCAGGGCGGCGGCCGACCGGGCGCGGACGTCCAGCGGGCAGACCAGCGGTCCCGGCCCGACCGTCGCCTGGTCGACCGGCACCTCGGCCGGGTCGAGCACGAGGAGGTCGCGCTGGGCGCGGGGCGAGGGCTCGCCGTTCGGGCGCTCACCCGGGAGCATGGCGGGCGGCGTCGACAGCTGTGATCTGAGCCACAGGTCACGCTCCCGCTCGCCGACCGTCGCGTGGTCGAGGTGCCCGGTCTCCAGGGCCTCACGCAGGGGCCTGGCGACCGCGTCGGGGAAGGAGGACAACGGTTCGTACACCCTGAGGTAGGCGACGAACGGTCGGGGCACGGTGGCATCGTGTCACGAACCGAGAACCTTCGGGGAAGTGCCCACGAACACCCGTGCCCCTTCGCACAGAACCCGGTCGGCACGGTACGGTAGTTACCAGGAACCAGTAGTCGAGATCTGCGGGGCCGCCGATTCCCCCGGCCGCCCCGTCACTGTGCGAGGGGGTCGAGCCATGGGGCGCGGCCGAGCGAAGGCTAAGCAGACCAAGGTAGCCCGAGAGCTCAAATACAGCACTCCCCACACGGACTTCGAGGCTCTGCAACGCGAGCTGTCGAGTCAGTCGCCTTCGGACGGCAACGGCGGGGAGCGTTTCGATGACGATGACGACTACGAGGACGACGTCTACCGTCGTCGTTGACTGGTTCAGGGGCGGCCCAGGTAACGAACCTGGTCCGACTTCGCCTTGTCCAGCGCCTCACGGGCGTCGTCGACTTCTGGGTACGTCGAGTGCTCCGGCACGCCGACCTCCCACCACGCTCCGGCGTCGGTCCAGGCCGACGGATGGGTGTGGATTACTACGACGGCCACGCGGCCGCCTCGCGCATGCGCTCGCGCCTGCGTGTAGGCGGCCCGTAGGCCCTCGAGGTCGTCCGCGACCAGCACCGCACAGCCGAGTGACGCGGCGTGCGAGGCGAAGTCGACCCGCGGAGTGTCCGGCTGCCGTGACCGCGCGTCCGCGTACATGTTGTTGAACGCCGGCGCCCCGTTGCCCCGTTGCAGCCGGTCGATCACCGCGTAGCCGTCGTTGTCGCACACCACCGCGACGAACCCGTGGCCGGCGAACGCGGCCGAGAACAGCTCCGAGTTCAACATCAGGTACGAGCCGTCACCGAGCAGGGTGGTCACCACCCCCGAGCTCCTGGCCATCGCCGCCCCCCAGGCACCGGCTATCTCGTAGCCCATGCACGAGAAGCCGTACTCGACGTCCATCCCGGACTCGAGTGCCCCCGGCGCCCGCCACCCGCCGATCAGCTCGCCGGGAAGCCCACCGGAGGCGGTCATCACGTAGTCACCGGGCTCGCTCACCTCGTTGACCACGCCGACCACCTGGGCGTAGGTCGGCAGCCCGGCGGACGGCGCACGCAGGCCGTCCACGTAGTCGTCCCAGCGGGCCCGAACCGCCCCTGCCCTGGCCGTCCACTCGCGCTCGACGTGCCAGGGTGCGACCAGCTCGGCCAGCTCGGCCAGCGCCTCGTCGGCGTCCGCGACCAGGGGAAGGGCACCGTGCTTGACCGCGTCGAACCGGGCGGTGTTGATCGTCACCAACCGGACGTCTGGTGCGAACAGCGACCAGGACGCGGTGGTGAAGTCCTGCAGCCGCGTGCCGACCGCGAGCACCAGGTCGGCCTCGGCGGCCAGCTCGTTGGCCGACGCGGAGCCGGTGATGCCCAGCGGGCCGGCGTAGAGCGGGTGGTCGTGCGGCACGAGCGTGCGCCCGGCCGTGGTCTCGGTGATCGGCACCCCGTGCGCCTCGGCGAACGCCCTGGCCCGGGTGGTCGCCCCGGAGTAGCGCACCCCTCCGCCCAGCACGAGCAGCGGCCGGCGCGCCCCGCGGAGCGCCTCGGCGACAGCCGCCACCGCGGTCCGGTCCGGCCGGGGCCGCGGTGGATGGTGGGTGACCGGCTCGAACAGCGTGTCCGGGAAGTCGAACGTCTCGGCCTGGACGTCCTGGGGCAGGGCCAGCGTGACCGGGCCGCAGTCGGCCGGGTCGGTGAGCACCCTGGCCACCTGCGGCAACGTGGCGATGAGCTGTTCTGGCCGGACGATCCGGTCGAACCAACGGCTGACCGGCCGGAACGCGTCGTTGACCGTGGCCGTGCCGTCGCCGAAGGACTCCACCTGCTGGAGCACCGGGTCGGGAGCGCGGTTGACGAACGTGTCCCCGGGCAGCAGGAGCAGCGGCAGCCGGTTGGCGTGGGCCACCCCGGCGGCCGTGACCATGTTCAACGCGCCGGGGCCGATCGACGAGGTCGCCACCCCCACCTGCCGACGGTGGGTGGCCTTGGCGAAGCCCACCGCCGCCAGCGCCATGCCCTGCTCGTTGTGCCCGCGCCAGACCGGCAGCTCGTCGGAGCGCTCCGACAGCGCGGTACCCAGGCCGAGCACGTTGCCGTGTCCGAAGATGGCGAACACACCGGGGAACAGCGGGGCCTCGCTCCCGTCGAGCAGCACCGTCCGCTGCGCCACCAGCCACCCGACCAGGGCCTGCGCCGTCGTGAGCTTCATGTCGAGGCGACCTCCCGCAACTCGTGTTCGAGGGCCTCCAGCTCCGCGCCGCCCGCCATCTGCCTGGTCAGCTCCTCGATGCTGATGTCCGCCTTCTCGCTCGAGCCGAGGCTCGCCCCCCGCTTGAGGATGAGGAACCGGGTGCCCACCGGGTAGGCGTGATGCGGGTTGTGGGTGATCAGGACGACGCCGAGCCCGCGGTCGCGGGCCTGGGCGACCTGGCGCAGCACCACCCCGGCCTGCTTGACGCCCAGTGCCGCGGTCGGCTCGTCGAGGATCAGCACCTTCGCCCCGAAGTGGACGGCCCGGGCGATCGCGACGCACTGCCGCTCGCCGCCGGAGAGCGTGCCGACCGGCTGCTCGACATCCCGCAGGTCGATCCCCATGTCGGCCAGCGCGGCGCGGGCGGTCTCCCGGCCGCGGCGGTGGTCCAGCCGGCGCAGGGGTCCACGGCCGACAGTCGGTTCCGAACCCAGGAAGAAGTTGCGCCACACGCTCATCAGCGGAACCACCGCCAGGTCCTGGTAGACGGTGGCGATACCGCTGTCGAGCGCGTCCCGGGGGGAGGCGAACCGCACCTCCTCCCCGTTCACCAGGAACCGGCCGGTGTCGTGCTGGTGGACCCCGGCCAGGATCTTGATCAGGGTGGACTTGCCGGCGCCGTTGTCGCCGAGCACGCAGGTGACCTCGCCCGCGTTGACCACCGTGGACACGTCCCGCAGTGCGACGACGCTGCCGTAGTTCTTGCCGATCCCGTCGACCTCGATCAACGCGGTCATCGCCGGACCCTTTCCGCTCGCCGCCGGAACGTGTTGTTCACCAGCACCGCGCCAAGCAGCATGATGCCGAGGAAGAGCATGAACCAGTCGGAGTTCCAGTTCGCGAACACGATCCCCTGCCGGGCCATGCCGAAGATCAACGCGCCGACAGCGGCGCCTATCGCCGAGCCGAACCCGCCGGTGAGCAGGCATCCGCCGATGACCGCGGCGATGATGAACTGGAACTCCAGGCCGATGCCCTGGTTGGCCTGCACGGTGGTGAACCGCAGGATGTTGATCGACCCCACCAGCCAGGCGGCCAGGGCTGTCGTCATGAACAGCAGGATCTTCGTTCGCGCCACCGGGACACCGGCCGCCCGCGCGCTGGGCGCCGACCCGCCGACGGCGAAGGTCCAGTTGCCGAACCTCGTCCGGGTCAGCAGCCAGGCCGCGACCGCGGCGACGCCGAGCCACCAGACAATCGAGATCTGGAACGGTGTGTCCCCGATGTCGAAGGTGGACGCGAAGACGAACCCGGCGGACTCGTAGCCATCGGTCGCCCGCATCCCCGACACCTGCACCGAACCGGTCACCAACCGGGTGATCCCGAGGTTGAGGCCCTGCAGGGCGAGGAACGTGCCGAGCGTGACGATGAAGCTCGGCAGTCCGGTCCGGACCACGAGCCATCCGTTGAGCGCGCCGACACCCAGCGCGAACACCAGCGACAGCAGCAGTGCCAGCCACACGTTGAGGCCGACCTCGATCGACAGGATCGCGGTGACCAGTGCGGTTGAGGCGGTCATCACCCCGGCCGAGAGGTCGAACTCGCCGCCGATCATCAACAGCGCCACGGCGACGGCCATGATGCCCAGCGTCGCCGAGTCGTCGAGCCAGGTCGCGACGCCCGGCGCGGTGAGGAACTTGTCGGCGACGACCGAGAAGAACACGAACACCGCGAGCGCGCCGATGATCGAGCCGATCTCCGGGCGCACCACGAGCCGGTCCAGCGGCCCACGCGGCGCGACCCGCTCGTCCACCCTCGGCTGCTCCTTGGTCGTTGTGGTCATGTCGGGCTCCTCAGCGCGTGCCGCGTTCGGTGTACGGACGCACCAGGTCCGCGTTGGACTCGTCGACGAAACCGGGCCCGGTGAGCACGGACTGGCCGCCGCCCAGCGTGTTCCCGTTCTCCCGGTAGAGCTTCAACATGGTGATCGGCAGATAGCCCTGCTGGTACTGCTGCTGGTCGACGGCGAAGGAGATCCGGCCGTCCAGGATCGCGTCCACCACGTCGGTGTTCAGGTCGAAGGTGGCGATCTCGGCCTCCGAGCCGGCGCCCCGTGCCGCCGTCACGGCCCGGTCGGCGACCTGCGAGGAAAGGGTGAGCACGCCGTCGATCGAGGGATCGGTCTGCAGCGCTCCTCGGACCCGGGCCTCGATGTCGGTCGGGTTCGAGATGTCGACCTGCAGGTTCTCCACGTCGCCGCCGAACCCCTCGCGCGCACCGTCGCAGCGCTCGTTGAGCCCCGAGTTCCCGGCCTCGTGGATCACACACAGAACCTTGCGCTTGCCGGCGTCCTTGAGCCGCTCGCCCGCGGCCCGACCGGCGATCTTCTCGTCCTGCCCGACGTGGGCGATCGCGCCGAACTCGGCACTCCGGGCGGCACCGGAGTTGACCGTCACCACCGGGATCCCGGCGGCCACCGCGGCCTCGATGGACTCCTTGAGCGCGTCCGGGTTGGCCATCGACACGACCAGCCCGGTCTTGCCCTGGGCCACGGCGTTGTCGATGAGCTTGGCCTGGGCCCCGGGGTCGCCGTTGGACGAGTAGGTCACCGACACCCCGAGGTCGCGGCCGGCGGCCTCGGCACCACTCTTGACCACGCTCCAGAAGGCGTCGCCCTCGGTGCCGTGGGTGATCACCGCGAAGTCCAGCGGCGCGTCCGGGTCCAGCTCGCCCCCGCTGCCCCCACCGCCACTGCCCGAGGGAGACGCCGACTCGGCGGAAGGCCCGGTACAGGCGGCCAGCACCAGCACCAGGGCCGCTAGTGCCGCTGCCAGCAGGGCGGGCGGGCGTCGCCCTCGGTCAGACATCGTTGTCTCTCCTCGTTCGGCCGGTGTGCTCAGCGGACGGACTCCAGGTAGGCCAGGCTACGGGCGGCGGCCTGCCGCGGCAGCTGGTCCACGTCGCCGTCCTGTGCGGGCAGCGCGGTGTCCTGCTCGAGTACGTACCAGCCGTGGTAGTCGTTGTCACGTAACAGCTTGAGCAGTTCGGCGAGGTTGACGTCGCCGTCCCCGAGCGGTACGTAGATCCCCCGTGCGACGGCCTCGGTGTAGCTGATCAGGCCGTCCCGCACCTGCTCGGCGAGGTCGGCACACACGTCCTTGAGGTGCACGTGCCCCACCCGGTGCGGATGAGCGCGGACGAGTTCGACCGGGTCGGTTCCGCCGATCAGCAGGTGTCCGGTGTCCACGCAGAGCGGCAGGTCGGAGTCGGCGAGGAAACGGCGGACCTCGGCCGCGGTCTCCACCTGGGTCCCGACATGGGGATGCAGCACGGTCCGGATCCCGCTGCGCACGGCTGCGTCGCCGATCGCGGCGGCCGTGTCGACCAGGGTGCGCCACTGGACAGGGGTCAGCGGCTGCCGCTCGTCGTACCCGTCCAGACCGCTCGCCGCCGCCAGCACGAGCACCTCGGCACCGGCCGCGGCGAGCAGCTCCGCCTGCCGGGCCGTGGCCTCCACTGTGGACCTCTGAGTCTCCGCCTCGTGCAGCACCACCGCGAGGAAACCGCCGACCAGCCCCAGGCCACTCGCCGCGAGCTGGGCACGCAGGGCGGTCGGGTCGGCGGCCAGGTAGCCGGGTGGGCCCAGCTCGGTGGCCTCGATACCGAGCTCGGCCATCTCGCCGAGGACCGTGTCCGGCTCGAGCACGCGGCCCCAGCCGGGCACCTCGCAGACTCCCCAGGAGATGGGTGCGGCGGCGATCTTCATGTCTGGCCTCCCACGTCGACGCGGACCGGGGCCCCGGACCGGCGGGACCGCTCGCATGCCTCGGCGAGCCGCAGGCTGACCAGGCTGTCCCTCGCCGGAGAGGGGTTGACGACCTCGTCTTCCACACCGGTGCCGGCCGCGACGATGTCGGTGAACACCCGCATCTCGTTGAGGTAGGCGCGGCCGAACCGCTCCGGGAAGCCGGGGTAGGCCGGCGCGGACACCGGCGGCCCGTCGGGTTCGAGCGAGCGCAGCGGCGTGCGCGGCCCCAGTCCGACGCTGACCGAGTCCTTCTCGCCGAGAACCTCGATGCGGTGGTCGTAGCCGAGCGGGTCGTGGCGCCCGGCGGCGAGCACGGCATGCGCGCCGCCGGCGAAACGCAGCAGCACCACCGCGTTGTCGACGTCGTCGGCGTCAGCGAAGGCGGGGTCGACCAGTACCGAGCCGGACGCGTAGACCTCGGTCACCGGTTCGCCGACCAGCCAGGGCACGGCGTCGAGATCGTGGATCAGCAGGTCCCGGAAGATCCCGCCGGAGGTCGGCAGGTAGGCGAGGTCGGGTGGTTGGGCGTCGAAACCGACGGCGTGCACCTGGTAGATCGTGCCGAGAGCGCCCTCGGCGATCCGCCGGTGCAGCTCGACCATGGGCGGGTCGAAGCGGCGCTGGAAGCCGACCAGCACCGGCACCCCGCTGCGCTCGACCTCCTCGACCAGCGCGGCCATCTCGGTCAGGTCGGAGGCGATGGGCTTCTCGCAGAGCACCGGCACCCCAGCCGCCAGACAGCGGCGCACCAGCTCGGGATGGGTTGTCGTGGGCGTGGCGACCAGCAGGCCGTCCGCGTCCCGTAGCAGCGCGTCCACGTCGGGCACCGCGCAGACCAGCCCGTCGCGGTCGGCGCCGCTGGCCCGTCCGCCGGCACCGCCCTCACCGCCGAGCACGTCGGCGGCCAGCTCCGCCCGGCCCGGCACCGGGTCGAACAACAGCACCTGTTCGACCCGCTCCAAGGACGCGAGATGCGTCGCGTGCATGGTCCCGATCCGGCCGACTCCGGCCACGCCGATGCGCATCCGTTGCACTTCCCCGATTAGAGCGCTCTAACAACCTCATCCTGTAACCTCGGTCACAGGGTGTCAAGGGAGGTGAGGTGCCCCGACCGACGATCCAGGACGTGGCGGCCAGGGCAGGGGTCTCCCGCGCGCTGGTGTCGCTGGTCATGCGCGGCTCGCCCAAGGTGAGCGAACGGCGGCGCGAGGCGGTGCTCCGAGCGGCCGACGAGCTCGGGTACTCCCCGCACCTGATGGCCCGCTCGCTGGCCAGCCGCACCTCGCACGTGCTGGGGGTGATGGTCTCCGACCTCCACAACCCGTTCTGGGCCGAGGTGGTCGACGGACTGGACGCGCGCGCCAGGGCCGCCGGCTTCGAACTGGTGATCAATACCGGCGGCCGGTCACCGGCCAGGGAACGCCAGGCACTGACCGGCCTGCTGTCCTTCCGCCCAGCGGGAATCGCGCTGCTCGGACCGGTGCTGCCGGCCGCCGCGATCTCCGCCGCGGCGGCCCACACCCCGCTCGTCCTGGTCTCCCGCTCCTCTCGTCTGTCCACAGTAGACACCGTGAACGACGACGGCCGGGTCGGCTCGGCGCTCGCCGTCGATCACCTGGTGTCCCTGGGGCACAAGGAGATCGCACACATCGACGGCGGCAACGGGTCGCAGTCGGCGCCGCGCCGTACCGGCTACCTCGCGGCCATGCGCCGGCACGGCCTGCCGCCGCGGGTGGTCCGCGGCGAGTACACCGAGGCAGCCGGGGCGGCCGCGGTGCGCCAGCTGCTCGAGCCGGCGCCGCCGACGGCGGTCCTCGCGGCGAACGACCTGAACGCGGTCGGCGCGATCTCCGCGCTGGAGGCCGCCGGGCTGTCGGTGCCCCGGGACGTCTCGGTCGTCGGCTACGACAACACCTGGCTGGCCGCGCTGCGGCACGTCGCGCTGACCACGGTCGACCAGCCCCGCGACGAGATGGGGCAGCTGGCGGCGACGGCGCTCCTGCAGCGGGTGCGGGACGGGCGTGCCGACCCGGCACGGCACCTCCTCGCGCCCCGCCTGGTCGTGCGGCGGACCACCGCCGCGCCAAGGCGGCGTTAACTGAGGCGTGGCGTGCGCCCGCTCGCACACGCCACGCCCCACCGGGACCGGCATCAGCCGGTGAAGGCGGTGTCTACGCAGGTCACGCCGTGTCTCGTGCCGCGCCTCAACCAGTGTCGGCGCAGGTAGGGCGGCTTGTCCATCGGCCACCAGGAGTATTCCGGCGTCCGGTCGGTCCTCACCTAGAACAGCCGGCCCAACGTCGTCTCGTACAGGTCACGGCCGCCTTCCACCGCGTCACCGACCGTGCCGAGCACGATGTCGGCCGTGTCGTCGAGCAGTTCGGCACCCGTGCCGGACAGCTCGCCCCAGGCCGCGTCCCAGTCGCCGTCCAGCGCGTGGCCGCCGGCGGCGGCCACGCCACCGGAGACGTCCTCGCCGATGTCGACGACCTCGCGACCGAGCCCGCCCACCGCGTCGATCACTGGTCCGAGGACCGGGAGACCCGAGCCGGGCAGCTCCGGCGGCAGCGCCCCGTCCTGCCACCGGGGCTCGGTGACCGCTCCGTAGTCGCCAGTGGCGATGTTGCCCAGGTTCGCCAGCGACTCCGAGCCCGGCTGGTAGTACTCCAGATGCGCGGTGACCAGGTTCGCGTCGTCGGCCGCGCCGAACTGGTTGGCTCCGAAGGACTCGTCGTAGGGGCCGGTCGAGGAGCCGTCCGCGGTGAACCAGTCCCCGCTGGTGCCCTGGACGACCGGGTCGTGTTCGGTCGCGCCCGCCCACACGTGACCGGGACCCGGGGACAGCTGCTCCACACCGGACGCGCCGACGCCGGGCGAGCCGAGGAAGCCGATGTCGTCGGCGGCGAGACCGTCCATCGCGGCATAGCCGACGGTCACGCTCCCGTAACTGTGCCCGAAGACCGAGATGTGCTGCTGGCCGGCCGCGGCCGCCCGGTAACCCTCTACATCGGACCGCAGGAGCTCCGCGCCGGCAATCGCGTTGTCCGGCGAGGAGACGGTGAGGTCCCAGGTGGGGGCGTCGTAGCCGAGCCAGGCCACCGTCACGTTCCTGGCTCCCGGCGCAGCCGCGTCCATCTGCGCACGCAGCGCCGCGGCGTCCGCGTTGGGGAACCAGGTGGACAGCGTCGCCGCCGTTCCCGGCACCAACAGCGCCACGTTGTCCGCCAGGTCCGGGTTCCCGTACGCGACAGCGAGCAGGCCGTCCTGGGCGCCGGGCCCGATCGGGTCGTAGGACAGCACATAGGCCCCGTCCGGCGACGCGGCGGTCGCCTCGGCCACCTGCGCCGCGGCGTCCGTGACGTTCTCCAGCCACCGGTCGACCTCCTGGCGCCGGTCGAGCAGGTCGGCGAGTGCTGGGTCGCCGCGCAGCGCACCCTCGTCGGCCGGGTCGAGGCCCAGGGCGGCCGCCCGCGCGGCGACCTGGGCGTCGAGGTCGGCCCGCGTCGCGGTGAACCGTGCCCGATCCGCGTCGATCCGGCGCCGGTTCGCGTCGTCGAGCACCTCGGCCGGCAGCCCGCGCAGCCGGCCGAGCTCGTCGAACCGGCTCGCCAGCAACTGGTCCCGCTCGGCCTGCGACAGCTCCCGCCACCACCGCGCCACCGCGTGCGGGTCCGAACCGGGAGGAGGCACCGGCAGACCGGCCACCGCCGTCCCGGCGGTCGTCCGCACCCACGAGTCGGTGCCCGCCGCGGTCTCGGCGAACGCCGGGGTGAGCCCGGCGAGCGCGCCGGCGTAGGCCCGTAGCGTGCTCTCGTAGCCGTCCCGGACCGTCCGCAGCGCCTGGTCCACCCGGGTCGCGAGCGCCTCGGCCGCGGCCGGTGCCAGACCCGCCGGGCGCGTCCGCCACGCCTCGATCGCCCCGTCGGCGGCTCGGCGCATGGTCCGGTAGGCCTCCGCCGCCGCCTCGACGATGCGCGCGGCCTGCCGGAGCCGCTCGTGGGCCGCGGCCGCGGCGGTCCCGGTCAGGTCCGCCCGGCCGCCGAACCGGCTGG
>NZ_MSIE01000100.1 GCF_001921205.1 Actinophytocola xanthii | reverse complement strand
GCCACACCCTACAACTGCCAACGAACTACCGACTCAGGACACTAGCGCACGTCAGGGCCCGATTCACGTCCACTGGGCAGCAGGAGTCCGTCAACAGCGAGCGCCAGCAGGTCGGCCGCTCGGGTCGCCGGGTCGGGTAGTGACTCGGTGGTCAGCGATATGCCGTTGGCGAGCTGTAGGACGTCGTCCACTGTGGCGTTGGGATTGACCGAGCCTTCTTCCCGCGCTCGGGCGAGGAGTCGCCCCGCCGCCGTCCGGATCATCTTGTGCGGCGAGAACTCGGAGTCGTAGCCGGTCAGGGCGGGGCCGAGGCCGCGGGCGGTGGCCGCGTGCGCTACGACGTCGCCCAGCCACGTCGCCAGGGCCGCCCCGGCGCTCCCCGCCGTCAGTAGCTCCTCCGCTTGGTCGCACAGCGCCTGCACGCGATCCCGTAGCACCGCCTCCAGCAGCTCCGCCCTGCTGGAAAAGTGCCGGTGCAGCGTTGCCGACCCGACCCCCGCCCGGCGGGCGATCTCCTCCAGCGACGCCCCGGCGCCGGACTCCGCCACCACCGCGCCGGCCGCGGCCACCAGCTTGTCCCGGTTGCGGCGGGCATCCGCCCGCCGTCGGGGTTCTGCCATCGGAACACCTTCTTGCTAAGTGGGGTACAGCCCCCATATCTTAGTCGACAATAAACGGGGGTAGTGCCCCACTTGAGGCAGGGAGACGAAGGATGCGGATCGGGATGGCCGTGGGCGAGGTGCGTGGTCCGGTCACGCTGGGCGGCGTCGTCGACCAGGTACGGGTGGCGGCCGACGCCGGGTTCGCCACGGCCTGGTCGAGCCAGGCACTGGGCTGGGACGCGCTCACCGCGATCGCCGTGGCGGGGACCGCCGGCGTCGACGTCGCCGTGGGCACGGCGGTGGTTCCCGTTCCCCAGCGGCACCCGATGGTGCTTGCCGCCCAGGCGCTCACCGTGCAGGCAGCGGTCGCGGGACGGCTGACGCTCGGGATCGGCGCGGGCATCGGCGCGATGGTGTCGGGGATGTTCGGCCTGCCTGCCGACCGGCCCGTGCGGCGCATGCGCGAGTACCTGACGGTGCTCGGGCCACTTCTCCGCGGCGACACGGTCGACCACCGCGGGGAGACCCTGACCGCGGTGGGTGCGGTGGCCGCCGCCGGCGGCGTGCCGGCACCGCCGGTGCTGGTCGCGGCGATGGGGCCACGGATGGTGCGCCTGGCGGGCGAACTGGCGGACGGGACCGTCACCTGGATGACGGGACCGAGAACCCTGGGCGAGCACATCGTCCCGGCGATCACCAGGGCGGCGGCCGGGCGGCCGGCACCCCGGGTCGTCGCCGGCCTGCCGGTGTGCGTGACCGACATGGCCGAGGACGTCCGCGCCCGCATCGCCGAACGGTTCGCGCTCGCCGCGCAGGTGCCCGAGTACCGGGCGACCCTCGACCGGGAGGGCGCGACCGGACCGCAGGACGTCGCGATCGTCGGCACCGAGACCGAGGTGGCACGCTCGCTCGCCCAGCTCCGCGACGCCGGGGTCACCGAGCTCATGGCCGCGCCCTTCGGAACCACCGACGAACAGGCGCGAACTGTCGACATCCTCGCCGAACTGACCGAACGGGCCGGCTGACCGCGACGCGCCCGGCGGAAGGCAGACTCGGCGCATGGATTTCCGACGGTCCCTGGTCAACCACTCCCCGCTGCGCAGGCGCCCGGAGGTCATGCTCCGCCGGATGCTCGACCGCGTGTCCGCGGACACCACCGTGACCGAGCCCGTGGCGGAGCTGGAACAGCGCGTCGCCGAGCTGCTCGGCAAGCCGCGGGCGCTCTTCTTCCCCACCGGCACGATGGCCCAGCAGGTCGCGCTGCGCATCCACGCCGAACGGACCGGCCGCCCGGCCTTCACCGCTCACCGGACGAACCACCTCGACCTGTGGGAGCAGCGCGGCTACGCCGTCGTCCACGGATTGCGGTACGTGCCCGTCGGGGACGCGCACCGGCTGCTCACGCTCGAGGACCTCACCGCGGTCGGCGAGCGGCCGGGCACGCTGCTGCTCGAGCTGCCCCAGCGGGAGATCGGCGGCGACCTCCCCGCCTGGGACGACCTCACCGCCCAGCTCGACTGGGCCCGTCGGCACGGGGCGGCGACCCACCTCGACGGCGCCCGTCTCTGGGAGGCGCAACCCTTCTACGACCGGCCCCACGCCGAGATCGCCGGCCTGTTCGACACCGTCTACGTCTCTCTCTACAAGGGACTCGAAGGCATCCGGGGCGGTCTGCTCGCCGGCGAGGACGACCTGATCGCGGAGGCCGAGGTCTGGCGGCAACGACTCGGCGGCGCCGTCCCGGATGCCTGGCCGCTCGCGCTCGCCGGGTTGGTCGGGCTCGACGAGCAGCTCGACCGCATGCCCGCGTTCCGCGACCACGCGGTGGCCGTGGCCGCCGCGATCTCCGCCGACGGGACCGCCGCGGTGGTGCCGGACCCCCCGCGCACACCGCTGTTCCACATCCACCTGCCGGTCCCGCCCTACGCCGCCCGGCGGGCGAACCGCGAGATGGTGGAGGAGCACGGCGTCCAGGTGCTCACCTACGTCCAGAGCCAACCCCTGCCCGACCGCTGCGCGTTCGAGATCACCGTTGGGGAGAACGCCATGGCGTTCTCCCCGGAGGAGTTCGTCGAGCTCCTCCGCGAGCTGGTCGAGCGCGCCTGCTCCTAGGCTCTCGCTATGGCCAGTGGAACCGTGGTGCCCGGGTTCGAGCGCGTTCGCGAGGTGTTCGAGGCGAACTTCGCCAACCACGGTGAGGTCGGCGCGGCCCTCAGCGTGTACGTCGACGGCCGGGAGGTCGTCGACCTGGTCGGCGGCACCGTCACCCGCGGCGGGGAGCCCTACACGCGCCGCACGCTGCAGATGGTCGCCTCGGTGACCAAGGGCGCCCTGGCGATCTGCGCGCTGCGCCTTGCCGAACGCGGGGAGCTCGACCTCGACGCCCCGGTCGCCCGGTACTGGCCCGAGTTCGCCGCCGCCGGCAAGCAGGACATCCCGGTGCGGTGGCTGCTCACCCACCAGGCCGGGCTCCCGGCGGTCGACGCGGTGCTGCCGATGACCGACCTCCTCGCCTGGACCCCGATGGTCGACGCGCTCGCCGCGCAGGCCCCGCTGTGGGAGCCGGGCACCGCCCACGGCTACCACGCGATCACCTACGGCTGGCTCCTCGGCGAGGTACTCACCAGGATCACCGGCCACGCCCCCGGGGAGCTGCTCGCGCGGGAGGTCGCCGGCCCGCTCGGCATCGAGTTCCACGTCGGACTCGCGGAGTCCGAGATGGACCGCGTGGCGCCGATGATCCCCGCCGAACCCACCCGCTCGCCCGATCCGATGGCGCTGTTGCTCGCCGACCCGACCACCCTCACCTACCGGGCCTTCCTGGTGCCGAACGGGCTCCTCACGGCGTTCAACGAGCGCGCGCTGTGGGCCGCGCAGCTGCCCGCCCTGAACGGCATGGCGACCGCCCGCTCGCTGTCCACGATGTACGCGGCGTGCATCGGCGAGGTGAACGGCGTGCGCCTGCTGTCCCCGGCCACCCTCGAGGCGGCGACCACCCCGCACGCCGAGGGCCGCGACCTGGTCACCACGTTCGAGACCCGGTTCGGCCTCGGTTTCCAGCTGGCCTCACCGCTGCGCCCGATGGCCGGGATCGGGTCGTTCGGCCACTACGGCCTGGGCGGCTCGGTGGGCTTCGCCCACCCCGCGCGGCGGCTCGCGTTCGGCTACGTGGTCAACCGGATGATGCCCGGCGGCATGGTCGACCCCCGCTCCTCCGCCCTGATCGAGGCGGTGCTCGAGGCGCTGTGACCCCTGACGAAGACCATCACCGAGGGGGACGGGGTGGTCCACCGACTCGGCGGGTGCCGGGTCAGGCGGGCGTGAACGGGACAGTCGTGGTGAGCTGCCGGAACCCGAGGCGCTCCAGCACCGGACGGCTGGCCGGCAGGGCGTCGGTCCGCAGGTAGGTGTAGCCGCGTTCGGCGGCGAGACGGGCGCGGTGGGACACCACGGCCCGGTAGATGCCCCGCCGGCGCCACTCGGGAAGCGTGCCGCCGCCCCACAGGCTCGCGAAGTCGGTACCCACGTGGAAGTCGACCCGGGCCGCGCAGACCGGCTCGCCGTCGGCCAGCGCCAGCACCGCGGCGAGCGCCTCGGGGTTAATGCGCAGCCGGGAGCGCATGCTCGCCACCATGGCCGAGTGGTCGCCGCCGAACACCTCGTCGTGGACCTGGCGCACCTGGTCCAGCTCGGCGTCGGAGCCGACCGTGCGGATCTCCACCCCTTCGGGGAGCGGGGTCTCCACCGGGACGTCGGCGACCGCGGCGATCATCAACGCCTCCTCCTCGCCGGGGACGAGGCCGGCGGCACGCAACCGGTCGGGCAGGTCGGCCGGCTGGTCGTAGGCGTAGTACTTCCACTCGATCTCCCGCCCGCGGGCGACGAAGTACTCGATCTGCTCGGCGATCACCGCGTCGGCGGACGAGGAGTCCAGATCGGACCACTCCACGCCGTTCCAGCCGTCGACCTCCGGGCTCAGGCAGCGGATCACCCGGCCCGCCCGCTCGAACGTGCCGCCGTCGAGCGTCGGCCGCACGACGTCGCGCAGCTGGGCGTGGAACGCGGCGAGCAGGGGGTCCATACCTGGTAGTGCAGCACGCGGTGCAACCGGTTTTCCGACTTGAGTTTCACGTAACGTCAATTCCTAGCGTCCCCGGCATGCCACCGAAGAAGAAGCAGGCCTTCCAGGTCACGATCGAGATGCCGGCCGGCGACGCGCCCATGATGGACCTCGGCAAGATGCTCGGCCAGACCGGCGTGAACCTGGTGGAGGTCAAGCGTTCCTACGACGCGAGCACCGCCGGCCAGCGCGGCGACCTGGTGCCGGCCGTGATCACCGTGTTCGAGGACCGCACGTTCGAGCTGCGGCTGAAGACCCCACCCACGTCGTTCCTCATCAGAAAGGCGTTGGGCGGCAAGGGATCCGCGCGCCCGGGACACACCGGAGCCGGCCAGCTCACCTGCGCCCAGCTGCGTGCCGTGGCCGAGCGGAAGCTGCCCGACCTGAACACCACCGACATCGAGGCGGCGATGCGGATCGTCGCCGGCACCGCCCGGTCGATGGGGGTGTCCGTAGCGGACTGAAGAGGTATGAGACCGGCCGCGGTGCCGCCCTTCCGAACCCTGGACCCTGCCCTGGCGACGGCCGAGCGGCTGCTCGCCGGGCCGCCCCTGTCCGATGTGGTCGACGCCCTGCCCGACGAGCACGCCGCCGCGGCGAGGCTGAACGCGCTGCTGGCGGCGGTCGGGGTCGCACCGCGGCTGCGGGCGTCGGCGGAGGGGTGGCGCGCGGTGTACGTGGACGCGACGGGAGAGGAGGGCGAGCTGGCCGCCGCTGCCGCGGCGCTCGTCGCGCTGGTGGCGGTGGCCGGCTGGTCACGGCTGAAGCGGTGTGAGACGTGTGACACGCCGTTCCTGGACCGGACCAACGGACGGAGCCGGCGCTGGTGTTCCCCCCACCGGCCGAGGTCGTGACCGGCTTGGCCTCCGGCCCCCGGTTTCCAGCGTATCGGTGGGGACCGACGGTGGCGGGGGTCGCGGGGCGAGGCGGGCTCGGGTGCGGGTGGGGCCCGCGTCACCTGCGGGAGCAGGGCGTGGGCCGGGCCGGATAACCTTGGTGGTCGCTCGTCACACCGTTCTTGGAGGCACCCACGATGCACCAGCCGGCGATCCCGCACCTGGCCGAGGCCGACCCCGAGCTCGCCCAGCTCATCGAGGGCGAGGCGAAGCGCCAGTTCGAGAAGGTGCGGCTGATCGCCTCGGAGAACTACGTCTCCACGGCGGTGCTCGAGGCGACCGGGACAGTGCTGACCAACAAGTACTCCGAGGGCTACGCCGGCAAGCGGTACTACGAGGGCCAGCAGTTCATCGACCCGGTCGAGGTGCTGGCCGTCGAGCGGGCGAAGGCACTGTTCGGCGTCGACCACGCCAACGTGCAGCCCTACTCCGGCTCGCCGGCCAACCTGGCGATCTACCTCGCCCTCGTGTCGCCGGGCGACACCGTCATGGGCATGGGGCTGCCCGCCGGCGGGCACCTGACCCACGGCTGGAACGTTTCCGCGACCGGCAAGTGGTTCCGCGCCGTCCAGTACGGCGTGCGCAAGGACACCGGCCGGATCGACATGGACGAGGTCCGCGACCTCGCACTGGCCGAGCGACCCAAGATGATCTTCTGCGGGGGTACCGCGATCCCCAGGACCATCGACTTCCCGGCGTTCGCCGAGATCGCTCGTGAGGTCGACGCCGTGCTGGTGGCCGACATCGCGCACATCGCGGGCCTGGTCGCGGGGGGTGCGCACCCCTCACCGGTGGGCCACGCGCAGATCATCTCGACCACGACCCACAAGACGCTGCGCGGCCCGCGCGGCGCGATGCTCCTGTCCGACGCCGAGCACGCCAAGGCCCTGGACAAGGCCGTCTTCCCCGGCCTGCAGGGCGGTCCGCACAACCACACCACCGCCGCCATCGCGGTGGCCCTGGGCGAGGCGGCCCGGCCCTCGTTCCGTGATTACGCGGCCGCCGTCGTCGCCAACGCCAAGGCGCTGGCCGAGGCGCTGGCCGCCCGCGGCTTCGACCTGGTGTCCGGCGGCACGGACAACCACCTGATCCTGATGGACGTGACCGGCAAGGGCATCGCCGGCAAGCCCGCCGCCAAGGCGCTGGACCGCGCGGGCATCGAGCTGAACTACAACACGGTTCCGTTCGACCCGCGCAAGCCGTTCGACCCGTCCGGCCTGCGGCTCGGCACCCCGGCGATCACCACCCGCGGTCTGGGTGTCGACCAGATGCCGCAGATCGCCGAGTGGATGGACCGGACCGTCACCGCGGCCAACAACGGCGACGACGCGGCGATCGACGCGATCGCGGCCGAGGTCGCCGAGCTGCTGGCGGCCTACCCGATGCCGGGGTGGGCGTAGCTCAGCCGACGGGCCGGGGCAGACCGCCCCGGCCCTCGTTGTGCACGCGGTCGAGCGCGGTGACGACGTAGGTCAGCGGCCCGCTCGGCGCCTGCTCGTCCAGCAGCGACGGCCGTACCCCCGCCCGCAGCGTGGCGATCCGGTGCCGGGCGTCGACCAGCGCGCACTGGGCACCGCCGCTGCGGACCCGGTAGACCGCGTACTCCCGCGTTCGGCGGTCGGTGGCCTCCCAGCGCAGGAGGACCCCCTCCTCGGTGCGGACAGCCGTGGTGACCACCGGCGGTCGCGGTCCGGGTGCGACGAGCCGGTCGGGGGTCGGTGCGACGGCCGGGTGCCGGTAGTGCTCGGCCTGGACGATGTCCATGTGCCCCAGGGCGTTCCTGCGCACCTGGACCGCCGAGAAGTAGATGTCGCCGCGGACCTCGGGGTAGGCGCGGTTCAGCGTCAGGTGCCGGCTCATCTCCTGGGGGTCGTGCCAGGGCGGGCCCTGCCCGGGCGCGGCGACCTTGTAGTTCGCCTGCCCGACGTACAACGCGACGTCCGTGCCCGCCACCACCTCTGACCACCAGGGCACGAGCCGCGCATAGTCGGCCACCGCGAATCCGATGTTCCAGTACACCTGGGGCGCGATGTAGTCGACCCACTCCATCCGCACCCACTTCCGGGTGTCGGCGTACAGGTCGTCGTAGGTCTGGACGCCACCCTGGGTGGGCGAGCCGGTGGGGTCGGTGGAGGCGTTGCGCCAGATGGCGAACGGGCTGATGCCGAACCCCACGTACGGCTTCTCCGAACGGATCCGGGCCGACAGCCCGGAGACGAGCAGGTCGATGTTGTTGCGCCGCCAGTCCGCGACCGTGGCGAACCCCGCCCCGTACTCGGCGAACGTCTCCGCGTCGGCGAACGTCTCCCCGGCCACGGGGTAGGGATAGAAGTAGTCGTCGAAGTGCACCGCGTCGACGTCGTACCGGCGTACCGCGTCCATGATCGTGTCGATGGTGTGCTCGCGGACGGCCGGAATGCCCGGGTCGTAGTAGAGCCGGCCCCCGTACGGGACCACCCACTCCGGGTGCACCCGCGCCGGGTGGGTCGGCACCAGAGCGTTCACGTCGGTGTTCATCGAGACCCGGTACGGGTTGAACCAGGCGTGGAACTCCAGGTTGCGCTCGTGCGCCTCCGCCACGGCGAACGCCAGTGGGTCGTAGCCCGGGTCGACGCCCTGCGTCCCGCTCAGCCAGCGCGACCACGGCTCGAACGGGGAGGGCCAGAACGCGTCGGCGGTCGGCCGCACCTGCACGACGACGGCGTTCAACCCCAGTTCGACCGCCTCGTCGTACCAGCGGACCAGCTCCGCCTGCTGGGCCTGTGCGGACAGACCGGGGCGGGACGGCCAGTCGATGTTGTTGACGCTCGCTACCCACTCGGCGCGCAGCTGCTGCTTCGGCGCCGCGGGGTCGGGCGCGGGACAGCGGACCTCGGCTAAGGACCAGCCGGCCGAGGCCGATGGGGTGGCCAGCACCCCGGCCGCCACGGCGAGCAGGGCGCAGACGAGGCGTCGCATGTACCGAGTGTGACGCCTCGAGGTCCGCTATGCCCGAAATTCTCTGTTTGCGCAGGTCAGAAAGGTTGCGCTGGGACTCGTGTCACAGATTATTCAGTTGCTACGGAAGCTGGCGAGTGCGATGCTTGTATCGAGCAACTAGTTGGATGATGCAAGCAAATTGGGGAGTGCAGTCGTGGTCGCAGGGGGATCCGGAGCGCCGGCCGCCGAGCTGACCGACGCCGACACCGAGGTCGGTCGCCGGTTGGCCGGTGCCATGTTCGGGCTCGGCAAACAGCAGGCGAGCCTGGCGCACCGGATGAGCAAGACGGGCGTCGACCGTTCGACGATCGTCCTGCTCAAGCACATGGTCGCACTGGGCCCGTGCCGGTCGAGCGAGCTCGCCGTCGCGGTCCACTCCGACCCCTCGACGGTCTCCAGGCAGGTCGCGACGCTCGTTCGCGACGGTCTGGTGGAGCGTCGGGCGGACCCGGAGGACGGCCGCGCCAGCGTGCTGGCGCCGACCGAGACGGGCCTGGAACTGCTCGAGGAACAGCGCAGGCGGCTAGGGCTCGCGCTGGCCAGGGTGGTTCGTCAGTGGGAACCCGAGGACGTGTCCCGATTCCTGGAGTTGCTCGAGCGTTTCGTGGCTGACCACGAACGCGCCTTGCCGATGCTGATCAGCGAATGCGCGACCGCGCGTTCCGAAGGGGAGAACTGATGTCCGAACCAACCTCGCGCGCTGTGCCCGAGGTGGAGAGTCCGTCTGCGGGGGGACGGAACGCACTGTCGCACCGGGAGATCATGACGGTGCTCGCCGGGCTCATGCTCGGCATGCTCCTGGCCGCGCTGGACATGACCATCATGGCCTCCGCGACCAAGACCATCGCCGACGAGTTGCACGGCCAGACCATCCAGGCCTGGGTGACCACCGCGTACCTGATCACCTCGACGATCTCCACGCCGCTCTACGGCAAGCTGTCCGACATCCTCGGTCGCAAGCCGATGTACCTGGCCGCCATCACGCTGTTCCTCGTGGGCTCCGTCCTGTCCGGGTTCGCGAACTCGATGTACGAGCTCGCCGCGTTCCGCGCGGTGCAGGGGCTCGGCGCCGGTGGCCTGATGTCGCTGGCGCTCGCGATCATCGCCGACCTCGTGTCGCCGCGGGAACGCAGCCGGTACCAGGGCTACTTCATGGGCATCTGGGGAGTGTCCAGTGTGGCCGGACCGGTGGTCGGCGGCTTCTTCGCCGGTGCCGGCACCTTCCTCGGCATCGACGGGTGGCGCTGGGTGTTCCTGGTGAACGTGCCCATCGGCGTCATCGCGCTGTTCGTGGTCGCCAGGTTCCTCAACGTGCCGCACCGCAGGGTCAACCACCGCGTGGACTACTGGGGGGCCGCTGCGTTGACCGTCGCGCTCGTGCCGCTGCTGATCGTCGCCGAGCAGGGCCGCGAGTGGGGCTGGAACTCGACCGCCGCGATCACCATGTACGTGGTCGGTGTCCTCGGCATCATCGCGTTCGTGCTGGTGGAGCGCGTGATGAGGGACGAGGCGCTGCTCCCGCTGCGGTTGTTCCGCCGGCCGGTGTTCTCGCTGACCAACATCGTCAACTTCATCATGGGTATCGGGATGTTCGGCATGATGATGTCGCTCCCGCTGTACCTGCAGATCGTCAAGGGCGCGTCGCCGACCGAGTCGGGTCTGCTGACCCTGCCGATGACGGCGGGCATCCTCGTCGCGTCGATGGGCAGCGGCATCCTGATCTCGAAGACCGGACGCTACAAGCGGTTCCCGATCATGGGGTTGGGCTTCGTGTCGGTGTCGATGTTCCTGTTCGCCCAGATCGGCGTGGACACCCCGATGTGGCAGACGATGCTGGTCATGGGCCTGGCCGGGCTCGGGCTCGGGCTGTGCATGCAGACGCTGATCCTGGCCATCCAGAACGACGTGCCGGCCAGGGACATGGGCGTCGCCACCTCGTCGGCGACGTTCTTCCGCTCCATCGGCGGCACGGTCGGTACCGCGGTGTTCCTGTCGATCCTGTTCAGTGTGGTCGGCAGCCGGATCGCGGATGCCTTCGCGAGCGTCCGGCAGGACCCGGCGTTCCTCGCCGCCCTGCAGCAGAACCCGGACTTCGCCGCGCGCCTGCAGAGCGGTGAGCTGGACCTGAACAACACCGAGTTCCTCAACGCGATCGACCCCACGCTGGCCCGCCCGGTGCTGACCGGTTTCGCCGAGTCGATCGACACGGTGTTCCTGGTCGGCGGGTTCGTGACGCTGGTCGCGTTCGCGCTGGCCTGGTTCCTCCGGGAGGTCCCGCTGTCGGACAAGTCGGGCATCCAGCGGGTGGCCGACGACGACGACGCGGCCACGGCGACTCCGGCCGTCGTGCACTAGCCGAGATCGGGGGAGGTGAGAGCCCCGCACATCCGAACAGGGTGTGCGGGGCTCGCCTTCGTTCGAGGGTCAGTGGTCCTGGCCGGAGTCCTTGAGCCGCTGGTAGGAGCGGATGATCTCGGCCTCGGCCTCGGTGCGGCCGACCCAGGTCGCGCCCTCGACGCTCTTGCCCGGCTCGAGGTCCTTGTAGACCTCGAAGAAGTGCTGGATCTCGAGCCGGTGGTACTCGGCCAGGTGGTGGATGTCGCGCAGGTGCTCGGTGCGCGGGTCCTCGGCGGGGACGCACAGGACCTTGTCGTCGCCGCCCTTCTCGTCGGTCATGCGGAACATGCCGATCGCCCGGGACTTGATCAGGCAGCCGGGGAACGTCGGCTCCTGCACGAGGACGAGCGCGTCGAGCGGGTCGCCGTCCTCGCCGAGGGTGTTCTCCACGAATCCGTAGTCGGCCGGGTACTGGGTGGCCGTGAAGAGGGTCCGGTCCAGCCGGATGCGACCGGTCACGTGGTCCATCTCGTACTTGTTGCGCTCGCCCTTGGGGATCTCGATCGTTACGTCGAACTCCACGCTGCCCCTCGCTCGGATCGGCTCGTTCTGCGGTGCCATTAGTGTGAAGCACCGCAGGGGACCACCATGGGGAGGGCACGTGTCGCAGTCAGGAGATGGCTGGCCAACCGTCGACGACGACGCCTCGACGACGAAGCCCGCCCAGCCCGGCGCGGTCCAGTGGTTCGGTTCGCCCGCCGACGAGCAGAGCGATGGCGGCTGGTTCACCGAGCAGCCGGCGGCCGAGGAGGAGCCGCCCGGCCGTTCCGGCGGGGGAGCCACAACGCCCCGAGCCGAGGCCCCCGCGACGCCCCCGGACCCCGACGAGCGGCCCGCCAGCGAGCCGCCCTCCCCCGAACCCGCGGCGCCCGAGGACCAGCGCCGCCGGGCGGACTCCGGCGAGGAGCCCGAGGCCCCTGGTCCGGCCGAGGAACAGCCGAGCGAGTCGCTGGCCGGCCAGCAGCCTGTCGAGGTGGGTGGTCAGCCGCCGGAGGACGGTGCTGCCGAGGAGCGGAGCGAGGGGCCTGAGGGCCCGGGCTCGGTCGAGGAGCAGCCTGCCGAGGTGAGCCAGTCGCCCGAGGACTCGGGTTCGGCTGAGGAGGAGCCTGCTGAGTCTGTGGAGGCCAGCCAGCTGCCCGAGCCCTCGGGTTCGGCGGAGGAGCAGGCTGCTGAGTCTGTGGAGGCCAGCCAGTTGCCCGAGGCCTCGGGTTCGGCGGAGGAGCAGGCTGCTGAGTCTGTGGAGGCCCGCCAGCTGCCCGAGCCCTCGGACTCGGCGGAGGAGCAGCCTGCTGAGCCTGTGGAGGCCAGCCAGCTGCCCGAGCCCTCGGACTCGGCAGAGGAGCAGCCTGCCGAGCCTGTGGAGGCCAGCCAGCTGCCCGGGACCCCGGGTTCGGCGGAGGAATCGGCTGGTCACGCGGATCAGCAGCTCTCGGTCGGTGACGTTGATCGTGGCGAGACCGAGGCGCCGGAGTCCTCGGGTCCGGGGGAGGAGCCGGCTGGTCAGGCTGAGCAGGATCCGGCTGGTGAGGCGAGCGAGGCGTCGCAGGCCTCGGACCCAGCGGAGGAGCGGCCTGGTCAGGCTGAGCAGCTTCCGGTCGGTGAGGCCGATCGTGACGAGAGCGGGGCGCGGCCGGAGCCGTCTGGTCAGGCCGAGCAGCAGCCCTCGGCCGAAGAGGCCGACCGGGACACGAGCGCCTCGCATCCCGCGGCGGAGCGGGCTCAGGCGGAGCAGGAGCCTTCAGCCGATCGGGTTACCCAGGACCGGAGCGATGCCCCCGAGGGTGTGCGTGCGGCTGGCGCGCCCGCGGTCGAGGAGCCGACTGCTCAGGCCCCTGCCGAGTGGTGGACGGACCAGCCGCCCGCACGCCGCGAGCCGAGCCAGGAGCGCTCGCCCGAGGACTCGTCTCCCGCCGAGGAGGCGCCCGCTCAGCACCCCGGCGACTGGTGGTCCGACCAGCGCCCCGCCGACCGCGAGCCCGAGTCGACCGGGGAGCGTTCCTCCGCGCTCGAGCAGCGGCCTGCCGACCCGGCACCCACCCGCCCGCCCGAGGCGCCGCCTCAGCGGGACGAACAGCGACCCGACCAGTGGTGGACCGACCGCAAGCCGCCGACCGAGCCGCCCCGGGACCAGACAGGCGGCACCCCACCAGCCGACCGGCGCGAGGCCCTCTGGCCACGCACGGAAGAGCCCCGCGACAATCGCGGCCCGGCGCGCCCCCGACCCGAGCACTCCTACCTCGACCAACCCCACCGCGACAGTTCGCGGCTCGACCCGCCGACCATCCGCCACCCCATCCCGCGCGTCGACACCCCGGGGAAGTCCACCCCGCGTGAGACGCCCCAGCGCGAGGCCACCCAGCGCGAGGCCACCCAGCGTCAGACCACTCAACGCGGAGCCACCCCGGGCGAGGCCACTGTCCGCCGCGACCGTCCCCGTGCCGACCCGGCCGGCGAGGCCACCGTCCGCGTGCCGGTGCCCCCACCGGCACCCAAGCCGAACCTCGACCCCCCGACCGTCGTCCAGCGCCCCGTCCAACCCCCGGCCCGCCCCCAGAACGCCGTCGGCGCGGCCTTCTGGGACCAGAAGGCACCTCCTCAGCGCCCCCAGCAGCGCCCGGCGCCGGAGACCCCGACCACAGCCGTCAAAGCAGCCGTCAAAGCCCCCGCCAAAGCCCCCGCCAAGGCCGAACCCGAGACCCCCACCACGCCCAAACCCGCCCGACGGCGCACGCCGCTGGTCGTGGCCGTCGCCCTGGTCGCCGTGATCGGGCTGGCCGCCGGGGTGGTGTTCGGCGTTCCGGGGCTCTCCGACCGACTCGGGATCACCGACGGCGGGTCGGACGTCGCGATCAAGCCGCCGGCGCCACCGGTGGAGTTCACGCCGGGTCTGCGCGGGCCTGGTGCCGACGCGCCGGCCCCGACCGCGGCGGGCGTCCAGGCGGCCCTCGCCGGGCCGAGCTCGGCCTCCGCCCTCGGCACGCTGACCGGCATGGTCGTCGACCCTGCCTCCGGGGAGACCCTCTGGCAGAGCGACCCGCAGACCCCGCTCGTCCCGGCCTCCACCACCAAGCTCCTCACCGCCGCGGCCGCGCTGCTCAGCCTGGACCACACCGAACAGCTGGTCACCAAGGTCGTCCAGGGCTCCGCGCCCGGCGAGGTGGTCATCGTCGGCGGCGGCGACCCCACGCTGTCCTCGCTCAAGAAGGGCGTGGAGTCGGTCTACCCGGGCGCGGCCCACCTGAGCGACCTGGTCGACCAGGTCAAGGCCAGCGGCGTCCCCGTCCAGTCGGTGCGCGTCGACCTCAGCCGCTACAGCGGGGAGAGCTCCGCACCCGGCTGGATCCCCGCCGACATCGGCGCCGGCTACATCGCCCCGATGGTCCCGGCGATGCTCGACGGCGGCCGCTCCGACGCCCGGGCGCAGAACGGGTCCCGCACCGCCAACCCCGCCCGTGCGCTTGCCGAGGAGTTCGCCAACCGTCTCGGCGCGACGGTGCCGGCGGAGGCGGTGCAGGACGCGCCGTCGGACGCCAAGGTGCTCGCCGAGGTCCGCTCGGCGCCGATGGTCGAGCTCGTCGACAACGTCCTGCGTGCCTCGGACAACGTGCTCGCCGAGGCCGTCGCCCGCGAGGTCGCCAGGGCCGCGGGCAAGGAGGCGTCGTTCGCGGGCGCCAGCGAGGCGACCCGCGAGGTGCTGGCCGCCAACGGCTTCGACCTCGCCGGCGTCCAGCTGGCCGACGCCAGCGGGCTGTCCACCGAGAACCGGGTGTCGGCCGGCCTGCTCGCCAAGATCCTCGAGGTCGCCGCCGGGACCGCCGGCGACCCGCGCACGGCCAAGCTCCGCCCGCTGCTCGGCGGCCTCCCGGTCGCCGGTGGAAGCGGCACGCTCGACGACCGCTACGACACCGGTGACTCCGCCGCCGGCAAGGGGTGGGTCCGGGCGAAGACCGGCACGCTGTCCGGGGTGAACTCCCTCGCCGGTGTCGTCCTCGACCAGGACGGTCGGGTGTTGGTGTTCGCGCTGATGACGGCGGACACCGACGCCAGCGCGCGACCGGCCCTGGACGCGATCGCCGCGGCCCTGCGCGGCTGCGGCTGCCGGTAGTCCGGTTGCTCGGCCGCTTCACCGACGGTCGGGTAGCGTCGCCGGTGTGAGTGCTGCCGCGGAGCCGGAGGAGCCGACGGGGAACCGAGCGCCGGTCGACTGGCGCGTCGCCGTGGCCACCGCGCAGAAGCTGATCAAGCCAGGGCCCCCGGTGGCGCGGGAGGAGGCCGGGCGCACGGTCGAGCAGCTGCGCGAGGTCACCGGCGTCGCCGAGTCGCACGTCCGCGGCCTGACCGGGCTGGGTACCGAGTTGCCGCTGCTGCCTGGCGACGTCGTCGACCGGCGGGGCTGGGTCAGCGCGGCGGCCGAGGGCCTCGAGGCGCTGACCGAGGGGGCGCTGCCCACCCCCTCGCAACGCTCCGTCGGCCCGGTGCTCGCCGGCAGCGCCGGTGTCCAGGCCGGTGTGGTGCTGGCCTACCTCGGCAGCCGGGTCCTCGGGCAGTACGACCCGTTCGGCCAGGACGGGGGCCGGCTGCTGCTCGTCGCCCCGAACATCGTCGCCGCCCAGCGTGCGCTCGACGTTCCGGGTGAGGACTTCCGGATGTGGGTGTGCCTGCACGAGTGCACCCACCGGCTCCAGTTCACCGCCGTGCCCTGGCTGCGCGACTACTTCGCCGGCGAGGTCACCAGCTTCCTCACCGGCCTCGACGAGACGGCGTCCGGCGCGCTCAACCGCCTCCCCGAGATGATCAAGGCCATGCGCCGCCGCCCGGCGGACGACTCGACCACCAGCAGCGGCCCGATCGGGCTGGTCGAGATGCTCCAGACCCCGCGCCAGCGCGCCGTGTTCGACCGGCTGATCGCCCTGTCCACCCTGCTCGAGGGGCACGCCGACCACGTCATGGACGCCGTGGGCCCCACGGTCGTGCCCACCGTCGCGACCATCCGCGCTCGTTTCACCGCGCGCCGACGCGGCGGGGGGCTGCTCGACCGCATCCTGCGCACGCTGCTCGGCGTCGACGCCAAGGTCAAGCAGTACGCGGTCGGGGCGGCCTTCACCCGGCACGTCGTGGACGCGGTGGGGATGACCGGCTTCAACGCGATCTGGACCTCGCCGGACACCCTGCCGCTGCGTGCGGAGCTGGGCGACCCGGCAGCCTGGGTCCGCCGCGTGCATCCGTGAGCCGGCCGGTCGACGACGTGCGCCGCGCCGTGCGGGTGCTGCTCGACGAGGCCGGTTCGCCGACCCGCGTCGCGGTGGCCGTCTCCGGCGGTGCCGACTCGCTCGCGCTGGCCGCGGCCACCGCCCAGCTCGCCGACCGCCGCGGTCTGACCCCGCGCGGCCTGATCGTCGACCACGGCCTCCAGCACGGCTCCGCCGACGTCGCCGAGCACGCCGCCAAGCAGCTCCTCGGGCTGGGCTTCGACGATGTCCGGGTGCTCGCGGTGGACGTGACCGGCCCGGGAGGGCCGGAGGCCGCCGCCCGCCGCGCCCGCTACGCGGCCCTGAGCGCCGCCGCCGAGGGTATGCCGGTCCTGCTCGGGCACACCCGCGACGACCAGGCCGAGACCGTCCTACTGGGACTCGGGCGTGGCTCCGGGCCCCGCTCGATCGCCGGGATGCGCCCACTCGACCCGCCCTGGGGGCGGCCGCTGCTGGACCTGCCCCGCGCCACGACCGCGGCCGCCTGCGCGGAGCTCGGCCTCCAACCCTGGCAGGACCCGCACAACAGCGACCCCGCGTTCGCCAGGGCCCGGTTGCGCCACGAGGTCATGCCGCTGCTCGAGGAGGTCCTCCAGGGCGGCGTCGCCGGGGCGTTGGCCAGGACCGCGGTACAGCTCCGGGAGGACGCCGAGGCCCTCGACCTGCTCGCCGCCCGGGTGCTCGCTCGCGTGCTGCGCGACGGGGGGATCGAGGCGGCCGCGCTGTCCGCGGAGCCCGCGGCCCTGCGGCGCCGGGTGCTGCGACGATGGTTGCTCGACGCGGGGGTGCGGGAGCTGACCGACGCCCAGCTCCGCTCGGTCGACGCGCTGGTCGGCGACTGGCGTGGGCAGGGTGGGGTGTGGCTGACCGGGGGATTGGTCGTGAGTCGGGCCCATGGCAGGCTCTCGGTGTCCGGGTGAGTTTGAGAGGGGACTCTGTGTACGGCGACGACATCGCCTCTGTCCTGATCACGGAACAACAGATCAACGAGAAGATCAGGGAGCTCGCGAAACAGGTTTCCGACGACTACCCGGAGCGTGGCGACCGCGACGACCTCGTGCTGGTCGGCGTGCTCAAGGGCGCGGTCATGTTCATGACCGACCTGGCGCGGGCACTGAGCGTCCCGGTGCAGATGGAGTTCATGGCGGTCAGCTCCTATGGCTCGGCCACCTCCTCCTCGGGCGTGGTGCGCATCCTCAAGGACCTCGACCGGGACGTCGCGGGCCGGCACGTGCTGATCGTCGAGGACATCATCGACTCCGGGCTGACCCTGTCCTGGCTGCTCAAGAACCTGCAGTCGCGCAACCCGGCCTCGCTCGAGGTGTGCACGCTGCTGCGCAAGCCGGACGCCGTGAAGGTCGAGGTGCCGGTCCGCTACGTCGGTTTCGAGATCCCGAACGAGTTCGTCGTCGGCTACGGCCTGGACTTCGCCGAGCGCTACCGGGACCTCCCCTACATCGGCACGCTCGCCCCCGAGGTCTACTCCACCTGAGTGAGTGGCCGCCCCCGCTCGGTGTTACTCCGCTCCGTGACCACGGTTCCGCTCCCACCGCTCGGTGGCGTGCGTTAACCTCGGGGCGGTGACTCACCGCAGCTGGGGCGGTGGGTCGGTCACGCCAGGGGAGCATCCGTGTACGAGGCGATCGGCAGCGCCATCGGCGCGTTCAGCAACGCGGCCGCGAGCGGCCAGGTGTCCATCGAAGCGGCCGCCGCGGAGGACGCGCTGGCGAAGATCGGCAAGGTGAAGGACCAGCTCACCGCGTTGCTCGCGGAGGCTGGGGCGGCCGAGTCGGAGGTTCGGCTCGGGGCGAACCCGGTCGGCCTGGCCATGTCCCGCAAGTCGGTCAGCCGCTACGACGGCGACGACTCCTTCCTCGCCGCCCTGCGCCTGCTCCAGGACCAGACCGACCGGGCCGAGCGCGCCCTGCGGCTGAGCATCGACAACTACGTCGACATCGACACCGGCCACGCCCAGCACTACGGGCGCCAGTCATGACGGTTGCCGGTACCCGGGACGACGAGCACTGAGGGGGAGCGATGGCAGGCGGCGACGAGCAGTACAGCACCCGTGAGTACGCGGGTGACCGGGCGGCGGACACGGTCCGGGTCATGCAGCGCATGCCCGACGAGGACCGCTCGACCCGGTCCCAGGTCCAGCACTCCATCGCCGACAGCCAGGCGAGCGAGTTGGCACCCGGCGTTCGGATGGGCGACGACCGGGCGATCGGCGACACGCCGAACTGGAACGCCTTCAGCAGCCAGCAGCTCTACGACTTCGCCACCGGCGACAACGTCCCGACCAGCGCCGACACCCTCGGCCGGTCGTTCAACGACGGCGGCAACCGGCTGGTCGAGGCGGCGAACGGGCTGTTCGAGGCGGTGACCGCGATCGAGGGCGCCTGGACCGGCGTGGCGGCGGACTCGGCCAAGGGCGCGCTCTCGCCGCTCGCACAGGCGGCCGGTCAGGCCGGCCAGACCGCGCAGATGATGGGCGTGCAGATGGCCCGCCAGTCCGCCGCGGCGAGCGAGGTGCGCAAGCTGCCGCCGCCGCAGGAGTTCGACCAGCAGAAGTCGCTGCAGGCGATGATCACCGGCGGCCCCGCCGCGCTGCAGGCCGACATGCGCGCGCAGAAGGAGGCCGCCGACGCGGTCAAGCGCGAACAGATCACCTACCTCGACGCCTACACCCAGACACTGGCCTCGGTCGACGCGCAGACCCCGAGCTTCGTGCCGCCCCCGACCGGCAGCATCAACCCCGGCGCTGGCGGTTCCGCCAGGATCAGCGGCTCGGACGTGGCCGTGCCCCAGTCCGGTGGGCAGTTCTCCACCGCCGCCTACTCCGGTGGTTCCGGCGGGAGCCACACCGCCGCGGTTCCCACCGGCGGGTCTTCCGGCGGCGGGAACCTCACACCGACCGGTTTCGACACCGGCGGGTTCGGCCCCGGCGGGTCGGGCAGCGGGAACGTCGGCACCTCGGGCTCGGTCAGCGACATCCCGACCAGCACCTCCACCAGCGGGTTCGCCCCGTCCTCGGCCTCGGTCGGCCCCCAGCCCCCGGTGGGCCTGGGCACCGGCGGCCCCGGCGGCGGCACCCCGGGCGGACCGGCAGCGGGTCCGGGTGGGTTCGGTGGACCCCTGGGCGCCTTCGGCGCCGGTGCGGGCAGTGGCGGCTTCGGCCAGGGCGGACCGGCCTCCGGGTCCGGTTCGGGTTCCAGTGCCGGTGCCGGGCCGCGTGGTGGCCTGGGTGCCCCGGGCGCCGGCACCGCACCGACCGGAGCCATGGTCGGGCGAGGCGGGGTCGGTGGCGCGGCGCCGGTCGGCGCCGGCGGTCGCCGCGCCGAGGACGAGGACGACGACGAGCGGGACCGGCCGTACTTCCTGATCGAGGGCGACCCGGACAGCGCCTTCGGCAGCGACCAGATGACCGCTCCGGCCGTGATCGGCGAGGCCGCCGACGATGGCGACGACTGATGCCCGCTGAGCGTCGCCTCGGGCCGATGGCCGTGGACTTCCTGTGGGAGGCACTCGGCGCGGGCGAGCTGCCCTACCCGCTCGAGGTCCGCTCGCACGGCTTCACGATGGACGAGCGCGCGGCCCTGCGGATGCGCGTGCGGGAGGACCTGGTCGCGGACGGGTTGATCGACCATCGCGGTCGGCTCGAGCCCGAGCTGGAGGACTGGTTCGGCACGCTCGCGCGCGCCGAGCTCAGCATCGACTCGGTCTTCCTGCCCGAGCTGGACGCGCCGCCGGTGCTGGCGCTGGCGGCCGCGGGCCGGGCTGGCGGCGCCGTCCTCGCCGTCCAGCACCGCGACGAGCTGACCCTGCGCAGCGTGCCGCGCGACGGACTGGTCTCGGCGATCGTCGGCCTGCTCCCCGGCGCTCCCCGCGGCACCGAGCAGTCCATCTCGGTCCCGGCGGCAGAGCTCGCCCTGGTGCCCGCGGGCGCGCCGCAGCGCACGAGCGACGTCGAGAGCAGGACGGCGCTGGCCAGGCTGACCTCGAAGCCCAACCGCAGGGGCGGCCAGATCGGCGTGACCAGCCGCAGCGAGATGCGGGGCAGGCGCCGCTCGTCGGTGCTGTCCTGGTTCGACAACGACTCCGGCCGGTACCTGACCTACAGCCGCGACGGGTGGGCGATGTTCGCGCCGACCGACGCCGCGACGCTGCGCCAACGCGTCGGCGAACTGGTCATGGATGTCACCTCGGAACGGCGCTGACCTGCGCGGGAAGCTCGGGAACCGATTCGACCCCACAGCCGTTGAGGTGGGGAGAACACTTCGCCGGGTACTTCGCGGCGTGGTTGCTTCGACGCGGGCGGTACGCTGGGTGAACCGGAGTGCCTTGTCCGGCCGGGTAATGGGCGCCATTGCCCTACATGCAAGTCAGGGAGGGTCGGGCCGCACCGCGGCCGTAAGTTGATGGACCGCAAGCGCCTGCTGCGCAACCCGCTGGTGTGGATCTTGGTGGTGTTGCTGCTCTACTTCTTGATCAGCATGCTGTTCGACGACACCCGTGGCTACACCGAGGTGCCCACCTCCAAGGCGGTGTCGCAGATCACCAGCGGCAACGTCGAGAAGGCCGAACTCGAGGACAAGGAACAGCGGCTCAAGCTGACCCTGCGTGACGCCATCGAGCAGGACGGCCAACGGGTCACGCAGATCATCACGCAGTTCCCCGCCGCCGCCACCGGTGACATCTACCGGCAGCTGCAGGATCGACCCGACGACGAGACCGAGTTCAACACCACGGTCACCCAGGAGTCGTTCCTCACCCAGATCCTGATCTTCCTGATCCCGCTCGGCCTGTTGCTCATCCTGCTGATGTGGATGATGAACAACGTCCAGGGTGGCGGGAACCGGGTGCTCAACTTCGGCAAGTCCCGGGCCAAGCAGCTGCCCAAGGACATGCCGAAGACCACGTTCGCCGACGTGGCCGGTGCCGACGAGGCGGTCGAGGAGCTCTACGAGATCAAGGACTTCCTCCAGAACCCCGGCCGCTACCAGGCGCTCGGCGCGAAGATCCCCAAGGGCGTGCTGCTCTACGGGCCGCCCGGTACCGGTAAGACCCTGCTGGCCCGTGCGGTGGCCGGCGAGGCCGGCGTGCCGTTCTACTCGATCTCCGGCTCGGACTTCGTCGAGATGTTCGTCGGTGTCGGTGCCTCCCGCGTCCGTGACCTGTTCGAGCAGGCCAAGCAGAACGCGCCGTGCATCATCTTCGTCGACGAGATCGACGCGGTCGGCCGCCAGCGCGGCGCCGGCCTCGGCGGCGGGCACGACGAGCGCGAGCAGACCCTGAACCAGCTGCTGGTCGAGATGGACGGCTTCGACGCGCGCGGCGGCATCATCCTGATCGCGGCCACCAACCGCCCGGACATCCTCGACCCGGCGCTGCTGCGTCCCGGTCGGTTCGACCGGCAGATCCCGGTGTCCGCGCCCGACCTGATGGGCCGGAAGAAGATCCTGCAGGTCCACTCGAAGGGCAAGCCGCTCGACCAGGACGTCGACCTCGACGGGCTCGCCAAGCGGACCGTCGGCATGTCGGGCGCCGACCTGGCCAACGTCATCAACGAGGCGGCGCTGCTCACCGCCCGGCAGAACGGCACGATGATCAACAGTGCCGCGCTGGAGGAGTCGGTCGACCGCGTAATCGGTGGTCCGGCCCGCAAGAGCCGGATCATCTCGGAGAAGGAGCGGAAGATCACCGCCTACCACGAGGGCGGGCACGCGCTCGCCGCGTGGGCGATGCCGGACCTCGAGCCGGTGTACAAGCTGACGATCCTGCCGCGCGGTCGCACCGGCGGGCACGCGCTGGTCGTCCCCGAGGACGACAAGCAGCTCATGACCCGCTCGGAGATGATCGCCCGGCTGGTGTTCGCGCTGGGCGGTCGCTCGGCCGAGGAGCTGGTGTTCCACGAGCCGACCACCGGCGCCTCCGGCGATATCGAGCAGGCCACCAAGATCGCCAAGGCGATGGTCACCGAGTACGGCATGTCCGCCCGGTTGGGTGCGGTCAAGTACGGCCAGGACCAGGGCGACCCGTTCCTCGGCCGGTCCATGGGCCACGCTCCCGACTACTCTCTCGAGGTCGCGCACGAGATCGACGAGGAGGTGCGCAAGCTCATCGAGGCCGCGCACACCGAGGCCTGGGACGTGCTCAACACCTACCGGGACGTGCTCGACAACCTCGTGATCGAGCTGCTCGACAAGGAGACCCTGCAGCGCAGGGACCTGGAGCGGATCTTCTCCCGGGTGGAGAAGCGACCGCGGATCACCGCGTTCAACGAGTTCGGCGGCCGCACGCCGTCGGACAAGCCGCCGATCAAGACACCCGGCGAGCTGGCCAAGGAGCGTGGCGAGCCGTGGCCGCCGATCACCGAGGAGCCCGAGCCCACCCCGGTGCGCACCGCGCCAGGAGCCGGCGAGCTGCCCGGTGGCCCACCGCGACCGAGCCCGGCACCGCCCGGGGGCAACGGCGCCGGCCCGAACGGTCTGCCGCATCCGGCCCCGCCGCCTCCGCCGCCGGGTCCGCCCTACGGCCAGCCCTATCCTGGTGCGCCCACTCCTGGTCCCTACGGCCAGCCAGGACCGAACCACGCGGGCCCGCCGCACTACGGGGCGCCGCCCGGGTGGACGCCCGCCACCTCGCCCTCGGGACAGCCGCAGCAGCAGTGGCGGCCGTCCTGGGACCAGCAGCCAGGGGACGACCGCGGCCATGAGCAGGGGCCGGGGCAGTCAGGATCACATGGGCCGTCCGATCCGGACGATCGCGGCCGCGGTCCGGAGTGGGATGCTGGGCGCTGAGCCCTGAGTCCCCTCCGGAGGCCTACGTGAGCACTGACACCTCCGCGCACGAAACCCAGCAGGGGCCGCTGTACGCCAGCGGCGGCCCACTGCCCACTTTCGACCGCGCACGGGCCGAGAAGGCCGTGCGGGAACTGTTGCTGGCGTGTGGCGAGGACCCGGACCGGGAGGGTCTGCAGGACACCCCGGCCCGAGTCGCCCGCGCGTACCTGGAGATGTTCGCTGGCCTGTACACCGACCCGGACACGGTGCTGGACAAGACGTTCAGCGAGAGCCACGACGAGCTGGTCCTGGTCACCGACATCCCGACCTACTCGACCTGTGTGCCCGCCCACCAGCCGGTCGACGCCGTCGGCGGCCCGCTGGACGCGGCCGACGTACGGGTCGGGGACCAGCTGTGGACCCTCGCCGACGGCCGGGTCGAGACGACCACGGTGACCCGGATCAGCGCCCGCCCGGCCCGGCAGCTGGTCGAGGTGGTCACCGCGGGCGGCAGCTTCGTGGTGACCCCCGACCATCCCCTGGCCACTCCGGACGGGTGGGTCGAGGCGGCCGGTCTGGCCGGCACGGCCGTCGAGTGGACCGAGCCCGGCGGGCTCGCGACGAGGCCGGTGTCCGTGGCCGTTCCCCGTCGCCGACCGGTGGAGCGGGTCGCGTCCGACGACGACTGGTGGCGTCGGCACGGGTTCGCCAGGCGGTCCCACCACACCGAGCTGGTGGAGTCCCGCTGGCTGCCGGTCGAGGTGGTGCGTCCGCTGGAGGCGCCGGCCGACAGCCCGGCGACGGTGTTCAGCTTCACCTGCGACCCGCATCCGACGTTCCTGGTGGCGGGGCACCTGACCCACAACTGTGAGCACCACCTGGTGCCGTTCCACGGCGTTGCCCACGTCGGGTACATCCCGAACGTGCACGGGAAGGTGACCGGGCTGTCGAAGCTCGCTCGGCTGGTCGACCTCTACGCGAAGCGCCCGCAGGTGCAGGAGCGGCTGACCTCGCAGATCGCCGACGCGCTCATGCGCAAGCTCGAGCCGCGGGGAGCGATCGTGGTCGTCGAGGCCGAGCACCTGTGCATGGCGATGCGCGGGATTCGCAAGCCGGGCGCGCGGACGACCACGTCCGCGGTGCGCGGTGTGCTGCGTACCTCCGCGAGCTCGCGCGCCGAGGCGCTGGAGCTCATCAGCGGGCGTAGCCGATGAGTGCGGTGCACCCGGCGCTCCCGCGGCCCGGCCGGTGCGCCGTGATGGGCGTCCTCAACGTGACCCCCGACTCCTTCTCCGACGGCGGCCGCTACCTGGGACTGGACGACGCCCTGACCCACGGCCTGGCGATGTGGGCGCAGGGCGCCGATCTCGTCGACGTCGGAGGCGAGTCGACGCGTCCCGGGGCGGCCCGGATAGACGCGTCCACCGAGATCGCCAGGGTTCTCCCCGTCGTACGCGAACTGTCCTCCGCCGGTGTCCTGGTAAGTGTCGACACCACCCGCGCCCGAGTCGCCGAGGCCGCACTCGACGCCGGTGCCCGCCTGGTGAACGACGTGTCCGGCGGCCTGGCCGACCCTGACATGGCCCGCGTGGTCGCCGCTGCCGGCGTTCCGTGGATCCTCATGCACTGGCGCGGCCACAGCGACAACATGGACTCCCTCGCCACCTACGGCGACGTGGTCCAGGACGTGTGCGCCGAGCTGACTGCCCGCGTGGACGCGGCCGTCGCCGCCGGCGTGGATCCCGGGGCGCTGGTCCTCGACCCAGGCCTGGGCTTCGCGAAGCGCGCGGAGCACAACTGGACCTTGCTGCGGGAGCTCGAGGTGCTGCTCGCCCTGGGTTTCCCCGTGCTGGTCGGCGCGTCCCGCAAGCGTTTCCTCGGCGCCCTGCTCGCGGACAAGGAGGGCAACCCCCGCCCGCCCGACGACCGCGAGGGCGCGACGGCCGTGATCTCCGCGATGGTCGCCGCGGCCGGCGCCTGGGGCGTGCGCGTGCACGACGTGAGACGTTCCCTCGACGCCCTAGCCGTAGCAACCGCCCTGTCGACAGCGACGCCACGTCCAGCGGAGCCTCCACGATGACCGACCGCATCACGCTCACCGGCCTGAGGGTTCGCGGCCACCACGGCGTCTTCGACCACGAACGCCGCGACGGCCAGGACTTCCTGGTGGACGTGACGGCCTGGCTCGACCTGGCCCGCGCGGCCGCGACCGACGACCTGGCGGAAACCCTGCACTACGGCGAACTGGCCGAACGCATCGCCGCGATCGTCGCCGGCCCTCCACGCGCCCTCATCGAGACCGTGGGCGGCGAAGTAGCCGACATGATCATGACTGACGAGCGGGTGCACGCCGTCGAGGTCACGATGCACAAGCCCGCGGCCCCCATCCCCGTCCCGTTCACCGATGTCGCGGTGACCATCCGCCGCTCCCGCCGCGGAGGCAGGGCCCGTCCGTGACCAGAGCGGTTCTGTCCATCGGCTCCAACCTCGGCGACCGCCTGGCCAACCTCCGAATCCCGGTCCGGTCCCTCGCCGCGTGGCTGGTAGCCGCCTCCCCGGTGTACGAGACGAAGCCCTGGGGCGTGACCGACCAACCCGACTTCCTCAATGCGGTGCTGATAGTCGACGACCCCGACGCGGACGAGTGGACCTGGCTCGACCGCGCCCAGTCCGCGGAGCAGCAGGCCGGCCGCGTCCGCACGCGACGTTGGGGCCCGAGAACCCTGGACGTGGACGTGGTGACGGTCGACAACGTCACCAGCACCCACCCGGACCTCCTGCTTCCCCACCCCGGCACCCCCACCCGAGCGACGGTGCTCATCCCCTGGCTGGCCCTGGACCCGGCAGCCGACCTCCCCACCCACGGCCCGGTCGCCGAGCTACTGGCCGCCCTCCCCCCGACCGACATCGCCGACGTGAAGCCGCGGACCGACCTGTCCCTGCACCCCTGACCCCGACCCCACCGGCCTGGCCGCATCCCAGCCCTACCGAACCTGTCGGTCCCGGTGAGTAGCGTGGTGACCGGGGGCCGGAGGCCAGGCCGGCAGCAATCCCACGGCCCTCGCTGTTCACGGGCCTCACCTCGCCCGCGTTGCACTGGCGAGCGAGTACCGCAGAACTGTCGGTCCCCTCGCGTAGCCTGGTGACCGGGGGCCGGAGGCCAAACCGCCTACCCCGCCGCCTCACCCCACGGCCCGAAGCGCGGCGATGATCCACTCCATCCGGGGCACCTGCGCCGGCACCGGCGGACACCCGTTGATCGTCGCCAGCAGCTGCCAGTAGCGCTCCGCCCGCGTGTCCGTGCCCCTCGCCAGCAGCTCCGCCGCCTGCCCGGCCGGCATCCCCATCTCCTGCGCCACCCGCACCGCCAACGCCCGCCCCGCCGCGGACTCCGGCCCCAGCCCGGCCTCCATCGCCTCCCCGGCCGCACTCGTCCAACCCGACCACCGCTGTTGCTGCTCCTCCGTCGGCCCCGCCATCGACTCGCCCGCCTGCCGCGCCGCCGAGTGCTGCTCGGCCATCGTGCGGATTCGCTGACGGAAGTCCTTGTCCAGCACCAGCTCCGCCAGCTCGATCCAGGCCTGCAGCTGCTCCGGCGTCGGGTCGTCGGGCAGCTCCGGCTTCGCTGAGCGCATCCCCGCGTCGAAGTCCGGGTTGATGTCCAGCCCCGCGTTCACCTCGTCCCAGAAATCGTCGATCAGCCGACGCCGTTCCTCGTCGGTCATCGTCGCCAGGTTCTTCATCAACCTCACCTCGTCCAGTCGCGACCCGTTCCGTGCGACAGCACGCAGCACCGCCCGGCGCAGCCGCAGCACCCGGATCTGCTCGTCCAGCAGCTCCACGTGTCGGCTCGCCAGGTCGGCGACGCTCGACCGGCCGGCCAGCGCCTCGCCGGCCTCGCCGAGGCCCAGGCCGAGCTCGCGTAACGTGCGCAGCAGCTCGAGCCGGGCCAGCGACGCCGAGTCGTACAACCGGTACCCGGCATACGTGCGGTCCGTGGGCGGCAGCAGTCCCTCGTCCGAGTAGAACCGGATCGTTCGGGTGGTCAGGCCCGTCCGGCGAGCCAGCTCGCCGATCGTGAACACCCCGCCGTCGCCCATGGTCGTCATGCTCAACCTTCCAGTGACTGGAGAGTCAAGTCTCGCCGGTAACGTGGACGCATGCACTTCACCCGGGCCCGTGACCTGGCGTTGGCCGGTCTGGTGGCCGCCGGGGTCGTCTACGTCCTGGTGAGCTCGTTCTACGGCGACCTCCCGCCGATCCCGCGGTTCGCCGGCGTCACCCTGCTCGTGCTCGCGGTCATCGAGGGCGTGCTGGGTGCCTCGCTGCGCTCCCGCATCCGCAACCCGGACGCCGCGCGGCCGATCCAGCCGCTGACCGCCGCCCGCGCCGTCGCGCTCGCGAAGGCATCCTCGCTGCTCGGCGCGATCATGCTGGGTGCCTGGCTCGCCATGCTCGGCTACGTCCTGCCGCGCCGCGCCGAGCTCGCCGCCGCGGCTGTCGACACCCGGGGAGCGATCATCGGGGTCGGCTGTTCGGTCGTGCTCATCGCCGCCGCGCTCTACCTCGAATGGTGCTGCCGAACCCCGGACGACCAGGACGACCAACCGCCCGAGTACCGGTCCGGCGCAACGGGCTGACATTGTTCCCGCTCGCACAGGTCTCGCCTCGATAACAGACCGGTACGGTGTGTGCCATGAACGCCCGCCGCACCTCGCCAGGCGAGCCCGCCAGGGGCTCGTTCGGCGGTACGGCGTTACTCATCGCAGCTGTCGTCTTCGCCCTGGCCGCGACCGCCGTGCTCGTCCTCAGCGACGACCTCCGCTTCATGCGCCTGGGCATCCTGGCCGCGTTGTGGGCCGCGCTGGTCGGCGCGTTCGTCGCCGCCAGATACCGCCGCCAGGTCGCCGACCAGGAGGAGGACGCGGCCGAGCGGCAGGAGCGCTACGAGCTCGAACTCGAGCGCGAGATCGCCGCCCGGCGCGAGTACGAGCTGGAGGTGCGGGCCGAGGCGCGCCGCCAGGCGGACGAGGACGCGCGCGAGGACCTCGCCGCGCTTCGCCAGGAGCTGCACGGCTTACGCGAAACCCTGGAGGGCCTGCTCGGCGGCGAGTTCCTCGTCGAGCGGTACGCGCTGCGCGCGGAGTCGACGAGGATGCGCTCACTGTCCGACGACCGCCAGCTCAAGCGGCTGACGCCGGCGTTCGACCAGGGCAAGGTCATCCCCTCGGTCGTGGAGGAGGCACCCACCGACCTGATCGAGCGCGTCGAGGAGGTCCGCCAGCCGGCCAAGCGCACCGCCGACCCGTCACCGCGGCGTCCGGAGCCCGCGCGGGCGGAACACGCCCCGCACCCCGCGGAGGTCTCCGACCGCTGGTTCGTGCCGGACGGCCTCGGCACCAACCCGGAGCCGGCGCCCGCCCAGCCCTACGCGGCCCGCCAGTACGCCCAGCGCACCCAGTACGTCGCACGGGAGGACGCACCGGCCCAGCCGCCCGCCGCACCGCCGGCCCGCACCGGGCGCAACCGGCACGCCACCGTGGCGTCGGGCTACATGGAACCGATCGCCCGCGCCGCCGCGGCCGCGTCGGGGCCCAAGGCCGGTGCCGCGCCGCCGCCCGCCAGGACCGCGGCC
>NZ_MSIE01000010.1 GCF_001921205.1 Actinophytocola xanthii | reverse complement strand
AACCGCTCGAGGGTGGGGTCCGGTCCGCGGGATCATCGGTCACGACGGTGAACTGCGCCCAGCATCGAGGATGCTCCTCTCACACCGGACAGCACGCTCGCCGCCGGTGGTGTTCAGACACGCCGAAAACGGCGTCGTCACGCACCGAGCCTACGCTGAGCTGTGACCTACGACACAGTGGCCGTGCTTCCTGTCCCGGGCGGATGGCTAACGCACGGCCTCCGCCGCCTCGAGGAAGCGTTCCAGCTCGGCCTTCACGTCCGGTCCGCAGGGTTGGAACACGATCTCGGTGACGCCGTGTCCGGCGAGGTCGTCGAGCTTGTGTCGGACCTGGTCGCGCGTGCCGCTGATCGTGACGTCGGTGAGGATCGAGTGTCCGGCGGCGTCCCACGCCGCCTGGTCGGCCTCGCTCAGCTCGACGCAGTGTCCGGAGTGGACGGCCAGGTGGCGCTCTGCGGCCGGTGCCCGGTCGACCACGGCCAACCACTGTTCGCCACCGGGCAGTGCGGCGACCGCGTCCGGCCCGCCGAACTCGTACGCCCCGTGGTACGCCAGCGCCCAACCAGGACCGCCGGCGAGCCGGGCGGTCTTCGGCCGCCACATCTACGCCGTTGACGGCAACCTCCAGGCGGCGACCTTGTCCGGTGTTCGGGTGAAGCCGGTGACGTTCTGGTGTTCGTCAAGGGCCTGGTCCTA
>NZ_MSIE01000001.1 GCF_001921205.1 Actinophytocola xanthii | reverse complement strand
CCGAACTACAACCACACCGCCCCCGAACACCACCACCCCGCACGCCAATCGGCGGCGAATGGGTGACCCACGACACAGATCACGCGGCTATACGCGAAGCCCGCCGCTACGTCGGCGCGAGCTGCCGCAAGCACCTGTGCCTGACGCACGCGTTCGCTGTCGGGACCGGCGCGGGTGGGGTGGATGGCGGACTCGAGCCCGAACGGCAGGGGGAGGGCAGATACCCCGCTACGACATCGACGACGACGCTGCCCCGTGTGGTTGCCGGACTCGGCTACGCGGTGTTGCGGACCGGCGGTGCGACACCGCTTCGAGCGCCGGTGCTGAGGCTCCCGAGGAGGATGACCGTGGCGGAGCGTCGCGGCGATTCTGCGGGATTGTGGAACCACCGTCCGGGTAGTCCCCACCGTCGGGCGGAAGTGGCACGAGGGGATGGGACGGATGAGCGAGTCCGTGGAGACGCCTGCGGCCCCGGTACCGGGCCGAGACGTGACAGGGCTGGTGCCGACCGGTTTGCGGGTGAGCGCGGCACTGGCGTGGCGGTTCATCGTCGTGATCGCCGGGTTGTACGCGATCATGTGGCTTGCAGGCTTCTTCTCGCACCTGCTCGTGCCGATGGCGATCGCGCTGCTGCTGGCCGCGCTCATGGCGCCCGGGGTGGAGCGGTTGGTGACGTGGGGGGTGCCGCGCTGGGTTGCCGCAGTGATGGTGATGGTCGCGGGCATCGCGCTGCTCGGTGGACTGCTCACCTTCGTGATCATCACCTTCGTCAACGGTCTGCCCGAGCTTCAGTCCCAGGTGGTGGCGAGCCTCGACCAGATCCGGGACTGGCTGAGCACCGGGCCGCTGCACCTGCGCGTCGAGCAGGTCCAGAGGCTCATCGACGACGCGATCGCCGCACTGCAGGACAACCAGGCCGCCATCACGCAGGGCGCGATCACCACCGCGACCACGATCGGTGAGGTCGCCACCGGTTTCCTGCTGACCGTGTTCATCCTGATCTTCTTCCTCTACGACGGTCCCGGCATCTGGCGGTTCGTCACCCGCGGGGTGCCGGCCCGGGTCCGGAGCCGTGTCGACGTGGCCGGCCGGCGCGGGTTCACGGCGTTGGTCAGCTACGTCCGCGCAACCGCCGCCGTGGCGCTGGTGGACGCGGTCGGCATCGGCATCGGGCTGGCGATCATCGGAGTACCGCTGGTGATCCCGCTGTCCGCGCTGGTGTTCCTCACCGCCTTCGTGCCCATCATCGGCGCCGTCCTCGCGGGGGTCGTCGCCGTGCTGGTCGCGATGGTCGCCAAGGGGTTCATCGCCGCCCTCTTCGTGCTCGCCGTCGTTATCGGTGTGAACCAGCTCGAAAGCCACGTCCTCCAGCCGTTCCTGCTCGGTCGCGCCGTGCGGCTGCACCCGCTCGCCGTCGTGTTCGCCATCGCCGCCGGCCTGATCACCGCAGGCATCGCCGGCGCGCTACTGGCGGTGCCGCTCCTCGCCGTTCTCAACGCGAGCATCAGGTCGCTGCTGCACGACGAACACGTCGAGCCCGAGCACGTCGACGTCTTGCACGACGACGACCAGCCCTCATCCGGCGATCCGGCGGATACGAAAGCCACCTGGACACCGTGATGGGGTCCCACTACGTCTACTGGCTGTTGTTCACGCTGATGATGACCGGGCTCTACATGGTGATCAGCCACGGCGACCTGCTCAGGAAGCTGATCGGTACTCCCATCCGCTGCCGCAGGTGCTGATCCTGACCGCGATCGTGGTGGGCGTCGTGACCCTGGCGGCCGGGCTCGCGCTGGCCGTACGGAATCTTCGAGGCCTGCGGCACGGTCGAGGAGGACCAGGTGCTGGAGTCCGACGTCATGTCGTCGACGCGCAGGTTCTCCGGTCCATGCGTCAACGCCAGCCGCAGGGCCGCCTCGCGCTGTGCCGCCCTGGTGGCCTGCTTGTTCTGCTCGCGTAGCCCTGTCCGTCGTGTCGTCACGACTCAAGTATCCCAGCCATACCTGCGTGCGCGCAAAGTTGCGCGCACGCATTTTTCGTTCTAGTCTCGGGGCTCCACACCGGGCAGGAAAGGATCCGAACCCATGCGAGCCAAGGGCATCGCGTACGACACCGGCTTTGTCCGCAACGGCGAGATCTCCCGCGAGAGCTTCGATCCGGACGTGGTGAAACGGGAGCTGGCCATCATTCGTGACGACCTGCACTGCAACGCCGTGCACCTCGTCGGCGGCGATCCGGAGCGACTGGAACAGGCGGCTCGCTGCGGGGCCGAACTCGGGCTGGAGGTCTGGTTCTCGCCCTACCCGCTGGAACTGACGACCGCGGAGATCCTGTCGCTGTTCGCCGACTGCGCGCAGCGGGCGGAGCGGCTCCGGAAGTCGGGAGCCGAGGTCGTGTTCGTCACCGGCGTCGAGCTTTCCATCATGAACCAGGGCCTCCTCCCCGGTGACGACCTGGAGCAGCGGCTCGACCTGCTGTTGAGCCGGCCCGAGGGCTGGGCTGAGCGAATCGTCGAGGCGAGTGCCCGCGTCAACGACTTCCTCCGTGACGCCGTCGCCGCGGTCCGCGAACACTTTCTGGGCAGGATCACCTACGCCTGCATACCCTTCGAGCGGGTCGACTGGTCCCTCTTCGACATCATGTCGGTCGAGCTCATCCGGTCAGCCGAGGTGGCCGACCAGTTCGCGGAAGGCGTGCGAACCCTTGTCGCGCAGGGAAAGCCGGTGGCGATCACAGGCTTCGGCACCGCCACCTGGCGTGGCTCGGGGGACGTGGCGCCGCGGAGTATGGAGATCGTCGAGTACGACAAGACCGGTCGCCCGGTTCGGGTTACCGGCGACTACGTCCGCGACGAGGCCGGTCAGGCCGCCTACCTGCGCGAGCTGCTGGAGATCTTCGACGCGGCAGGCGTGGACAGCGCCTTTGTATACCTGTTCGCGCTCTACAACTACCCGCACCGCCCCGACGACCCTCGCCGCGACCTCGACTTGGCCAGTCTCGGCGTCGTCAAGGTGCTCGAGGACCGCGGCGGCGACACCTACCCGGACATGCCGTGGGAACCCAAGGCCGCTTTCACCGCGCTGGCCGACTACTACCGCGGCTGACCAGACCGCGGTCAGCACGACACGAAGGAGCATGAACATGATCGCGGGCGGTACCTTTCTGCTGGGTGAGGACCTGCGGGTCAGCCGGCTCGGCTTCGGCGCGATGCGGCTCGCTCTCGGCGGCTCCATTCGCGATCCGGAGACAGCGGTCGCGGTGCTGCGCCGTGCCGTGGAGCTCGGCGTGAACCACATCGACACCGCCGGCACCTACGGGTTCGGTGACCTCCATGCGCACGAACTGATCCGGCAAGCGTTGTCGCCGTATCCGGCAGACCTCGTGATCGCCACCAAGGTCAGCCCTCCCGGCGAGGCAGCCGCCGCTCAACTACGCGGTCTGGTCGAACAGGATCTACGCCGCCTCGGCCTGGACCACCTCGACGTGGTCTACCTGCGCGTGGGCGGCATGGGTAAAGCCGGAGGCGAATCACTCGGCGAACGCTTCACGGTCCTCGCGGACCTGCGCCGCGAGGGGCTGATCCGGCACCTCGGCGTCAGCCATGTCGACGCGACCCAGCTCGCCGAGGCACGGTCCATCGCCCCGGTCGCCGCGGTGCAGAACCAGTTCCACATCCACGACCGGAGCGACGCCGAGGTTCTCGCGCGGTGCGAACAGGACGGCATCGCCTACGTGCCGTACTTTCCACTCGGCGGCGGCAGAGCCCGGCTCGACACGGCCCTTCTCACACGTGTCGCCACCCGCCACCAGGCCACGCCCGCACAGGTTGCCCTGGCCTGGCTACTCGCGACGTCACCGGTGACACTGGCCATCCCCGGCACCAGTTCGCTGGACCACCTGACCGACAACATCGCCGCGGCCGGACTTCGCCTCACCAGTGACGACCTGGCCGAACTTTCCGAACAACACGCCGCATAATCCATCGAACCAATCGTGTCTCTCGTGGAGGCCCACAGACACTGGTGCTGACCTTGGCCAGATACAGCTCTGTCAGGCAGAAGCGTGTGCCGGTGGTGATGAGCCAGATTTTGTGGCTGTGCGTCCTTCGTGGAAGGTGATCGCGGGGCGGATCGGGCGGGTCCGGACGCGTGGGTCGGGCAGGTGCTGGTTGCCGTCGAAGGTGTAGTTGAAGGTGCGGGTGCGCCAGCTCGATCGCCAGAGGAATCCGCCGTCGGTGTCGGGGAAGACGGGGGAGTGGTCGTGGTTGTCGAGGTGGTGCTTGAGGAGGACGGCGAGGAACGCGGACAGGGCGCTGGCGGCGGTACTGGTGGGCCTAGCCACTGGCGACGGGAGCTTTTCCTCGGGTGCGCCGACGCGGGGTCCGCGGCCGGCCCAGGTGGCGGCGACGATGAGCAGGCACTGCCGCGATTGTTGGTCGGGCGGCCCTCACACCTGACCGCGAGCGCGACGTAGACAGGCCCATGGGCGACCTGCCCGTCGCGGATCTTCACGTGGATCGCGTCGATGAACACCAACCGGATACACAGGGTCCAAGCCGGGTTCTGTTATCGACCATGCCATTGAGCACCTCGTCGGTGATCGTGGAGGTCGTCTGTCGCGAGACCTCGGCGCCGCGCACTTCGGCCAGGTGCGAGCCGGTCTCCCCGGTCGTGAGGCCCTGATGACCGCTCGGGCTGGCCGATGCGGATGTGGGTGGTCGGCTGACCGCCTTCCCCGGCGCTCAATCACGGTTCAAGAACCGATCTTCCCTTAGTCGAGCCTGATGCGGCGGCCAGCGCGGACACATCTGAACATGTCAAAGTGTTGTTGGAGGACTTGGCGTTCGTGGGGGATCCATGGGGAGGAACCAAAGTGATCGCAGAATCACGAGCCCCTGGAGACTGGATTTCTCCTGACCGCCAGTAATGTCTCCGCACGCCGCGGAGACCTCACCAGCACCTGGGGGTCAGGTATGGATCTGAAACAACTGAGCACGTTTCATCGGGTCATGACGCACATGAGTTTCACCAAGGCCGCGACCGAGCTCCGGTACGCGCAGTCCAGCGTGACCGCGCAGATCAAGAGTCTTGAGGCTACTCTGGGCATGGAGCTCTTTGAACGACTCGGAGGAAAGATCCGGCTCACCCCTGTCGGCGAACGGCTCGTCCCCTACGTGGAGCGCATCCTCGCACTTGTCGATGAGGCGAGGCAGTCCGTGACCGACGAGACCGAACCGTCGGGGACGCTGACCATCGGGGCGGTCGAAAGTCTGATCTCCTACCGCATGCCAGCCATCCTCGAGTTCTTCTATCACCGCTACCCCCGACTGCAGTTGAATCTACAGTCGGTCACCTGCGGAGAGGCGCATGATTCCTTACGCAGAGGGGTGCAGGACCTGGGCTTCCTGATCGAACCCGAGAACGGGCGTCACGGACTGGAGACCATGGTGCTCGGGCCCGTGCGGTTGGTGGCCGTGGTCGCGCCCGGCCATCCGTTGAACCGCGGCTCACAGGTGTCGATGGCCGATCTGCGAAGGTTCCCCGTGCTCGCGCCTGGGATTGATTGTTCCTACCGGGCGCTCATGGAGTCGGATCTCAACGCGAACGCCGAGACCCCCGTCCCCCTCATCGAGTTCGGCAACATCGAGTCGGTCAAGCAGGGACTCGCCACTGGGATCGGAGTCAGTGTGTTGCCCGAGATCGCCGTGGCGAGCGCGGTGAGGGAGGCACAGTTGAGCGTGCTCGACTGGGAGCCCTCCTTCGAGGTCTTCGCCCAGATCGTGTGGCGGCAGGACAGGAAACTCAGCCGTGAGATGCGGCTTTTCATCGACGTGGTCACCCAGACCATGGGCCAGGACAGCGAGTCGTTGGTCGACACATCGTCCGGAGCGCCCGGCAGAACGTGCCACCGCGGAAATCAGCCGCAGCCAGGAAAAAGGCTCACGGGCTCGCCAGGATCTCCTCGACCATCGGCGTGAGCATCCTCTTGGGGCCGATCTCGATCCAGGAGGTTTCGCCGCGTCCTGCCAGCAGCTGGACACTCTCCGTCCACCGGACCGGGGCCGAGATCTGTTCGCCCAGGTTGTGTGCGATCAGGTCGCTGGTATGAATTGCGCCGGTGTTGTTGCTCACCACCGGTATTCGCGGAGCCCGCAGTTCGGTTCCGGCCAGTACGCGTTGGAACTCCGACCGGGCTGCCGCCATCAAAGGGGAATGGAACGCGCCGCTGACGTTCAGTGACACGTAGGTTCGCGCACCGGCGTCAAGGAAGTGGTCCTTGGCCATGCGTACCTGATCAGTGACGCCGGAGAGGACGGTCTGATTCGGCGTGTTGTAGCCGGCCACCCAAAGGCCGTCTCCGCTCCAGCTCACGAGAGCATCGTGCACCGCGTCGAGGTCCAGGCCGATGACCGCGGCCATGGCGCCGTCGCCGGCATCCGCCATCAGTTCGCCGCGGCGCGCCACCAGGGCGAGCCCGGTGGCGAAGTCGAAGACACCCGCGACGTGCGCAGCGCAGTACTCACCAAGGCTGTGCCCGAGCAGTGCGGTCGGTTCGATCCGGCACGACCGCCGGACACGCAGGTATGTCAACACGTTCACGACGTACAACGCGGGCTGGGCGTACCTCGTGGACGTCATTCGTCCGTCCTCGTCGTCGAGGCACAGATCGCGGACCGAGTAACCGAGCACCTCGTCCGCCAGCGCCAGGTGCTCCGGGAACTCGTCGAACAGGTCGCGCCCCATCCCCGCGTAGTGCGAACCCTGGCCGCCGAACATGATCACTGGCACGGTGTCCCCTTCGGGCCGGTCACCCCCGCGGGACCGAGTTGGGCGGTCCAACGAACAGGCGGTCGAGGTAGTCGTCAAGCGCGGAAAGCGATTTCGCGTCCGCGAGGGCGCCGACGTAGCCGTCGGGACGGATCACCACGACGTCGCGCAGCTGGAGACCGAGCTTGGTTCGGCAGCGTCCGGCGATGTCGATCAGAGCGTGCGGGCCAGCTGGCATGTCGAAGCGCTGGCTCGGGGAAACCCTTTCGTGCACGGTGTAGGCGCGGAACGCGTCTTCGCCCAGAAGTTCCCGGTACCTTTCCAGTGCCGTGCCGATGAGCGACGCGGTGGTGTCGTGCGCACCCGCGAAGGCCAGGATGACGTGCCGCCTCGCGCCCAGTTCGCGCAGCAGGTCGAAGGGGCCGGATGTCGTCGTCAGCGCACAGCTCGGCATGCGCCGCCCGGGGATCACCCGCGAACGTCGAACAGATCCCGCCGGTGCGGGGTAAGCCACCGCGAACTGACTGAGCTTCGCTATTTCCGCGGCGTGATATGCGCGTCGGTTCAGGCGCTTGTTCTGACTGCGCAGCCGCTTTCGCCTCCATCGGTTTCTCCCGAACACGCGTTCACTCAGCATGTTGTTGTAGTCGAACAGGGCTTGTGCCACCGGGAACCGCTCGCCGTGGTAGCTGTCGAGCAGAGCGTCGCCAGCCTTGGCGCGCAGCACGAGAGCCAGCTTCCAGGCCAGGTCGATCGAGTCCTGGATGCCGGTGTTCAGTCCCTGTGCACCGATGGGGCTCTGAACGTGTGCGGCGTCGCCGACCAGGAAGATGCCCTCACGGCGGAAGCTGTCGGCGATGAACTGCCGGGGGTTGAACCGACTGACCCAGTACGGATCGCCCAGCGTCACCACGTCGAGACCGACCGCGCGCAGCACTTCCCTGAAGCGGCGCAACACGAACTCCTCGTCCACTTCCGTGGCGGCGACCCGGCAGGTGGAGACGAGTCGGAACATGCTGCCGTCGATGGGCAGGACCGCGAGGAAGGTGCCCTCGTCGAGCCAGAACTGATGCCGCTCGTGCGCGTGATACGGAAACCCGCTCATCTCGATGTCGGCCATGATGAAGGTCTCATCCTGTTCCGCACCGTCGAAGACCGCGCCGACGATCTCCCGAACCCGACTGCGTCCCCCGTCCGCACCGACCACGAAACGAGCGGTGACTATCGAGGTCCGGTCATCGGTGTCTCGCAGGTGACAGCGATGACTGTCTCCGTCGATGTCGATGTCGGTGAGTGCGCGACCGCGTTCGACGGCAATGCCCCTGTCGGACACCGCCCGGTCGAGGATGCTGGTGGTACTACCCTGACTGAGCTGCAGAAGGCCTGGATGGTCGCCTTCGAGTTCGGCGAGATCCGCCACGCCGATGACGCGTCCCCGCTGGGTGTAGTGGTTGATCCGCCGGGACATGATGCCGGCTCGTAGACACTCGGCGTCGACTCCGAGCATGTGGAAGCACTCCAGAGTGCGCGGTGTAAGCGTCATGGCCTTGCTCAGCGGTGACCAGTGCTCGAGTTTGTCGACGATACGTACCCGAACGTCGTTGTCGGCGAGCGCGCAGGCGAGGGTGAGGCCGACCGGACCGGCACCGACTACCAGGACTTCGACTTCCGCTTTGTCTTCGGTCGTCACTTCAGCACCTCACGAAGGATGTCGAGCAGTTCCTGTCCCCGCTGGTCCATGTGGAGGAACAGGTGGTCGCCGGCCAGGGTGTGGATGTCGAAGCCCGCGGTGGTGCGGCGACGCCAGTCGCGCATCTCGTCTTCGGCCACTCGGTCGTCCTGTGCGCCGTGCACCGCGGTGATGGGTATGTCAAGCACATCCGCTTCGGCGGGCCGGTAGCTGCCGACGAGGCGAAGGTCGTTGACCAGCACCGGCAGCGTGAGGCGGAGGAACTCGGCGTCCACATCCGGCGGGACCGGGAGCGACAACAACCGTGCCAGCTCGCGTAGCGCCTCCGTGTCGAGTGCCCGGATCTGGGCGGCGCTCGGCAGGCCCGGAATCCCGACGGCGGCGAGAGCACGCAAACGGTCGCGGTAGAAGGGGTTCTCTGTGACTCCTGGGCTGCTGAAGGCACCGACGACGAGATGTCGGATCGTGTTGATGCCGCGGCGCCGGAGACGCAGCGCCAGCAGGTACCCGATCAGCGCGCCCGCGCTGTGTCCGTAGATGACAACGGGTTTGTCACATGCCTCGACGGCTTCCGGTTCGAGGGAGTCCACGACGTCGTACACATTGGGTACCAGCGGTTCGGCCATACGCTCACCCCGGCCTGGGAGCGCCACCGGGCACACGTCCACGTCCGCACCGAGCAACGCCTGCCAACGTTGGAACGCCAGCGTGCTGCCGCCACCGTAGGGAATGCACAACAGACGGATCCGCGCGGACTCCACACATCGCTTCAGATAGCCGCGGCCGGCGTGTTCGGTGGAAGGGGCCATCGCCGAAACATCATTGACCGCGACACCGTTGCGCCTGCCGAGCAACTGCGAGGTCAGATCGGAGACGGAGGTTCCGGCAACGATGTCAGCCAGCGAAACCAGTCTGTCCGGGTCGATCGGTTGCAGTGCCTGGTGCAGGGTAGTGGCCTGCAGGGAGTCAATGCCAAGCGCGGTCGTCGAGTCATGTGGCCCGATGCCGTCCTCCGGCGCATCGGTCAACCGGGCCACCATGCGGCGCACGATACCTTCGACAGCGGCACGATCTCCGGAGGTGGCGGCGGCCAGCTCGTCGGCTGTGAGGCGCAAGGCGTCGCTGACCGGTCCCGCGGCAGCCAGCACCTGTCCGATCCCTCCTTCGAGGACGCGTACGGTGACGGTGGCGCATCGGAACACCGTCCGGCCGTCCCTGTCGTGGACCGCGACACGACCGTGCGCGAGCGAACAGTCGGCTTCGACCCGCACGTTTCCGAGATGTAGTTCGGCGGCTGCGGCTGGCGCCCCGGGGTGGACGATCAGACCCTGCAACCGTTCCACCATGAACGCCGCCCTCGACTGCTCGCCAGGAGGTAGCGCGGCGTGGAAGAGCTGCGCGCAGGCGTCCAGGATCCCGGGGGCGACGCGAGCGGCGGCCCGCGCCGGAGCAACACGGTGTTCCGCGGCAACGGTGGCCCAGACATCGGAACTGTCTCGAAACACCTCTCCGGCAGCACGCACGCTTGGTCCGAGGTGCATTCCACGCGTCTCCACGGCGGCATAGAACTCGTCTCCGGAGCACACGTGTTCCGCGCTGGGCGGACGAGCACGTACCGACTCCGCGACTGGTGGTCGTTCGTTCAGTGTTCCGTGCACGTGCTGCTGCCATTGGTTGTGCGCGGCATCGGCCAGCGAGTGGAACGCAAAGCTCGCGCCGGGACCACGCAACCCGTCGAACACCAACCGGACGGTGCGGAATGCGTCACGCAGGACCAGTGCCGCGCTGAAACGCATGTCGGCTACCTCGAACTCGCGGTCTGGCGCGACCGTGTTCAGCCCGCGCAACAGCATCTCGACGAAGTATCCGATGTGAACGACATGGTGTGTGTCCGAGAAGGCCAGGGCAGTAGGGTCCAGCTCGAAATCCACCTCGAGCTTGTCGCCGGGCGAGAGGTGCAGCGCCGGTTGCAGTGCGTCGAGGCGGTTGTGAGTGGGCACGTCGCCGAGCCGCCCGGCAGTGGGTGCGAAGGCGTACACCGCTTCGTCCAGGGAACTCGTGGGCACGGTGGTTCGACGCGCCGCCGTACTCTCGTAGAGCGGGCGCCAGTCGAGGTCGAAGCCCAACTCGTACAGGCGCAGCAGGCGCTGGATGACGGCCTGCCGCGGATCGTCCACGTTCTCGTCGGTGTCGACCAGAGTGAGAACCGGATCGAGAAGCTGCCGGACACGAGCGGTCGCACCGCTGTCGCCGAGCAACATGACGATGCGCACGTCATGTTCCACGCACAGACGGCCGGCCGCGGGGATGTCGGCTCGTGCGGTGGCGGCCGCAGCCCAGTAGGCGGGGTCGGCCAGTTGGTGAGGACCGACGAAACCACCATCACGTGGGCAGATCACAGCGGCATCGAAGTGCGAGGCGTGGGTGGCGGCGCGACCGGTCGCGGGAGTTGTCGCTCGGGCCAGGTCGATGCTCGCGGCAGAACGCACCTGTGCGCCGTTGGCCAGTTGACTCAGCTCGGCGAGCACGTCACGTACTGTGCGAGCGTTGGTTTCGACAGCAACCGCGAAGCATCCGATGCCATCAGCCATCCAGATCGCCGGCTGAATGGCGAACGCCTGCCACAGCCGTACCGTGCCGCACAGCAGTCCGAGTTGCAGGGCGGCAGACTCCACCGCGCTGGACGGATGGGTGTCCGACTCGATCCAGCGGGTCAACGTCGACTCACCTAGTTCGGACCAGGCCGCGTCGACTTGGTCGAACCCAGCACGGAACGCGGAGAACAGGCCGTACCACCGGCGGGTCTGCCGTCCGTGATCCGCCGCTCCCAGAAAGAAACCGAGTTTGGCCGCACCAGCGCGGAACAGACGCGATGAGGTGACGAGTTGTGGTGTGGCGAGCCTGGCTTCAAGGGTTCGCACTGCTTGTTCGCGGGTTTCGGCCAGCAGGCTGGCGCGAAACGGTCCGTGGTCCCTGCCGACCGCCAGCGTGAATCCGACGTCCTCGAGGTCGGCTCCGCCCTCGGTCAGATGATCGGCCAGACGGCGCAGCTGGTTGGTCAGTGCGGTGGCCGATCGAGCCGAGAGCAGTATCGGTTGAGTGTTCAGTCGCTGCTTCGCCCGCTCGGTCCTGGCCGGCGGGGCGGCTGACAGGATGGCGTGCCCGTTCGTGCCGCTGAAGCCGAATGCGCTGACTGCACCGACTGGTTGGGGGGAAGTCAGCTGTGCCTCGGTTGCGGCCGGTTGCAGGCGCATGCGCTCGAAGTCGATGTCGCGGTTGAGCTCGCCCGCGACGAGTTGTGCCGGAGCGTAACGGTTCTGCAGCACCAGAACGAGCTTGATGAGCGAGGCGATGCCGGACGCGGCCTCGAGGTGCCCGATCTGTGCCTTTGCCGAGCCGACGACGAGGTGTTGATCCGCAGAACGGTTCTGGCAGTAGACCGCACTCGCCGCCGACAACTCGATGGGATCCCCCAGCCGAGTACCGGTACCGTGGGCCTCGAGGTAGTCGACATCGGTGGCTCGCAGCCCCGACCGCCGTAGGGTCTGCTCGATCAGGGCGCGCTGCGCTCGTCCGTTGGGCACGGTCAGCCCGCTGCAGGTTCCGTCGTGGTTGATCGACGTGGCGCGCACCAGCGCCGCTATGTTGTCGCGGTCACGCACCGCGTCGCTCCAGCGCTTCAGCACCACCACGCCGCCGCCCTCGCCACGGCCGTACCCCTCACCGTCCGCGGCGAACGGGCGGCAACGACCGTCAGCGGAGAGCGCGCCGAACCCTGACAGCACGGTGAAGATCGATGGATCCAGCAACAGGTTCACCCCGCCGATCACAGCGACATCGCAGTCTCCGGCGCGAATGCCCTCACAGGCCAGGTGCAGCGCGACCAGGGACGATGAGCACGCCGTGTCTACTGCCACGGCAGGTCCGCCGAAGTCGAAGGTGTGGCTGATCCGGCCCGCCACCACACTGTTCAGCGAGCCGGTGGCGACGTACGTGCCTGGCTCGGTCGACTGGCGCGCGAGCGCACCGTACTCGCCACCGATGACGCCGAAGTACACTCCGACACGTCCGTCGAGGCGCCGCGGCTGATACCCCGCGTGCTCGAGTGCCTGAGCGGTAAGTTTGAGCGCGAGCCGTTGGGTCGGGTCCATGTCCCGCGCTTCCTTCGGGGAGATGTTGAACGCGCGCGGGTCGAAGCGCATGACGTCGCCGTCGAGATAGTTGGCGCGAGTGTTGCGGGCCGTTCGTGGGTTCTGGCGGAAGTAGCGATCGTAGACATCCGCCACCCATTCGCTGGCAGGCGCGTCGCGCGCACATTCGCGACCGGACCGGAGCAGGGACCAGTACTCCTCTGGCGTGGTGACACCGCCGGGAAGCTCACAGGCCATGCCGATGATCGCGATCGGCTCGTCGGGCCCGGGCATGGAGGCGCCTTGTCTGAGTTCGCGAATCGTGTTGAGCGACTTGCGTAGTAGCGCTTTGAGTGTGCGAATCTCATGGTCCGTGTCGAGGTAGCCCGTCACGAAACCACCTCGATGAGCGCGCGTTCGAGATCGTGGGCAGACAGCCGGTCGATTTCGTCCTCACCGAGGGTGTACGGCAGGAGGGCTCGACCGGGCTGCGTCGCGGCCGTCGCGACCTCCTGTGCCACGGAAGCCGCTGCCGCGATGTCAGGCTCGCCGTTGGCTGCCAGCTCGCGCGCAAGATAGGCGGCGAACTCGACGATGGTCGGGTGATCGAACGCCGACGTCTCGCTCGGTTCGAACGCGGTGTCGGCGACGATGGACTGCCGCACCTGCCCGAGGTGGATGGACGACATGCCAAGGTCGAAGAACCCGAGGTCGGTGCGGGGACGCTCTCCCTCGGGGTAGTCGAGCACTACGGCGATGCGATCCTGCAGATAGTCGCAGAGTCGGCGTTCGCGGAGGGTTGTCGGCAGGCCCTTCAGTTCGGCGACGAGTTGTGAGGTCCTGTTGCCTGGTCGCGCGACGTCGACTGACGGATCCTGTTCGGCCAGGTCGACTTCCGGCGGCGCCGCCGCTGGCGTGGTCGTCGCGGATGCGGCCCCGGGTGCTTCCGGCCAGTATCGACGTCGGTTCAATGGCGCCGGTGGCAGCCAGATTGGACGTTCGGCAATCAGTTCGGGATAGACGTGCCGCCAGTCGACCGGGAACCCCACGGACCACAGCTTCGCGAGTTGGTCGTGGCGTGCGCTCGCGGCAAGCGCCCGCAGGTAGTCACGGTCCTGGGTTTCGACGGCGCCGTCGAAAGTGCTCCGGTGGATGACGTTCACGTACAGACCCTGTGGTGCGGCCGCTTCCGGATTCGAGGTGTGCTCGGTGAAGGACAGGAGCTTGTCAGCTGCCTCGGCCAGGGAGGCCGCGGTGAACGCCAGGCGGTGCGGCGCGCACCGCCGGAAGTTCAACAGCGTCGCGGCGACACCGGCAAATGTCACGGCGCGGGGGAACGGGTGTCGCCCGGAGCGTGGATCGTCGGAGAGGACGGCGGACAGCTTCTGCACGTAGGCAAAGAGCGATTCGGCGCTGCTCCCCGAGATCGTCAGGACGAAGCGAGCGGCAGGACTCGATGCAGCTCTGGTGCTCATCTGCCGTACTCCTCCATGACCAGATGGACATTGGTGCCACCCGCACCGATCGAGGTGATGCCGGCGCGCAACGGAACGTCCCCGCGCCCGGTGCGCTCGGGGTTCCAGTCCCCGAGACTTTGTTGCACGTACACCGGCGAGTTCGCGAAGTCGATCGACGGATTCGTCCGGTTGGCGTGCAGCAGCGACGGAACCAAGGTGCGGTGCTGCATCTGCAAAACCACCTTGGCGACCTGAGCCACACCGGCCGCTGCCTCGCCATGGCCGATGTTCGACTTCACCGAGCCGATGGCACAGTACTGCTTGCGCGCGGAGCCGAATGCCGTGGTGAGACCGGCGATCTCGATCGGATCGCCCAGCTGGGTCCCGGTCCCGTGCGCCTCGACGTAGCTGATCGTGGCCGGATCGACGGCTGCCTGGTGCAGCGCCCGCTCGATCGCCAGAGCCTGGGCGGTCGGATTGGGGACCGTAAACCCGTTGGCCCGGCCGCCGTGGGTGATCGCGCTGCCCCGGATGACGCCATAGATCCGGTCGCCGTCGCGTTCGGCGGTGACAAGGGGTTTCAACAGAAAGCTGCCGACGGTCTCGGCAGGCACATAGCCGTCGCCACCGTCGCCGAAGGCGCGGCACCGCCCATCGGAGGACAGGAACTGATATCGCGCCATCATCTGGTACTTCGACGGATGCAGCGACAGGTTCACCCCACCGGCGAGCGCCAGCTCTGATTCACCTCGGCGCAGACTCTCACAGGCCAGGTGGATGGCGTACAGCGACGACGAACACGCGGTGTCCAGGGCGAGGCTGGGGCCACGCAGGTCGTAGGTGAACGACACCCTGTTCGCGATCGCGTAGGTCTGCGAGTTGAGAACGTCCGCCGGCCAGCCATGCCTCGCCAGGGCGGCTTCGTACTGGATCAGCTGGTAGTTGTTGAAACTGGCCCCGACGAAGACGCCGACCTCGTTGTCGTGTTGGGCGCGCAGGCGCTCCCGGGAGTAGCCAGCGACCTCGAGGCACCCGTACGCGGACTCGAGGAACAACCGCTCCTGTGGGTCCATGAACTGAGCCTCGGACGGTGCGATACCGAAGGCGGCGGCGTCGAAACGGTCGACATCGGAGAGGAACCCTCCCCACTTGGCGTACACCTTGCCCGGCACGCCGCGGCGAGGATCGAAATAGCGGTCGTGGTCCCAGCGATCGCGCGGGATCTCGGTGATCCAGTCGGCACCGGCCCACAGGCCGGCCCAGAACTCGTCGAGCGAGTCCGCCCCGGGGAACCTGCCATCGAGCCCGATGATCGCGATCGGCGCTGCGCGTTCGTGTTCGGTGTGCGTCCGCGGCGGGAGCACGACAGATCGCTGGGGTGGCATCGGGTGGCGCGAGAGGTCCGATCGCGGTCCATCCGGCCCGTGGTGTGCGGCTGTCGTCTCCGAGTGCGGCCGCGCGGTCTCCGGAGTACGACGAGCGCTCACATGGACGGCGAAACAGGTGGCGACGGCTGGTCGATAGTCCCGGAGAAGGCGGTCGGCGAGCGATCGGATGTCGCGGCATTCGAAGAACAAGGTGGCGGCGACCTCGCCGAACCGTTGGACCAGTTCCCCGTTGAGCGAGTGGATGATCAGCGAGTCGAGGCCGAGGTCCGCGAACTCGGTGTCCGCCCCGACCGCGCCAAGCTGGTTCTTGGTGCTTCGGGCCACCAACTGGCGCAGCAGCTGTCGCAGTTCCGCTGCCAGTTCGTCATCCGACATGGTCGCGGAGGAGGACTGGTCCGCTTCTGCTGACCGGTCGCTCGCTGTGTACCCGTGCGGAGGAGCTGTATCGGCCGCCGACCGTTCCTCGGACACGGAGGGGGTGGCAGGTTCCAGGCCGTCGGTTCTGCACACCTCGTACTCGTGCCAATGCTCGTGCGGGTCGAATGAGTAACCGGGTAGCCCCGGGATGCGCTCGAAGCTGGTTTGCGCACCGGCCCAGTCGACGTCGCAGCCGGCATGCCAGAGCTCGATCAGACAGGTGGCGAACGCATCCGCTGTCGGTGCGTGGATTCGCACCGAGCGGAGCCTGTCCGTGCTGTCCCAGCCGCCGAGGACGGCCGCGCAATCTGCTCGAGTATCGTCCGGGAACTCCCACGCCGCCGCTGCCTCCGTCACAGGGATGCGAAGACCACGGTGTTGCTCGTCGGTGTGCTGCCGGAGCAGCGGCAGGTCCGTGAGCACCGAGGACCGGACATCGCGATGTTCGCGCGCCTGCGCGGCGACCGTCGCCAGATCGGCTGTGCCGGCGAGGATGTCCAGTGCAGTCACGGGCGAGACGATGTTCCTGCGGACGAGACTCGCCAGTTCGCCGGTGCTCGCGTCGCGCCAGCCGGCGGGTGCCAAACCCCAGGCGTGGTCAATTTCTGTGTGCGCCACGTCGATCGCGAGGGCTGTCATCGCGAGGTGCTCGGGGGTCAACGAATCCACGACCCGGGCGAAGTCGTGTACCACCTCGGCCAGCGGCAGGCCGTGGGCGCGCGTCGGGTTCGCCCACGCGCCGAACGCCCGAGTGAAGGTGTGCTGGTGGCCGAGAAGACCGGCGGCCTGTGCCGCGTATCCCGTGGCCACGGCTACCGATCGGGCACAGTTGTGGGCGAGTTCGGCCAGGTACTCCGCCGTTATCTCATTGGGCAGGAACCACCGCGCACCGATGTGCACCGCGACGGTCGGCGACGCTGTCGCTACGAGAGCACTGCCGGCGGCCAGTGCGTCGGCAGCGTCAGCGACCGACATCATTCCGGAGTGCACCATCACAGCGGCGGCACCATTGCCACAGAGTGCGACCAACTCAGCCCCGTGGACATTGCGTCCGGCCAGGGCACGGAGCAAGGCCAATCGGGTGGCGAACGAGTCCAGCGCTGGTTTCGCCGAGTCCACGACGGCCTCGGCGAGGACAGTCGGCCTGTGCGCTGCGACGGCCGGGTCGCCGATCGACTCGACGGGACCGGCCGGCAGGAGGACGGCGAGTTCCGGGGGTTTGTGGCTGTGCCGGATCTCTCCGTCCACGCGGGTCAGGGCAGCGACGAGATCACCGGCACGTGAGGCGAACCGGTACGGGAGGGTCAGGTCTCGCTGGTTCGTGGCCCGGCAGAGGTCGCCCAACGCCTCCGGCCGCACGGAACGCACGCGGTGGGACCATTCGCCGAGCGACCGCTCGAGTGCGGTACGACTCTTCGCCGCCAGGGTGAACACCGGCGAGAAGCCGCCATCGGACACCGGGCCTGGCACCGAGTCCGGCCGACACTCACGCGGCTGATGTTCTGCCACGATGGCGTGGCAGTTGACGCCACCGAACCCGAACGAGCTGATCCCCGCCGTTCGAGGCTCCTCGCTCGACCACGGTACGGCGTCGCCGGGGAACTCGACTCGCTCTGAGGTGTTCTCGATGAGTGGGTTGACCCGCTCGATGTTCAGGGTGGGTGCGATCGTCCTGTTCTGGAACATGAGCAGAACCTTGATCAAGCCTGCCATGCCCGCGCCGGCCTCGAGGTGACCGATGTTGGTCTTGACCGAGCCGACTGACAGCGCCGATGTCCGTACCCGTCCGGCGTAGGCGATGCCGAGAGCCTCGATCTCGATCGGATCGCCGAGGCTGGTGCCGGTGCCGTGGGCCTCCACATAGCTCACCTGGGCCGGGTCCACCTGAGCGTCGGCCAACGCGCGGGAGATGACATCGACCTGTGCCGCGACGCTTGGCGCGGTGACGTTTCGATTGTGCCCGTTGTGGTTGGTGGCAATGCCCTTGAGCACGCCGTACACGTGACACCCGAGCCGCTCGGCGTTCGACAGCGTGGTCAGCAACACCACGCCGGCACCTTCACCAGGCACGTATCCGTTTGCCCGGGAATCGAAGGTGAAGCAGCGGCCGTCAGGGCTGAGCATGCGGGATTGCGTGAATGCCAGATAGCGCCATGGTGAGAAGACCAGATTCACTCCGCCGACGAAGGTGAAGTCACAGTCCTCGTACAGCAGGTCCTGGCGACCGTGACTCAGCGCCACCAGCGAGGATGAGCAGGCAGTGTCCACCGCGCGACTTGGGCCACGCAGGTCCATGAAGTTCGAGATGCGGTTGGCCGACAGGCAGTGGTAGTTGCCGACCGGGTCGAACACGTCCACCCGTTTGTTGTTGGCAGTCGCCTTGAGCAGGTAGTCGTGCACCGACAGGGCGATGTTCACCGACGTCCGTGACCCGCGGAGCAGGTCGATCGACAGGCCGGAATCCTCGAGGCAGTGCCATGCCTCTTCGAGAAGGATCCTGTGCTGCGGATCCATCGCGACTGCCTCACGTGGCGAGATGTTGAAGAACGCGTGATCAAGGTTGCGCGAGCCGCTCACGCCGCCGATCCATTTGGAGTTCACCTGCTCGGACGCGACGCCGTCAGGTGAATAGAAGGTGTCCGAATCCCAGTTGTCCGGGCCAACTTCGCTGATCTCGGATCGTTTGTTTGCGATATTCTCCCAGAAATCATGCGCATGCGCTGCGCCGGGATATCGGCAGGCAACGCCGACGATCGCAACTTCTTCGCGCATGTTTTACAACCTTCACAACCGGTTGACTTGATTGCACTCGCACCGCGCGTACTTGACGCAACTCGATCAACCATCGGTGCGCCGCGATGCGACCTGCAATCGCCATGAATATGTTAGCCGGTCTCGGCTGGTTTCAGCATCGGAGGTCGCGAATGCCCTTATCGGATCTGACGATCGATGCCTTGACGAAGGGAAGTGCGCTGTCTGATCCTACGACGACGACGCTGATCGGAAAGAGGTCATCCATGTGTGCTGAAGCTCGGCTGGCGGGTGTTCTGGAGATCCTCGGACTGAGCGACACGGCGACGGTGAGCGCCTTCCCGGCCACCCCCACGCCATGGGCATCGACCTATTCCGTCGCGGGCGACGGCATCCGTCGGGTCGCACGTTTGATCGACCTGGAGTTCGCTGAGGAAGGCGTCGTACCAACGGAGTTCAGGGCAGCCCAGGTGCTCGGCAAGCACGGGATCGGCCCGAGGGTGGAGTACGCCGATCCTGTGAGCGGCGTGTTGGTCATGGACGAGATCCTGGGCGCCCCCGCCACCCGACCGATCGTCCACTGGCAGGCGCTCTCGCTCGCTCGGGTCCTGCGTGAGCTGCACACCCTCGACATGGACGGAGAGCCGCGGCTGCATGAGGGCAAGATAAACTCCGCGCGGTCCGGGGTGGCGCGACTCACCCCCCGGATTCCAGAGCTCGCGATCTACAGCGAGGCGTCCGAACGGTTCGACAGCCTGCGCGCGGAGCTCGGCCAGCTCGGGGTCGAGGACCGGCTCTGCCACAACGACCTGAACCGCGGCAACGTCCTGTTCGACGGCATGCGCGCCTGGCTCATAGATTTCGATCACCTCGGCTTCGGGGATCCGCTGTACGACCTGGCCAACGCCATGCTCTCGCTGGGCATCGAGGGCGTGCTGCTCGAGAAGTTCCTGGAGGCGTACTTCGATCGCCCTGTCGAAGCGAGCGAGGCCGCCCGGTTGGAGCTGATGGCCTGCCTGGTGTTGCTGCGCTACGGCCTGAGCGCGCTGTCCCTGGTGCCGGACCACCTGCACGACCGAATGGGCACGTGGACGTCCGAGATGCTCGGAGATCCCTTCGACTTCGCCAGGCGCGAGAACGAGGAAGTAGGTTGGCTCGTCTTCCGGCTGAGCCTGTCCTTCACGCACGCGGGTCTGGCTCGTCTCGAGGCGGGCCCGGCCACCCGAGCCGCCGGGACGCTCGGGTTGCCCGGCGCGTGGGCCTGAGCGGGGGCCACCGTGACTCACATCGTCGCCACGGTCGGACCGGCGTGCTCATCCCGTGAGGTCCTCGGGGACCTGCTGAAAGCCGGGGTGGACGTGTTCCGCTTCACGGCCTCCAAGACCCCCGTGGCCGAACTCGCATCCCTCGCCGAGGAGGTTCGCGGGCTCGCCGGGGACGTCGGTCTGCCGGTCGAGTTGGTGCTCGACCTACCCGGCGCCAAGCTGCGGTTGACCAATGAGGCCTACCTGGACCTGGCCGATGTCTCCGAACTCGTACTGCGCTTCGACGACAGCCCCTCCGATCTGACCGGTCCGGTGCCGAGCCTCGGGGTGTCGGGCCTCGGTCCCGGGGACCCGTGTCCACAGGTCGGCGACCTTGTCGTCATCGGCGACGGGGAGGACGCGTTGCGGATCGTTGGGCAGACAGCCGGCTCGTGCAGGGCGGTACCGCTGACCACGGGCGTGGTCGGAATCCGGCGAGGGATCTCCTTCCCCGGTGCGCGCGACGCCGGGGGCGCACAGGAGTTCACCCCGTACGACCTCGCTGGGTTGCGGGCGATGACCGGTTCACCGTTCGACGCCGTGGTGCTCTCCTTCACCGAGTCGGCCGATCTCGTCGAACGAGCCCGCGCGGTGCTACGCGAGAGTGTCCGTGAGGGGCCTCTGCCTTCGGTGGTCGCGAAGATCGAGACAGCGGCCGGGGCGGCGGCCGCCGATGAAATCGCCCGGTCCGCCGACGGGATCCTGCTCGGTCGCGGCGACCTGTTACTCGACACCGGCCCGGTCGAGTTCCACGCGGCGTGCTGTCGGGTGCTGGACGCGGCGCGCGCGATCGGATGCCCGGTGCTCGTAGGCACACAGCTACTGACCAGCCTCGCGGTTGGTTGGCTGCCGCACCGCTCGGAGCTTGCCACCGTCAGTGAGTTGCTGGCTGATGGCGTCGCCGGGCTGATGCTCGCTGAGGAGACAGCGGGGGCCACCGACCCGGTTCGCGCGGTGACACTCCTTACCGGACTTCGGGACCGATACGCACCTACCACCGTCAGAACCCCACTCTTCCCGAGCCACCCATGAACCCTGACCCAAGTCGAGGGACCATCGCCCAACGTCCCTTCATCTCCGGCATCCTCCTGGACGGGCACGAGTGCAGCGGCAAGACCAGCCTTGCGCGGCTGATCACGGCCGAGCTGCGCGCACGGGGCCACGAGGTCACGCAGTCCCACGGCACGCTGACCAAGGGCGGACTCGTGGACGCGATGCTCAGCGAAGCGGTGGCGGTCTTCGACGATGCCACGGACCGACCCTTCCGAGACCTGGGGCTGTGGCGCCGCTTCAACAGCATGCGGTCCGCACAGCTGATCGTCGACGCCGAGCTGGCCGCTCAGCAGCGGCCGTCCGAACAGGAGGTGGTCAGGGTGCAGGACCGGTACTGGCTGACACAGCAGTCGTTCAACACCTTCCTGACCCCTGGTGAGTGCTACCTGGCACCCGAGTGGATCCGTGCCCGAGCTCCCCGCTTCACCGTGCAGATCTACCTGACCTGTGCTCCCGCCGCCCGGCGAGAACGGATGGCGGCCCGCGAAGGGCCGGCCAAGCACGCCGTCAACGCCTTCCTCCGTCGCCACCTGGACGAGATCGTGCGACTCGACGAGCTGACCACCCGGCAGATCGTCGACGATCCCGAGTGGACAGTGCTGTGTTCGGACCGCTCCACGGCGCCTGAACTCGCCGCGCACGTGCTCGAACTCTTCGACAACGACAGCCGGACCGCCGGGGACGCCACCACCTCCGGCCGCGTCCTCACCCACCCCACCGTTCGAAAGGCCACGGCCTCATGAAGGACAGCACACTCCTCGTGAAGGATTCCCGAGTCGAGGTTGTCATGCTTCCTGGCACCGACGGCATGTCGCTGGTGAGCCGCACATGAGCGAGCGGACCGGCATCGCGGTGCCCACGGAGATGCAGCACCCCACCGACTGGCTCAACCCGCTCCGCGAGCGCAACCTGCTCCCTGACGACACGGTCGCCGCCTTCGTCGTCGGCTCGGTCGCGCGTGGCTGGGAGAACGCCCGCAGTGACTTCGACATCTACGTCGTCACCACCGAGGAGGTGCGAACAGAGAGCTACAGCGCCGCCCTGATGTCGCTCGACCCGCCACGGGTGCGGAACGAGGTGTTCTTCGAGAACGACCGTCGCTGGGAGATCACCTACTGGCTGGAGCGCCAGTTCGACCAGATGCTCGCCAAGATCAGCTGGGAGAAGTACACGGGTGAGGTCTTCGCCGGCGAGATCCTCACGCCACGCGAGGAGACCTCCCTGGCCCGCCTCGTCCACTGCCGCCCGTTGCTGGGCAGCGAGTGGATCGAGGCCAAATGCGAACTGCTGAACCGGTCCGCCTTCCGCTCCATCGTCGTGGTCCGGTCGCTCGGCCTGGCCGATGACGCCGCCGAAGACGCCTTGGGCCAACTGGAGGCCGGGCATCTGGAAAGCGCGGTGTTGTCGGCCCGCCGGGCACTCGGCCACGCCGTCGACTCGCTGTTGGAGAGCGCGGGCGAGTACGGCAGCCATATGCCCAAGTGGCGACCCAACCGGTTCAGAGCGGCTGCCCCCGAGTTGCTCTCGTTCGAGAGTTACTGGGTACTGGAGACCATGCGGGACTACGACCCGGCCGACCCGCGATCGTGGGTCCGATCCGTGCTCACCATCTGCCAGGACATCGCGATGCGTGTGGAGACCGCATGAACACGGGCCATCGCGTGCCACGTCGAGTCCTCGGCGTCCGGGTCCGCCGGGTCTCCGGCGACCTGGTCATCGGCATCGACACGGACGCGTTGGAACTGACCGACGTGGCGAGGTTGATCTACGAATCGGCGGACGGGCGCAACCGCGTCGCCGACATCGTCGACATCGTCGCCGCCGCCTACGACGCCGACCCCGCGGAAGTGAGTGTGGACGTGCGTGAGTTCCTCGATGACCTCGCGGGCCGCGGTGTCGTCGAATGGGCGGTCGAGGAGCCCTTTCGGTGATCCGTCTGCGGGTGGATGACGACAGCCTCGGCCGAGTGCGGCTCGCGTTCAGCCCGCTGTGGGAGACCATCGGCAGCCTGGCGATCCTCGCCCGCTATCCGGGCGAGGCGCCGTCGCCCTACTCCCGCTGGGTCCGTGCGGTTCGCTGCGGATTGCCCCGCCACCTGGTGGAAGGCCTGGTGGAGCCGATGCGGCGCGCCGACCTGCCACTGTTCCCCCAAGGTTCCGTGCCGCTGCCCAGCCCTGCGCGCAGCACTCTCGAGGCCGAGCTCATGGAGATGCGGGTCCGGTGCGAAGGCAACTCCGCCGATCAGCTTTGCGGGTTCCTCGAGCAGTACTGGGACTGGGCGATCGCCCGGCACTGGAACCAGATGCGGACCTCGTTGGAGGAGGAGATTCTTTTCCGCGGCAGGACCGTCGTCGTGTCCGGGCCAGAGGCGATGCTGAACGAGTTGGGCGGACGGGTGCTGTGGTCCCGGCCCTTCCTGACCGCACCTTTCCACCGCGATCTCGAGGTATCGGTGACCAGCTCGCAACTGTTGCTGGTGCCGACCGTGTTCGCGGGCGGCGTGCGGCTGTTCCTGCAGGAGCCGGGTGTGGTGGCTGTCTCGTACCAGGCTCGGGCCACCGGCTTCTTCCAGGTCCTGACAGCGACCGACCGTGCCACCCCGACGGAGGATCGCCTGGCGCTTCTGCTCGGCAGCGGGCGAGCACAGGTGATGCGCGCGTTGAAGATGCCGCAGACGACCACAGCTGTGGCGACTTCGTTGGGAATGGCCAAGAGCACGGTGTCACAGCACCTGACGGTCCTGTCCGCGTCCGGCCTGGTGTGGAAGCTACGGCTCGGCGGACGGGTGTTTTATCAACTTGAGCACGGCGGCGCCGTCCTCCTACAGCGATTGGGGTACTGACATGGGTTTGGTTCCTGCGGGCGGTCCGGACGAGCTCCGGCCCACGTTGACCCGGCCCGATACCCGGTTGCACGCCTCCTGGCTCGCCGCCTACGCCGAGTGGCCCGCCGGGTCCCATCAGGACGGGGCTGGGCTCGGTGCCGACGATGATCCGACGAGCCAGGAAGGCTTCGCCGCCTGGGTCGCCAAACTGCTCCGTTCCGCCGATCCGGCGGTGGCACCGGCGCCTGGCCGGGCACACTCGACGTACTGGTGGATCACTCACGACGACATCTGTCTCGGCTCGGTCGAGCTTCGGCACGAACTCACTCCGCTCCTGTTGGAGGCAGGCGGGCACATCGGTGCCAGCATCTGTCCCCGGTACCGGCGGCGTGGTCTCATGATCTGGGCAGTGGACGCGGCACTCGAGCGGGCGCGGTCGCGGGGCATGGAAAGGGTGCTGTTGACCTGCAAGACCGGCAACCACGTCTCCGCCCGCGTGATCGAGCGGTTCGGTGGGGTGCTGGAGGACGTACGGGAGACCGTGATCGGTCCGATACGGCGTTACTGGGTAACGCTCTGATTCCCGACCGCTACTCGCCGTGGGCCGTGGTGGCCGGCAGGTGGTGGCCGGCCTGTTGGCGGAAGCCGTAGCGCCGAATGAGATCTGCCATCAGGCCTGCGGCACGAAGCGGATCGCTGCCGCGGGTGGTCTCGGTCGCGAGCAACAGCCCGTCGACACCCGCCTCGATGATGCCGCACAGATAGGCGAGCTCGGAACGAAGCGGCAGCCACGAGCCCTCGAGACCTGACAGCAGCTGGGTGCCGATCACGACCGGAACGGACAATCGCCGGCATTCCCGCACGGCGGTCGTGCACAGGGCGTGGAAGTCCAGCACGCCGCTGTCCATGAGCAGGTCACCACGGCCCACCAGCACGCTGTCCGCCGCCCGCGCGATCTCGGCGACATTGGCCACGCCTGCCCGGGTCTCTATCTTCGCGACGACGGCGTTGGCGCTTCGCCCGCCCCACCGCGCGCGGACCGGGTCCAGCATGGCCGCGTCCTCAGCGAACGAGACGATCGCCCCGGTGAAGGCCGAGTCATCCAGCTTCTCGAGCAGGGCAAGGTCCGCCTCGGCGTCCGGTGGCCGGAGTCGTCGTGACTTTCCCATCAGCCAGACACCCTTGCGCGGGGCGAGTACGCCGCCATCGATCGACTCGGCCACACAGTGGGTCCTGGCGGTGGACACCACCCGCGCCGCGATCTCACCGTCGCCGACGAGCAGGATGTCGCCGGGAACGATGGCGGCGCCCAGCTCCGGATCGGATAGTCCGAGCTCGGGCATGTCCGCGCTGTGGCCGGTGAGCTGCTGTGCGTACGAGATCCTGAACCGCGGCGTGGCGCCCAGGTCGATCGGGTCCGCGTTCGTGAACCGGACCTTGGCGCCGGGCAGGTCCAGGAGCAGCTCGACGGGCCGGCCGACGGCACGACCCGCCGCGTGGGCGTCCGCCGCCTGGGCCACGATCTCGGCAACGTCGAACTTGGAGACAGAGAACCGGAACCCGCTGACACCGAGGCGGATCAGGGCAGCCATGGTCTCCGGTGCGCGAGTCGCGGGGCCGACGGTCGCGATCATGGTCGTCATCGGAGCGAGGTCATCTCGGCGATGTTCTCGACAGTGCTGACCGTGCGTCCATCGGTGCCCATGTTCCCCTGCCCTGCGACCGCGGGATGTTGAACCCATCGTCATCGATGGGGGAGCGATGGGGCAACGCGTTGCCGCGCACCATTCTCGATGACCCGCATCAACGTGTTCGATGGCGACCGAGCGCGACGTGCCGGTTCAGCCGAAGTCGAGGCGCGAACGCAACGGGCTGAGCAGCAGGATGAGAGGTGCGAGCAGCGATCCCGCGCACACCAGCCACAGGGCAGGGTGCAGGCCGATCGAGTCCGCGACCAGGCCGCTGACCGCGGCTCCGAGGGGCATCGCTCCCCAGGAGACGAACCTCGTGGTGGCCATCACCCGCGACAGCAGCTCTGATGGGCTCTCCGTCTGTCGGTAGGTCCGGGTCAGAATGCTCCCGATCACCACGCCGGCTGACAGCCCGGCGTTCCCGATCATGAAGAAGTAGATGGTGTCGAGGCTGGTCGTGAAGGGGATGATCAGGGCGATCAGGCCGCCGGCCATGCTCGTGACGATCAGCGTGCGGGCGGTGCCCAGCCGTCGGGCGAGCCGTGTCGCCACGGCGGAACCGATCACCGCGCCGAGGCCGTTCATGGCCAGGACGAAACCAACGGTGGCGGCGGATGTCTCGGCGGCGCGCACCAGATAGACCGGGGTGAGCGCGATGAGGGCGATGCCGAAGAAGTTCGCCGCCGTTGCCCACCACAGGCAGGGGCCCATCACAGCGTGACGGACGACGAAGGACCAGCCCTCCTTGATCAGTTGGACTGGCTTGACGTGGGAGTTCCCGCTGGTGCCGGGTTCCGGGAGGGTACGCAGTGTGAGAGCCGAAACCAGGTAGCTGATGGCGTCGATAAGCAACGCGACGACCGGACCCATGACCTGGATGATCAATGCGCCGACGGACAGGCCGCCCGTCTCGTTCACCGCGTTCGTCCCGGTGATGAGGCCGTTGCGAGCGTTGAGCTCCTTCTTCTCGACGATCGCCGGCAGGAAGGTCAAACTGCCGATGTCGAACAGGACTCTCGCGAAGCCGACGATCAGGGCCGCCACCAGGAGTTGCGCGTACGTGAGCGCACCCAACCACCAGGTCAACGGTATCGAGCAGATCGCGGCGAGACGGACGAGATCCATGGTGACCAGCAGTGCACGCAGCGGGTAGCGCTGCACGATCACCCCGGCGGGGAGACCGAGCACCAGCCACCCCACCTGGCCCGCCGCGTTGAGCATCGTGACCTCGATGACGGAGGCGTCGAGGACGATCAGCGCGACCAGCGGGAGCGCGACCATCGTGACCGCGGACCCGAGACCACTCACCGTGGTCGCGAGCCAGAACCGGCGAAAGATCACAGCCGGGCTCATCCAGGGAGCGGCATCGCGAGTGCCGCCTGCTGGATCGGCTGTGGTCTTCACGTCGACACCAGCCTTGCCCTGGCGGGTCACTGGAGCACCATCCCCTCGGTCCTCGCGAGGTCCCCGGCGGAGTGTGCACCCCACAACCCTGCCCACTCGAAGGACTCCAGGGTCCGGTCGTCGTCGAGCGCTCCGGCCTCAGCGAAGTAGCGCACGACGGGGCGAGCGGCGTCGGCGATGGTGTGCTGAACCTTGAGCGGCGGCCACGATTCGGTGATGACCTGAACGGCCTCGTCGTCGGTCAGACCGATGCCTCGCAGGTGCCGGAAGGTCTGTTCGTAGTCCGGTTCGAGGTAGGCGTTGACCACGGAGGGGATGTGCGGCCCGACAGCCCGGCGTTCGCGAGGACTGAGCGCGGGCCAGAGGTGTTTCAGGACGGTTCGAAAGTACTGGTGATGCCGTCCTTCGTCCACGGCGTGGTCGCGGACCAGTTCGCGCACGCTGAAGGGCAGCCGTTCGTCACGGGGGATGTCCGACAGGATGCCGGAGATCAGCGTCTCACTGACGATGGCGAACAGCAGCGACTCAACGCCTCGTATGTCGTGCGGCAACTTCTCCCGCAGCTCGTCGAGCCGCAGGAGGAACGACGGAGCCGGGGCGTCCTCGGTGGCGTGGTGCGGGATGTTGGTGCTCGCCTCGATCTGCCGGACGAAGTCGTGCGAGAACTGCGCATGCCATGCCTCGTCAGTCACGATCTTGTACGCGTCGGCCTTCATCTGCGCGGGCAGGATCAGCCCGGATCGGCCTCGGCTGATCTTGGTGGCGACGGGGATGACCGCGAGGTTCTCCAGTTCGGTGGTGAAGTCCAGATAGTCGTACAGGCGCTGCAGCAGTAGCGCCTTGACGACCACCTCGCCTTTCGCGACGACCAACGGATGCAGGACGACCGGGTAGAGCTCCGGGGGGAAGAAGAGGTCCGAGGTCTCTTCGTCCGGAACGAAGTCCCGTCGAGGCCTGCGCCGGACGCTCGCCAGGTCCTCCCAGCGCTCGTACCGGCTGACGTACCCGGTCACCGCGGGCCGGGACGAGGCATCACCCCGCAGCAACTGCTCCTGAGCCATCCGCTGGTACATGTCCATGTCCTCACTCGCCGAATGTCAGAAGTCGTTCGCCGAGAAGGTTGTTGAGGTCGGACAGGACCTCGTCAGCACGGACGTCTGACTTGGCGAGCACCTCATCGAAGGGGGTGGCGCCGTCGATCAGACTCAACACCCGGAGGATGGGGCTGTCCTGTTCCAGGACGTACTCGATCTGACCAGCGTTGAGCAGGAACCACGACTCCTGGGCATCGGTGAGGAGCTGGACCTCCTCGGCCAGCGCCAGCACTCGGTCCGACGAGTGGTCCTGGTCGGCGTCGAACAGTTGGGTCTCCGTCTCGACATCGTGCGTGCTGGCCGCCGAAACGCTGACACGAACGGGTCCTGCGGACAGCTCCGCGAGACGCGGAGGAGTTGCCGCCATCTCGGCCAACAGGCCCATGTTGACCACACGCATCAGCATTTCCACAGCGGGCGTGTCCGTCACGCCGTCACCGAACTCGGCGAGCCTGTGCCGGATCGCGTCTCCGTCGAGGTACAGATCGGCGCCGGGTGCGGACAGGGCTCGATCGACGAGCTCGCTGTCGTTCCTGCGCAACACCCGGACAAGCATCTGATAGGCGTGCCAGGTGCCCGATCCGTAGAAGAACGGCCCCTTGGGACGTTCCGCGATCCGGGAAGGCAACCGGTCGCGCATTGCCTCGCGCAGGATCTGCTTGTCCCACAGAAGTTGTGGGCGCAGTCGTGCCGGGACCACCGCGGACAGCTCAACGAGCCGATGGTCGAGGAAGGGAACCCGGGCCTCGATGCCACTGCCCGCGGCGGTGCGGTCCTCATGCCACAGGTTGTACTGCTGGACCTTCGCGTACTGGGAATCCAGGTATGCGCGATACAAGTCCGTGGTGGTGTCACCGGTCAAACGGGTCAGGGCATCGTCAGAGAAGAAGTCATGCCCCTCGGACCACCAGCTGCGCAGTCCCGGGTGGAGGTCCAGACGAGTAGCGCGGTCCATGTAGCGCAGACCCGCCATAAAGGACTGCCAGCCGCTGTTACCGCTCATGTTGGGGGAGTAGCCGCCGTTGAACTCGTCGCTGGCGGCACCGAGCAACATGCCGCGCAGACCCGGACGCTCCGCTCGGGCGAACCGGTGCAACTCGTGCTTGTAGTAGATCTCGGGCCCAGTCATCGGCGTCTCCGCCAACCACACGAGTCGACACCATTCCTCGGGCGTCGGAACGTGATCGCGATCGAACACCACCTGGTGGTTGGGGACGCCCAGCGACCGGGCCAGCCAGCTCGCATGCTCCGCATCACCGTTGACCTGGGTGCCGCCGGACCGCGCCGTGAAGGTGTGGATGTCAGTCAACTGGGGCGCCGCCAGCGCCAGCACGGCAGCGGAATCGATGCCACCGGACAGAAACAGACCGAGCTCGGTGTCCGCGGTCGCGCACTCCTGGACCGAATGCTCCAGGGTGTCGCCATAGCGACGGATGAACTCCTCGGCGCTGACGCCCTCGTCGGCCTCGGTGGGCATCTCCCAGTAGCGATGAGTGTGGGTGTGGCCGTCGCTCAGATCGATTCGAAGGATCGTGGCCGCGGGAACGCTGTCGACACCCTCGAACCACGTGATGACCCCCTCGGGGCCACCCAAGCGGGCGGAGGCAGCCATGAAGGGGTTCGAGAGGGATCGCTCCCAGTCGAAGGAGCGTGGGGTCGCAGGGTCGGCGAACAGGCCCTTGATCTCGGAGGACAGCATGATTCGCTGGTCGTTCCGGTGATAGTAGAGCGGCTTGATGCCGAACCTGTCACGCGCGAGGATCAGCTGGTTCCGGGCGCGGTCCCAGAGGATGAGACCGAACATGCCGCGGACGTTCCGTAGGAATTCCAGACCGTGCTGCCGGTAGAGATACAGCAGCACCTCACAGTCGGAGCCGGTCTTGAGGCGCGTTCCGGCCGGCAGCTGTGCCGCGAGCTCCCGGTGATTGTAGACCTCGCCGTTGGCGATCAGGACGAGATTGCCGTCGTCGCTGATGAGTGGCTGGCTGCCGTCCTCGGGGTCCACCAACGAGAGCCGGGTGAAGGCGAGCCCCACCGGTCCCGTTCGCAGACATTCCCGATCGTCGGGTCCGCGATGGTGAAGTGTGTCCGCGAGCAGCGCGAGCAGCGCGTCGGCCTCGGGACCGAGATCTTGTCCGTCGATTCGGGCGATACCCGCGATTCCGCACATTGGTGTTCCTCACGACAGGTTCAGCCATTGGTGCGCGCCCTGCGAACCAGGGCGCGCACCAAACGGACGTCTCCGGAGCCGGCCTTACCTACGAAGGCCAGAAACTCGTTCGGCTCAGACGTTGGCCTTGAGCACCGTGGCCTGCGAAACCGTGCTGACAGTCGGCTTGGCGTACTTCTTCATGTTCTGTCACCTCCTTGTTATTGCGCTTTCCGGTTCAGGTGTCAGGCCTTTCTGTGTGACCTGCGCCCGTCCGGTGAAACAAGAAGACCATCCGTCGGCGGAAACGGTCCAGGGATTCGGTCCCCAACGAACACCTGCGGCCCCGCGATGATCCGAATCCCTCGCGACGCCTTGCTTGTGGCTCGGCGACCGGGTCGGCTCCGGCGCTGGCACGAGCGCGGTCCACACCCGTGACTTGCCCGACCCTTTGTCGGGGTCAAGGGGCGACCGCCTCGAGATCATGAGGCCGGCCCGGACGGCGGGAAGGAGACCGAAGGTGAAGAAGGGCCGGACCAAGACCCCCGCCGGCACCCGGCCCGTCGAGCTACCGGCGGGGATCGCAGTGCTCTACGAGGAGTTACTCGACAGCCGCCGGCACCCCTTGGTCCTGTGCACCCCGGAGGGCCGGCCGTGGCGACGGTCGAACTTCCGGCAAAACGGTACTGGCGCCCGGCCTGGGACGGAGTTAACCCCGACCAGCCCTACGCCGAGGGTCACGTGCACCGCGAAAGGCGCTGATCTGCCAAAGTCGGCCAAGGCCACCGACTCGGAAACCGGCGAGACCGGCCCCAGGCCCGTCGCGGCGACCATCACCACTCAAGGCACCAAGGACCTGGTCGAACTCACCATCGACACCGACGGTTCCGCCGGGGAGACCACCGCCACCCTGACCGCGACCGCAACCACCCCTTCTGGGTCGATGACGAAGGACGGTGGGTATCTGCGGGAGATCTGCAGGCAGAGGCAAACCTTCGCACACTAGTGGGCTCCGTCGACCTGGTCGCCGGTCGTCGTGAGCAGGGGTATCAGCGGGTCCACAATCTCACCGTCGAAGGCATCCACACCTACCATGTTATGGCCGACAACACGCCGGTGCTGGTCCATAACTGCGGCGGCGGAGAGGTTCCCCACTTCGGCTCCTATCCACGACCGGACGTCGGTTTCACCGGCGGGAACAAGATACATTACATGTTCGATGTCAACGGCAACTACACGAGGAGCTGGTAGGCGTGACGGGCGAACTCGAGCAGGTAAGGAGCTATTTGACTGGCTTGATACACGGATCAGTGGGCCGGGAAGAGAAGTTGCGAATTGGGCGATGGAACGCGTTAAAGATGAGTCGGCGGACTACTCGTCCCACGAAACCCTTTGGACGGCGCTCGACCGGCTGGCCGGCGCTGATCTGCAACAAGGCCCTGGCATATATTTGCATGATGAGGCAGATTTCCGCTCCTGGCTTGCTGACTTTGATCAGTAGACAAGTTGGCCACTGAGCTTTCCCCCGAATCATGGAGGGCTCCTGTATGCGGCTCGGTTGGCCGCACTGGTCTCGTAGCCGATCGCGGATTGCATGCCACAGAAACTGTCACGTCGTCGTCGATTGCAGAAGTCGACGACCCAGTTCCGAACGACTTGTCGCGCTTCGTCTCGTGTTGTGAAGTGATGTCTGGGGCAATACTTCGTGCTTAAGCATGGGCGGTAGCCGCGCTTGGCCAGCTCGACACAGGCACTCCGATATCGCCACTCGGTGAGTAGTCCCCGCTCGGCGAGGCGGTGAGCGAGCGGCATGGCTGATACCCGCCAGCGGCGGCTTGCTTCGATGAGCTGATCGGGGCTGGCGTTACGGAGGTTGTGTGCCAGGATGTCCGTCCTGGGCATCAGGAACGCGGCGGCGAACCGGTCGGCTTGGCGCTCCGCGTCCCGCCCTTGGGCTCGTTCGCGACCTTGATGCATGACGAGATGCCCGAGTTCGTGAGCCGCGTCGAAGCGCTGCCTTTCCTCGGTCTTGCCGGTGTCTACGAAGACGAACGGTTGGTTCTCGATGTAGAGGGAGAAGGCATCGACATCGCGGATCTCTTGTACCAAGGAGAAGACGCGGACTCCGTGGGCTTCGAGCAGGTGCACCATGTTCGGGATCGGTCGCTGGTCGAGATCCCATTGACCGCGAACGCGGAGAGCTATCGTCTCGATATCGTGTAAGGACGCATCGGTCGGCAGGTTCAGTGACGATACGTTAGCGGCTGGCAGGCGGTAGCGGTCTGAAATCCAGGCAGCGATCTCTCGTGCGATCCAGCTGGCGGCGAGTACCGCCTCGCGCCGGACGGCGGGAGTCTTGGTCAAGGCCCGGAAGCGCACGGCGTCAGCGGGTATCGGTTCGACCTCTGGCTGCTTGAAGAACTCGACCGGGAGTCTGAGCGTCTCGGCCAGACGGCCGGGAGACTCCGGCGTGGGTTCCTGGTGGTGTATGGCTTGGGTTGAGAAGCACGGATCGGGGTTTCGGGCCCGGTATCGGCTGCCGGATGGGAGTGTGCCGTCGGAGACCGGGTTCACCGATTATCGGGTGGCTGCTGATCGGGCGGCAGATGTGGAGTCCGAGCAGCGGACGGGGCGGTTCGTGGATCCGCGGTTGGCGCAGACGGTGTTCGGTGAGTGGGTGTGTCAGTGGGCCGGTGCGCTGGATGTGAGTGCGGCGACGTGGGCGAAAGTATGACGCGCATCTGCGGAACCGCATCCTGCCGCGGTTCGGTCAGCTGGGATTGGGGGAGGTGAGTCGATTGGCGGTGAAGGGCTGGGTCAGGACGTTGCGGCGGTCGTTGGCGGAGGCGACGGTGATCGACGTGGTGTCGTTGTTGTCGGCGATCTTCAACGAGGCGGTCGACGAGGAGTTGGTCGCGGCGAATCCGTGTCGGCGGCTCCGGCTGCGGGGCGGCGAGGACAACGAGCGTCCCATCGCGAACCCGGGGCAGGTGGCGGAGCTGGCAGCTCGGGTGTCGTCCTTGGACGGCGTGATGATCATCACCGCGGCCTGTACTGGGATGCGGTGGGGTGAGCTGGTGGGCCTGCAGTGGTCCCGCGTTGATCTGGCTGGCGGCGTACTGGTCATCGCTGCCGAGGACGGGGCTCGGCACGGCCGCAGGGTGGGAGCCGATCGTGCCGGGTCTGCATTTCCATGACCTATGTCATACGCACAAGACGCGGTTGATCGAGGACGGTGTGCCGGCGCTACTCCAGCGCAGCCGCCTCGGCCACAAGGCTCGCGACACGCCAGGCCGCTACTCACACGTCACCCAGCCCATGATCGACGCCATGCTGGTCGGACTGCAACGGCGTTGGGAGCACCATGGGAGCACGATTCCGGGTGACCACTACCTTCCCGCGAATGTGGTCAAGATCAGTTGCTCCCAATCTGCCCCACGACGCAGAAACGGCCTGCCGGTGATAATCACCAACAGGCCTTCTGACCAGCATTGATATCTGGTGGGCGATACTGGGATTGAACCAGTGACCCCTACCGTGTCAAGGTAGTGCTCTCCCACTGAGCTAATCGCCCGAGGCGGAGGCGGGAATCGAACCCGCGTACAGGGCTTTGCAGGCCCTTGCCTAAGCCACTCGGCCACTCCGCCGGTTGCCCGAGAGTATCCCGGGCGGTGCCAGGCTCGGACCAAGGGGCCAGGATTCGGTCCTGGGAAGACCGACCCCTCTTCGAGCGGACGACGGGATTCGAACCCGCGACCCTCACCTTGGCAAGGTGATGCGCTACCAGCTGCGCTACGTCCGCAGAACCACGCTGTTCCAGGAAGTTCCTGTCCCCCGTGGTGTGATCCGAACTCTATCCGATCCCCCATCCCCATCCCGCACCGGGGTCCGCCCCCGCGAAACCTCAGGTCAGGTCGGTGGAGATCAAGTGGGTGAGTGCCTCGTCGACGTCTACCCACAGGTGCTCGTTGCCTGGCACCACGACGTCGTACGTCCTGTCCAGGAAGTCGGCCAGTTCCTGGGCCGACGCCTCGAACACCGCGTGGCCCGAGGGCGAGCTCAGCTCGATCACCACGACCTCGGGGTCGTCCACCGCGGGTCGGATCCGGACATCCCCGTTACCCGCCTCGGCGATCAGTCCATCCGCCAGCAGGTCCCGGGCGAACACCCACTCCACCCAGCCGGCACGGCCGGTCCGGAAGGCCGCGACGACCGCGTACGGATCGCGCGTGTCGTAGCGCAGCTCGACCTTCACCGGCACCGCGGGCGTCCGCGGGGCCAGGAGGTCGAACACCGCCGTCGAGCGGAGCGTGACGTGGTCGTTGCGCATCGTCGCTACCCTTCTCTCCCTTCCCAGCCCTTCTGAACGACTGAGTCCCTTCCGTGTGACGGCTGGAGGGGCTCATTCGGTCAATGGAACACCCCAGTTCACCCAGATGGGTCAGCTTGTCGTTCCCAGGCGTCGGGGGAGCGACGCTCCGTGACGCTACCCCCGGCTTCTTCCATCCTCGCAAGAGGTGGCCGAGTCTCCATAGCCTCGTAGCTCGAATGTTGCTCATTCCCGCGGCTCTCCGGGGAGCAGGTGAACTGAGGGTGGCGAACCGGCAACGGTGCGAAACCACCACGAGGACGAGACGGAAGACCAGCGGAGACGCGCGGGCGGCCGTGCAACAGCGTGCCCACGCGACCATCCATTGCTGCCACTCGGGCAACCTACCGCAGGACAGGCCGCTATCAACGGGTCCGACGCGGATTTTGGAAAATTCACCAGTACAGAAATGTGAAAGACCCCCAGGTACCCGGGATGACCAGGGACTTGGGGGTCCTGCGTGGGCGATACTGGGATCGAACCAGTGACCTTTCCGGTGTGAGCGGAACGCTCTCCCGCTGAGCTAATCGCCCTCGCGACGGACGAAACAGTACCGGATGGCACTCTCGTCCCCCGCACGGGGGTCCGGCGAACGCACCGGGGCCCTGCCGGCGAAGCCGAGCCGGCAGGGCCCCGATCGGTCATCTCGCCAGGATCAGCGGCCGAACCCGGTCTGGGTCTGCACGTTCAGCTGGTCCATCCGCACCCGCTTGGCCGGGTCCGTGCGGCGATCGTTGATCTCCAGCACGTCGAAGCCCTTGCCCAGGTCGGACGAGTAGATGTACCCGTTGTAGTAGTACGCCGACCAGCTACCGCCACTGGTCGCGGGGTCCGCCGCCGGACCGCGCTCCCAGTAGCCGATCTTCTTCGGCCGGGCCGAGTCGGTGAAGTCCCACACCTGCAGGCCGCCCATGTACCAGGCCTGGACCATGATGTCCTTGCCCTTGATCGGCAGCAGCGAGCCGTTGTGTGCGACACAGTTCTCTTCGTCGGTCTGGAAGCGGTCGATCTTGAAGTAGCTCCGGAACACCAACCGCCGGTGGTCGCCGCGGCCCACGATGTCGTAGACGCCGTCGGCGCCGCGCTCCTGGCCGATCTCGGCGTTGCAGGTCGCCTCGCCGCCGCCGCCGAGCTCGTCGGTGAAGACGACCTTGGTGCCGGCGTTGTTGAACGTCGCCGAGTGCCAGAACGCGAAGTTCTCGTCGTCCTGCACACGGTGGATCTCGCGCGGCTGGAGCCGGTTGGAGATGTCGAACAACACACCGTCACCCATGCACGCGCCGGCCGCCAGGTCCTTCGACGGGTAGACGGTGATGTCGTGGCAACCAGTCGTGGCCGAGGTGCGCTCCGGGTACTCGAGCTCGGGCTCGCCCGGGTTGCCACCGTCCGGGAACAGCACCGGCGTGGCCGCGACCCGCGCCGCGGTCGGGTGGCGAAGCGGGACCTCGACGATCGAGATCTTGTCGTGCGGCGGCTGGCACTTCGAGATGTTGGCCGCCGGGCTGTACGAGGAGACGTACAGGTAGACGCTGCGGCCCCGCTTGTCCGGCACCAGCGTGTGGGTGTGCGACCCGCAGGCGGTCTCCACCGACTTGACGTAGCGCGGCGACCGCTTGTCGCTGATGTCGAAGATCTTGATGCCCTCCCAGTACGGCTTGGTGCCGTCTGGCTGGGCCTCCGACGCGCACGAGTCGTCGGTGCGCCGGGAGTCCGTGGACAGGAACAGCAGGTTCCCGACCACCGAGATGTCGTTCTGCGAGCCTGGGCAGAGCACGGACCGCACGACCTTGGTCCGCTCCGGCCGCTTGATGTCGTAGATGGTGAAGCCGAGGTAGTTGCCGACGAACGCGTACCGGCCCTGGAACGCGATGTCGGTGCCGGTGCCGCCCACGAGGGGGGCCTCCGGCGGCAGGTTCTTGAGGTGCTCGATGTTCGGGCTGCTGACCATCTCGTCAGGAGCCGGGAAGTCCTGCGCCGAGACCGCGGGCCCGCCGACAACCATGGCCGTCGCCACGGCTGCTGCCCCGATCAGCGCGCCTGACGCCCGACGGCGCCATCCCCGCAAGGTCGATCCCACTAGCTGTCCCCTCTCGGTTACGTCAGGAGAGGACATTATGACCAGGAGCGTCGGCAATAAACTAGCTCAATACGACTACGGTCCTGAACAGATGGGAATCGATTACCGTGAATGGGACACACCGGACGGTCGGTACGCTCCGGGGGACCGTGGCGCGCCTGCTCGCCACCGTCGGCGTCGTGGTCGCCGCCGGCGGGCTGGTCGCGTGCACCCAGGAGGAGCCGAACACCCCGACCAACTCCGCACCGGTGATCGTCCCGGGGCGGCCGGGGGAGGAGGCCAGCACGATCGCCCCTGGTGAGGCCACCCCGCTCGAGCAGGACCCGCCCAACGAGGCCGACGTCACCTTCGTCCAGGACATGATCGTCCACCACGCCCAGGCCGTGGAGATGGCCGAGCTCGCCCCGACCCGCGCCTCGGCCAAGGACGTCAAGGGCCTGGCCGACCGGATCGCCGACAGCCAGCGCCCCGAGATGGACATGCTGAACCGGTGGCTCGAGCAGCACGACAAGCCGACAGTCAACCCCGAGGCGCCCGACCACGGGGGTGGCCACGGCGGCCACGCCGACCACACCTCGATGCCCGGCTTCGCCGGCCCCGAGCAGATGGCCGCGCTGCAAGCCGCCTCCGGTGCCCGGTTCGACACGCTGTTCCTGCAGATGATGACCACCCACCACGAGGGGGCCCTGACCATGATCGACGAGGTCCGGTCCGGCGGGCTCGACGTGCGGGTGCAGGAGATCGCCGACGACATCGCGGTCACCCAGATCGACGAGATTCACCGGATGAGGGGAATGCTCGGCGCCTGAAACCCCCAGGCCACGCGCCGGGGTGGCTCGATAGCATCGACGCCGACCGTTCCGAAGCCCGCCCGAGGAGTAACCGTGTCCCAGCCGCGCCCGTCAGCCGCCGAGCCCACGCCCCGCGTGGTGGTACCGGCGGGCACCACGGCGGGGACCGCGATCCGCGAGGCCGGCCTGCCCGGCAAGGGCGCCGACGCCGTCGTCGTGGTGCGCGACGCCGAGGGGCGGCTGCGCGACCTGTCCTGGACGCCGGACGCCGACGCCGAGGTGGAGCCGGTCGCGGCGAACACCGACGACGGCCGCGCGGTCATCCGGCACTCGACGGCCCACGTGCTCGCCCAGGCCGTGCAGCAGCAGTTCCCCGAGGCCAAGCTCGGCATCGGGCCACCGGTGCGCGACGGCTTCTACTACGACTTCGACGTCGACCGCCCGTTCACCCCCGAGGACCTGCAGGCCCTCGAGAAGCGGATGAAGCAGATCGTCAAGTCCGCCCAGCGGTTCTCCCGGCGGGTGTTCGACTCCGCCGAGGCCGCGAAGCAGGAGCTGGCCGGCGAGCCGTTCAAGCTCGAGCTGGTCGACGTCAAGGGCGACAGCGGTGTCGACACCGACGAGGTGATGGAGGTCGGCGGCGGGGAGCTGACGATCTACGACAACCTCGACCCGCGCAGCGGCGAACGGGTCTGGGGCGACCTGTGCCGCGGCCCCCACGTGCCGACGACCAAGCACATCCCGGCGTTCAAGCTCACCCGGGTCGCCGCGGCCTACTGGCGCGGCAGCGAGCAGAACCCGCAGCTGCAGCGGATCTACGGCACGGCCTGGGAGTCCCAGGAGGCGCAGGACGCGTACCTGGAGCGGCTGGCCGAGGCCGAGCGGCGCGACCACCGCCGGCTCGGTGTCGAGCTCGACCTGTTCTCCTTCCCGGACGAGATCGGCTCCGGCCTGGCGGTGTTCCACCCCAAGGGTGGGATCATCCGCCGCGAGCTGGAGAACTACTCGCGCCGCCGCCACGAGGAGGCCGGCTACGAGTTCGTCAACACCCCGCACATCACCAAGAGCGGGTTGTTCTACACCTCGGGGCACCTGCCGTACTACGCGGAGACGATGTTCCCGCCGCTGCAGTTCGAGGGCGAGGACTACTACCTCAAGGCCATGAACTGCCCGATGCACCACCTGATCTTCCGCTCGCGCGGGCGGTCCTACCGGGAGCTGCCGCTGCGGCTGTTCGAGTTCGGCACCGTCTACCGGTACGAGAAGTCCGGTGTGGTGCACGGGTTGACCAGGGTGCGCGGGCTCACCATGGACGACTCGCACATCTACTGCACACCCGAGCAGGCGCCGGCCGAGCTGCGGTCGCTGCTGCGGTTCGTGCTCGACCTGCTCGCCGACTACGGCCTGTCCGACTTCTACCTCGAGCTGTCCACCCGGGGCGACACGGGCAAGTTCATCGGCGAGGAGCACGAGTGGGAGGAGGCCACCGAGACCCTGCGCCAGGCGGCGCTCGACTCGGGCCTCGAGCTGGTGCCCGACCCGGGTGGGGCGGCCTACTACGGCCCGAAGATCTCGGTGCAGGCGCGGGACGCGATCGGCCGGTCCTGGCAGATGTCGACGATCCAGGTGGACTTCAACCACCCGAAGCGCTTCGAGCTGTCCTACACCGCCCCGGACGGCTCCCGCCAGCAGCCGGTGGTGCTGCACCGGGCGCTGTTCGGGTCGATCGAGCGGTTCTTCGGCGTGCTGACCGAGCACTACGCCGGCGCGTTCCCGGCCTGGCTGGCGCCGGTGCAGGTGGTCGGCATCCCGATCGCCGACGAGCACGTCGCCCACCTGGAGCAGGTGGCCAAGGCGCTGCGGGCGCGGGGGGTGCGGGTCGAGGTCGACACCTCCGACGACCGGATGCAGAAGAAGATCCGCAACCACACGACCCAGAAGGTGCCGTTCATGCTGCTCGCGGGCGCCAAGGACGTCGAGGCCGGCGCCGTGTCGTTCCGCTTCCGGGACGGCGGCCAGATCAACGGCGTGCCGGTGGACCGGGCCGTCGAGGTGATCAACGGCTGGATCGAGCGCCGGGAGAACTCCTCGCCGACGGCGGAGGGCGTCCGGGTCGAACACTAGGATTCTCCACATGACCACCGACCCGCCCGAGCTGGTGTCGCAGGAGGGCGTCGGGGTGCCCGACACCCTCCAGCGGCTGTGGACCCCGCACCGGATGGCCTACATCCGGGGCGAGAACAAGCCGGACGGGGACGACGAGGGTGGGTGCCCGTTCTGCCGGTTGCTCGAGCTGGACGACGCCGAGGCGTTGATCGTGGCCCGGGGGAGCTGGGTGTTCGCGGTGCTCAACCTGTACCCGTACAACCCGGGCCATCTGATGGTCGTCCCGTTCCGGCACGTCGCCGACTACGCCGACCTCACGCCGGCGGAGACGGTGGAGCTGGCCGAGTTCACCCAGCGTGCGATGCGGGTTGCGCGGTCGGTCTCCTCGCCGCACGGGTTCAACATCGGCATGAACCAGGGCGTGATCGCCGGCGCCGGCATCGCCGCCCACCTGCATCAGCACGTGGTGCCGCGGTGGGGCGGCGACTCGAACTTCATGCCGGTGATCGGGCACACGAAGGTCCTGCCCCAGCTGCTGGGGGAGACCCGCGCGCTGCTCGCGGCCGCCTGGTCCGAGGCCGCCTGACGTGCGACGGCGCCCCCCGGGAACCCGGGAGGCGCCGTGCCGCCGCGAACCTCAGGCCTGCTGCTCCGGCTGCCGGAGCACGGCCTCGACCTCGATGTGGATGTCGATCTTGTCGCCGACCACCGCGAGGCCGTTCTGCACGCCCTCGAAGTTGACGTTGAAGTCCTTGCGGTTGATCTGCGCGTTGGCGCTGAACCCGGCGCGGGTGCCGCCCCACGGGTCCGCGCTGAAGCCGTTGAGCTCGAAGGTCAGCGGGACGACCTTGGTCACGCCCTTGAGCGTGAGCTCACCGTCCAGCACGAAGTTCTCGCCGTCCTGGCGCGCGCCGGTGGCCCGGTAGGTCATCTGCGGGTGGGTCTCGACCTCGAAGAAGTCGGCGGAGCGCAGGTGGTTGTCCCTGGTCTCGTTGTGGGTGCTGATCGAGTCGACGCCGATCGTGATGTCGACCGAGGACTCCAGGGGGTTCTCCGCGGTGACGATCGAGCCGGTGACCTCCGTGAAGCGACCCCGCACCTTGGTCACCACCAGGTGGCGGACGACGAAGCCGACCTCGGTGTGCGCCGGGTCGATGTCCCACGTCCCGGCCAGGTAGCCGGGGATGTCGAGGGTGGTGCTGGTCATGAGGGGCCCTCCGGGGCGATAGTTGAACTATCAGTTGTTGAACCTTCAAGTGAGAACTCTACGCCAACTTTATTGAGAGTTCAACCAGTACACTGGAAGTGTGTCCGAGACCCGGTGGTTGACCTCCTGCGAGCAGGAGGTCTGGCGTGCGTTCATCACGGCGGCGGACGCGCTGACCGACCAGTTCGCCCGTCAGCTCCAGCGCGACTCCGGCATGCCGTACACCTACTACGAGATCCTCGTGGCGCTGTCCGAGGCGCCGAACCGCACGCTGCGGATGAGCGAGCTCGCGGGGGCCCGGGGCTCATCGCGCAGCCGGCTCTCCCACGCGGTGGCCCGGCTCGAGGAGGCCGGCTGGGTCACCAGGAGCACCTGCCCGACCGACAAGCGCGGCTCGTTCGCCCAGCTGACCGAGGAGGGTTTCGCCGCGCTCGAGGCGGCGGCACCCGGCCACGTCACCGAGGTCCGGGAGAAGCTGTTCGACGTGCTCAGCGCCGAGCAGGTCGGGCAGCTCGGCGAGATCAGCAAGGCGATCCTGCGCGGGCTCGGCGTGCCGGATCCGCCAGGCTGCCCCGCCGGCGAGCCCGGCCGTTAGGCTGCGGGGACCCGTCCGCCGACCCGACGAGGCCCGCCTCACCCATGCTGAACATCTTCGCCAGAGCCTCGGTCTCGCGCGTCACCGATCCGATCGGGGTGTGGCTGGTCCGCCTCGGGATGACCCCCAACGCGATGACGCTGGTGGGTACCGCGGGGGCGGTCGGCTTCTCGCTGTGGCTTTTCCCGGCCGGTCACCTGCTGACCGGGACCTTCGTCGTGTGGGGCCTGGTGATGCTCGACCTGCTCGACGGGGCGATGGCGCGGGCCAAGGGCGGGGGCACGGCCTTCGGCGGGGTGCTCGACTCCACCTGCGACCGGATCGCCGACGGTGCGCTGCTGGCCGGGATCGCCTGGTACGCCTTCGAGGTCGCCGAGCGCCGCTCGCTGGCCGCGGCCGCGCTCATCTGCCTGGTGCTCGGGCAGGTCGTCTCCTACATCAAGGCACGCGCCGAGGCCGCCGGGCTCTCGGCGAACGTCGGGCTGGTCGAGCGGGCGGAGCGGTTGATCATCGCGCTGGTCGGGACCGGGCTGTCCGGCTTCGGGGTGCCCTACGCGGTGGACGTCGCACTGTGGCTGCTCGTGGTCGGTTCGGTCATCACGGTTGTGCAGCGGGTCGTGGCGGTGCGACGCTCTGCCACCGCGGTTCCTACCACGGAGGCAGGCGAATGAGCATCGGTCACCGGATGGTCGACCTCGGCTTCGCGGCGGGGTGGAGTCTGGTGCGCAGGCTGCCCGTGTCCGTCGCCCGCGGGTCGTTCCGGACGGCCGCCGACCTCGCGGTCCGCCGGGGTGGGCCCGGGGTGCGGCAGCTGCGCCGCAACTACGCCCGGGTCGTGCCGCAGGCCGGTCCGGAGGAGCTCGACGAGCTCGTCCGGGACGGGGTCCGGTCCTACGCCAGGTACTGGATGGAGACCTTTCGACTTCCCGGGATGGACCACCGGGAGATCTACCGCCGGGTGGACGAGGTCGTCGTCGGACGGTCGCTGGTCGACGCGGCGTTGGAGCGGGGCAAGGGTGTGGTCTTCGCGCTGCCGCACACCGGCAACTTCGACGTCTCCGGGATCTGGATGGTCGGCCACCTCGGCTCGTTCACGACAGTGGCCGAGCGGTTGCGGCCGGAGTCGCTCTACCGCCGGTTCCTCGCCTATCGCGAGTCGCTCGGCTTCGAGATCCTGCCGTCCACCGGCGGCGACCGCGCGCCCTACCGCGTGCTGATGGAGCGCCTGCGGGAGAACCGGGCGGTGTGCCTGCCGGCCGACCGGGACCTGTCCCGGCGCGGCGTCCCGGTGAAGTTCTTCGGCGCCGCCACCCGGATGCCCGCCGGCCCGGCCCGGCTCGCCGCGGCCACCGGGGCCGAGCTGCTGATCGCCGACAACTCCTTCACCGAGGACGGCTGGGGGCTGCGCCTGCACACCCCGATGCTGGTGCACGGCCGGGACGAGGCCGCCTCCGCGACGCAGCGGATGGCCGACGCGTTCGCCGCCGACATCGCGGCCAACCCGGTGGACTGGCACATGATGCAGAAGCTGTGGCTCGAGGACCTGTCCGAGCAGCGCCGGGCCTCGCTGGGCGAGCCGGAGGAGGCGTCGGAGAGCCGGTGAGGATCGGTGTGGTGTGCCCCTACTCCTTCGATGTTCCCGGAGGGGTGCAGGGGCATGTCGTCGCCCTGGCCAGGGCGCTGCGCCGGCTCGGCCACGAGGTGGACGTGCTCGCGCCGGCCGACGAGGACACCCCGCTGCCCGACTTCGTCCGGCCGGCAGGGCGCGCCCTGGGCATCCCGTACAACGGGTCGGTGGCCAGGCTCTCGTTCGGTCCGGTGTCCTACGCCAGGGTGCGCCGGTGGATCCACGGGCACGACTTCGACGTACTGCACCTGCACGAGCCCACCGCACCGAGCCTGTCGATGTTGGCGCTGATGGTCGCCGACGGACCGATCGTGGCCACGTTCCACACCTCCACCTCGCGCTCGCGCACGCTCAGTGCCTTCCAGGGGGTGCTGCAGCCGTTCCTGGAGAAGATCACTGCCCGGATCGCGGTGTCCGCGCTGGCCCGCCGCGTGCAGGTGGAGCACCTCGGCGGCGATGCGGTCGAGATCCCCAACGGCGTGGACGTCGGCTTCTTCGCCGGCGCCGATCCGCTGCCCGGCCACCCCCGGGACGGGGGCACGATCGGTTTCGTCGGCCGGTACGGCGAGCCGCGCAAGGGGATGCCGGTCCTGCTGGACGCCCTGCGCGTGCTGGTGCCGGAGTTCCCGGAGCTGCGGCTGGTGGTCGTGGGCCGCGGGGACCGCGAGGACCTGCTGCGGCAGGCCGGGCCGAAGCTCGCCGAGCGGCTCGAGCTGCTCGGCCAGGTCGACGACGCGGTCAAGGCGAGCATGCTCGGCAGCGTCGACGTGTACTGCGCGCCGAACACCGGCGGCGAGAGCTTCGGCATGATCCTGACCGAGGCGATGGCGGCGGGTACGGCGGTCGCGGCGAGCGACCTCGATGCGTTCCGGCGGGTGCTCGACGACGGGCGCGCCGGGGCGCTGTTCCCGGTGGGTGACCCGCTCGGGTTGGCGTCGGTGCTGCGCGAGCTGCTGACCGACGAGCGCCGGCGGGCCGCGCTCGCCGAGGCGGCGCGCCACCGCGTCACGGCGTTCGACTGGCCGGTGGTGGCCGGCCAGGTCCTTCGGGTGTACGAACAGGCGATCGCCGCGGACCCGCGGCACGTTGTCGAATCTGGTGAGGCATCGTGAGCACTGGTCTCCTGATCACGTTGCTGGTGGTCGGCGTCGTGCTGGCCCTGGTACTGGGGCTGTGGTTGGCCGCCACCGCCAACCGGCTCGACCGGTTGCACGTGCGGACCGACGCTGCCTGGGCCGCGCTGGACGCCGCGCTGGCCAGGCGGGCGGTGGTGGCACGCGCGGTGGCCGCGGCCACCACGCCGAACGACGTCGGCGCCGACAAGCTGCGTGCGGTGGCCGAGCGGGCCGAGGCCGCCCCGCGGGCCGACCGCGAGGAGGTGGAGAACGCGCTGTCGCTGGAGCTCGCCGCGGTCGACCGGGGCCGGCTGCCGCTGGCCCTCGCGGCCGAGCTGCTCGACGCCGAGCAGCGCGTGGTGATCGCCCGGCGCGTGCACAACGACGCCGTGCGGGACACCCTCGGGCAGCGCCGCCGCCGGCCGGTCCGCTGGCTCAAGCTCGCCGGCACGGCCCCGCAGCCGGAGTACTTCGAGATCGTCGAGCCGTCGCTGGCCGGCGACCCCGGTGCCGCTCCGCTGCCCCGGCCCTCGGCCAGGGTGCTGCTGCTGGACAAGGAGCGGCGGGTGCTGCTGTTCAACGGGCACGACCCCGGCCGCCCCGACTCCCGGTGGTGGTTCACCGTCGGCGGCGGCGTCGAGCAGGGCGAGGACCTGCGGTCGGCCGCGCTGCGCGAGCTGGCCGAGGAGACCGGAATCCGGCTGGCGGAGGAGGACCTGGTCGGACCGATGTGGCGGCGGCGGGTGGTGTTCAGCTTCGACGGGCGCACCTACGACGGCGAGGAGTGGTTCTTCCTCGCCGATCTGTCCGGCCGGGACGGCGGGACCGGTGACGGTGACGGTGACGCAGACGGGGACGGGGACGGGAACGGGAACGGGGAGATCGAGATCCGGATCGACACCTCCGGGTTCACCGACACCGAGAACAACACGGTCGACGGGCACCGCTGGTGGAGCGCGGAGGAGCTGCGGCACACCGAGGAGACGGTGTACCCGGTGCAGCTCCCCACGCTCCTTCCCGAGGTGATCCGCTCGACCTGGGACGGCACGGTGCGCTCCGTCCGCTGAGCCGGGTCAGGTGACCTGGGCGGCGAGCGCCTCGGGCAGCGGGTCGTAGCGGCTGAAGCTCCGGGTGAACGTGGCCGAGCCCGAGGTCATCGAACGCAGGTCGATCGCGTAGCGGAGCAGGGCGGTGGCCGGCACCTCGGCGTGGACGAGGCTGTAGCCGGGCACGTCGTCGGCTTCCGTGCCCAGTACGCGCCCACGCCGACCGGACAGGTCGCCCAGGACGGTGCCGAGGTGCTCGTCGGGCAGCCGCACGGTCACCGTGTCGACCGGCTCGAGCAGGGAGATCCGGCCGTTGGCCGCGGCGTCCTTCAACGCGAGCGCGCCGGCGGTCTGGAACGCGGCGTCCGAGGAGTCGACGCTGTGCGCCTTGCCGTCGAACAGCGTCACCCGGATGTCGACGACGGGGTAGCCGGCGGAAAGCCCCTTCTCCAGCTGGGCGCGCACGCCCTTCTCGACCGAGCCGATGAACTGCGAGGGCACCGCGCCCCCGACGACCTTGTCGACGAACTCGAAGCCCGAGCCGACCGGCAGCGGCTCGACGTCGATGTCGCACACGGCGTACTGGCCATGGCCGCCGGACTGCTTGACGTGCCGGCCCTTGCCTCGCGCCCGCCCGGCGAAGGTCTCACGCAGCGCGAGCTTCACGGGCTCGGTGTCGACGTCGGCGCCGCCGGCCCGCAGCCGGGCCAGCACCACGTCGGCGTGCGCCTCACCCATGCACCAGAGCACCAGCTGGTGGGTCTCGGCGTTGCGCTCGAGGCGCAGCGTCGGGTCGCCGGCGACGAGGCGGGCGAGGTTGCGCGACAGGGCGTCCTCGTCGCTGCGGGTCTTGGCCACGACCGCGACCGGGAGCAGCGGCTCCGGCATCGTCCACGGGCGCATCAGCAGCGGTTTGTCCGGGCTGGAGACCGTGTCGCCGGTCTCGGCCGAGCCCAGCTTGGTCAGCGCGCAGATGTCGCCAGCCACGCAGTGCGGCACCTCCCGCAGGTTGGACCCGAGCGGGGAGTAGATGTGGGCCACCCGCTCGTCGACGTCGTGGTCCTCGTGGCCGCGGTCGGACATGCCGTGGCCGGAGATGTGCACCGGTCGCTCCGGCCGCAACGTCCCGGAGAACACCCGGATGAGGGACACCCGGCCGACGTAGGAGTCGATGGCCGTGCGGACCACCTCGGCGACCAGCGGTCCGCTGGGGTCCGCGGTCAGCGACTTCGACCCGCTGCCGTGCACGTCGGTCACGTCCGGCACGGCGTGCTCGAGCGGGGAGGGGAACGCACGGGTGAGTGCCTCGAGCAGCTCGGCGAGACCGACCCCGGTGCTGGCGCAGACCGGGATGACCGGGTGGAAGGAGCCGCGGGCGACCGCGGTCTCCAGGTCGTTGATCAGCGTGGCCTGGTCGATCTCCTCGCCCTCGAGGTAGCGGTCCATGAGGGTCTCGTCCTCGCTCTCGGCGATGATGCCCTCGATGAGCTCGTTGCGGGCGTCGTCGATGAGGTCGAGGTCCTCCTCGGTCGGCTCGCCGACCCTGGGTGGGTAGCCCTCGGAGTAGTCGAAGAACCGGCGGCTGAGCAGGCCGAGCAGGCCCGGCCGGCCGGCGGAGGGCAGGTAGAGCGGCAGCACGCCGGAGCCGAACGCCTCCTGGCAGGCGGTCATCTCCGCCGCCGGGTCGGCTCGCTGGTGGTCGAGCCGGGCGATGACGACGGCTCGGGGCATGCGGACCGCGGCGCACTCCGCCCAGAGCGCGGTCGTCGCGGGATCGACGCCCTCGGCGGCGCACACCACGAACAGCGCCGCGTCGGCGGCTCGCAGCCCGGCGCGCACCTCGCCGACGAAGTCGGCGTAGCCCGGGGTGTCGATGAGGTTGATCTTGACGTCGTTGTGCACCAGCGGCGCCACCGACAGGCCGACCGAGCGCTGTTGGCGCTGCGCGGCGGGGTCGTGGTCGCAGACGGTGGTGCCCTCGGTGACCGTGCCGGCCCTGCTGATCACTCCCGCGGCGGCGAGGAGCGCCTCGGTGAGCGTGGTCTTCCCCGAGCCGGACGGTCCGACCAGAACGATGTTCCGCACCCTGGCGGGGTCGTCCACAGCGACCGCGGCTCCGCCGTCACCGTTGTCCGTGTGCTTGCTCCCCATGCCACTCACCCTTTCCATGCGACTGCGCTGTCCGCGGGAGTGAACGTGTCCGATCTCACACCTGTTTACCAGCATCGACAACCTGTCGTCGATGGGGCCGTGAGCGCTGGGTGACAGAACCGTCACCAGTCGGAAAGTGGCCTGGCGAGATACCGCGAAATTGGCACCTGGGAGAGTGCCACGTGCCTCCTACACTGGCTTTCGGGGACGACCAACAGCGGAAAGGGAAGATCGGTGACCGACGTTTCGACCACTCAGCCGGAGACCGGTACCGCCCGCGTCAAGCGGGGTATGGCGGAGATGCTCAAGGGCGGCGTGATCATGGACGTGGTCACCGCCGAGCAGGCCAAGATCGCCGAGGACGCGGGTGCGGTCGCGGTCATGGCCCTCGAGCGGGTGCCGGCCGACATCCGCTCGCAGGGCGGCGTGGCGAGGATGAGCGACCCGGACCTGATCGACGGGATCATCGAGGCCGTGTCGATCCCGGTCATGGCCAAGGCCAGGATCGGGCACTTCGTCGAGGCCCAGGTCCTGCAGGCGCTCGGCGTGGACTACATCGACGAGTCCGAGGTGCTGACCCCGGCCGACTACGCCAACCACATCGACAAGTGGCAGTTCACCGTGCCGTTCGTGTGTGGGGCCACCAACCTCGGCGAGGCGCTGCGGCGGATCACCGAGGGCGCGGCCATGATCCGCTCCAAGGGTGAGGCCGGCACCGGCGACGTGTCCAACGCGACGACCCACATGCGACGCATCCGGGCGGAGATCAAGCGGCTCACCACCCTGCCCGAGGACGAGCTGTACGTCGCGGCCAAGGAGCTGCAGGCGCCCTACGAGCTGGTGCGCGAGGTCGCCACGCTGGGCAAGCTGCCGGTCGTGCTGTTCACCGCGGGCGGCATCGCGACGCCGGCGGACGCGGCGATGATGATGCAGCTGGGCGCCGAGGGCGTGTTCGTCGGGTCCGGCATCTTCAAGTCCGGCGACCCGGCCCGGCGCGCCGACGCCATCGTCAAGGCGACCACCTTCCACGACGACCCGGACATGGTGGCGAAGGTGTCCCGCGGGCTGGGCGAGGCCATGGTCGGCATCAACGTCGACGAGATCCCCGAGCCGCACCGGTTGGCCGAACGCGGCTGGTGAGCCCTCACCAGTGCTCGGACACCATCACCGCGACGGTGCCGGGCTCGAGGGCCTCGAAGACGTGCTCGACGTCCCCGGGGTAGGCGACGTAGTCACCCGGGCCGACCTCGACCGGCTCCTCGGTCAGGCCGACCCGGGCCCGGCCCGAGCAGACCACGACGTGCTCGATCACCCCGGGCATGTGCGGCTCGGACTGCTTGGCCCGCCCGGGCTCGGCGCTGATCAGGTAGAGGTCCCGCCGGGCACTGGGCGGGCAGGAGGCGAGCAGGGTGGCCACCCAGTGCGCGCGCTCGGAGGCGACGGTCGGGCCGTCCCCGGCGCGGATGATCTGCACCCGCGGCCGGGCCGGCTCGACCAGCCGGCTGAACGGCACGTCCAGGGCGACCGACAGCGCCCACAGCGTCTCGACGCTGGGGTTGCCGCTGGCGCTCTCGAGCTGGGAGAGCGTGGACTTCGCGATGCCGGCGCGCTTGGCGAGCTCGGACAGGGACAGGCCCACCCGTTCCCGTTCGCGGCGCAGCGAGTGCGCGATGACCTCCAAGGGCGCGCCGGCCATGCGCAACTCCTTTTGTTCGTTATACCGACCGGTCGTTCGTCTTGACGAACCGCAGATCTATGTTCATCATATAGGACCATGCGTTCGATATGGCGAACCGTCGCTCCCGGGCAGCGCCGGGACCTCCTCGCGCTGGCGCCCGCCGCCGCCGTCGTGGGGATGTCCTTCGGCGCCATCGCCGTGGCCGCCGGGCTGCCCTTATGGATGCCCTCGATGCTGTCGGTGCTGGTCTTCGCGGGCGGCGCGCAGTTCATGGTCGTCGGGGTGGTCGCCGCGGGCGGCGGGCTGCTCGCGGCCGTGCTCGGGGCGCTGGTACTCAACGCCCGGCACCTGCCGTTCGGTCTGGCGATCGGTCCGATCATGGGGACCTCGCTGCCCGCGCGGCTGGTCGGGAGCCATCTGATGATCGACGAGTCGGTGGCGTTCGCGATGGCGCAGCGGGACCCGCGGGCGGCCAGGGCTGTGTTCTGGGCGACCGGGGCCCTGCTGTTCGTGACGTGGAACGTCGGCACGCTGGCCGGTGCGCTGGCCGGGCAGGTGCTCGGCGACCCGGACGCCCTGGGCCTGGACGCGGCGTTCCCGGCGGCACTGCTCGCCCTGGTCCTGCCCTCGCTGCGCGAGGCCAGGACGCGCAACGCGGCGCTGCTCGGGGCGGTCGTCGCGCTGGCCGCGACGCCGCTGCTGCCGGCGGGGGTGCCGGTCCTGCTGGCGCTGGTGGGGCTGGTCGTGCTGGTGCCGGCGCCCAGGGGGCGCGCGGAGGCGACGGCATGACGGTCACCGCCATCCTCGTGCTCGCGGTGGGGACCTACGCGTTCCGGATCGCCGGACCGCTGCTGCGCGCCCGCATGGCTCGGGCGGCCGCCCGCCGTGCCGCTCGCCCGGAGGCTCGCTCGCCCGTCGCGCGGGGCGGGGAGCCGGAGGTCGGCGGCGGAGTCGCAGCGGAAGACGCGGAGGTGGGTCTGCCGCCCCGGGTGACCGAGGCGATGTCGACCGCGGCGACCGTGTTGCTGGTCGCGTTGATCGCCACGGCCGCCCTCACCGACGGTCCCTCGTTCGCCGGCGTGGCGCTGCCGGCAGGCGTGGTCACCGGCGGCGTGCTGGCCTGGCGCAAGGCGCCGTTCGTTGTCGTCGTCGTGGCCGCGGCCGTGGTGACGGCGGGCCTGCGGGCGCTGGGCGTGCCGTAGGCTGAATCGGATTCGAGGAGGTCAACAGGTGTCTGGCGGGGAACCGCTGATCGGGGTGCTCGCGCTGCAGGGGGACGTGCGCGAGCACCTGTCGGCATTGCGGACCTCCGGCGCGCGAGCCGAACCGGTGCGCCGGGAGAGCGAGCTGGCCGAGGTCGACGGGTTGGTGGTGCCCGGGGGCGAGTCGACCACGATCTCCCGGCTGCTGGCGATGTTCGGGCTGCTCGAGCCGCTGCGCGAGCGGATCGCCGGCGGCATGCCGGCCTACGGGTCCTGCGCCGGGATGATCCTGCTGGCCAGCAAGGTGCTCGACGGGCGCGAGGACCAGCACCAGCTCGGCGGGCTCGACGTGATCGTGCGGCGCAACGCCTTCGGTCGGCAGGTCGACTCCTTCGAGGAGGACCTGCCCGTCGCGGGGGTGGACGGCGGTCCCGTGCACGCCGTGTTCATCCGCGCGCCGTGGGTCGAGTCCGCGTCGCCGGAGGTCGAGGTGCTCGCCAGGGTCCCGGGCACCCCGGACGTCCCAGGTGGGGACGAGGCCGCCGGTAGGATCGTCGCCGTCCGGCAGGGGCGCGTGCTGGCCACGGCGTTCCACCCGGAGCTCACGGGGGACACGCGCGTACACAGACTGTTCGTGGAAATGGTGACGGAGGAGCGATGAGCGGCCACTCAAAGTGGGCGACTACGAAGCACAAGAAGGCCGCACTGGATGCCAAGCGGGGCAAGCTGTTCGCCAAGCTGATCAAGAACATCGAGGTCGCCGCGCGCACCGGCGGCGGTGACCCCGACGGCAACCCCACGCTGTTCGACGCCATCCAGAAGGCCAAGAAGAACTCCGTGCCGCAGGACAACATCGAGCGCGCCCGCAAGCGCGGCGGCGGCGAGGAGGCCGGCGGCGCCGACTGGCAGACGATCATGTACGAGGGCTACGGGCCCAACGGCGTCGCGGTCCTGATCGAGTGCCTGACCGACAACCGCAACCGCGCCGCGAGCGAGGTCCGCACCGCGATGACCCGCAACGGCGGCTCGATGGCCGACCCCGGCTCGGTGGCGTACCTGTTCAACCGCAAGGGGGTCGTGCTCCTGCCCAAGAACGGGCTGTCCGAGGACGACGTGCTGATGGCCGTGCTCGAGGCGGGTGCCGAGGAGGTCAACGACCTCGGCGAGAGCTTCGAGGTGGTGAGCGAGGCGACCGACCTGGTGGCCGTGCGCTCCGCGCTGCAGGAGGCCGGCTACGACTACGAGTCGGCGGAGGCGAGCTTCCTGCCCTCGGTGAGCGTGCCGCTGGACGCCGAGGGCGCGCGCAAGGTGTTCCGCTTGATCGACGCCCTGGAGGACAGCGACGACGTGCAGAACGTCTTCGCGAACTTCGACGTCTCCGACGACATCATGGCCGAGGTCGATGCGTAGGTCGAAGGTCGACGGGTGATGGATGGCGTCCCGGTCGCGGTGGCGAGCCGGCTCGTCGTCGCCGTCTGCGCGTTCGTCGGGCTTGGCTTCGCCGTCGCCACCCTGAACGACCCGTGGCCCGCCCTGAGCCAGCAGGCCAGCCTGTTCGCCGGGGTGGTCTACCTGGCCCTGGCGCTGGCCGGCGCCAGGGCCGCGCGGGTCTCCGGCTGGCTGCGGGGCGCGACGACCGTGCTGCTCCTGCTGGTCTGCCTCACCTACCTCACGGTCATCGAGGGCGACCTGTACTCGGTCAGCTCGCTGTTCGAGCACCTGCTCACCCCGCTGGCCGCACTGGCCGACTGGGTCCTCGTCGGCCGCGCGGCGGTCGTCGTGCGCTGGTGGTACCCGCTGAGCTGGGTGCTGCCACCCCTGCTCTACCTGATCTACTTCCTGGTCGCCGACGTAGGCCTCTACCGAGGCTTCCTCGACCCCCAGTCCCCTGACTTCGCGACCACGGTCGCCCTGTTCCTGGTCGCCGTGGTCGCGGCCGGCTACCTCCTCTACGGCATCGTGCGCCCGGTCCGCACCCGAGCGGTCGCGGAGGCCGGATGACCCTGGAGAACCTCACCGACGACGAACGCGAGCTCCGCGACCGCTTCATCGCCGAGTCCGACACCCGCGGCAACGCCATCGTCGAGGTCGCCGCCGGCCAGTCCGGCGAGGCCCCGTTCACGATCTCCGTCGGCGCCTGGCGCCGCTTCAAGATCCCCGAGGCCATCGCGGTAGGCCTTCCACCCGGCGTTGGCGCCCGCCTCATCGACACCTACGTGCAGCGCGCCGCGGCCGGCAAGCGCTTCATCCCCGGCGTCCGCTACCACGACTTCTTCGACCGGGTGCCGATCACCTTCGAGCGCGTCGCCAAGGGCCACTACTACCCCTACTTCGGCAGCGCCTTCCTGCTCTACCCCACCGGCGACTTCCGAGCCGTCCAACTCATCGTCCCCACCCCCGAGGTGGTCTGGCCCTGGCAACCAGAGGCGCCACCCGGCTTCGCCACCTGGCAACCGGTACTGACCGTGAGCGGCCGCCCCGAAAGCTGGACCCCAGGCGTCAACGGCCCCTGAGCACCGCCTCCCCAACCGCACCTCAACGACACAACCCCCGAACCCGCTCCCCGTACTCACCCACCAGCTCATCCGCGACCGCGAACTCGACGCACGAGTCGGTATAGGCCGGAACCACGACCGTCCCCAGCAGCGACCACGCCCCCAGCGTCTCCGCCGCCTGCCACACCCCGCCCGGCACCACCACCTGCGGCCGCTGCCCGGCGGCCAGATCCGGCCCCAGCACCCGCTCCACGATCCGCCCGTCCTCCAGCAGCAGCATCCGCACCGGCGCCCCCGCGTGGTACGCGAAGATCTCCACGCGGTCCAGCCGATGGAACGCCGAGAACTCCGGCGCGGCCAGCAGGTAGTAGATCGCCGAGCACCGCTCGTCCCGCCAGCTCTGGGTGAACAGCCCACCCTCGATCGGCAGCGGCTCCAACCCGAGCAGCTCGATGATCCGCGAGGGGGTCAGGTCGGTCGACACGGTGGGACATCATGCACCAGGCTTTCCCCCATGCCTCAGCCGCCACAGGGTCGTCCCCGGCCAGAAGCCATGTCCGAGGAGGAGCTGGGCTTCCGGCCGCAGCGCGCCGTCCGCTGGCTCGACCCGGGGGTGCTGGTGTCCACCGGCGCCCGCTCGCTGATGGCCGGTGTGTTCGGGGCCTACGCCGACAAGCGCGAGCTGCAGGGCACCCTGCCGGCGACCACCCACACGATCCCCGGTGACGAGCTCTGGTTCGACTACGTGGCCGACCTCGGGGACGGGTTCGACGCCACCTACTCGGTCGCCTCGCTGATCGCCGCGCCCCGGCTCGACGTCGGCCAGACCCTGCCGCGGGGACGGCTGCTGGTCATGGGCGGCGACCAGGTCTACCCCGCTGCCACGACCGAGGCCTACGAGGACCGCAGCAAGGGCCTGTACCGCGCGGCGCTGCCGGTGGCTCCACCGGAGGCGCCGCGGCTGTTCGCCCTGCCCGGCAACCACGACTGGTACGACGGGCTCACCTCGTTCCTGCGGGTCTTCGCCCAGGGTCGGTCGATCGGCGGCTGGGCCACCGAGCAGACCCGCAGCTACTTCGCGATCGAGCTGCCGGCGCGCTGGTGGCTGTTCGCCGTCGACACCCAGTTCGACGACTACGTCGACGCCCCGCAGCTAGCCTACTTCCGGGCGGCCGCGAGCCGGCTGGGCACGGGCGACGCGGTCATCCTGTGCACCCCCACCCCCGCCTGGGTGCCCGCCGGCTCGGGCGGCCGGACCAAGGCCTACGACACGATCCGGTTCCTCATGCGCGAGGTCATCGGCCCCACCGGCGCGACCGTCCCGCTCATGCTGACCGGCGACAAGCACCACTACGCGCGGTACGCCGAGCGGGACGGCACCGCGCAGCGGATCACCGCGGGCCTGGGCGGGGCCTACCTGGCCGGCACCCACCGGCTGCCCGCCGAGCTCGTGCTTCCTCCGGCCGAGACCCGGGTCCCCGGCCCGCCCGCGACCACCCGCTTCGACCTCGCCGGGCGCTACCCGGGACAGGCCGAGTCCGTGCGCCTGGCGGCCGGCATCCTCCGGCTGCCCTGGCGCAACCCGGGCTTCTGGCGGCTCACCGGCCTGCTGCAGTCGGCGATGACGCTGGCCGTCCTGTTCGGGCTGGCCAAGGCGGCCGACCCCGTTGCCGGTGGGGTCGTCGCGCAGATCGGCGCCTGGTTCCCGGCCGTGTTCGCGACCACGCTCCTGGTGCTCGGCGCCGTCGCGTTCGCCCGGCTCGACCTGCCCAGGACCGGTCGGACGAACGCCGCGGCCGGCGTCCTGCACGCCCTCGCGCACCTCGCGCTGAGCGTGGGCTGGGCGTTCACCGTCCGGTGGCTCGACCGCGACATGCTGCCCGAGGGCGCGACGGGGGAGTGGCTGCTGGTCGGGGTCGTCGTGGTGCTCACCCCGCTGCTGGTCGGGTTCCTCGCCGCCGAGGTGGTCGCTCTGTACCTGCTCGCCGTGAACCGCTTCGGGATCAACTCCAACGAGCTGTTCGCCGGCCAGGGCGTCGAGGACCACAAGGGTTTCCTGCGGCTGCACATCGGCCGCGACGGCACGCTCACCGTCTACCCGCTGAAGCTGGCCCGGATCTGCCGTCGCTGGCGGCCCAACCCGGACGGCGCGCCGACCGAGCCCTGGCTGCTGCCGCGCGAGGAGCTGGCGCCGGAGCTGATCGAGGAGCCGATCCGGATCCCCCGCGACCCCGGTGGGCCGCCGGTCACTGCCGGCGAGGCAGGGTGAACTCCTCCATCGCCATGACCGGCCGCAGGTGCCGCTCCGCGCCGCCGCGGGTGAACGCGTCGCGCAGGACGTCGCCGGCGAGCAGGTTGCCCAGCGCGCCCATGATCATGCCCTGGTCCAGGGCGAGGTACCGCTTCGCGACCTTCCCGCTGCGCACGGCCACCGCGTCGTAGAAGCCGCCGGGGCCGTAGCTGTCGAAGTCCCGGCGCAGCTTCGCCAGCTCGTGGCGCGCCGCGGCCGGCTGGTAGGGCAGGGCCAGCACCACGGCGTGCGGGGTGACCACGCCGTCGCCGTAGGACTCCGGCGGCGGCGCGGCCTCCCGGCAGCCGGTGAAGCCGACGTCGACCGACGTGCGCTCCTGGTCGCTGGTGTAGCCCGGGCCGTCCAGCCCCATCACGTCCACGCCGTACTCGCGGTACCCGCCGTCCGGGTCCGAGGACGGCGAGAAGCCCCAGTAGCCGTAGCGCGCGTCGGCCAGACCGTGCTCGATCTGCCCTCGGACGTACACGGCGTGCTGGCGGCTCCAGGAGTTCCTGCCCCACCGGACCTCGGGCACGAACATGTCCGGCATCAGCTCCTCGAACATGTCTCCGCCCCAGGTCGGCACGAACTTCAGGCCGCGGTAGGTGTAGTGGCCCTCGAACACCGGCACGCCCAGGTAGTCGACGAACTCGCCGACCGGCTTCTGCTCCTGCCAGCCCCAGTCGCAGGTGTCCGGGAACGTCCGCCAGGGCGCGAAGTAGTGGGCGGGCGGCACCTGCTCCAGCGCGATCGCCACGTAACCGATCATGCGGGTCTCGCTCGCGAACGCGCCGTAGGTGTGGCAGGTGTACCAGACGTCCGCGCCGATGCCGGGGTGGTTGCCCACGAGCGAGCAGTTCGGCGGCTCCTCGTCCCAGAACCCGCCCCGCATCAGCCCGGCGGGCACCTCGGGCCCGCGCGCCGCCGGATCGTAGTAGAAGGCGAAGTTCATCGGCTCGAGCAGCGAACCGGCCAGGTCGCGCACCTCGGGCACGGCGTTGCGCAGGACCATCAGCGCGGCCGCCATCCAGGCGTTGTCCACACTGGACATGAACGGGTACACGGTGCTGCCGTCCACCGGCCACACCCGCAGCTTCTCCAGCGTCAGCGGGTCGTACCAGTTGTAGAACTGGCCGGAGTCCTCGTGCCGCTCCAACCGGGCGACCGAGCCGAGGGTGCGGCGGGCCCGGGTGACGAGCTCGCGGCGGGAGATGAGGCCGAGCTCCTCGGCCACCACCGCCGACCACAGGTAGGACCCGATGTTGGTCGGCGAGGTGTAGGCGGAGCGCGAGGCGGGGTCGAGGTCGCCGTCGATGTTGTCGGCGGGCAGCCCGGTCTCCGGCACGGTCATCGCCGTGAAGGAGCGCCAGGTGTCCCGGGCGAGCGTCAGCTGCTGGTGCCCGCCGGAGGTCTCGGCGGCGGCCGGGCCCGGCGGCGCGACCAGGGCGAGTGCCAGCAGTGCCGCGCCGGCCAGCCGGCGGGCTGGGGCTGAGCGAGTCATCGCAAACCCTCCTACTTGAGTCCGGTTGTGGCGATACCGCGGACGAAATGGCGTTGCAGCAGGACGAACACGACCAGCACCGGCAACACGACCACGACCGAGCCGGCGAGCAGCAGGTCGTAGTCGGTCCGGTTCTGCCCGATGGCGTACAGCGCGAGCGCGACCGGGAGGGTGTAGGTGTCCTCGGTCGTCGCCGCGACCAGCGGCCACAGGAAGTTGTTCCACGAGGCGAGGAACGTGAGGATCCCGAGGGTGGCCAGCGCCGGCCGGCACAGCGGCAGCACGATCCGCCAGAAGACCCGGAGCTCGCTCGCGCCGTCGATGCGCGCGGCCTCGAGCAGGTCGTCGGGGATGGACAGGATGAACTGCCGCATCAGGAACACGCCGAAGGCCTGGGCGAGGAACGGCAGGACCAGCCCGGCCACCGAGTCGACCAGGCCCAGGTTGCTCGACAGCACGAACAGCGGAACGATCGTCACGATGTTCGGCACCATGATCGTGCCGAGCACCATGCCGAACAGCACCCGCCGGCCGGGGAACGGCAGCTTCGCGAGCGCGTAGCCCGCCGCCGAGCAGAACAGCAGGTTGCCCGCCGTGGTCAGCACCGCGACGACGACGGAGTTGGTGAAGTAGGTCGGGAAGTCCAGGCGGGAGAAGAGCTCGGCGTAGTTGGCGAGCGTCGGGTCCTCGGGCAGCCAGGTGATCGGGACCCGGCGGATCTCCTCCTCGGGCTTGAACGAGGACAGCACCATCCACACGAACGGGCCGACCATCGCCACCAGGCCGAGCCCGAGCAGCACGTGCAGCACCAGCCGCGCGCGCCGGTCACGCCGGCGGGTCGGGTCACCGGTCAACGTTGTTCCTCAGCAGGCGGAACCAGGCGATCGAGAGCAGCACGACCACGACGAACAGCACGTAGCCGGTGGCCGAGGCGGCCCCGTAGTCGCCGAACCCGAACTGGTTGTAGGTGTGATAGGCCAGCGAGAGGGTCGAGTCGAGCGGCCCGCCCTGGGTCATCACGAACGGCTCCTCGAAGTACTGCACGTAGCCGATCGTGGTGATCACCGCGACGAACAGCATCGTCGGCCGCAGCATCGGCACGGTGATGTGGCGCAGCCGGGCCCAGCGCCGGGCGCCGTCGATCTCGGCCGCCTCGTAGAGGTCCTGGGGGATCGCCTGCAGGCCGGCCAGGAAGATGACCATGGCGAAGCCGAGGTTGCGCCAGGCGGTCATCACGATCAGTGCCGGCAGCGCGAACGCGGGGTCGTTGAGCCAGTTGGCGCCGCCCGCGCCGACCAGCCCGAGTGAGGCGTTGAGCAGCCCGGTGTCCGGGTGCAGCAGGAACCGCCAGACCACCGAGATCGCGACGATGCTGGTGACCACCGGCAGGTAGTAGCCGACGCGGTACAGCGTGCGGAACCGCACCAGGCCCGAGTTCAGCCCCAGGGCCACCAGCAGGGCCAGCGCCATCGTCAGCGGGACCCCGGCCACCACGAAGATCGCGGTGTTGACCGAGGCCTGGACGAACTTGGGGTCGGCGAACAGGTCCAGGTAGTTCGACAGCCCCACGGGGTTGACCGCGAACGGGTCGAGCAGGTCGGCGCCGCGGATGTCGGTGACGCTCATCGCCAGCGACGCCAGCACCGGCCCCGCGGTGAACACCAGGAACAGCGCGGCGAACGGCAGCACGAAGGTCCAGCCGGTCAGCGCCCGGGACAGCGATCCGGCCCGGGACCCGCCCGGGCTCGACGCCCCCGCGGCCACCTCAGCCGCCCGTGCCGATCGCGGTGGCCTGCTGCTGCATGGCCCGCGCCGCGTCCGCCGGCGACGCGGTGCCCTTCGCGAGCTTCTCGAGCTCGGTGTCGACACCGGCGGCGATCTGCTCCCAGGTGGGGATGGCGGGCGGCGCCTTGGCCCGGTCGAGCTGGTCGCCGAAGGTCGCCAGCAGCGGGTCCCCGGCCAGCGCCTCGTCCTCCCAGGCCGCCTGGACCGCCGGCAGGTCGCTGACCGTCCGGTACCACGTCACCTGGACCTCGGGGCGCATCAGGTACGAGACGAACTTCCAGGCGCCGTCGCGGTTGGCGGCGTCGGCGAACACCGACATCGACGACCCGCCGACGAACGAGGTGAACTCGCCCTCGCCGCCGGGCATCGGCCACACCTCGTACTCGCCCTCGCCGCCGAGCTCGTCGAGCAGGCCGATGTGCCAGGGGCCGGAGACGAACGCGGCGACCTCCCCGGAGAGCAGCTTGCGCTCGGGCTCGCCCTCCCGCAGGCGGTCCCGGCTGGACAGGCCCTCGTCGTAGAAGGACCGGTAGTAGGCGAGGGCCTCGGTCGCCTCCGCCGAGTCCAGGGTGAACTTCTCGCCGTCGTGGATGTCCCCGCCGTTCTGCCAGACGAACGGCATCACGGTCTGCCAGGCTCCGGTCTGGCCGGGCTGCAGGTAGACCCCCCACCTGGCGCCGCCGCGGCTCTGCAGGTCCCGCACCGCCTGCTTGAGCCCGGCCCAGTCGGCCGGCGCCCCGGTGACCCCCGCGCGTCGGGCCACCGCCTTGTTCACGAACAGCAGCCGAGTCTCGACGTACCAGGGCACGCCGTAGGCGGTGTCGTCGACGACGCCGGTCTCCCAGGCGCCGGGGAAGAAGTCGCCCGGCTCGACCAGGTCCGGTGGCACCACGTCCAGGGCGCCGGTCCTGGCGAACTCGCCGACCCAGGTCGTCCCGAGCATGGTCACGTCCGGGGTGCGCCGGCCGGCGATCGCGGTGGAGATCTTGTTGTGCGCGCCGTCCCAGGGCACGGGTGTCACGATGACCTTCGCGTCCGGGTTCTCCCGCATGAAGTCGTCGGCCAGCACCGACACCTTCTCGCCCTCGGTTCCCATGGCCCAGACGGTGATCTCACCGCTGGCCCGGCCGGAGCCGACCCGGTCGCCCTCCCGAGCCTCGTTCCCGCCCTCGTCCCGACCACAGGCGGTGGCGGCCAGTGCGACGGCCGTCACCGCCGCGAGTAAGGCACCGCGCCGGCTGGTTCCTCGGGTCATCGCGTACCCCCGCCGTTGGAAGCGCTTACATCGGCTCTGAATGAAGTTCTAGCACGGGTGTCAACCACGCCCGCCCCGTGTCGCTGCCGGGGCCGGCGCGGGGTGCTCCCTATGCTTCGAACTGATGTTCTCGGGAAGTGGTGAGCGGATGCGCGTACTGGGGGTCGACCCGGGACTGACCCGGTGTGGGATCGCCGTCGTCGACGGGGGTACCGGGCGCACCGTGCGCTGCGTCGCGGTCGACGTGGTCCGCACCCCGCCCGATGCGGACCTGGCGAGCCGGCTGCTCGCGGTCGCCGACGCGGTGGAGGACTGGCTCGAACGCCACCAGCCGGACGTGGTCGCCGTCGAGCGGGTCTTCAGCCAGTACAACGTCCGCACGGCGATGGGCACCGCCCAGGCGGGCGGCGTGGTCGCGCTGGCCGCAGCCCGACGCGGCCTGCCGGTCGCCTTCCACACCCCGAGCGAGGTCAAGGCCGCGGTAACCGGGTCGGGGCGGGCGGACAAGGCCCAGGTCACGACGATGGTCACCCGTCTGCTTGGGCTCGACAGCGCACCACGTCCGGCGGACGCCGCCGACGCGCTCGCGCTCGGGATCTGCCACCTGTGGCGCGCTCCCATGCGTGCCCGGCTCGCCGAGGCGGAGGCGAGGGCCGCCGAGCTCACCCGGCGGCACCGGGCAAGACTCGCCGAGGCCGGTCGTCGCGCCGCCGGGAAAGGAACAACGCCATGATCTCCTCCGTCCGCGGCCGGGTGCTCTCGGTCGGGCTCGACCACGCCGTGATCGAGGTCGGCGGCGTCGGCCTGGCGGTCCAGGCCGTTCCCTCGACGCTGGCGACCATGCGCACGGGTGAGGAGGCGGCGCTGTCGACGGCCCTGGTCGTGCGCGAGGACTCGCTGACCCTGTTCGGCTTCGCCGACCAGGCCGCGCGGGACCTGTTCGGCCTGCTGCAGACCGTCTCCGGCATCGGCCCGCGGATCGCGCTCGCCACGCTCGCCGTGCTCGAGCCGGACACGCTGCGTGCCGCGCTCGCCGACGGCAACCTCACCGTGCTCACCCAGGTGCCCGGCATCGGTCGCAAGGGCGCGGAGCGGATGGTGATCGAGCTGCGGGACAAGGTGGGAGCGCTGCCCGCCGCGGCGACGCCCGCGTCCGGGGGCGCGGCCGTGCGCGGCTCGGTCGTCGAGGCGCTGGTCGGTCTCGGCTTCCCGGCCAAGCAGGCCGAGCAGGCCGTCGACGGCGTGCTGGGCGGCAACGGTGGCGGCGACCAGTCCACCGTGCTGCGCAAGGCCCTGGCCACCCTCGGTCGTAAGCGGTAGTGGTCGGGCACGATGGCCCCGTGACGGAGGAGCAGACCCTGGACGAGGCGGATGGCAGCGAGCTGTCCCCCTTCGCCGTGCCCGGCGAGCGGGACGACGAGTCGTCGCTGCGCCCGCGCCGGCTCGCCGAGTTCGTCGGCCAGCCGCGGGTGCGCGAACAGCTGGAGCTGGTGCTGCAGGGCGCGCGCGGGCGCGGCGCCGCACCGGACCACGTGCTGCTGTCCGGCCCGCCCGGGCTGGGCAAGACGAGCCTCGCGATGATCATCGCCGCGGAGCTCGGCAGCGCGCTGCGGATCACCTCCGGGCCCGCCCTGGAACGGGCCGGGGACCTCGCGGCGATGCTGTCCAACCTCGTCGAGGGCGACGTCCTGTTCATCGACGAGATTCACCGGATCGCCCGTCCGGCCGAAGAGATGCTCTACCTCGCGATGGAGGACTTCCGGGTCGACGTCGTCGTCGGGAAGGGGCCGGGGGCGACCAGCATCCCGCTGGAGATCGCGCCGTTCACCCTGGTCGGGGCGACCACCAGGTCCGGTTCGCTGACCGGCCCGCTGCGCGACCGGTTCGGGTTCACCGCGCACATGGAGTTCTACACGCCCGAGGAGCTGGAGCAGGTGCTGCGCCGCTCTGCCCGCATCCTCGACGTGGACCTGCGTCCCGACGGCGCGGAGGAGATCGCCGGCCGCTCGCGCGGCACGCCGCGGATCGCGAACCGGCTGCTGCGGCGGGTGCGTGACTTCGCCGAGGTCAGGGCCGACGGCTCGATCACCCGCGAGGTGGCCTGCGCGGCACTGCGGGTCTACGACGTGGACGAGCTCGGCCTGGACCGGCTCGACCGCGCCGTGCTCGGCGCGCTGGTGCACTCCTTCGGCGGCGGCCCGGTCGGCGTCTCGACGCTGGCTGTCGCCGTGGGTGAGGAGCCAAGTACGGTGGAGGAGGTGTGCGAGCCGTACCTGGTTCGAGCGGGCATGTTGGCCAGGACGCCCCGCGGTCGGGTGGCGACAGCGGCGGCGTGGGTGCACCTCGGGCTGTCGGCCCCGGCTAACGCCCCAGGTGGGATTCCGCCTACGCTGTTCGACAGTGACCCTGCGCACACCGCAGAGTGAATACAGCTTTCACGGATGGAGAAAAATGGAACTGCTTCCCATGCTTCTGCTGTTCGGGCTGCTCGGCGTCATGATGTACTTCATGAGCCGGCGCCAGCGCAGGGCGCAGGAGCAGCAAGTGCAGCTGCAGAGCTCGCTGGCCGTGGGGGACCGGGTGATGACGACCTCGGGTCTCTACGGCACCGTCACCGACACCACGGACGACGCGACCGTCAGCATCGAGATCGCGCCCGGGGTTGAGACCGAGTGGCTGCGCGCGGCCGTGCGCGAGAAGGTCGGCCCGGTGGTCGAGGACGACGAGCTCGTGGAGGACGAGGTCGTCGCGGACGAGACCCCCGACTCGGAGATTCGGGACGTCGAGGTCAGGGACGTCGAGGTCAGGGACGAGACCCCGGACAACGCCTCCTCGCTCGAGTCCGGCAAGCAGAAGTAGCCTGACCTGTAAGCGTGGCGTGACCGTGTGACACCGGCCTCACGCCGCGGCAGGTACGCTGCGCCCTCACCCACATGTGTAGCGGGGTGCGGGCGCAGTCGTGTGACCAGACGCGTCTGACACCCGACGCCAGTTCGAGGAGACCGACCGACCGTGGCACCACCCGCAGGGCAGATCCGCCCAGGGCGCTATCTCGCGTTCTTCCTGTTCATCGTGGTCCTGCTCTACACCCTGGTGTTCGCCACACCGGACCACCGGGCGGCGCCGAAGCTCGGCATCGACCTCCAGGGCGGCACCCGCGTCACGCTGACCGCGCGCACGATCGACGGTGGCGCGCCGCCGCGGGAGTCCCTCGAACAGGCCAGGCAGATCATCGAGACGCGGGTCAACGGTATCGGCGTCGCCGGTACCGAGGTGGTGCTCGACGGGAACAACCTGGTCATCACCGTCCCCGGCGAGGAGGGCGAGCAGGCCAAGAGCCTGGGTCAGACCGCCCAGCTGCGCTTCCGCCAGGTGTACCAGGCCGTTCCGGCCGAGCCCGCGCCCACCGAGTCGCAGCAGCCGAGCACGAACCCTTCGGCCCCGCCCTCGAGCGAGCCCTCGGCTCCGCCCTCGAGCGGAACGTCGACCCCGCCGCCGGCCGCGTCCAACCCGCCGTCGGCCCAGGGACGCCCCGCTCCCGCCCTCGCCGTCCAGCCGTCCAGCGCGCCGCCGTCCGCGCCGTCCTCCGTCCCGCCGTCGTCCAGCCCTTCCGCGCCGCCGAGCGACGCCCAGGAGGACGGCACGATCGACCCGGAGACCGCCAAGGAGATCCAGGAGGCCAAGGCGATCCGCCAGGCCGCGAACCTGGTGCCGAGCGCGGACGGCACGGTGCCCGAGGACCCGGCCGCCCAGCAGGCCGCGCTCGCCTCGCTCGACTGCTCCAAGCCGGACCCGCTGGTCGGCAACGACGACGAGACGCTGCCCCTGGTCGCCTGCGACCAGGAGGGCACCGCCAAGTACATCCTCGGCCCCACGTTCCTCAAGGGCACCCAGATCTCCGACGCGAACTCCGGGGCGAACCCCGAGGGCGTCGGCAACGTGGTGACCCTCGACTTCGACGACGAGGGAACGCGGAAATGGGCCGACTACACGACGGCGAACGTGGGCAAGCAGGCCGCGTTCGTGCTCGACACGAAGGTGGTGTCGGCGCCGGAGATCCGTGAGCCGATCTCGGGTGGGCAGACCCAGATCAGCGGCGGCGCCGGTGGCGGGTTCAGCGCCGACGAGGCCAGGGAGCTGGCCAACGTGCTCAAGTACGGTTCGCTGCCGCTCTCGTTCGACACCTCGGAGGCCGAGACCGTGTCGGCCACGCTGGGCCTCGCCTCGCTCGAGGCCGGCCTGATCGCCGGCGCGATCGGCCTGCTGCTTGTGTTCGTCTACTGCCTGTTCTACTACCGGATGCTCGGCCTGCTGACCGCGTTGTCGCTGGTGCTCTCCGGTGCGATCGTGTTCGGTGTGCTGGTGCTGCTCGGCCGCTGGGTCGGGTTCACCCTCGACCTCGCCGGCGTCGCCGGGTTCATCGTCGCCATCGGCATCACGGCCGACTCGTTCGTCGTGTTCTTCGAACGGTTGAAGGACGAGATCCGGGAGGGCCGGACGTTCCGCTCGGCGGTGCCCCGGGCGTGGGTCCGTGCCAGGCGCACGATCCTGTCCGCGGACGCGGTCATGTTCCTTGCCGCCGGCGTGCTCTACCTGCTCGCGGTCGGCCAGGTCAAGGGCTTCGCGTTCACGCTGGGCATGTCGACCGTGCTCGACCTCGTGGTGGTCTTCTTCGTGACCCACCCGCTGGTCGTGCTGGCGTCCAAGTCGAAGTTCCTGTCCAGCCCGAGGTTCTCCGGCCTCGGGTCGGTACAGCGGTTCGCCAACGAACGGCGAGCCGGGGTGCGGTCCGGTTCCGGCACCGCCGTGAAGGAGGCGTGACGTGACGAGCAGCCAGACTCCGCGCCAGGAGGGCGGCTCCTCCGCCCCGGCCAAGCGGGCCGGCCTGCTGCAGCGGATGTACGTGGGCAACGGCGCGTTCGACGTCGTGGGCAAGCGCAAGCGGTGGTACATCATCTTCGGGCTGCTGATCCTGGTCTGCCTGGCGTCGATCGTCTTCCGCGGCTTCAACCTGGGCATCGACTTCAAGGGCGGCACCCGGGTCTCGATGCCCGCGGAGGGCGCGAACGGCCAGGTGTCCACCGAGCAGGTCACCGACGTCTTCACCGACACCCTGGGCAAGGAACCGGCCACCGTGCAGACGGTCGGCGCCGGCGAGAGCGCGACGATCCAGGTCCGTTCCGAGGCGCTGAACAACCGGGAGGTGGCCGAGCTCAAGGGCGCGTTGTTCGAGGAGTTCCAGCCGCTGAACGACAACGGCCAGCCGAGCGAGGAAGTGATCTCCGACAGCGCGGTGAGCGCGTCGTGGGGCGGCGAGATCTCCCAGCAGGCGTTGATCGCGCTCGGCGTGTTCCTCGTGCTGGTGACGATCTTCCTCGCGTTCTACTTCGAGCGGTGGATGGCCGTCGCGGCCCTGGCCGCCCTGGTGCACGACGTCGTGGTCACCGCGGGGGTGTACTCGATCGTCGCCTTCGAGGTGACCCCCGCGACCGTGATCGGCCTGCTGACCATCCTGGGCTTCTCGCTCTACGACACGGTCGTGGTGTTCGACAAGGTCAGGGAGAACACCCGCGGGCTGCTCGGCCTGACCAGGCGCACCTATGCCGAGGCGGCGAACCTCGCGCTGAACCAGACGCTGATGCGCTCGATCAACACCTCGCTGATCGCGGTGCTCCCGGTCATCGGCCTGCTGGTCGTCGGTGTCGGCCTGCTCGGCGTCGGCACCCTGCAGGACCTGGCCCTGGTCCAGCTGACCGGCATCATCGCCGGTGCGCTGTCCTCGATCTGCCTGGCCACGCCGCTGCTGGTCGACATGAAGATGACCGAGCCGAAGTTCAAGGACCAGGCCCGCCGGGTGCACGCGCGCCGGGAGAACCTGGCCCGCAAGGCCGCCGAGCGCGGTGCGCCGGACGGCGCGGTGGCCGAGGACGACTTCGACGCCGCGGACGACGACGCCCTGGACGCCGAGCTCCGCCGGGAGAAGGCCATGGCCGCGGCCTCCAGCGTGCCCACCCGCAACCCGAGGACGGCCGAGGCACACCGCCGCGGCCGGCCGACCGGCAAGCAGGGCGGGCGTCCCACGGGCAAGCAGGCCGGCCGGCCCACCGGCAAGCGGCGCCGGTAGCCGTGGCCGACCTGCGGCGCGCGCTGGAGCTGGTGCGCACGGTTGCGGACTTCCCGGAGCCGGGGGTGCTCTTCCGCGACCTCAACCCGCTGTTCGCGGACGTCGGGGCGTTGCGGACGGTCGTCGACGCGATGGCCGCCGCACTGCCCGCGGACGTGGACGTGGTCGCCCCGGTCGAGGCACGCGGCTTCCTGCTCGGCGCTCCCCTGGCGCTGGCGCTGGGCTGCGGGATGGTCCCCGTGCGCAAGGCCGGCAAGCTCCCGGCCGTCGCCGCACGGGTGGACTACCAGCTGGAGTACGGCACCGCCTCGCTGGAGCTGCCGGCAGAGGTGTTGCGGGAGGGCCAGCGGGTCGCCGTGGTCGACGACGTGCTGGCCACCGGCGGCACTGTGGCCGCGGTCTGCGAGCTCGTGGAGCGCGCGGGTGCCGAGGTGGTCGCCGTGTCCGTGGTGCTCGAGCTGACCGCGCTGGGCGGGCGCGGGCAGCTCCCCGGGCGCGAGGTCCAGGCCCTCCAGGCGCTCTGAGGCCGAGTCCCTCAGGCGAACTGCACGGAGCGCTTGGACAGCCCGTACCAGTACCCGTCGATCACCGACCGCGCCGGCTCGTCGGTGGCGAGGCTGGCGCCGGCGGCGACGAACAGCGGTGCGAAGTGCTCGGTCCGCGGGTGGGCCAGCCGGCTGGCCGGCGCCTTGTGCGCGAAGTCGAGCAGGGCGTCGAAGTCCCGTTCGGCGAGCGCCCGGGCGCCCCAGTCGTCGAACTCCGCCGACCAGGACGGCGCGGCGGCCGCGGGGTCGTCCATCCGGACCGCGGAGAGGTTGTGGGTGAAGAACCCGGAACCGATGATCAGCACGCCCTCCTCGCGCAGCGGGGCGAGCCGCCGGCCGACCGAGAACAGCTCGACCGGGTCGAGCGAGGGCATCGAGACCTGCAGGACCGGCACCGAGGCGTCCGGGTACATCTCCACCAGCGGCACGTACGCGCCGTGGTCGAGGCCGCGGCCGGGGTCCTCGTGCACCGACGGGCCGAGCAGCCCGCGGACCTTCGCCGCCAGCTCCGGTGCCCCCGGCGCCGGGTAGGTCACCGAGTAGTACCGCTGCGGGAAGCCCCAGAAGTCGTAGACGAGCGGAACCGTGGTCGTGGCTCCGATCGTCAACGGTGCGTTCTCCCAGTGCGCGGAGACGATCAGGATCGCCGTCGGGCGCGGGATGTCCGCCGACCAGGAGGCGAGCTGGCCGGTCCACACGGGGTCGTCGGCGAGAGGTGGTGCACCGTGGCTGAGGTACAGGACAGGCATGGACATGGCCGCTCCCGCGAGGTTGAAACTTAAACTAAATCGTAGCAGGTTATCCTCAGGACTCAGAGTGCGGGGAGCCGCGAGTGAGCCAGAACGTCGAGACCGGTGCGGCGCAGGACGGTGCCGCCGCCCAACCGAACACGGCCCGGGCGCCGTCCGCGACCCGCCGGGTCCGCGCGCGGCTGGCCAGGCGGATCACCGCCCAGCGCTCCGCCCCGGTCAAGCAGGTGTTGGAGCCCCTGGCCGCGGTCCACCGCGAGCTGCACCCCAAGGCGGACCTGACGCTGCTCCAGCGTGCCTACGACGTCGCCGAGGAGGCGCACCGGGACCAGCGCCGCAAGTCCGGGGACCCGTACATCACCCACCCGCTCGCCGTCGCGACGATCCTCGCCGAGCTGGGTATGGACACGATCACGCTGGTCGCCGCCCTGCTGCACGACACCGTCGAGGACACCGACTACTCGCTGGCCAACCTGGAGGAGGACTTCGGCGAGGAGGTGGGCCGCCTGGTCGACGGTGTGACCAAGCTGGACAAGGTGCAGCTCGGCTCCGCCGCGGAGGCCGAGACCATCCGCAAGATGGTCATCGCCATGGCCAGGGACCCGCGCGTGCTGGTCATCAAGCTCGCCGACCGGCTGCACAACATGCGGACGATGCGCTTCCTGCCGCCGGAGAAGCAGGCCAAGAAGGCCCGCGAGACGCTGGAGGTGCTCGCCCCGCTGGCCCACCGGCTCGGCATGGCCACGGTCAAGTGGGAGCTCGAGGACCTCGCGTTCGCGATCCTGCAGCCCAAGAAGTACGACGAGATCGTCCGGCTGGTGGCGACCAGGGCGCCGTCCCGCGACACCTACCTGCACAAGGTCACCGAGGAGCTGACCGCCCACCTCGAGGCGGCCCGGATCAACGCCAAGGTCGAGGGGCGGCCCAAGCACTACTACTCGATCAACCAGAAGATGATCGTCCGGGGCCGCGAGTTCGACGACATCCACGACCTGGTCGGCGTCCGGCTGCTGGTGCAGGACGTGCGGGACTGCTACGCCGCGATGGGCGTGGTGCACGCGCTCTGGCAGCCGATGCCCGGCCGGTTCAAGGACTACATCGCCCAGCCCCGGTTCGGCGTCTACCAGTCGCTGCACACGACGGTGATCGGCCCGGACGGCAAGCCGCTCGAGGTGCAGATCCGCACCTACGACATGCACAACACCGCCGAGTACGGCATCGCCGCGCACTGGCGGTACAAGGAGACCCGGGGCACCCACGAGGGCCATGCCGTCGAGGTCGACGAGATGGCCTGGATGCGCCAGCTCCTCGACTGGCAGCGGGAGGCAGCGGACCCGGGCGAGTTCCTCGAGGCGCTGCGCTACGACCTCGCGGCCCGGGAGATCTTCGTGTTCACCCCGAAGGGCGACGTGCACACGCTGCCCGCCGGGGCGACGCCGGTCGACTTCGCCTACGCCGTCCACACCGAGGTCGGGCACCGCTGCATCGGCGCACGGCTCAACGGCCGGCTGGTCGCCCTGGAGCGCAAGCTCGAGAACGGCGACGTGGTCGAGATCTTCACCTCCAAGGCCGAGGGCGCCGGACCCTCGCGCGACTGGCTCGCCTTCGCCGCCTCGCCCCGCGCGCGGGCCAAGATCAAGCAGTGGTTCGCCAAGGAGCGCAAGGAAGAGGCGATCGAGGCGGGCAAGGACGCCATCACCAAGGAGGTGCGCCGGGTCGGCCTGCCCATGCAGCGGCTGGTCTCCGCCGACTCCATGGCCGCGCTCGCCCGCGAGCTGCGCTACGCCGAGGTGAGCGCGCTGTACGCGGCCGTGGGGGAGGGCCACACCTCCGCGCGGCACGTCGTGCAGCGGCTGGTCGCGCTGCTCGGCGGCGTCGAGCACGCCGAGGACGAGCTGGCCGAGCGGGCCACGCCCTCCACCGTCAGCCGCCGCCGGCCGACCGGCAACGCCGGCGTGATCGTCAAGGACGCGAGCGACGTCTGGGTCAAGCTCGCCCGCTGCTGCACCCCGGTCCCCGGCGACGACATCCTCGGCTTCGTGACCCGGGGCGGCGGCGTCTCGGTGCACCGGACCGACTGCACGAACGCGGGCGAGCTGCTGGCCTCGCCGGAGCGCCTGGTGGACGTGGAGTGGGCGCCGTCGGAGTCCTCGGTGTTCCTGGTGGCGATCCAGGTGGAGGCCCTCGACCGGCACCGCCTGCTCTCGGACGTGACGAAGGTGCTCGCCGACGAGAAGGTGAACATCCTGTCCGCGTCGGTCACCACCTCGCGGGACCGGGTGGCGGTGAGCCGGTTCAGCTTCGAGATGGGTGACCCCAAGCACCTCGGCCACGTGCTGAAGGTCGTGCGCAGCGTCGAGGGCGTCTACGACGTCTACCGGGTGACCTCAGCGTCCTGACTGGGGCGGTCCTGACTGGGGCGTCCTGACTGGGGCGTCCTGGGCGGGGGTCCGATTCGTTCAAGACCGCGTTCCTCCGCCGGCGTAGGTTCTGGTCGTGACCGACGTACTGACCCTCGCGAACGACCACATCCTGCGCACGGCCCGCCTCCTGGAGCGGCGGCGGTTCGAGTTCCTGTTCGGTTCGGGGACCGCCGAGGCCGTGGTCGCCGCGCTCCTGCCCTACCGCAACCCCGACGGCGGCTTCGGCAACGCCCTCGAGCCGGACTGCCGCGCCCCCGGCAGCCAGCCGCTGACCACGCTGTCGGCGCTGGCCATCCTCGACGAGGTCGGCGCGGTCGAGGGCGAGCTGGTCCGCGGGATCTGCGACTACCTGGTGGCGGTCACCGCCGAGGACGGCGGGCTGCCGTTCGTGCACCCCTCGGCCCGCGGTTACCCGGTCGCGCCCTGGTGGCACGTCCCGGACACCTACCAGGGCTCGCTGGTCCCCACCGCCAACGTGCTGGGGCTGCTCCACAAGAACAAGGTCGACCACCCCTGGATGGAGCCGGCCGAGGCGTTCTGCTGGCGGAGGATCGACGAGCTGACCGAGACCCACCCCTACGAGGCCCTCGGCTGCCTGGCGATGCTCGACCACCACCCCGACCGGGCCCGCGCGCAGGCGAGCGCGGAGCGTCTCGGGGCCAGAGTCCGGGAAGGACGGCTCGTCCGGTTGACCGGCGGCGAGCCGACGCCCGAGGGGTACACCGAGGGTGAACTGCCGTACCCGCACACCTACGCGTCCAGGCCGGAGAGCCTTGCTCGCCAGTGGTTCTCGACCGAGGAGCTGGAGTCCGGACTGGACCAGCTGGCCGCCGAGCAGACCGAGGAGGGCGGCTGGCCGGTCCCGTGGCGACACTGGACCCCGGCGATCGTGCACGAGTGGGGCGCCTGGCTGACGATCGAGGCCCTGGAGGTCCTGCGGGCCTACGGGCGGCTCACCCCAGCAGCACGGTGAGCGGCACCCCGGCGAACGCCCGCACCTCCCTGGCCAGGTGGGCCTGGTCGGCGTAGCCGGCGCGGTACGCCACGTCCGCGAGCCCGGTCCCGGCCCTGGCGAGGCGCACGGCCGCGTCGAACCGGAGCACGCGCTGCAGGACCTTGGGGCCGTAGCCGAAGGAGGCGAGGCACCGCCGGTGCAGCTGGCGTTCGGTGAGCCCGACCGAGTCGGCCATCTCACCGACCCGGGCGCCGCTCCTGGCGAGCTGGAGCACGGCGGGCACCGCGGGGTCGCTCCGCCCGCGAGCCCCGTCGAGCACGGCGGCGCTCAGCACGTCCTGGGCCCGCTCGGTGGAGGCGGTGGCGGCGAGCTCATCGGCCAGCCGGTCGACCCGCGAGGGCGCCCACAGCGCGTCGAGCTCGACCCGCTCGTCGCGCAGAGCGTCGGCCGGCACGCCGAGGCCGACCGGGGAGTGGCCGCGGTGAAACCGCACCCCGACCAGCTCACCGGCGGCGAGCGAGGTCACGTGCGGGCCGGTGTCCGGCCCGGCGACGAACATCCGACCGGTCTCCCGCTCCCACATCACGTCCACGCACGCGTCGGGCACGACTCGCGTCTCCTCGACGGCGGAGGGCATGACCGAGCGTGCCCACACGCAGGTGAGCAACCCTCGTGTCGCCGCCTGGGGCGGCCGTTCGGCGTAGCTGGCCACACCCGGAGTGTGTCACCCGGCACCGACACCGTCGCGGGTGCTCAGCTCACCGAGGCCGTGCGGATGTCCACCTGCTGGGCCGGCGGGCCGTCCTGGACGCTGTTGCCCGGTGCGAGCCCGCGTGCCGCGACCGCGTCGAGCGCGGTCAGCCCGCCCTCGTCGAGCATGCCGAACACGGCGTAGTCCGGCGGGATCGTCGAGTCGCCGTAGACCAGGAAGAACTGGCTGCCCCCGGAGTTCGGGGCGGCGGTCTTGGCCATCGCGACGGTGCCCCGGGGGTAGATGACCAGACCCTGCCCGCTGCTGTCGTTCGGGTCGGGCTCCAGGGTGGTCGGTGGCTCGTCCGGGATGGTGTAGCCGGGGCCGCCGGTGCCGTCGGCCTTCGGGTCGCCGCACTGGAGCACCTTCAGGGTCGCGACCGTGGTCAACCGGTGGCAGCGGGTGCCGTCGTAGAAGCCCTCACCGGCCAGGTGCACGAAGCTGTGCACCGTGCACGGCACGTCGTCGGCCAGGTCGATCGTCAGCTCGCCGGCGCTCGTGTCCAGCTCCACCCGGGTGGCGTCGACCGGTTCCGCCGGCGGCAGGCCGACCGGCGCCTCCTCGCCCGGCGTCTCGACGTACTCGCAGGACTCGATGTCGCTTGCCGAGGGGTCCTCGGTCTCCGACGACCCCTCGGCCGTGGGTGCGTCGTCCGTGGTCCCGGACGACGCATCGCCCGCGGTGCGTGACACGCATCCGCTCAGGGCGAGCACCGCCAGCAGGACCACGAGCAGGCGCATCTCAGCCTGCCAGCGTGGCGGACTCGATCGTGACCGCCTTCTTCGGCGCGCCGTCCTCGGGGCTGGTGCCCGGCGTGATGCCGCCCTGGGCGACCTTGTCCAGGACCGTGAGGCCGCTCGCCTCGACCGTGCCGAAGACCGTGTAGTTCGGGGGCAGCGAGGAGTCGCCGTAGACCATGAAGAACTGGCTGCCGCCGGTGTCCGGTCCGCCGTTGGCCATCGCGAGCACGCCCCGCGGGTAGGTCTTCAGCTCCCCGCCGCCCGGCGAGTTCGCCAGGTCGGTCGGCAGCTCGTCGGGGACCGTGTAGCCGGGCCCGCCGGTGCCGTCGCCCTTCGGGTCACCGCACTGGAGCACCTTGAGGCCGGCTGCGCTGGTCAGCCGGTGGCACGTGGTGCCGTCGAAGTACTTCTCCTTGGCCAGGTGCTCCATGCTCTGCACGGTGCACGGCGCCTTCGCGCGGTCCAGCGTGAGCGGGATCGTGCCCTGGTTGGTCTTGAGGGTCATCGTCACGGTGCCCGTCGAGGGCGTCTGCTCCGGGTCCTCCGGCATGCCGACGTCCTTCGGCGGGTCCTCGCCGGTGCTCTCGGCGTAGGCGCAGGGCCCCTCGGAGGTGGCCGGCGTCGACTCCTCGGTGTTCTCGGTGGCCGCCTCCGAGTCCTCGGGACCCAGGTTGGCCAGCCAGTACACCAGTACGACCACGCCCACGACGACGATGACCGTCAGGCTGACGCCCCAGATGCGCCGACGCTTCGCACGCTCGGCCCGCCTGGCCAGCTGTCGCTCCAGCTTCCGCTTGGCGGCCTGCCGACGCTGCTCGTTGCTCGGCACCGGGCACCCTCCTGACCTCAGACGTCCTTGCCGGCCGGAAGTCTATGGGTATCACAGGTAAGGACAGCGTTGAGGTCTGTTCGTGGGCCGCTCGGGGGATTGCCGAGTACAGGTGTGGAAGTGAGAAGCTGGATACTGGGCGTGGCAGGGTGGTGACCCATGGACCACGCCGGCCGGTACTGACAAGGTGGACTCCATGCACGACAGGCGCGACGACGGGACATCGCCGTTCGCCGATGAACTGGAACGCCTGCTGCGCAAGCGCGGGCTGTCCTGGCGTCGCCTCTCCGACTTGATCGGCTACACGCCGAGCTGGTTGTCCAAGATCAAACACGGTGCCCCGCCGTCGGCCGAGCTGGCGCGCAAGTGCGACCAGGTGCTGGAGGCCGACGGCCAGCTGATCGCGCTCGCCGCGGCCTCGGGCGGCGGCCCCGTCCGCCTGGCGCAGCTGCCGGCGGCGGCGGCCACCTTCGTCGGCCGCGAGGCCGAGCTGGACGAGCTGTCGGAGATCCTGTCCTTCGAGGGGGAGCCCGGCATCCCCCAGGCGGTGGCCATCGACGGCCCGCCCGGTGCCGGCAAGACCGCCCTGGCGCTGCGGGTGGCGCACGCGGTGGCCGAGCGGTACTCCGACGGTCAGCTCTACGTCGACCTGCGCGGATACTCCCCGGACGGCCAACCGCGGATCGTCGACGAGGTTCTCGAGGAGTTCCTGACCGCGCTCGGCGTGCAGATCGACGTGATCCCCGCCGGCCTCGAGGCACGCGCGAAGCTGTACCGCTCGGTGTTGGCCGACCGGCGGGTGATGGTGGTCCTGGACAACGCGGCCGACTCCTCCCAGCTGCACCACCTGCTGCCGGCCTCGGCCGGCTGCGGGGTCGTGGTGACCAGCCGCAAGCGGCTGAGCGGGCTCACGATGCGCGGCGACCGGCGGATCACCCTCGGGCCGATGACCGAGGAGGAGTCGGTCACCCTGCTGCGCAAGGTGATCGGCAACGAGCGGGCCGACGCCGAGCCGGACGCCGTCCGGGCCCTGGCCTACCGCTGCGGGAACCTGCCGCTGGCGCTGCGCATCGCCGCCGAGCGGGTCGCGACCCATCCGCACCACTCGGTCAGCCTCCTGGTGGAGGAGCTGGCCGCCGAGGACGAGCGGCTGGAGGCGCTGTCGACCGAGGACTCGGTGGCGGTCAAGACGGTCTTCTCCTGGTCCTACCGCGACCTGTCGGCGGACGCCGCCCGGATGTTCCGCCTGATCGGCCTGCATGCCGGACCACACGTCAGCACCGGCGCCGCGGCCGCGCTCGCCGACCAGCGGGTGACCAAGGCGCGCCGGCTGCTGGACCGCCTCACCGCCGTGCACCTGCTGGAAGGGCTGGGCAGCGACCGGTACCGGATGCACGACCTGCTGCGTGTCTACGCCGCCGAGCAGGCCGTCGAGGAGGAGCCGGAGGCGGAGCGCCGGCTGGCCCTGCGCCGGATGGTCGACTGGTACCTGCACAACGCCTACGCCGCCAACCACGCCCTCGCGCCGCAGCGGCACGACCCCGACCTGGAGAAGTCGGAGTTCGCGATCGACGTGGCCGACTTCGACTACGAGTCGGCGCTGGGCTGGTGCGAGATCGAGATGTCGAACATCGCGATGGCCACCCGGACCGCCGTCGAGGTGGGCGAGAACGTGGCCGCCTGGAAGCTGCCGGCCGGCTCGTTCAACTACCTGAACCTGCGCAAGCGGTGGACGCCCTGGGTGGCCTCGCACGAGGTCGGGGTGGTGGGCGCGCGGCGGGCCGGTGACCGGTTCGGCGAGGCCTGGGTGCTGAACAACCTGGCGATCGCCTACCGGGAGCTGCGGCGGACCGAGGAGGCCAAGGAGTGCTTCCAGCAGGCGCGGGCACTGCGCATCGAGCTGGGCGACCGCGTCGGCCAGGCGTGGAGCCTCACCGGGATCGGCTTCATCGGCTTCGACGAGAAGCGGTTCGACGACGCGGCGCTGCGCTTCGGCGAGGCGCTGGCCATCTTCCGCGAGGTCGGTGACCGGCACGGCGAGGGGATCGCGCTGGCCAACGTCGGCGACGCCTACCGGGCGCTGCACGAGTACGACCGGGCCGTCGAGGCGCTGGGGCAGGCCCTCGACCTGTTCCGTGAGATCGAGGACCGCTACGGCGAGGGCTACACGCTGGTCAAGCTCGGCGACACGTACTCGGAGCTGAACCGGGCACCCGACGCGCTGGACTGCTTCGAGCGGGCCCTGGAGACCCGCCACGAGCTGGGTGACCGGTGGGGTGAGGGGGAGACCCTGCACAAGCGCGGCCTGGTGTTGCACGGCAGCGGCCAGCCGGAGCTGGCCGTCGAGTCGCTGCGTGCCGCATTCGCGATATTCGACGAGCTGGGCGACCCGCGAGCCGTTGACGTGCGTGAGCTGCTGGGCCAGGAGAGTTAGTCGTCAGCCCTGCAGCGCTTTGAACATCTGGTCCAGGAAAGTGGGCACGTCGACGGTTTCCGCGACCTTTACCGGAACGCGTCCCGCGCCGGCGTTCGTGGCAATGTAGGCGTCGCTGGAAATGAGCCGGAGATCGGAGACGACCTGGCCCCGCGTGTGAGTTCCGGTCAGTTCCACGCCGAGCGGCATCTCCCGGTAGCCGGCCAGTTTCTGGTCCAGCATGATTGCCGCGGCGAGCGGGTCGTGCAGCGTGCAGGAATGCTCGCCGAACATTGCCGAGTAGAACTGTCCATAGTGGTCCAGCAGTTTTGAGGCGAAATTCGCGCGCGGTCCCTCCGCCCGGGCCAGGGCGGTCAGCCATTCGGTTCCCACGCGGGCCTGTTCGGTCGCGTCGAGACCGACCAGGGTGAGATCCGGGAACCCGGCGCCGAGAACGAGGTCGGCGGCTTCCGGATCGTGGTAGAAGTTCGCGTCCGCGTACGGGGTGATGTTTCCCGGAACAGTGACGGCACCGCCCATGACGACGACCGAGCGGAGAAGTTGAGGTAATTCGGGTTCGAGTAAGACGGCCAGTGCGACGTTGGTCAGCGGGCCGAGCGCGAGCAGGGTGAGCTCCCCGGGGTGGGCGCGGGCGAGGCGCACGATCTGCTCGGCCGCCGAACCGGGGGCGGGCGTCCCGGCCGGGGCCGGACCGGCGTGCCCGCCGAGCCCGTCCTCGCCGTGCACGAACTCGGCGGTCTGCAGCGGCTGGGCGAGGGGGCGCGCGGCGCCGACGGTCACCGGCGGGTTGAGGCCGACCAGCTCGAACACCCGGAGCGCGTTCAGCGCCCCGAGCGGGGCCGGCACATTGCCGTGGACGCTACCCACGGCAATGATCTCGGCGTCCTCTTGAGCCGCCAAGTACATGATCGCGAGGGCGTCGTCAACCCCCGGATCGGTGTCGAGAATGATTCGCACGCTGAGGCACTCAACCAGACGACAGGGGCTCGATGCCAGACCGGGGGGACGTGATCTGATCGTCGCATGCGGATATGTGTTTTCTGCGGATCTTCCGCCGGGAAGGGCCCGGGCTACCTGGCCGCGGCCGAGGCGGTGGGTGCGACGCTGGCCGCCCGCGGCATCGGGCTCGTGTACGGCGGAGCGAGCGTGGGCACCATGGGAGCCGTGGCCGACGCGGCGCTCGCGGCCGGCGGCGAGGTGGTCGGCGTGATCCCTCAGTCGCTGGTCGACCGGGAGGTCGCCCACCACGGGCTGACCGAGCTGCACGTGGTGGCCGACCTGCACGAACGCAAGGCGAAGATGGCTACGCTGGCGGACGCGTTCCTGGCCCTGCCCGGTGGGGCGGGCACGCTCGAGGAGCTGTTCGAGGTGTACACCTGGGCCCAGCTCGGCCTGCACGCGAAACCGATCGCGCTGCTGGACGTCGCGGGCTACTACCAGCCGATGCTGCGCTTCCTGGACCACATGGTCGACGAGGGTTTCCTGGCATCCACGTACCGGGAGATGCTCCTCGTGGAGACGGACCCCAACCGGGTGGTCGATCGATACGCGACCGTTGTACGCGCGCCGGGGAAGTGGGATCAGAACCACGCTGGGTAGTAGTTCGGTCACGTACTCGACCCCCCGATCGGTGTTTCCTGAAACCGTCAACACCTCAACACTGTTCACTCCATCTGTGACTCCGGATAGTTAGGTGTATACGGCCGGTGAGGGCTGCGCCGCCCAGGCGAGCTGGGGGATCCGGCACGAGGGCACCACACCACAGGTGGGCATGACCAGGGGAGATGTCGATGAACACCGCCAGGGCGGGAGCCGACGAATCGAGAACGCCGGTCATCGCGGAACCGGCACCGGAGATCGTGGCGCCGAGGTCGGGGGACAGGCCGCTGCACCCCGTGTCCACGGCGCTCGCCGCACACGCCGCCGGGGACCGGCGTTGCGACTCGTGCGGCCAGCCGCTGGCCGAGGACGCACTTAACGACGGGCCGACCGGGCTGATCGAACGCTGGCACTGGGACGAGCTCGCCGAGGAGGAGATCGCCAGGTCCAGGAGCCTGGGGCACTCGGTGGCGCTGATCATGCTCGACCTCGACCGGTTCAAGGACGTCAACGACAACTACGGCCACCTCGCCGGTGACGCCGTCCTGCGGGGCGTCGCGGACGTGATCCGGGACACCACCCGCGTGGGTGATCTTGCCTGCCGCTACGGCGGATCCGCGGGCGACGAGTTCATGGTGCTGCTGCCCGAGGCGGGGCTCGAGGAGGCCCTCGTCGTCGCGGAGCGCATTCGGTCGGAGATCACCGCGATGTCGGTGACCGCGAAGGTCACCCGGGACATGTCGGCCACGATCGAGGGCCAGACGGTGTCGATCGGGGTGGCGACGTACTGCCTGGGTGATCTGGCCGAGCTGGACCTCGAGGACCTGATGCTGGACGCGGACGTGTCGCTGCGGGCCGCCAAGCGGCACGGCCGGGACCGGATCTGCGTCGCGAACGTGGACGTCACCCGGGAGCAGGCCAAGCGCACGCAGGCCGACCGCCGGTCGCCGTCCTGGTCGCGCCTGCGGCGGCTGCGTTCGGTCTAGGACCGTTTCACCGGAGGAACCCGCGAGCCCTACGCGCAGGGCTCGCGGGTTCCGTCCCGTTTACCGCGTGTAGGTTTCGGTGGTGCTCGTTGTCGGATTTCCCACGGGGGCGTTCCAGGCCAACTGCTACCTGGTCGCGGCCGGCGAGGGTGAGCCGTGCGTGATCGTCGACCCGGGACAGGACGCGGTGGAGCCGATCACCGAGGCGCTGCGCAAGCACCGGCTGTCGCCGGTGGCGGCCCTGCTGACCCACGGTCACTTCGACCACGTCTACTCGGTCACCCCGATCTGCGACGGGAACGACATCCCGGCGTGGATCCACCCCGAGGACCGGGAGATGTTGAGCGACCCGCTGAAGGGCATCAGCCTGGAGGGCGCGCAGTTCTTCGGCGGCAGGCTGGAGATGCGTGAGCCCCGGGAGGTCCGCGAGCTGGCCGACGGGGTCGACCTGGACATCGCCGGCCTGAGTCTCACCGTGGACCACACCCCGGGCCACACCCGCGGCTCCGTGGTGTTCCGCTCCGAGCTGGCGGAGGGCGGCCGGGTGATGTTCGCCGGCGACACCCTGTTCGCCGGCTCGATCGGCCGCACGGACCTCCCCGGCGGCAGCATGCGGACGATGACCGAGACCCTGCGGACGAAGATGCTGCCCCTGCCCGACGACACGGTGGTGCTCCCCGGCCACGGCCCCAGCACGACGATCGGCCGTGAGCGGGTGAGCAACCCGTACCTGCAGGGGCTGGACGATCCCAGCACGGCCGGCCCGGCCAGGGGGCTGTAGACGTGAGCGAGCCCGACCGAGTTCCCCTCAACCTGACCGACCAGTCCGGCGCGCGGCGCCGCGGCTGCGTGGCGGTGGTCGTCGACGTCGTCCTCGGCGCCGCGGTGGGCGGCCTGGTGGGGCTCCTCTCCAACCACCGCCCCACGGCGTTGGTCACCGCTGCCGTGGTGACGGGGCTGCTGCTGTTCCTCTCCTGGGTAGCCGCCCGCCGCCGCCTGTGGTTGGAAGGCGACAAGGTCGTGGCGAGGGCGGTGGCCCGCAAAGAGGTGGACCTCAAGCAGGTGGAGCGTCTGGAGCTCCTGGTGACCGATATCCGGGGGACCCGCACGATCGGCTTGCTGGTAGCCGCCAAAGGCAAGACGATCAACCTGTCCCTGGCCGTCTACGCCGGGACGGGTGGTAGGGAGCTGGGCATCCTCGTCCTCCGTCGCCTGGCCGACACCCTCGCCGCCAGCGAGAACCCGAGCGCCCTGGTCTTCTCCCAACTCCTGGTAGCCCAACTCCGAGCCGAAGCCAAGGGCGAGGCGGCGGCGGACCGTCCGCTCTACCGCCTGGCCTCCCTGGCCCCGGGCGGCCGCCTGGCCCAACGCCTCAGGACAGAAGCCGTGACCCGCTTCGTGGCCACCCTCGACTGACTTTCCGCGCGTCGCTGGTCCCTGCGCCCCCGCCGCTCGCCGTTGATGTTTGGTTCGCCGTTGGTGTTTTGGTTCGCCGTTGGTGTTTTGGTTCGCCGTTGGTGTTTCGGCTCGGCGTGGTGTTTCGGCTCGGCGTGGTGTTTCGGTCCGGCGTGGTGTTTCGGTCCGGCGTGGTGTTGGCGGTCCGGTCATTCCGGCGCTGTGGAAGTCGTGGCGTCAGCCGTGCGGCACGTAGCCGCTCGGTCGTCACGGACCGCGGGTCGCCCTTCCCCGTGAACGGATCAGCGTTCGCCGTCGCTGTGGAACCAGGTCGACTGCGCGTGTCGGCCTCCTGGTTCTGGAGCCGCCTGGCCCCCGTGGTCGGCATCCCACCCCTGCCGACCCGGCCGGCGCCCGGCCGACGAGTCGTCGCTCCCCCGCCGTCGCAGGGCTCTGCGCCCCTGCGGCTCCACCTGCTCATCAGGTTCGGCAGGCTCGGTCGGCCACAGCGCCTCCCCGCCCACGGGCTCCGCCGCGGCCCGCCGGCGACGGCGGGGCGCGGCGGAGCCCTCGAGGTCCTGCGGCGCCAGTCCGGACATCGGCCCCTCGGCGTTGTCACCGGTTCCCCGGCCGGCCGCCTCCGCGGAGTCGTCCTGTTCGCGTGGCCACGCCGCTTCCTCGGGCGGCCATCCGCGGGAGGAAGCGCTGTGGAGGTGCGGGTCCCGGTAAGGCCCTGGCGCAGGGTGGTCGCCCGCCCAGACAGCGGGCGACGCGTGTCCGCCCGGCACCTCGTAGTGGGTGCTCGCCTGACGAGTTCCTTCGACCGCACCGTCCCCCGGCCATGACGTCTCGCCCGACGGCCAGCCCCTCGAGTCCTCGCCCTCGCCCTCGTCCTCGGCATCGAGTCGGCGGCCTCGTGCCGCCGCTCCTGGCTCGGCGACGGGCCAGGCTGGCCCGCTGGGCGTCCACTCGCCCGCGAACTCGGCATCCGGTCCGCCTCGCCCGCCCGCGCGTCCGTTCGCCGGACCTTCCGTCTCGAACGCGGCCCGCCCCCGATCGTTCGCGTCCTCGCCGTCGTCCCTCCGCCGCGCCGGCCGCTCGTCGGCTCCTGCGTAACCGTCCCCCGGCACCCACCCCGCCGACCGACGCCCGGTGGAGACCCGAGGCGTGACGGCGGTGCGGGGCGTTCCGTTCCCGCCCCGGCCACCGACAGGGCCGTTCGAGGACTCGTCGCCGCCCCATGCACGCCGGTCGCCCTCGTCCTCGTGGCGGTCGCGTCGAGATCGCAGGGCGGCGCCCTCTCCGTGCTCACGCGACTCGCCCCTCGTGCGGCGGGGCGTTCTGGTTGTCCGGGTCCCGGTGGCGCGTGAGTCGTCGGGTTCCGTTCGCTCGCGGGTGGGGCGTTCCTCGGCGGGACGGTCGGCTGGTCGCTTCCCTGCGCGCTCGCGCGACGGACGGGTGACGTCTAGGTCGGGCGCCGGTTCCTGCGAGGCCACCGCGGCCGCCAGTGCGGTGGTGATCGGTACCGCGGCCACCAGACCGATGCTGCCCACCAGCGTTCGCACCAGTTCCTGGGCGATCGACTGGGAGGTCAGGATGCTCCCCAGCCCGACCCCCGAGATCGACGAGTACAGCAGCAGCGGCAGCGCCGCGCCCGCGTACGCCATCACCAGGGTGTTCACCGCCGAGGCGACGTGGTCGCGGCCGATTCGCAGGGCCGAGGCGTACAGCTCGCGCCGGGTCAGCAGCGGGTTGGCGGCGCGCAGCTCCCAGACGGCGCTCGTCTGGGTGACCGTCACGTCGTCGAGCACGCCCAGGGCACCGATGACCACTCCGGCCAGCAGCAGCCCTCGCGTGTCGATCGGCGCGTTCAGCAGCCCGACCAGCGTCGACGTCTCCTCGTCCAGGCCGGTCAGCTTCGCGAACGCCGCCCACAGCGCGCCGAGCACGCCGATCATCGCCAGGCTGACCATCGTGCCGAGGACCGCCGTCGACGTGCGGGCCGACAGGCCGTGGGTCAGGTACAGGACGGCGAACATGATCACGCCCGCCCCGCAGATCGCGACCAGCAGCGGGCTCTCTCCGGCGATGATGGCCGGCAGCACGAAGAACACCAGCACCAGGAAGCTCAGCCCCAGGGCGATCAGCGCCTTCAGCCCCTGCCAACGCCCGAGGACCAGCACCGCCACCGCGAACAGGCCGGCGAGCAGCGCCAGCGGCATGTCCCGCTGGAAGTCGACGAGCTGGTAGGAGCCGCCGTCGCGCGGGTCGCTGCCCCCGTAGGACAGCACCACCTCGTCGTCGACGGCGAACCGAGGCGTGCTCGGCTCCAGCGGTACGACCGTGCGGACCTCCTCGCCCGGTGCCTCACCGTCGGTCATCCGCACGGTGACGAGGAGGCACTCCGGCCCGCCCTGCTGCTCGCCGACCTGCACCCCGCCGTTGCAGGCGCCCGACTCGGCGGCGGTGACGACCCCGTTGACCGGCCGCCCGGCGCCGCCGTCGACCTGCGGCCCGTCGCCGAAGGGGAACAGCAGCACCGTGCCCACCACGGCGGCCAGCGCGAACGGCACCAGCAGGGCCGCGACCAGCGTTCGCACCCGGCGCGACGCGGGAGGCGGCGGCCGGTGGTCATGGTGGCCGTGGCCGCGGCCGGACTCACGCTCGCGGGAGATGTCGGGCATGTCCGATTCGTCGCGGTCGGCTACCCGCGGGATCGGTTCCGTCTCGCCCTCGTGCACCGACGCAGTGTCTCAGGTGAGCGGGACCCCGGCAGTGAAGCCCGCCCCTGGACGCTGGAGTTCATCGCCCTGACCTCGGCGTTCGCTCCTTCTCGGGCCCCGTCGCCGGCTGGTGTTTGCCGCCTCCGCGCGTGCGGTCTGGTGCCGCTCCCCGCGACCGATGTCCCCGCGCGGCCCAATGTCCACAGTGGGCACTGGTCGCGCTGTGGACCGGGGGTTCCTCTGCTCAAGCCCGCCGTGAGCGTCCCACGACCGTTTTCCTCCGTCGCTGGACGAGATTGTGTATACGCTCGAACGGTAAGGCACGCCATCGATCCTTGGAGGGAAGATGCACGACGCCCCCGAGTTGGAGGTCTGGACCACCCCGGACTTCGTCGAGTACGAGACCCCGATGGAGGTCACCGCGTACGCGGCGCGGATGGACTGACCAGCAAGTTCAGTCCGGCGGTCGGGGGCCGGACCAGCGCTGGTCCCCGGTTCGTCGTCCCCCACGGAGGTGCAGCGTGTCCACGTCCAGTCCTCCGCGCAGTGGCGAGGAGTTCGTCGCCGCGCTGCGCGGTCTCTCTCACCGTTACTGGGGCACCCACCCGTTCCACCACCGGATGCACGCGGGCGAGCTCTCCGAGCACGAACTCCGGGTGTGGGCCGCGAACCGGTGGTACTACCAGAGCGTTCTGCCGCAGAAGGACGCCGCGATCATCAGCAACTGCCCCGAGCCCGAGGTGCGACGGGGATGGCTGGACCGAGTCGTCTACCACGACGGCAGCACCGAGGGGGACGGCGACAGCGGACGCGAGCGGTGGCTGCGGCTGTGCGAGGCCGTGGGCCTGACCCGCGAGGAGGTGCTCGACGAACGGCACGTCGCTCCCGGCGTCCGGTTCGCGGTCGACGCCTACGTGACCTTCGCCCGCACCCGACCCTGGGTGGAGGCTGTCGCCTCCGGGCTCACGGAGATGTTCTCCGGTCACCTGATGCGCCGGCGAGTGGGCGACATGCTCGCCAACTACGCGTGGATCCGGCCGGAGCACCTCGCCTACTTCACCAACCGGATCGAGGCCGTGTCCGGCGAAGGAAAGTCCACTCTGGACATCGTGGTGCGCTACTGCGTCACCCGCGAGCAGCAGGACAAGGCGATTGCCGCGCTCTCGTTCAAGTGCGACGTCCTGTGGTCGATGCTCGACGCCATCGAACGCGCCGCGGCGAAGGAGTAGGGCCATGCCGGGGAAGCCCCGCCTGCGCCGAGGGGTTCGGCTCACCTTCGACAGGACCCGGGACACGCACGTCCTGCTGTTCCCCGAAGGCGTGCTGATGCCCAACGCGACAGCGGCCGCCGTGCTGGAGCTGTGCGACGGTTCGAGCGATGTCGGTGAGATCGCCGAGAAGCTCCGTGCGCGGTTTCGCGGCGTGCGGGACCAGGACGTGGCCGACGTGCTCGCCAGACTGGAGACCAGAAGGGTCGTGGAGTGGACGTGAACGACGTGACCGTCGAGCCGCCACTCGGAATGCTGGCCGAGCTCACCCACCGCTGCCCGCTGCACTGCCCGTACTGCTCCAACCCCCTCGAGCTGGCCGCCAAGCGCGACGAGCTGACCACCGCGGAGTGGCTCGACGTCCTCGACGCGGCCCGCGACCTCGGGGTACTGCAGGTGCACATGTCCGGCGGTGAGCCCCTGCTGCGCCCCGACCTCCCCGAACTGGTCACCCGTGCCGCCGACCTCGGCTGCTACGTCAACCTGGTCACCAGTGGCCTCGGGCTGACCGCGGCGCGTCTGGCCGACCTGGTCGACCGTGGCCTCGCCCACGTCCAGCTGTCGGTGCAGGCCGCTGACGCCACCCGAGCCGACCAGATCGCCGGGGCGAAGGCACACAGCCGCAAGATCGACGCCGCGGCCGTCGTCCGGGAGGCCGGTCTCCCACTGAGCGTCAACGTCGTCCTGCACCGGGCCAACCACGACCAGGTCGCCGCGCTCATCGACCTGGCCGAGCGGATGGGGGCCGACCGGCTGGAGTTGGCGAACACCCAGTACTACGGGTGGGCGTTGCGCAACCGTGCCGCGCTGATGCCTACGCCGGAGCAGCTCGCCGCCGCCGAGCCGATCGTCCGTGCCGCCACCGAACGCCTCCGCGGTCGGATGGAGATCGTCTACGTCGTCGCCGACTACTACGAGCGGTTCCCGAAGCCGTGCATGTACGGCTGGGGTGCCCGTCAGCTGACCGTCGCCCCGAACGGGGACGTGCTCCCGTGCCCCGCTGCCTCGGTGATCACCACGCTGCCCGTGGAGAACGTGCGGACCAGACCGCTCCGGGAGATCTGGTACGACTCCGTTTCGTTCGGCGCCTTCCGCGGCGAGGGGTGGATGCGCGACCCCTGCCGTACCTGTGACCGCCGGGCACTCGACTACGGTGGGTGCCGGTGCCAGGCGTTCATGCTCACCGGTGACGCCGCCGCTACGGACCCGGTGTGCTCGCGCTCGCCCCAGCGCCCGGTCGTCGACGCGATCCTGGCGGCGCAGCCGGAAGCCGACGTCCCGGACTTCGTGATGCGCGCTCCGACCGTCGCCCGGGCCGAACCGTCGCGGACCCAGACGCGGGCGGGTTCTCGGTGAAGGTCCGCCTGCTGGGGACCGCGGCCGGGGGTGGCTTCCCCCAGTGGAACTGCGCCTGCGCGCTCTGCGTCGCCTGCCGAGCGGGTACGGCCCATGTTCCCCCACGCAACCAGGACTGCCTGGCGATCAGCGCGGACGGCGTCGAGTGGTACCTGGTGAACGCCTCGCCCGACATCAGGGCGCAGGTGAACACCGAACCGTCCCTCGCCCCCGGCCCCGGGCCCCGGGACACCCCGCTGCGCGGTGTCCTGCTCACCGACGCCGAGCTGGACCACACCCTCGGCCTGACGTTGCTGCGGGAGGGCGCCGGCCTCTCGGTCTGGGCCCCGCCGGCCGTGCTCGACGCGCTCGAGTCCCGGTTCCCCATCCGGGGCACGGTCGCCCGCTACGGCGACTGGAGCTGGCAGCAGCCGGGCTCCTCGATCGCCGGCCTGCGCCTCTCGTCGCTCCCGGTAAGCGACAAACGCCCCAAGTACGCCCGCGACTCCGGAGTTGAGGGGCCGTGGGTGGTGGCGTACCGGTTCGAGGACCCGGCGACAGGGGGTGCGCTGGTCTACGCCCCCTGCCTCGCCACCTGGCCGCCCGGGTTCGACGAGTTCCTCGCCGGCGCGAGCTGCGTTCTGCTCGACGGCACCTTCTTCTCACCCAAGGAGATGACCGGCGCAGGCACGAGCACCGGTGCACAGCGGGCGATGGGCCACCTCCCCATCGACGGTCCGGACGGCAGCCTCGCCCGGATCCGCGCCTCAACCGAGTCCAGCACGCGGTGGATGTACACGCACCTGAACAACACCAACCCGGTGCTCGACCGCCGGTCGCCCGAGTACCGCCTGGTGGTCGACGCGGGCGTCGAGTTGCCGCTCGACGGGACCGCGCTGGACCTGTGAGACACGGACGGGCCACGCCAGGCATGCTGGACACGCCAACCACCGCGAGGAGACGTGCATGGAACAGGTCGTCCTGCTCGACGAGCGAGGACAGGGGATCGGTACGGCGGACAAGGCCACCGTGCACCATGGGGACACCCCACTGCACCTGGCGTTCTCGTGTTACGTGTTCAACCGTTCCGGGGAGTTGTTGGTGACCCGACGGGCTCGGTCCAAGAAGACCTGGCCCGGCGTGGTGACCAACTCCTGCTGCGGCCACCCCGCTCCCGGTGAGTCGTTCACCGGCGCGGTGGCCCGTCGCCTGCGCGACGAGCTCGGTCTGCCCGCTGCCACTGTCGACCTCATGCTGCCCGCGTTCCGGTACCGGGCCGTGATGCCGAACGGGGTCGTCGAGAACGAGCTGTGTCCGGTGTTCCGGACGGTGACCGAGGCGGCACCGCGTCTCGCCCCTGCCGAGGTGGACGAGTACGGCTGGATGTCCTGGCGCCTGTTCGTGAGCCTGGTGACCGGCGGCGAACTGGCCGTGTCACCGTGGTGTCGTGAACAGGTCGACCAGCTGACCCGGCTCGGTGACGACCCGCTGGGCTGGCCCGTCGCCGACCCGGGGCAGCTGCCGCCCGCCGCTGTGGGCTGACCCCGCCGACCGCTCCCCTCCTCGCGACGCTGATGTAGCTTTGACTTATATAAGTGCCTTTGCTACTTTTCGCTCTCGTTCGTCGCGGGGACCAGAGGAGAGCTGATGATCGACGTCGCCCACCAGATCAACGCCGTGCGGCGGCAGGTCGGCTCCCGGGTGTTGGAGGCCGGAGAGGCGCGCGTCGTCACCGTCAGCCAGACCTACGCCACCGATCCCGAGGACCTCTGGGACGCGGTGACCAACCCCGAGCGGTTGCCCCGCTGGTTCCTCCCGGTGAGTGGTGAGCTCCGGGTGGGTGGCCGGTACCAGCTGGAAGGCAACGCGAGCGGCACGGTCGAACGGTGCGACCCGCCCAACGGCTTCTTCGCCACCTGGGAGTACGGCGGCGAGGTCAGCTGGATCGATGTGCGGGTCCTGCCGGACGTGGAGGGAAAGGCGCGACTGGAGCTCGAGCACATCGCCCACGTGGACGACGAGCGCTGGGCGGAGTTCGGCCCCGGTGCCGTGGGGATCGGCTGGGACCTCGCCCTGCTCGGCCTCGCCCTGCATGTGGCGGGGGATGCGCCGGCCTTCGCTCCCGAGAGGGAGGCCGACTGGTTGGGCTCCGAGGAGGGGCGCGTATTCGTGATGTCAAGCAGCGAGCGCTGGCGCGAGGCCAACATGGCAAGCGGTGTCGACGAGTCCGCCGCCCGCGGTGCGGCGGAGCGTGTCTCGGCGGTGTACACGGCGTCGTCGGAGCCTTCGTCCGACGAGTGAGCTGGGTGCACGACCTCCGCTTGTATGACGTGTGGGAGCGGGGAGTTGTGACAGTCCTGGTCAGCTGTGCTCGGACAGCTGTCTGAGGAGCGTCCGGGGCGCCTGTAACCGGTACGCCTCGGTGATCAGCTCGCGAACCTCTCCCCAGTCCACTCCGTCCACGTCGAGCCGGACCCCGACCCACCCCTTCGATCCCAGGTAGGACGGCACGTAGTAGCGGCTCGGGTCCGAGCGCACCAATGCGTCCTGCTCACCCGCGGCCGCCTTGAGCGCGACCCCGACGATGCCGTCGCCGTGGTGGTCGTCGAGGAAGTAGCCGAACGTCTTCTTCCGCACGGCCAGGGTCAGGTGTTGGTCGCCGCTCGCGGTGGCCTCCGGGAGGTCTCCGACGATCTTCACGACCCGGTCGCGGGGCGGTGTGCCGGTCATGTCGAACACGCTAGGACGGGGGTCCGACAGTTTCCAGACGGCGCCTGTTCTCCCCGCTCACGGCCGGTTTTTTGCCGCTGTGGACGGCGAATCGGGGCCGGGTGGTCATGGCCGACGGAGCGATCCACTCGTCCAGGTGATGTCAATTGACACCTCTTCGAACGTGTGTTCGACTGTCGGGGTGCGATGGGACAGCCAGCGAGCAGACCGCCAAGGACAGCAGACCCTCCCGGGCCTGCCCGGTCTCGTACGCAGCGTGGAGACCCCGGAGTTCGCCGGCATGGTCTTCCATGAGGTGCACGCGAGGTCGGTGCTGAACAAGGTGCCGGGTCAGTCGCCCATGCCGTTCAGATGGACGATCAACCCGTACCGGGGCTGTAGCCATGCCTGCAGGTACTGCCTCGCCGGTGACACCCCGATCCTACTGGCGGACGGCCGCACGCGTCCGCTGGCCGAGCTGCGGGTGGGCGACGAGATCTACGGTACCGAGCGACAGGGCAGTCGACGCCGGTACGTGACGACGCGGGTGTTGGCGCACTGGTCCACGGTGAAACCCGCCTACCGTCTGACGCTGCGCGACGGGACCCAGCTGATCGCGAGCGCCGACCACCGGTTCCTCACCGATCGCGGCTGGCGGCACGTCGCGGAGAGCGACGAACATCGGCGGCGTGCGGTACTCGCCAACGGGGACAAGTTGGTCGGGACCGGAGCGTTCGCGGCGGCGCCTAAAGGGCGGGTCGACTACCGGTGCGGTTACCTGTCGGGCATCGCGGGCGGGTTCGACCAACCGACCGACCCGAAGGTGATCGAGCGAGCCCGGGAGTTCCTGACCGGAGCCGATTCGATAAGCCTGCCGGTCGAACGGCCCCTCGTGCCGAGCGAGGAGTGGCACAAGGGGTTCCTCGCCGGGGTGTTCGACGTGGACGGCGAGTTCGGCCGCGGCTACCTGCGGGTCGCGCGGACCGGGCGGGCGAACGTCGGCACGATCAGCGAGGCGCTGCTGCGGTTGGACTTCCAGTTCGTACTGGAGGACCAGGGGCACCGCAGCGGTGTGCAGCGGGTTCGGCTGTCCGGGGGGTTGGCCGAACATCTCCGCTTCCTGCACACCGTCGACCCGGCCCGTGACGGAGAGCGTGAGCTCGCCGGGGTCGCGATCAGGGCGGCCGAGCGATTAGGCCTCGAGTCGGTCGAGCCCCTCGGGCTGGAGATGCCGCTGTTCGACATCACCACGGGGACCGGTGACTTCATCGCGAACGGCGTGGTCAGCCACAACTGCTTCGCGCGCGGGTCGCACACCTACCTCGACCTCGACTCGGGCAAGGACTTCGACTCGCAGGTGGTGGTCAAGGTCAACGCCGTGGAGGTGTTGGCGGCACAGCTCCGTTCACCCCGGTGGACCCGCGAGCACGTGGCGATGGGCACGAACACCGACCCGTACCAGCGCGCGGAGGGGCGGTACAAGCTCATGCCGGGCATCATCCGCGCGCTGGCGGACAGCGGTACCCCGTTCAACATCCTGACGAAGGGCACCGTGCTGTCCCGCGACCTGCCGCTGCTGCGCGAGGTCAGCGCACAGGTGCCGGTGGGCTTGGGGGTGTCGATCGCCCTGGTGGACCGGGAGCTCCAGCGCAGCCTGGAACCGGGGACGGCGAGCCCGCAGGCGAGGCTGGAGCTGGTCCGCAAGATCGTCGATGCCGGTCTGCCGTGTGGGGTGTTCGTCGCGCCGGTGCTGCCGGGCCTGACCGACTCGATCGACCGGCTCGACGCGCTGCTGGCGGCGATCGCCCAGACCGGAGCGACGGGGGCGACCGTGCTACCGCTGCACCTGCGGCCCGGGGCCCGGGAGTGGTTCGCGACATGGCTGGCGCGAGAGCACCCCGAGCTGGTGCCGAGCTATCGGCAGATCTACGCCCGCGGGGCCAACGCCGACATCCGGTACCGCCGGTGGTTGGGGCGACGGGTGGGTCCCCTGTTACGGAAGCACGGGCTGGCGCCGAAGGAGGCGAGGACGGCGAGGGTGGAGGAGCCGACCTGGCCGGAGGGCAGCCTGGCCTCCATCCCGGAGCAGGCGGCGCCGGTTCAACAGGAGCAGCTTGAGCTGCTGTGAGGTGGTGAGGGAGCCGGGCGTCCGTGTTGGCGTGGCTGGGCGGACGCTCGATCTGGTGGGGACGGCGGTGGTAGGGGGAGTGAGCGAGGAGGTGACCGCTGGCAGCTCGCATCTGAGTGGCAGGGGAGGACACAGGAACATTGGGGGAGGGAGGTCACAGGAGGGTCGCCCGGGAGCCGGCGGGCGCCGCAGGAGGCCCAGCGGGAGAGGTCGCAGAGAGGTGGCAGGGGGAGGCGTGGGGACAGGCCTCCGGGGGCGAAGCGGTCGGGAGCCGCGGGAGACGCATGGGGTGCACGGAGGGCGAACCAGGCCACGGCACGTAGGCCCCTGTTCCGCAGGTGGCTGCAGCAAGTCCTGAGTGCCGGGTGTTGCTGGGGCAAGTGACGGGGAAAGGCGATTCGGCAGTCAGTGGGCAGTCCCGCTGGTCACGCCGCTGCGCTACCTCACGTGGGCAGGTTGTCTGGGGGCGACCGCTGCGCCAATGAAAGCTGCGCCAAAGAAAGGAGAGGCCGGCGCGGTGCTGTGCCGGGTGCCGCCGTTGTCAGCGGGGGGCGAACAGCCGTCCGCGGAGGGCGGTGGCGTCCTAGGGTTCGATCATGAGCACAGCCCATCCGCACGTCTGGGCGGCGGAGGCCCTTCAGGTCCTGCGGGCGGAGCAGCGGGTCACGCCCCTGCGCCGTCTCTCGGCGCCTGGATGCGACGGTATCGAGGTGCTGCTCAAGGACGAGTCCGCCCTGCCTACCGGCAGTCTGAAGTACCGCCTGGTGCTGGCCCTGTTCTCCTACGCCATCGCCAGTGGGCGGATCACGGAGGGCACGCACGTCGTCGTGGGGACGGGTGGGGCAGTGGCCGTTGCGGGGGCGCGGGTGGCGAGGCTGCTCGGGTTGCCGTTCACGGCGGTGGTGCCGGCGAAGGTGGGCGCGGAGGTGCTGGACCGCATCGGCCGGGAAGGGGGGCGGTGGCAGGTTGGCGAGCAGCCGCCCGCAGCCGTGCAGCAGGAGGCGGCGGCGTTGGCGGCGGGCTGGGGTGGCCACTTTCTTGATCACTTCTCGAGCGCCGAGCAGGCTGTGGCGGCGGAGGGGGCCACGATCGCGGACGAGCTGTTCGAGCAGGTGGACACCGTGCCCGACTGGATCGTCGTGGGGGTGGGGACGGGGGCCACCTCCGCCGCCTTCGGGCGGGCTCTGCGGCGGCGTGGGCTGACCACGCGGCTCGCGGCGGTCGACCCGGAGAACTCCGCCTACTTCCCGGCCTGGGTGACGGGTGCCGAGGACTACGGCACGGGGATGCCGTCGCTGATACCAGGGATCGGCCGGCCGCGGGTGGAGCCGGGTTTTCAGCCGGCGCTGCTCGACCTGGTCATCCCGGTGCCGGACGCCGCGTCGATCGCGGCGGCCTGGTGGTTGAGGGAGGTGGGCGTCGATGCGGGCCCGGCTACCGGGGCGAACCTCTGGGGAGTGCGGCATCTCGCACGACGCATGCGGGAGGAGGGCGCTCGGGGGACGATCGTGAGCGTGGTGGGCGACAGCGGGGAGGGGTACCGGACGACGCACCTCGCCCCGGACTGGGTGCGGGCGCGAGGGCTCGACCCGCGGCCTTACGTGGCCGAGTTTCGGGGCGAGGTGTAGGGCGCTCCTAGGGGGTGTCGCGGGGCCAGTCCCAGCGCACGCAGAAGTTGCCTGGGCCGAAGTCCAGGGCCACGGCGTGTGCCTCCCCGGCCGCGTTGACCTCGACCTTGCGTCGGGTCGTGGTCTGGTCCTCCGGGTCCACCGTGTACAGCTCGCAGTACGCGGGAAGGGCCTTGGGGTCGAAGCGCAGCTCCAGGACGAACTCGCGAACGGGGGTGTTGAACTTGCGGCAGTAACTGTCGTCGCCGCGGGAGTAGGGCGGGCCCGGGTGGTTCAGCGTGTACTCGACGATCGTCGTATCGCCGCGGGCCAGGGGGGTGTCGAGCACGATCTCCGCGGCGATCAGGCCGGCGGCCTCGTCTCGGGCGATGCGGCCGATGCGACACGACTGCTGCGCGGTGATCTCGGGGAACGGGCGACCGATCCGTTCCAGGTCGTACACCATCACCGTCCGGTCGACGCCGTCGCGCTCGGCTCGGAGGACCTGGCGGACCGAGATGCGCTTCTCGCCGCGGTCCGCGGCGACGTCCATCCGGTCGTGCTGGCTGAGCTTGGTCAACGCCGTCTCGGTGGTGAAATCGATCCGCTTGAGCAGGTTCGACACCGGTTCCCGCTCCGGCCAGAGCGCCTCGATCGGGAGCCGGGACGACTCGCGCTGCACCCGACCACGGGGCCGAGGCGGCCCGAGTAACGCGATCAGCGAACCGGGCGCGACTCCCAGAACCGACTCCAGGTGCCCCAGCGCCGCCAGCGACTCGGCGCGTTCGGGCCGCCGCCGACCCGACTGCCAGTAGCTCAGTGCGGTCACGCTGACCGACACGCCTCGTGCGCGTAACCGGTACTGGATCCGGTCCAGGCTCAGCCCGCTGGCCTGGATCGCGGTCCGCAACGCGGTCGGGAAGGCGTCGGCGGCGAGGCCGTCAGCCGGATGGGTGGTAAGTGCGCGCCGGATCTCTCCTGTCGCCGCTCGGTGCAGTTCCCGAACCGGTTCGCGGGTCGCGCCGCCAGCCATCGTGGTCTCCCTGCGTTTGCCCCCAGCGATTCCTACCACTTGGTAACCATCACCCTACGGGTTGACGTCGGTGCTTGGTAGCCGTGACGTTAAATCCGCGCGTGATCGATCTGCTGCGTACGGTGATGGTAAACCCATAAACCTGCTGGACGGAACCGCTGCGACGTTGGCTAGCCTGCTCTCTACAACCCAGCATTACCAGTTATTGACAGGAGAGAGCACGCTGTGATCCGCACGCACGAGGCTGGCACGCTTCGCGCCGGCCACGCAGGCCAGGCCGTCACCCTGAGCGGTTGGGTCGCGCGCCGGCGTGATCACGGCGGAGTGATCTTCGTCGACCTGAGGGACGCGTCCGGCGTGGTCCAGGTCGTCTTCCGCGAGGGCGAGATGGCCGAGCGGGCCCACCAGCTGCGCGCCGAGTTCTGCATCAAGGTCGTCGGTGAGGTGGCCGCGCGCCCCGCGGGCAACGAGAACCCCGAGATCGCCACCGGTGACATCGAGGTCCTGGTCACCGAGCTCGACGTGCTCAGCGAGGCCGCGCCCCTGCCGTTCCAGCTCGACGAGCACCTGACCGTCGGTGAGGAGACCCGCCTCCGCCACCGCTACCTCGACCTGCGTCGCTCCGGGCCCGCGCGAGCCATCCGCATGCGCAGCGAGGCCAACCGCATCGCCCGCGAGGTCCTGCACGCGGAGCGCTTCGTCGAGGTCGAGACCCCGACCCTGACCCGCTCCACCCCCGAGGGGGCGCGCGACTTCCTCGTTCCCGCCCGGCTGCAGCCCGGCTCCTGGTACGCGCTGCCGCAGTCGCCCCAGCTGTTCAAGCAGCTGCTCATGGTCGGCGGCCTCGAGCGGTACTACCAGATCGCCCGCTGTTACCGGGACGAGGACTTCCGGGCCGACCGTCAGCCCGAGTTCACCCAGCTCGACATCGAGATGAGCTTCGTCGAGCAGGACGACGTCATCGCGCTCGGCGAGCGGGTCGTCGCCGCCCTCTGGCACGACCTCGCCAGCCACGAGATCTCCCTGCCCATCCCGCGCATGACCTACGCCGACGCCATGGCGCGCTACGGCACCGACAAGCCCGACCTGCGGTTCGGCCTCGAGCTCACCGAGCTGACCGAGTACTTCGCCGAGACCCCCTTCCGGGTCTTCCGGGCGCCCTACGTCGGCGCCGTCGTCATGCCTGGGGGGGCCGACCAGCCGCGCCGCCAGCTCGACGCCTGGCAGGACTGGGCCAAGCAGCGCGGCGCCAAGGGCCTGGCCTACGTCCTGGTCGGCGCGGACGGCACCCTTGGTGGCCCGGTCGCCAAGAACCTGTCCGAGGCCGAGCGCGCGGGCCTCGCCGAGGCCACCGGCGCCCAGCCGGGCGACTGTGTCTTCTTCGCGGCCAACACTCCGTCGGAGGCCCGCGCACTGCTCGGCGCCGCCCGGCTGGAGATCGGCAAGCGGCTCGGGCTGATCGACGAGTCCGCCTGGTCGTTCGTCTGGGTGGTCGACGCGCCGTTGTTCGAGGAGGCCGAGGCCGCCCGCAGCGCCGGCGACGTCGCTGTCGGCGCCGGCCGCTGGACCGCCGTGCACCACGCCTTCACCTCGCCCAACCCGGACTGGGTCGACCGCTTCGAGGAGGACCCGGGCAACGCCCTCGCCTACGCCTACGACATCGTCTGCAACGGCAACGAGATCGGCGGCGGCTCGATCCGTATCCACCGGGCGGACGTGCAGAAGCGGGTGTTCGAGGTGATGGGCATCTCCGCCGAGGACGCCGAGGAGAAGTTCGGCTTCCTGCTCGAGGCGTTCAAGTACGGCCCGCCCCCGCACGGCGGCATCGCCTTCGGCTGGGACCGGATCGTCATGCTGCTGGCTGGCGAGCCCTCGCTGCGCGAGGTGATCGCGTTCCCGAAGACCGGTGGCGGGTTCGACCCGCTGACCAACGCGCCCGCGGCGATCACCCCGCAGCAGCGCAAGGAGGCCGGTGTCGACGCGAAGCCGCCCGCGGCCGCGAAGGCCTAGCGGGTGCTCCACCTGCGTGTGATCTGCCCATCGGACCGGGCGGATCGGGTGCTCGCGCTGCTCCGCGCGCAGCCCGGGGCGACTCACCTGGTGCACCTGCCGGGCGCCGGGGTCCTGCCCGCCGGTGACGTGATCGAGGCCGACGTCGCCCGCGAGGCCACCGACGAGACCATCGGCGGCCTGTGCGAGCTGGGGCTCGACCACGAGGGCGGCATCACGCTCGAGCAGATCGACACGGCCCTCTCGGACGCCGCCGACCGGGCGGAGGCGGAGGCGCCGGGGGACGCCGCGGACGCGGTGGTGTGGGAGGAGCTCCTCGCCCGGACGGGGGAGGAGTCCCGCCTCAACGTCACGTTCACGGCGTTCCTCTCGATCGCTTGCCTGCTCGCCGCCGTCGGGGTCATCACCGACTCGTCGGTGACGATCGTGGGCGCCATGGTCGTCGGACCGGAGTTCGGTCCGCTGGCCGCGGTCGCGGTCGGGCTGGTCCGCCGGCGCTGGGACCTTGTCCGGCGGGCGTCACTGGCGCTGGCGATCGGGTTCCCGCTGGCCATGGCGGTCACCGCGCTCGGCACCTTCCTCGGCAACTGGGCCGGTCTGTTCGACGCCTCGGTGCTCAGCGGCTCGCACGAGGTCGACTTCGTCTACCAGGTCGGTTACTGGTCACTGATCGTGGCGGTGCTCGCCGGCGCGGCCGGGATGCTGTCGATGACCTCGGCGAAGTCCGCGGCGCTGGTCGGCGTGTTCATCTCGGTCACCACGGTGCCCGCGGCCGGGTACGCCAGCGTCGCGCTGATCCTCGGCGAGTGGGGCCGGTTCGTCGGGTCGACCGCGCAGCTCGCGGTCAACCTCGTCGGGATCGTGCTCGCGGCCGCCGGTGTCCTGCTGCTGCGCCGCAGCACCTGGAGGGCGGGGGACGCCGGACGTCCCCTGTCCGAGGGATGAGATTCCCGGCCGACCCCGCGACATGCTCGACATACATCTGTTCTCTTTAATTGTCCGAGAAATCCTCGCTACTTGATCGATGGACACGACTACGGTCGGTTCCAGGGCGGGAGTAGGGTCTGAGGAGATGAGTGTGGATACCGCCGCTGGCCCACCGACAGTTGGTGGCGAAGCGGATCCAGAGGTGTTGGCGACCGTGGTCGCGGCGGAGTCTGTGCTCAGCCGGCGGTTCGGCGCGAGGATCCGGCTGTCCGAGCCCGAGGACCTGGGCGGCAGCGAGCGCTCGGTCGTGGTCCGGGTCCGGGTCTCGACCAGCCCGTTCTCCCTGCCGCGCACGATGGTGCTGAAACGCTACGTGGAGCCGCTCGACCAGCACGGCGACAGCTTCGTCCGCGAGGCGGCCAGCTACCAGCTGTTCACCGCGCTCGCCTCCGAGGACCGGATGTGCCCGGAGCTGTTCGCCCATGGCCCGGACAGCCGCCTGGTGGTGCTCGAGGACCTCGGCGGCGCGCCCACCCTCGCCGGCAAGCTGCTCGGCGACGACGCCCGGGCCGCCGAGCGCGCGTTGCTGTCCTACTCGCGCTCGCTCGGCCGGCTGCACGCCACGACCGCCGGACGCGAGGCCGACTTCGACGCGTTGCAGCGCCGCCTGACCCCGCCGGCGACCAAGGACCCCCTCGCCGTCGACGGGGCCGCGGCGATGGAAGGGCTCCCGCTGCTGTTGCGTGACGAGTTCGGCGTGACGACGAGTTCGGCCGCGCACGACTGCGCCGAGCGCAGCCGGGCACTGCTGGAGACCGGCCGTCACCGGGCGTTCAGCCCGTCGGACTCCTGCCCGGACAACAACCTGATCACCCAACGAGGGGTCCGGTTCCTCGACTTCGAGGGCGGCTGCGTCCGCAACGCGATCTTCGACGCGGCGTTCCTGCAGGTCCCGTTCCCCTCCTGCGGGTGCGCGTTCGCCCTGCCGCCCGGGATGTCCGACGCGATGCTGGCCGCGTGGCGGTCGGAGGTGCGGGTCGTCTGGCCGGACCTCGACGAGGACGACGTGCTGGTACCGCGCCTGCTCGAGGCCCAGCTGTTCTGGGTCTGGCTGACCACCTGGCAGATGTTCACGGTGCCGGCCTCGGCCCGGATCCACTCGACGAGCCCCGGCCCCACGCCGAAGGAGAGCCAGGTGCTCACCCACCGGTGGCGCAGGCTCGCGCTGGCCGCGGAGGCGGCCGGGGTCGAGCCGGTCGCCGAGCACGCCTCCCGCGTGCGGGAGGCGCTGGCCTCGCGGTTCGACGACGCCGACCCGCTGCCGCTCTACCCCGCCTTCCGCTGAGCGCGGAGCGGTCGGCGCCAGGCGCGATCTGCGCCCGGCGGGCGGTCGCCGTAGCGTGAGGCCATGAAGGGCACCGAGGACAACCTGCTGACCGAACCCGCCCTGGACGCGCCACGCATCGTCTCCGCGTACGACTGGGGAGCACTCGGCGACGTGATCGACGTCGGCGGGGGCGACGGCACGCTGCTGATCGCGCTGCTCAACGAGTACCCCGCGCTGCGCGGGCAGGTGCTCGACCTCCCGGACGTCGCGGAGTGGGCACGCAAGCGGATCGACGCCGCTGGTCTTGCGGACCGGGGTGGTGCGATCGCCGGCGACTTCTTCGACGAGCTGCCCGCCGGTGCGGAGGGGTACCTGCTGGCATACGTGCTGCGGAACCGGGATGACGAGGACGCCCGCCGCATCCTGCGTCGCTGCGCCGAGGCCGCAGGCGAGGACGGTGCCGTGTTCGTGATCGAGACCGTCGCAGAGCGCGGCGCGCACCGGGACCTGCCGGCGCTCACCGCACTGGTCGAGAGCGCCGGGTTGGTGGTCGCCGACGTACACGACGCGGGTGAGGTCGCCGTGCTGGAGCTGAGCAACCGCTAGGGCGCGGGTTGGCGATCCGCGTCGTCGCTGGCGAGGCGGCGGGCGGGCTCCGTACCTGCTTGTGCTCGGTCTGCGGCGACACCGCGCCTGCGGCGGGCTGGGCGCGAAGACCCCGAGCGAGGGCTGTGTGAACGTGCCCTGGCGGGCTCAGTCCCTGGTGAACCGCACGCGCTCGGGGGCGAGCGGCCGCAGGCCGCGGATCACCTCGTCGAGCGAGGTGTCCTTGTACTGCTCGGAGATCGCGAGCGGCGAGCCGAAGCCGCTCGCCAACCGGCGCATCCGGCGGTCCTGCGCCCCGTCCAGAGCGCCCGCGAGCGCCTCTCGCACCGGCTCGACGAGGTCGAAGGTGAGGTAGCGCGCGGTCGAGGTCCGCCGGCCGTGCCAGGTGTGCAGCGCGATGCCCCTGACCTCCGGCCAGTCCAGCCGCACCGAGGTGGGACGGAGGAAACCACCGGTGCGCACCCAGAGGTGCTCGTCGTCCGCGGCCAGTGCGGGGCCCAGCGCGACCTCCGACCGCAGGCTCAGCACCTCGAGCACCCAGCCGGCCAGACACAGCACGCCCACGACGCCCCAGACGCCGAGCGGGGTGCCGGTCGCCGCCACGCCGAACGCGGCCACGAGCACCGTCACGGCGAACATCGAGAGGGTGAGCAGCTGTCCGCGCACCGCCGAACGGCGGTCCGTTCGCACGACCAGCGTCGCGTCGTCGGGAACCCGGCTCGTCCGCTGCACGCGCGCAGCCTAGCGACCGCCGTGTCGCGGGGACGGAGGGCTTAGCCGCCGTTTCGCAGCAGGTCGACTGCCTGCCGGTGGCCGAAGTGCTCCGCCCAGCCCGCCGGGGTGGCGTTGTAGAGCGCATCGGCCACGGTGGGATCGGCTCCCGCCTCGAGCAGTGCCTCGATCACGTCGAGGTGCCCGTTCTCGGCGGCGTGGTGCAGGGCGGTCGTGCCCACCCCGTGGCCGGGACCGCCGAAGGTTCCCGGGCGGTCGGGCTCCGCGCCCAGCTCGAGCAGGAGCCGGACCGCGGCAGTCCGGCCCTTCGTCGCCGCCCAGCAGAGCGCCGTGCCCTGGTACACGTTCGCGTTCACGTCCGCCCCGTGACCGACGAGGGACGCGATCGTGCGAAGCGAGCCGGACCGGGCCGCCCAGCTGAGCGCCTCGTCGCGCGCCTCCGCCGGCGAGTCCGAGGGCTGCCAGGTGGGGAAACCGCCGTGCGGGCGGTAGAAGCCCCGGTGCGCGCCGGCGGAGGGCGTGTCCCACAGCTCCTCGAGCAACGCCGCGTCGTCCAGCCCGGCGGCCACCCGGAGGTTCCTCGGGGTGATCTCGTGTGCCGCGAGCACCTCGGCCGCCTCTCGGTGGCCCCAGAACAGGGCGACCACGAGGGGCGTGCCGCCGTCGCCCCGCGCAGCCACCTCCGCCGGGGCGCCCGCCGCGAGCAGCATCCGCGCCAGCCCGGGGAGGTTCGAGTAGCCGGCCGCGTGCAGTGGCGTCCACCCGTGCACGTTCCCCCGCGAGACCTCCGCGCCCCGCTCGAGCAGCGCCGTCACCGTCCGCTCGTCGGCGCTGGCGGCGGCCAGCCCGAGCAGGTCGTTGCCGTTGGTACCGCGGGCGGCGACCAGCCACGGGAACCGCTCGAGCAGCGTGACGAGCGCGTCGAGGTCGTGCGCGCGCAGGGCCCGGAACGCCAGCGCGAACGGCTCGTCGTCCACCGTCGCGACGTGCTCGCACAGCTCGGTCCAGGACGGGAAGCCGTGGTCGCGGGCGACGACCGAGCGAGCGCCGGCCGAGGTCAGCGGGGCGGACCACCGCGCGAAGGCCGCGACGGCACCCGCGGTGTCGTCTCCGGCCGAGGCGAGCAGCCCTTCGGCCCGGTCCGCGTAGTAGTCGGGGTCGGGCTCGAACGTGTGGTGCGGCTCCCCGCCGGCCACCGCGACGCGGCCGAGGTAGTGGCGCAGGCCGGACCAGCTGGCGAACCCGTACTCGCGGGCGACCACGAGCTCGGCCTGGTGCGGTAGCAGGTCCTCCGCGTCCGGGAGCACCGCCCTGACCCGGGTACGGGCCTGCGCGACGCCACGCCGGTGGGCGTGCAGCAGGGCCTGCGCCTCCTCCTCCGGGCGCTGCGGCACGGGTCGTGACACGAGAGACCTCCAGCGGACCTGTTCAGGCGGCGGTGCGGTCGAAGCGTCCGATCCGAGGACCGGCCGCGCGGCGGCCCGATGCTAACCGTGTCCGGCACCGCCCGGTAGCGTCGAACACGTGGACGAAGGGCCCGACCTGCAGCTGTTCGACAGTCCGCCGGAGGAGCGGCACCCGGGTGGCAGTGCCCGCGTCGCCGCCAACGCGCCGCTGGCCGTGCGGATGCGGCCCGCCTCGCTCGAGGAGGTGGTGGGCCAGGACCACCTGCTCGGCCCGGGTGCCCCGCTGCGCCGCCTGGTCGAAGGCGCCGCACCCGCCTCGCTGCTGCTCTACGGACCGCCCGGCACCGGCAAGACCACGCTGGCCATGCTCGTCTCGAGTGCGATCGGGCGGCGCTTCGTCGCGCTCTCCGCGCTCTCGGCCGGGGTGAAGGAGGTCAGGGGTGTCATCGAGGAGGCCCGCCGCAGGCTGACCCACTCCGGCGAGTCCACGGTCCTGTTCATCGACGAGGTGCACCGGTTCTCGCGTACGCAGCAGGACGCACTGCTCGGCGCCGTCGAGGACCGGATCGTCCTGCTGGTCGCGGCAACCACGGAGAACCCGTTCTTCTCGGTGGTCTCGCCGCTGCTGTCCCGGTCGCTCGTGCTCCAGCTGCGCTCCCTCACCGACGACGACGTCCGGGCGCTGGTTCGCCGGGCGGTCGCCGACGAGCGCGGCCTCGGTGGCGGCGTCACCCTCGACCAGGACGCCGAGGACCACATCGTCCGGCTCGCCGGCGGCGACGCCCGCCGCGCACTCACCGCCCTCGAGGCGGCGGCCGACTCCGCGCTGGCCACCAACGACGGGACCGTGGACCTGTCCACCGTGGAGTCCACAGTGGACAAGGCGGCGGTGCGCTACGACCGCCAGGGGGACCAGCACTACGACGTCATCAGCGCGTTCATCAAGTCGATCCGTGGTTCCGATGTGGACGCCGCGCTGCACTACCTGGCCAGGATGATCGAGGCGGGCGAGGACCCGAGGTTCATCGCCCGCCGGCTGGTCATCCATGCCAGCGAGGACGTCGGCATGGCCGACCCCACGGCCCTGCTGACCGCGACCGCCGCCGCGCAGGCCGTGCAGCTGATCGGGCTGCCCGAGTGCGCGCTCAACCTGGCGCACGCCACCGTGCACCTGGCGACGGCGCCCAAGTCGAACGCGGTCACCACCGCGATCAGCCAGGCGATGACGGACGTCCGCCAGGGCGCCATCGGCGCGGTGCCCGCCCACCTGCGCGACGGTCACTACACCGGTGCGAAGAAGCTCGGCAACGCCACGGGCTACCGCTATCCGCACAACGTGCCGGAAGGCGTGCTGGAGCAGCAGTACCCGCCCGACGAGCTGGTCGGCCGGGACTACTACGAACCGACCCAGCGCGGCGCCGAGCGCACCCTCGCCGAGCGGGTGCCGAAGCTGCGCCGCGCGATCCGCGGGTCCCGGTGAGCGCGGTCGGTCCGTGGTCGCGCGCGCGGCGGTGATCCGGACAGGCCCCCACCCTGGCCCCGGGGTAACCTGACCCGCATTCCACGACGTTTGGCACCTAGGAGGGCTCGTGTCAGCAGGGCAGGTCGCCGCGCTGATCGCGGCCGGCGCGTTCGTACTGCTCGTACTGCTGCTGGCGATCCCGTTGATCAAACTCGGGCGAACGCTCGACGAGGCCACGATCGCGATCCGCAAGGCGCACATGAACACCGACCCGCTGTTCGACGAGGCCAACACGGCGCTGACGCACGTCAACGCCCAGCTCGAGCGCGTCGACGGCATCGCGGCGAACACCCAGGCCGTGACCGGCAACGTCTCGGCGCTGACCTCGCTGTTCACCGCCACCCTCGGCGGCCCGCTGGTCAAGGCGGCCGCGTTCTCCTACGGCGTGAACAAGGCACTCAAGGCGCGGCGCAGGGCCAAGCAGGACGGCGAGGGCAAGCACGCGCGGCGCGGGAAACGGCGGGGAGGCCGCAAGTGAAGCGCCTTTTCTGGTTGGGAGTCGGTGTCGCCACCGGGGTAACGTTGTCCCGGAAGGCGAAGGAGACGGCCCGTCAGGCCACCCCGGCCGGCATCGCCGGCAACCTCGGCGCGGCGATCAGTGAGCTGGCCGGAGCGATCGGCTCGTTCGGTGCCGACGTGCGAGCGGGGATGGCCGAGCGGGAAGAGGAGCTGTCGGACGTGGTCGAGCGGCGATCGGGTGTGACCCCCGGGCCTCGCCACGCGCTGGGCGCGTGGGAGGAGTCCCGCGACGCGGCACGTCCCGACCGGGCGGCGGGGCGTCGTGCCCTGCCCGACGCGCGAGCTCGCCGGGCGGGTGGCTGACCCGCGCCGTTCCGCGCGTCGCTGCTCGCCGTGACCCCGGCCTCCGTCGTTTCGACACCGTCAAGGACCCACCGTGCAGACACACGAGATCAGCAAGCGTTTCCTCGATCACTTCAAGGCGGCCGGGCACACGCTGGTGCCCAGCGCCTCGCTCATCCTCGACGACCCGAACCTGCTGTTCGTCAACGCCGGGATGGTGCAGTTCAAGCCGTACTTCCTCGGTGAGGAGCCGCCGCCGTACCCCCGGGCGACCAGCGTGCAGAAGTGTGTGCGCACCGGGGACATCGACGAGGTGGGCAAGACCACCCGGCACAACACGTTCTTCCAGATGGCCGGGAACTTCTCCTTCGGTGACTACTTCAAGGCCGGTGCCATCGAGCACGCCTGGCAGCTGGTCACCGGGAGCCAGGCCGACGGCGGGTACGGCTTCGACCCGGACCGGATCTGGGTCACCGTCTACCGCACCGACGACGAGGCCATCGACCTGTGGCGGAAGATCTCGGGCCTGCCCGACGAGCGCATCCAGCGCCGCGGCGGCAAGGACAACTACTGGGACATGGGCGTGCCCGGTCCCGGCGGCCCGTGCTCGGAGATCTACTACGACCGCGGCGAGGCGTTCGGCAGGCCCGGCGGCCCGGTCGCCGACGAGGACCGGTACCTGGAGATCTGGAACCTCGTGTTCATGCAGGACGAGCGCGGTGAGCTCTCGCCCAAGGAGGACCACCCGCCGATCGGCACGCTGCCGGCCAAGAACATCGACACCGGCATGGGCGTCGAGCGGGTCGCGTTCCTGCTCCAGGACGTCGCGAACGTGTACGAGACCGACCTGGTCCGCCCCGTGATCTCCAAGGCCGAGGAGATGTCCGGCCGCCGGTACGGCGCGGACGATGTGGACGACGTGCGGTTCCGGGTGATCGCCGACCACGCGCGCAGCGGCGTGATGCTGATCGGGGACGGTGTCACCCCGGGCAACGAGGCGCGCGGCTACGTGCTGCGCCGCCTGCTTCGCCGGATCGTGCGCTCGGTGCGACTGCTCGGCGTGAACGAGCCGGTGCTGCCGGAGTTCGCGGCCGTGGTCCGCGACACGATGGGACCGAGCTACCCGGACCTGGTCAGCGACTTCGCCCGGATCGAGTCGGTCGTGCGGGCCGAGGAGGAGACCTTCCTCGCCACGCTCACCAGCGGCTCTCGGATCTTCGACCTGGCCGCGACCGAGACCAAGCGGTCGGGCGGCGCCGTGCTGCCGGGGGACAAGGCGTTCCAGCTGCACGACACCTACGGGTTCCCGATCGACCTGACCCTGGAGATGGCGGCCGAGCAGGGCCTCACGGTGGACGAGGAGGGCTTCCGCCGCCTGATGACCGAGCAACGCCAGCGCTCCAAGGAGGACGCGGCGGCGCGCAAGGTCGGCCACGGCGACGGCGGTGCCTATCGGTCCATCCTCGACACCCACGGGGTCACCGACTTCCTCGGCTACCGCGACCTGAACACCGAGGCGACCGTGGTGGGCCTGCTCGCCGACGGTGCCCCGACCGCGTCGGCGGGCGCCGGTACCGAGGTGGAGGTCGTGCTCGACCGGACGCCGTTCTACGCCGAGGGCGGTGGCCAGCTCGCCGACACCGGCCGCATCGTGGGCGACGGCTTCGAGGTGGAGGTGCGGGACGTCCAGTCGCCGGTCGCCGGGCTGAACGTGCACCGCGGAACGGTGGTGTCGGGTGAGGTGCTGCTGGACAGCCCGGTCAGCGCCGAGGTCGACGCGAGCCGCCGCCGCGCGGTGTCCCGGTCCCACTCGGCCACCCACCTGGTGCATGCCGGGGTGCGGCGGGCACTGGGTACACAGGCGGCGCAGGCCGGGTCGCTCAACGCGCCGGGCCGGCTGCGGTTCGACTTCACCTCGCCCGGCGGGGCCGTGCCGCCGAGCGTGCTCGCGGACGTCGAGGACGAGGTCAACGACGTGCTGCTGAACGACTACGACGTGCGGGCGGAGATCACCACGCTCGACGAGGCACGCAGGTCGGGGGCGATCGCGTTCTTCGGCGAGAAGTACGGCGAGAAGGTCCGTGTGATCACGATCGGTGACTACTCCAGGGAGCTGTGCGGTGGGACGCACGTGCACCGCTCCGGGGAGATCGGCGTGGTCAAGCTGCTGTCCGAGGCCTCCATCGGAGCCGGTGTGCGCCGTGTCGAGGCGCTCGTCGGCCTGGACGCGTTCCGCTTCCTGGCGCGCGAGCACGTGCTGGTCGGTCAGCTGGCCGAGCAGTTCAAGGTTCGGCCGGAGGAGCTGCCGGAGCGGATCGGGCAGACGGTGGAGCGGCTGCGGGCGGCCGAGAAGGAGCTCGAGAAGCTGCGTGGTGCGCAGCTGCTCTCGTCCGCGGGGACGCTCGCCGAGCAGGCCGAGGACGTGGCTGGCACGGCACTCGTGGCGGTCGCGGCGCCGGACGGCGTGGGGGGCAACGACCTGCGTTCATTGGCCGCGGAGGTCCGCAACCGTCTCGGTGCGCGGCCGGGTGTCGTGGCCCTGTTCTCCGCCGACGGACCGAAGGTGAGCTTCGTGGTCGCCACCACCGCCGCGGCGCGCGAGAACGGGCTCGCGGCCGGCAAGCTGGTGCCCGCGTTCGCGCCCGCCATCGGGGGTCGCGGCGGCGGCAAGCCGGACCTGGCGCAGGGAGGTGGCGGCAACCCGGCAGGGGTCCCGGAGGCGGTCGCGGCGCTGCGTCGGGCGCTCGCGGAGGGCACCGGGTGACCGAGCCCGACCGGCCGGGCGTCGACGATCCGGGGCCTGGCCGACGGCTCGGGGTGGACGTCGGCTCGGTCCGGGTCGGGGTGGCGCTGAGTGATCCCGCTCCCATGCTCGCGACACCACTCGTTACTCTGTCTCGCGACGAGCGTTACGGCACGGATATAGACCAGCTGGCCGAGCTCGTCGTCGAGCACGAGGTGGTCGAAGTGGTAGTCGGGTTACCGAGGACGCTCGCGGCTCGCCACGGGAAGGCGGCGGCCGGCGCTGTCGCCTACGCCCGCCGGCTGGCCAAACGGGTCCGTCCGGTGCCCGTCCGGCTGGCCGACGAGCGGCTCACCACGGTCAGCGCCACCAGGATGCTCAGTGAGCGGGGTGTACGCGGGAAGCGGCAGCGGGCGGTGGTCGACCAGGCGGCCGCCGTCGAGATCTTGCAGGCCTGGCTGGACGGGCGGGCTCGGCACCTGCCTCCGGAGGCGCGGCAACCATGACCGACGACGACCTCGACCTGTTCGACTCCCATACCGACCGCAGACGCCCGGCGCCGCGGCCGGCGAAGCGCAAGAAGCGCCGTACCAGCCTCTGGATCGGGATGGCCGTGGTGCTGGTGCTGATCGCGGCCGGCGGCTACTACGGGTACCGGCAACTCGCCGACATCGGCAGCTACGACGACTACACCGGCCAGGGTGAGAGCGACGTCGTCATCGAGGTGAAGAAGGGCGACTCCACCGCCGACATCGCCGCCGCGCTCGTTGAGTCGGAGGTGGTCGCGAGCACCAGTGCCTTCGTCGCGGCCGCGGAGACCGACGGCCGGGTGCGGGCGGTCCAGCCCGGCTTCTACGTGATGAAGACCAAGTCCTCCGGCAAGGCAGCGGTGGGCCAGATCGTCAAGCCCGAGGCGAAGGTCGGCAACCTGCAGATCACGCCGGGTACCCAGCTGCACGACATCAAGCAGCCCGACGGCGCGGTCAACCCGGGCATCGTCGCCGAGCTCTCGGCCGCCTCGTGCGCCAAGCTCAACGGCAAGAGCACCTGCGTCCCCGCCGACCAGCTCTGGGCCAGCGTCAAGAAGGCCGACCTGGCGAAGCTGGGCGTGCCCGAGTGGGCCGTGGGGCCGGCCAGCCGGGCCGAGCCGGAGCGCCGGCTGGAGGGCCTGATCATGCCGGGCGTGTACGACGTCCGCCCAGGGGCGAACGCCGACGAGCTGTGGAAGCAGCTGGTCTCCGACTCCGCGACCCGGATGCAGGCGCTCGGCCTGCCCGACGCGGCCGTGGACACCGGCTTCACCCCGTACCAGGTGCTGACGATGGCGTCCCTGATCGAACGCGAGGCGATCGAGCAGGACTTCGGCAAGGTCTCCCGCGTGACCTACAACCGCCTCGCCGAGGACATGCGGTTGCAGTACGACTCGACGGTCAACTACGTGTTGGACCGCCCGACGATCCGCACCGACGACGCGGACCGTGAGCGAGCAGGCCCGTACAACACCTACAACAACACCGGGCTCACCCCGACGCCGATCTCCGCGCCGAGCAAGGAGGCGATCAACGCGGCGGTGAAGCCGGAGCAGGGCCCGTGGCTGTACTTCGTCCGCTGCCAGACCGACGGCACGTCCTGCTTCGCGGTCAGCATCGAGGAGCACCAGCAGAACGTCGTCGAGGCTCAGAACCGGGGTGCCTACTGACCTCGGCTCCAGTCGACCAGACGCCGGCCGCGCCGCGCCGCGCCGCGGTCGTGGGCTCACCGGTGGCGCACTCGCTGTCGCCGGTCCTGCACACGGCGGCCTACCGGGCGCTCAGCCTGACCGGCTGGACCTACGACCGCGTCGAGGCCGACGCGGCGGCCCTGCCCGAGCTGGTCGGCTCGCTCGACGCGAGCTGGGCGGGGTTGTCGGTCACGATGCCCGGCAAGCAGGCCGCACTGGCCGTGGCCGCCCGAGCCACCCCGCGTGCGGTGGCGGTCGGAGCAGCGAACACGCTGGTACGTCAAGAGGCCGGCTGGCATGCCGACTGCACCGATGTGGACGGCGTCACCGGAGCACTCCGCGCGGCCGCCGGGTTCACCCGCGCGGGGGATACGCCGGGTGTAGTGCTGGGCGCCGGCGGTACCGCGTGCGCTGCCGTGGCCGGGCTGGCCGAACTCGGTGTCCAGGTCGTCCGCGTTGTGGTCCGGGAGCCGCGCAGGGCCGAGGCCGTCGTTCGGTGCGGCAGCGAGCTCGGTGTCGCCGTCGACCTCGTCCGGTGGGCCGGAGCCGACCTGGCCGCCCTGGCCGCCGACGCCGCGGTACTCGTCAACACCACCCCCGCCGCGGCCGTCGAGGACGTCGTCGATGACCTCGCCGCGGCCGCCTGCGTGCTCGACGTCATCTACCACCCCTGGCCGACCCCACTGTCCGTGGCCGTCGCCGCCCGCGGCGGCAGGCTTGCGACAGGCCTGGACATGCTGCTGCACCAGGCTTTCGGACAGGTCGAGCAGTTCACCGGACTGCGGGCGCCGAGGGCGGAGATGCGTGACGCGCTGTGGACCGCGACCGGCGGCATCCTGCCCCTGCCGCTGTGAGGAGTCGCGGATCCCGAGCGGCGAGAAGTGACCACGTGCAGTAGTGTCGTTGATCACACCAAGCCCACCCTTCCGAGAGATCAGGGGCTCATGCGCGACCGCGACCCTTCACCGAGCGTTGCCAATGTCGATCAGGAGACCTTTGCCGACGGATGGTGGGCGGCGCTGGGCGCTGAGGCCCCTGCGAGCCAGGAGGCTCCCGAGCGGCTGGCCGTTCTGGCCGAGCGTCTGGCGGCGAGCCTTGGCCAGGAGCCGTTTCCGGAGGAGGTCCCCCGCGAGGTCGGGCGCGACCTCGCCGGCCAGGGCCTGTCGCCCTCGGCCCTGCGCAGCTCGATCGAGTTCCTCGCCACGAGCCTGGTGCCGCCGTCCGGGTCCATGTCGGGTCCGGACGGGCGGGCGAGGGCCGCGTGCCTGCTCGGCGCGCTCGCCGAGGGGTACGCGGAGCGGCGCGCCGACTCGCCGGAGAGCATCGGGAACCTGTTCGAGAACTCCACGCTGGGCTTCGCGCTGGTCGACGACCGGGGCGCGTTGCGCAAGGCGAACGCCGCACTGGGCGAGCTGGCCGGGCGCTCGCCGGAGGAGTTGGTGGGTGCCGACGTCACGGCGTTGTTCGCCGCCGACGGCGCGCACGTTGACCTCGCCCTCGGCAAGGAGGTCCGGACCGACGCCTGGCTGGTCGGGGCCGGAGGTGAGTCCACCGCGGTCGTGCTCGAGGTCACGCCCCTGAACTCCGCGCGGCGGGCGCTGGTGGCGGTGAGCGTGGACGAGACCCGGTCGCTGCGCGGTGCGTTGATCCGACAGAGCCTCAACGACGCGGTGACCGGTCTGCCCAACCGTCCCCAGTTCCTCGGCTGGCTGGAGCGCGCGTTCGCCGAGGGCGGAGCGGCGACCGTCGGGCTCGTGCACTTCGACGTGGATGGCTTCCACGTGGTCAACAACGCACTCGGCCACGAGGCGGGGGACCGGGTGCTCTCCTCGGTGGCCCGGCGGCTTCGCTCCGCCTGCGAGCCCCTGGGGCCGGTCGCGCGTACCGGCGCCGACGAGTTCACGCTGCTCGTGGAGTCCCCGCGGAACACGCTGAGGTTGGTCGAGCTGGTGGAGGAGGTCGACGAGCTGCTCGCCGAGCCCGTCTACGTCGACGGCGCCGGAGTCGGGGTGACGGTCAGCGTCGGCATCAGCCTGCGCTCCACCCGCGGCACGACGCCCGGCGAGGTGTTGCGCAGCGCAGAGGTGTCCGCGCGGTGGAGCAAGGAGGACGGCCGCGCGCGCTGGACTCTCTACGACCCGCAGCGCGACGCGCGGGAGCGTGAGCGGTTCACCCTGGCCGCCTCGGTCGCGGGCGCGTTGGAGGAAGGCGACATCGAGGTCTGCTATCTGCCGGTGTTCGCGCTGCCCGACCGATCGCTGACCGCTGTCGAGGGCATGCTGCGGTGGAACCACCCCGAGCTCGGGGTCCTGTCGCAGCAACGGTTCCTCGAGCTGTCCGAGGTCACCGGCAGCGCGATCCGGCTCGGCTACCGGATCCTCGAGGAGACCTGCACGGTGGCCGCGGGCTGGCTGGCCGAGTTCGGTGAGCGTGCGCCCCGTGCCGCGGTGCCGCTGAGCCTGCGGCAGAGCCGGGAGCCGGAGTTGGCGGCCACGGTGCGCCACATCCTCGACGTGGCGGCGCTGCCACCGCAGCGGCTACAGCTGTTGGTCGAGGACGACGTCCTGATGGCGTTGGACCCAGACCAGCTCGAGGAGCTGGACATCCTCGTCAGCAGTGGTGTCGCTATCGTGCGCGAGCAGCGGGGTGGTGGCCGGTTCGACGCCCTGGCCGACCCGGGGGTGCCCCTGCGTGGTCTGCGGGTCGACGGCTCGGTCGTGCGGGGACTCGATGAGGACGCCGGGTCCGTGGTCCGGTCCGCGGTGGAGGGCATGCTCGCCTGGGCCGTGCAGACCCTCGAGATGGATCTGATCGCCCGAGGCGTGCGGTCGGCGTCGGAGGCGGAGGCGCTCACCGCTCTGGGCGTCGACGCCGCCCAGGGCCCGTACTTCGGCGGGGAGCTGACCGCCGACGAGGTGCGCGCGCTGCTCGGCCAGCCGAACTGAGAGGTTCGACTGCTCCTTCGGTGTTGAACCCCGCTGACCGGGGGTGGACCTTTGCGGTCGTTGCAGGGACAGGATCTCCGGCACCGCGGGGTGGATGGGTCTCGTGGAGGGGTTCAACCCGGGCAGGAAGGCGATGCGGGCTGGCCGCCGCCGTCGCAGCACTCGGCCCGTACGCCGCTCAGTGGCCGGCACCCACGTAGGACGGGGTGTCGGCGGTGAAGGGTTGGGCGTCGACGGCGGCGCGGGTAGCGCTGCCGTCGACGCCCGGGTGTCCGGTGGGCCTCAGCCGACCGGTTCGAGGACCTTCGGCTCCGGTCGTGCGTCGGGCCGCTCGCGGGGACGCAGCCAGCGGGGTGTCCACCAGTTCGCCCTGCCGAGCGTGGCCATCAGGGCCGGCAGCACGACGGCCCTGATGAGCGTGGCGTCGAGCAGGATCGCCGTGGCCAGGCCCACGCCCATCTGCTTCATGTCGATGGTGCTGAGCGTGGCGAAGATGGAGAACACCCCGATCATCACCGCCGCCGCGCTCGTGACCACGCCGGCCGAGCGGGTGATACCGGCCGCCACCGCCTCACGAGTGTCGAGCGCGCCGTTCGCCGCCGCCTCGCGGATTCGGCTGACGACGAACACGTGGTAGTCCATCGACAGCCCGAACAGCGTGACGAACAGGATCACCGGCAGCCAGGCCACCACGCCCCCGGTCGAGGTGAACCCGAGCAGCCCCTCGGCCCAGGTGTTCTGGAACACCAGCACCAGCACGCCGTACGCCGCCCCGGCCGACAGCAGGTTCAGGCCGATCGCGCTCAGCGCGATGACCGGGGCCCGGAACGCCCAAAGCATGACCAGGAACGTCAGCAGCAGGACGAACCCGATCACCCACAGCAGCGCGTCGCTCATGGTGTCGACGAAGTCGTTCTCCCCAGCGGTCTGCCCGCTCACCGCGAACTCCGCACCGGCGACCGTGCCCACCGTGGCCGGAAGGAGCTCGGTGCGCAGCGTGGCGAGCGACCGGTCCGCCTCCGCGCTGCCGCCGCCGTACGGGATGGCGGCGGAGACCAGCAGAATGCGCCCGCTGGCGGCCTCGGTCACCTCGGCCGGCCGGTCGTGGGCGAAGTCCTCGTCGGCGGCCAAACGGTCGAGCAGGTCGTCCACGGCCCGCCGGGCCGCCGCCGTCTGGTCCGCCGGCACCCGCACAGCGATCTGGTGCGACGCGCCCGTGCTCGGGAACGCCTCGGTCATCCGGTCGTAGGACTGCATGATCGGGATGCTGCGCGGCAGGTCCGCCTCGGACGGGGCGTTGAGCGTCATGCCGAACGCGGGCACCGCGAGCGCGGCCAGGAGCCCCGCGGAGATCGCCAGCGTGGTGCGGGGACGACGCAGACTGGGACGCAGGACGGCTCGCCAGAACCGGGGCTCGCTCTTCTGCCGCATCGACAGCCGCCACAACCACGGCACCCGGGGCCGGTCGACCCACCGGCCGAGCTTGGCGAGCAGGGCGGGCAGCACGGTGATCGAGCCGATCATCGCGACGAGCACGACGAGGATCGTGCCGACGGCGATGGACGAGAACACGATGTCGTTGACCACAAACATGCCCGCCATCGCGACCGTCACCGCGACACCGGAGACCACGATGGCGTGCCCGGAGGTGGCCGCCGCGATCTCCACCGCGTCGACGTGCCCGGCGCCCCTGGCCCGTTCCTCCCGCTCCCGCCGGATGTAGAACAACGAGTAGTCCACACCCACGGCCATGCCGATCAGCAGGATCATGCTGCTGGTGTTGTCCGTGGCCGGGATCAGGTGCGACACCAGCGCCGAGAGCCCGAGCGCCGACCCCACCGCGGACATAGCCAACAGCACCGGCACGCCCGCCGCGATCAGCGCGCCGAACACCACGAGCATGATCAGCAGGGTGACCGGGATGCTGATCAGCTCGGCCTTCTGGAAGTCGGCACCGAGGGTCTCGGAGAGCGCCTTGTCCAGCGACGCCCCGCCGACCTGCTCGACCCGCAGGTCCGGATAGCGGTCCTGCACGGCAGCCGTCGTGTCCAGCAGCGGTTGCACGTGGTCCTCGGCGCTGTCCCGCTCCCCCCGGAGCTCGACGTTCACCAGGACGGCGGTTCCCTTCGGCGACGGCACCGCGTCGCTGACCGAGTCGACGCCGGACAGTGCCCCCATCTCGGCCCGGACGTCGTCGGCGGCGGCCATCGCGCGGGAGGTGTCCAGGTCACCCTCGCGGGCAGAGATGAGGACGTTCTCCGTCGCCGGCCGCTGGAACCCGGACTCGTCGACGATGCTCTGGTAGGTGGCGAGCTCGCCCTTCGGGTTGTCGTCGAACTCCGCCTGCTTGGTTCCCGCGAAGGTACCCGCGCCGACGCACACCGCGACGAACAGGATCCACGCGCCGATCGCCCGCCACGGGTGCTCCGCACTCCATCTGGCGATTCGCACGGTTAACATCGGCTTGCCCATCTTCCACCCCTCTGAACTGCGATTTCCGGTGTCGTTCTCTGGGAGAAGACTGGGGTAGGGGACGGTGTGAAAGATCCGGGTCGAACCCGGAACTCCCTCGGGGATCACCCCGACCCCACCCCGGGAGGGGTGGCGGGCCTCACTGTGGAGTTGTCAAACAGCGGAAGGCGGATCAGCGCCCGAGCGAGCGGGTCATGGCCTGACCAGAGCCGTGCCGGGGAACAGGGCGACCAGACAGGCGGCGGCGAGCATGCCCGGTCCGTAGGGAACCCCGTCCCGCCAACGGCGGGGTGAGGCGGCGCGCAGCAGCAGTGCCGTGGAGGCCGCCACCGCGGTGGCGAGCACCATGGCCGGCCAGCCCACGGCACCCAGCACCGCGCCCACGCTGCCCGACAGCTTCACGTCGCCGGCACCCAGCGACCCCGGTCTGGCCAGGTGCACCAGGGCGTGCAGGACGCAGTACGCGACCGCGCCGGTGAACGCGCTCGTGGTCAGCGTCCAGCCGCCGCCGGCGGTCGCGGCCACGACGGTCGCGGCCGCGAGCACGGGGTAGGCGGGCAGCGTCAACGCGTCCGGCAGCCGGCGGTGGCGCAGGTCCGTCGCGGTGAGCAGCGCGGCGAACCAGGTGAGTGCCAGCGGGACCGGCACCCACCACGCCGGGACCGACCCCGCTCCCATCCGCCAGCCGACGACCGCCCAGAGCAGTGCGACACCGCCGGCTAACCATCCGCTGTGGACGGTCGTACCGCGGCGCATCCGCGCGAGCAGCCGCTGGCCGGCGCACCCGGCGGCTGCTCCGGCGAGTGCGAGGAGGGTGCTGGCGAGAAGGTGGTCGGACATGCCTCCACGTTCACGGCGGGCCCGGGGCTGACGCAAGGACGAGCCCGAGCGAATGTGCCGTTCGTACGGGATTCGGCTCGGAAGCACCTGATCGGGTGACGGTCGGGGGACGTGACAGGATCAGCGGGTGTTGCGTTGGATCACCGCGGGGGAGTCGCACGGACCCGCGCTCGTCGCCGTGCTGGAAGGGATGGTGGCCGGGGTCGAGGTCACCACGTCGGAGCTGGGCGAGCAGCTCGCCCGCCGGCGGCTGGGCTTCGGCCGCAGCCCTCGGATGGGCTTCGAGACCGACGCCGTCGAGTTCCTGGGCGGCGTGCGTCACGGGCTCACCCAGGGCGGGCCGGTCGCCGTGCGGATCGACAACGCGGAGTGGCCGAAGTGGGAGAAGGTGATGGCGGCCGACCCCGTCGATCCCGACAAGCTGGCCGGCCTCGCCCGCAACGAACCGCTGACCCGCCCCCGCCCCGGCCACGCCGACCTGCCGGGCATGCAGAAGTACGGCTTCGACGAGGCACGTCCGGTGCTGGAGCGCGCGAGTGCCAGGGAGACCGCCGCGCGGACCGCGCTCGGCACGGTCGCCCGAGGGTTCCTGCGCCAGCTCCTGGGCGTCGAGGTGATCAGCCACGTGGTGTCGATCGGCAGGGCCGAGGCGCCCGAGGGGCCGACGCCCGGCCCCGGTGACCTCGCCGCCATCGACGAGAGCCCGGTGCGTGCCTTCGACCCGGCGGCGACCGAGGCCATGGTCGCCGAGGTCGAGGCGGTCAAGGAGGCCGGTGACACCGTCGGCGGGGTGATCGAGGTGATCGCCTACGGACTTCCGCCCGGGCTCGGCTCGCACGTGCACTGGGACCGGCGGCTCGACGCACGGCTCGCGGGTGCGCTGATGGGCGTCCAGGCGATGAAGGGCGTCGAGATCGGCGACGGGTTCACGACCGCGCGCCGCTGGGGGAGCGAGGCCCACGACGAGATCGACCGCGCGGACGGCGTCAGCGGGGTCAGCCGGCGCAGCAACCGCGCCGGCGGTCTCGAGGGGGGCATCACCAACGGCGAGCCCCTGCGGGTCAGGGTGGCCATGAAGCCGATCTCGACGGTGCCGCGGGCGCTGTCGACCGTGGACGTGGCGACCGGCGAGCCGGCGGTGGCGATCCACCAGCGCTCCGACGTGTGCGCGGTCCCCAGGGCCGGTGTGGTGCTGGAGTCGGTCGTCGGGCTGGTGCTCGCCGACGCGGCGCTGGAGAAGTTCGGCGGGGACTCCCTGACCGAGACCAGGCGCAACGCCGAGGCCTACCTCGAGGCACTGCGGGAACGGTGGTAGCGGAGTGAGCCACCTTGGAGGCGGACACGTGAGCGCGCAGGGGCCGGTGCTGATCCTCGTCGGACCGCCCGGCTCGGGGAAGAGCACGGTGGGCCGGCTCGCGGCCGAGCACCTCGGCGTCCCGTTCCGCGACTTCGACCACGACCTCGAACACGCGCACGGCCTACCCGCCGGCGAGCTCGTGGTGCGGCTCGGTCGGGAGCGGTTCCAGGAGGCCGAGCGGGAGCTGCTGACCGCGCTGCTGCCGGAGTTCACCGGGGTGCTCGCGCTGGGCGGCGGCACGCCGACGGCGCCCGGCGTGCCGGAGCTGCTCGCGCCGTTCCACGTGGTGTTCCTCGACGTCGACCTCGAGCACCTGCTGCGCCGGGAGGGCCTGGTCTCGCTGCACCCGTGGCTGATGCCCAACCCGCGCGCACACCTGCGGGAGCTGCTCAAGGCGCGCCGTCCCGTCTACACCGAGGTGGCCGCCGCGACGGTGCCCACCAGCGGCCGCGCGCCGGCGGAGGTCCTGGCGGACGTGCTGGCGACGCTGCCCGCGGCGACGGGCTGAGGCGCTCGTCGGAAACTGTCGGTGCCGGGCGGTAGACCTGACGCATGACCGTTGACCTGGACCGACGAACTGTTCTCGCCCACCGGATGAGTGCACAGGGCCTGGCCGGGGCCGCCTCCCCGGCCGAGCCGGACGAGCTGGACGTGTTGGCGATCGGCCTGCAGGACACTCCGGCCGGCTCGGCGTCGCTCGGTCTGCGCCAGCGGGTCCCGACCGGCGGTCCGGCTCCGCCGGGGCTGGCCCTGGTGCTGTCCGTGCGTGGCTCGCCGCACCTGCACCGGCGGGCCGACCTCCCCGCGGTCCGCGCGGCGCTGCGCCCGCGGGACAACGAGGCCCTCCGGTCGTGGCTGGGCGGGTACGGGGACGAGCTGATCGCCTCCGGCGCCGACGGACCCGCCCTGGTCGACCTGGTGGCCGCGCGGATGCGGGACGCCTTTCCCGGCGACACGGCGACCAAGGGGGAACTGTCCGCCGCGGTGACCCCTCTCCTGCCCGAGGTCGCCCGGCCGTGGTGCGAGAGTTGCGGGGTCGCGCACGTCGCGGAGGGGTTGTTCCGGCTCGGCACGCTGTTCGCGGGGGTGGAGCTGGTGCCCGACGACGGCCGGGTGATGCGGTTGCGGCTGGCGAGCGACGAGCCGACCGTCGCCGACGCCGGGGAGGAGGCGATGACGCTCCTGCTGCGCTCGTTCGTCCGGTTGGCCGGTCCGGTGGCGCCGGCCGATCTGGCCGCGTGGCTGGACACCAGGCCGGTCAAGGCCCTGCCGGTCTGGCTCAAACCGCACGTCGACGAGCTGGTCGACGAGTTGGTCCTGGTCCGGATCGATGGCGCGGAACCGCTGTGGGCGCACCCCGAGGCGGTCGCGGCCGAGGCCGGCGCGCCGCGGTCGGCCTCGGCGCGCCTGTTGCCGCCCCGGGACGCCTACCTGCTCGGCAACCGGGCGTTCCTGGTGCCGGACCGGACGGTGGCGAGGACCGTCTGGCGGGCGCTGGGCAGCCCCGGGGTCGTGGTGGTCGCCGGGGAGGTCGCGGGGACGTGGCGGCAGCGAGCGTCCGGGCGCACGCTGCGGATCGCGGTGACGGCGCACCGGACGCTGACGGCACGGCAGCGCGCCGACGTGGTCGAGCAGGGCGAGCTGGTGGCCGGCGTGCGGGGGCGCGGCGAAAGGACGGAGGTGGTGTGGGAGGAGTGAGGCGAGCGGTGACATGCTCACCCGGTGAGTGAGCGGGCGAACGCGGCCGGGACGGAACCGGTCCGGATTCGGGTGGCGACAGGCCGGCCCTACGACGTCGTGGTGGGGCGTGGGCTCGGGGACGAGCTCCTCGCGGCGGTCGCGGGGGCACCGAAGGTGGCGGTGGTGCACCCGCCGACGTTGGTCGAGGCGGCCGAGTCCGCCCGGGTGCGGCTGCGGGCCGGGGGCGTCGACGCGAACCTGGTCCCGGTCCCGGACGCCGAGGCCGGCAAGACCCTCGCGGTCGCGGGTGCCTGCTGGGACGCGCTCGCCGCCATGGGCATGGACCGCGGCGGGGTCGTCGTGGCCCTCGGGGGCGGTGCGGTGACCGACCTCGGCGGGTTCGTCGCGGCCAGCTGGATGCGTGGGGTACGGCTGGTGAACGTGCCCACCACGCTGCTCGGCATGGTGGACGCGGCCGTCGGCGGCAAGACCGGGATCAACATCGACGCGGGCAAGAACCTGGTCGGGGCGTTCCACGAGCCGAGTGCGGTGATCGCCGACCTCGACTCGCTGCGCACCCTGCCGGCCGAGGACCTGGCCGCGGGCATGGCCGAGGTGGTCAAGGGCGGGTTCATCGCCGACCCGGTGATCCTCGACCTGGTCGAGGCGGACCCGGGGGCGGCCCTCGACCCGGACGGCGACGTGCTGGCCGAGCTGGTGCGGCGCAAGATCCAGGTCAAGGCCGACGTGGTGGCGGCCGACCTGCGCGAGTCCAGCCTGCGCGAGATCCTCAACTACGGCCACACGCTGGGGCACGCCATCGAGCGCCGCGAGGGGTACCGGTGGCGACACGGCGCGGCGGTGAGCGTCGGGTTGGTCTTCGCGGCGGAGTTGGCGCGCCTCACCGGTCGGCTCGACGACGAGACCGCCGGGCGGCACCGGGCGGTGTTGGAGTCGATCGGGCTGCCCACCGGGTACGCCGCCGACGCCCTGCCCGAGCTGGTGGCGGCCATGCACGGGGACAAGAAGACCCGCGCGGGAAGGCTCCGGTTCGTGGTGCTCGACGGACTCGCCCGGCCGGGGCGGCTGGAGGATCCCGACCCCGAACTGCTGGCCGCCGCCTACCGCGCGGTGTCCTCGGGGGTCGGTGCCGAGGCCGGTATGGTGGCGCGCACTCCACCGGGCGCATGAGGAGTCGATCATGAGGGTGTTCGTTCTCAACGGCCCCAACCTGGGCCGATTGGGCACCCGGGAGCCCGAGATCTACGGCCACGGCACGCATGCCGACCTCGTCGAGCTGTGTGGGCGGACCGGCCGGGAGCTGGGGCTCGAGGTCGAGGTGCGCCAGACCGACCACGAGGGCGAGATGCTCGGCTGGCTGCACGAGGCCGGCGAGCACGGGGTTCCCGTCGTGCTGAACGCCGGCGCCTGGACGCACTACTCGATCGCCGTGCGGGACGCCTGCGCGCAGCTCACGGCGCCGCTGGTCGAGGTGCACATCAGCAACGTGCATCGGCGGGAGGAGTTCCGGCACCACAGCTACATCTCCGCCGTGGCCGCCGGGGTCATCGTGGGTCTCGGGGTGGACGGGTACTCGCTCGCCCTGCGCTGGCTGGCTGGCAAGGCAAGTACGGAGTGAGGACGCTTCGCACCGCGCGGCTGGTCCTGCGCCCCGTCGACGCGACCGACACCGCCGCGCTGACCACCCTGTTCGCCGACGCCGAGCTGAGCCGTTTCCACGGGGACGACCTGACCCTGCCGAGCGAGGTCGAGGCACTGGTCCAGCGGCGGCTCGACTACCGGGGGCCCAAGGGCACCGGCGACTGGGTCTTCGAGCTGGACGGCCGGCTGGTCGGCATGGGACACGTGCGTACCTCGCTCGAGCTGCCCGGGGGCATCCTCGAGTGCGGCTGGTACCTCGCGCGGGACCTGTGGGCCAGCGGGCTGGCCGAGGAGGCCGCGCGCGCGATCGTCGACTACGCCCACCACACGCTCGGCGTCCCGGCCGTGTTCGCGCTGGTGCACGCGGACAACACCCGCGGTCTGCGGTTCGCCCGGCGGATCGGGTTCCTGGAGGTCGGGCAGGGCGAGCACTACGGCGCGCCCCACCAGGTCATGGTCGGCCTGCCGGCAGCCTCATCCGGTGTCCACCACGTCGAGCTGTGGGTCGCCGATCTCGCCGCCGCGGAGACGTCGCTCGGTTGGCTGCTCGGCGAGCTCGGCTGGCACGAGTACCAGCGGTGGCCCCGCGGGGTGAGCTGGCGCCACGGCGCCTCCTACGTCGTCGTCGAGGACTCACCCGACCGGCGGGGTGACGCGCACGACCGGACCCGGCCCGGGTTGAACCACCTCGCCCTCCACGTCCACACCAGAGCGGAGGTCGACCGGGTCACCGCCGCCGCACCGGAGCACGGCTGGCGGCTGATGTTCCCCGACCGCCATCCCCACGCCGGCGGACCCGACCACTACGCGAGCTATCTGGAGAACGACGCGGGATTCGAACTCGAGTTGGTAGCCACCGAACACGCGGTGTGATCTCTACACTGGCCGGAGACCTCGGTGGGGGCAACGTTCGGAGGGTACGTCCACGATGCGCGTCACGCACCGTCGAAGACCGCTCGGCCGGCTCGTCGTGCCGCTCGTCCTGGCACTGGTCGCGAGCTGTACAGCCAGTGTGGCGTCGCCGCAGGACCACGGGGGTGCCGACCGCGACGACCGCGAGATCGACGTCGTTCCCGGCCCCGACGCCTCCCCGGCCGAGAAGCCCGACCAGGCCGTGCCGGATCCCCTGGTCCTCACCACGACCCGCGGCCGGGCCAGTGGCTCGACCATCGCCGCCGGCGGGGGCGACGCACCCTACAACTACGCACCGTCGCTGATGGTCGAGCGCGGCCGGTACCGCATGTGGTGGTGCAGCCAGCTCGGCATCGCCAACCCGCCCGGCGACGACATCCTGCTCTCCGAGTCCACCCGCCTCGACGGCGGCTTCCGCGGCCCGGACGGCAAGGCCGCGACGCCCATCTTCTCCGGCCGGCCCGGCGGGTTCGACGGCATGCACACCTGCGACCCCTCGGTCATCCGCGTCGCCGGCACCTACTTCATGTACTACACCGGGGCCGCGGGTGACCACGCGCACGGCAACGCCATCGGCCTCGCCACCAGCCCGGACGGCCGGGTGTGGACGAGGGCCAACGGCGGCCAGCCCATCGTTGGCGCGGCACGGGACGTCGACAACGGCAACACCTACGGCGCCGGCCAGCCCTCCGCGCTGTACCTCGCCGGCCAGTTCTACCTGATGTTCACCGACACCACCGGCGCCGGAACCGGGCACAACGGCGCGGGTCAGTTCGTCCTCCGGTCGCCGGACCCCAACTTCCAGCGGGACGTGCAGGCGCTCGGGCCCGGCGGGTTCCGGGACGTGCCGGACACCGGGGCACGGCTCCGGTCGATCGTCGACGCGTTCAGCGCGGACTGGATGTGGAGCGACTCGCTCGCCGCGTTCGCCGTCGCCCACGAGACGCGCGACGGCACGACGATCACCTTCTGGGACCTCGGCTTCCTCCACCAGCCCTACGACCCGGTGCTCGTGCCCGGCCCGTGGCGGGAGGGGCCTGGCCTGGTCCGCCGACCCGACGGGCACGCGCCGGTGTCGCTGGACGACCCGTGCGGCACGGTCCCCGTCGACCTCGTGCGGGCCACCAGGCAGGGCCGCTTCGGGCCGACCGAGCTGCGACGCTTCGGCGTGGACGTGCGCGGCTTCGACGCCTGTGCCGACGAGGGCCGGGCGCTGCTCGCGCTGGACGGCTTCGCGATGCCCTCGCCGCTGCGCACGATGGACCTCGTGGTGGACGGCACGCTCGTGCGGATCGACCGGCGGTCGGTCGCCGAGAAGCTCGCCGTGCGCGTCCTCGACAAGCCGATCGCGGCACTGGTCCGCACCGAGGTCGCCGCGCACCTCGAGCCTGGCGTGCCGGCCCGTCGGGCACCGGGCCGCGGCGTGGCGTTCCTGATCGACGACCGGCTGTGGCAGGTGCGCTCCGAGGAAGTCGCCGGGCTCAACTCCTCGGCCGTGCTCGAGGTGACCGACCAGGAGTGGGACGGCTTCCAGCGCGGTCCCGACTTCCTCGGGCCGCCCCGGTAGGCCTAGACCTCCGCGTCGTCGGTTCGGCGAGGACGGGCGATCCACCGGCCGGCGACCATCCCCGCGCCCGCCGGCACCAGCACGAGCAGCGCGGTGAACGCGGCGCCGCCGGTGAGGGCGGCGCCGAGATCGGCGACGCCGGTCTGGTCCACGAACACCGCCTTGCCCACCACGCCCAGCACCGCCGCGCCCCAGCCGGCGACCAGCCCGGCCAGCAGCCACGCCCGTCCGCGGTCGGGCACGTCACGCCACGTGTCCACCGCCGCCCACACCGCGGCGACGCCGACCAGGGCACCGAGCAGAACCGCCTCGAACAGCGTGCGGGAGGTCGGGTGGCGCACCCCGAAGTCGGTCCGCACCGTCTCCGCGACGGCGTGCAGCAGGGCCAGCGCCGCACCGCGCAGCAGCCAGGTTCGCATCGGCCCAGGGTAGGCGCAGCCGGGGGGTTCGCGTCGAGCCCGCGGTGTCGGACCGGTGGCCTAGAGTCGATTCATGCCCGACACGCACGCCCGGCGCCGCGCGGCGCTGCGTTCCCACCTGCGGGAGCGCGACCTGGACGCCCTGCTGGTGGTCGACCTGCTCAACATCCGCTACCTGACCGGCTTCACCGGCTCCAACGCCGGGCTGCTGGTGCACGCCCAGGACGACGAGCGCACGGTCTTCTGCACCGACGGGCGGTACCTCACCCAGTCCGCGCGGCAGGTGCCCGACCTCCGGCGGATCATCGAGCGGCCGTGTCCGCCGGCGCTGGTCGCGCACGCGGCGGCGGAGGGCTTCGGGCGGACCGGCTACGAGAGCCACCGGGTCACCGTCGACGAGCTGGACACCCTGCGGGCGGCCGGTGAGGTGGAGCTGGCACGCGCCTCCGGGCTTGTCGAGCAGCTGCGCGTGGTCAAGGACGACACCGAGGTCGAGGCGCTGCGGATGGCCTGTGCGGCGGCCGACCGGGCGCTCGCCGACCTCATCGAGCACGGCGGCCTGCGCCCGGGGCGCACCGAACGCGAGGTCGCGCGGGAGCTGGAGAACCGCATGCTCGACCACGGTGCCGCCGGGCCGTCGTTCGAGTCGATCGTGGCGACCGGGGCCAACTCGGCCGTGCCGCACCACCGGCCCACCGATGCCGTGCTGCAGAGCGGCGACCTGGTCAAGCTCGACTTCGGGGCCCTCGTCGACGGCTACCACTCGGACATGACCCGTACGTTCGTCCTCGGCCACGTCGCGGACTGGCAGCGTGAGCTCTACGACCTGGTCGCCACCGCGCAGGCGGCCGGGCGGGCCGCGCTGCGACCCGGCGTCGAGGTGCGGGCGGTCGACGCGGCGGCGCGCGGTGTGGTCGAGGACGCCGGCCGGGGCGAGGATTTCCTGCACGGGCTCGGCCACGGGGTGGGACTGGAGATCCACGAGGCCCCGGCCCTGGCGAAGACGGGTGAAGGTAGACTGTCCGCCGGTATGGCAGTCACCGTGGAGCCGGGCGTGTACCTGTCCGGCAGGGGCGGGGTCCGAATCGAGGACACGCTCGTCGTACGGGACGGCGATCCGGAACTTCTCACGCTGACGACCAAACAGCTCGTCGTCGTGTAGACCTTTGTCGCGAGTACAGGAGAGACCAAGCCCGTGGCTTCCACCAACGACCTGAAGAACGGCCTGGTGCTCAACCTCGAGGGCCAGCTCTGGTCCGTCGTCGAGTTCCAGCACGTGAAGCCCGGCAAGGGACCGGCCTTCGTCCGGACCAAGCTCAAGCACGTGCTGACCGGCAAGGTCGTGGACAAGACCTTCAACGCCGGCATCAAGGTCGACACCGCCACCGTCGACCGGCGCGAGATGACCTACCTGTACTCGGACGGCTCGGAGTTCGTCTTCATGGACGGCGAGACCTACGAGCAGATCCACATCAGCGCGGACGTCGTCAGCGACAACGCCCGGTTCCTGCTGGAGAACCAGACCGTCGTGGTCGCCACCCACGAGGACGCGCCGCTGTTCATCGAGCTCCCGACCTCGGTCGAGCTGGTCATCAAGCAGACCGACCCGGGTCTGCAGGGTGACCGGTCGACCGGCGGCACCAAGCCGGCGACGCTGGAGACCGGCGCGGAGATCCAGGTGCCGCTGTTCCTGTCCACCGGCGAGAAGGTCAAGGTCGACACCCGCGACGGTCGCTACCTCGGCCGCGTCAGCTCCTAGTGGGCGCGCGCAGCAAGGCACGCAAACGCGCGGTTGACGTCCTGTACGCGGCCGCGCTGCGCGACGGCGACCCGATCGCCCTGCACGCCGAACGTGCCTCGCTCGCCCAGCACCCGGCACCGGACGACTACGCCACGACGCTCATCGAGGGCGTCGTGGCGAACCGGGAGCGGATCGACGAGCTGCTGACCGAGCACTCCGAGGGCTGGACCCTGGACCGGATGCCGTTCGTCGACCTGGCGATTCTCCGGATGGGCGTGTACGAGCTGCTGTGGGCGCAGGACGTCCCCGACCCCGTCGCGATCGACGAGGCCGTGCAACTGGCCCGGTCGCTGTCCACCGACGACTCGCCGCGCTTCGTCAACGGCGTCCTCGGCCGCCTCGCCACGATCGCCGACCAGCTCCGCGCCACCCTGTAGTTGCTCGTTCCGTAACGAACCCAGTACGCACCGCTCTCCTCTCTGTCAGGATGAGGACTACGACGTGCGGTAGGACTGGGGAGGAACTGCACATGGGGGCACCTGGCAGTGGTCGTGAACCCGACTACGCCCTGGAACCGAGGGCTCTGGAGAACGGGATCGGGTGGTTTCTCGATCCGGTCATCGAGGGCCTGCGTGGGATCGATGGCCTGTACGCCGCCGCGCGTGACGAGGTGGTGGCCGCGCATGCGAGCGAGAGGCCAGGGTGGTTCGGCGGCGAGGGAACCGGGGAGGTGCGAGCCGCCAGCAGTTCCTTCCTGAACGAGGTGGCGTGGCAGCTGCAGCTGCTGGCCGGCGACCAGTCCGAGCTGCTCGCGTCCCTGCGGGACTACCGGTCGGTGCTGATTGGACACATCGCCTGGGCCAGGGAGACCGACGGGCGCGCCGCGGAGCGGTTTCGGGCTATCGAGCGCGACCTCGATGAGCGGGGGCGGTAGGGATGGCACTTCCGCCCGGCCGTTCCCCCGTCCCCGTACCCGGTATCAGCCCGACGACCGAACCCGAGCTCTACCGCGCCGCCGGCGAGCTGGCGGCCTGGATCGACTACCTGCTGGCGCCGGAGTCCCATGACGGGCCGCGGATCTACCGGCAGCGGGGAGTGTCGCAGGAGAGCCCGTCCGACCTGGAGATGCCGTTCCGGGTGACCAACCTGGACGCCCAGCCGCATCTCTACGACACCGTCTCGGTGATCGACGACTACGCCTCGGACCCCGCTGTCTTCTTCCGCGCCGCCCAGGCGGTCAGTGGCGTCATCGAACCCGTCATCGGGTCCACCTACGACAAGCTCACCGAGGGCTGTCTCACCTGGAGTCGGGTGGAAGCCGATGCGCGGGACCCTTCGGGCGTCGATCCGAAGAACCTCCCGGTGCATCCGCCGGTCACCGAGGTGCGCTACCCGGAGCTGCACCCAGCGAGACTGAACTGGATGCAGATGCGTTTCGGAGCGGGATGGATCGCGCCGGAGAACATGGCGGCGCACGAGTACGAGAACGACTTCATCCCGTTCCAGGTCTATACGGAGAACTGCGCGTACCGGGTCGCCGAGCATCTGGCGCGGTACCGGGCGGTGTTTCTCAAAGCCGGAGAGGACATCGCGCGGTTGATGGATGGGTTGACCGCGAGATTCGCGTCCCCGCCATCCCGAGAAGCGCCGGGTGCGGACTTCGATCTGCTGTCGATTGTGGTGACCGCGCTGGTGACGGCCGTGGCGACGGTGATCAGCGGCACACCGACCACCGCCGTGGCCCTGGGCGTGGTGGCCACCGAGGCCCTCGGCGAGGCGGTCAAGACAGCCGAGCCCAAGAAAGTGGTGATCGAGGGACACACACACCTGCGGGACAGCGCCCGGCAGTTCCTCGATGCCGTGGACAGCATCGAGCGGGAGGTGGCGGAGGCGATCATTCAGCTCCGGGACCACCTCCGTATCGAGCTGGACCGGATTCGCGAGCTTCGTCGCCACGAGGTGATTCCGGGAAGCGGTCGCACCTCCGAGGCGGTACCGCGCTTTCCCGAGTACATGGTCGACTTCTGATCAACCGCGGTCAGCTCCTGGCCCTGATCGTCGCCAGGACCGCGGACGCGACAGACTGCGCCAGTTGGCATCGGGAGTTGCCGGCCTGCGCATCCGCGGTGACCCAGAAGTAGAGCCGGTCGGAGATGCCGACAGCGAAGTTGCAGAGCCGGCTCTGGCTGTCGACGATCGCGTTGTAGCCGACCGCCGGGTAGCCCTCGACCGTCGTGGGCGCCCAGTAGTCCCATGTCGACGAGGAGTTCTGGGCGTAGACGTAGTCGAGACCGATCCGGACGTTGGCCGCGAACACGACGGTGGCATGGCTGTCCCCGCCTCGCTCGAAGGAGCATCCCGCTCCCTCTGGTGCCAGGTCCGTGAACTCGGCGCTGATGACGCCGAGGGCCGTACGTTGCTCCTGGGTGAGGCTGCGACAGGGGTCGAGGACGAGACCGCCCGCGTTCAGCGGCCTGGGCACGGACGGGGCGCTCGGCCTCGGCGGTGGTCCGGTGCTCGAGGTGGTGGGTGGGACGGTCTCCGGCGCCGACGTGGTGGGGGGAGTCTCCTGTTTGTCGGTGGTGCAGGCGGCCAGGGTGAGCGCCAGCAGCACAGCCGCCAGGCGACTTCGGTACGTGTTCATCTGCTTCCCCCAGGTCAACACTCGCCGTCAGCGTATCCGGCGGGCCGGCGCGGAGGCGGAAACTCGCGCGAAAACGTCGGGGGTGCGACCTACGGTGGCGCGGTGACCAACTCCATCGACCGGCGCAGTCTCGTCGCGGCCGGCGTCACCGTCTTGCTCTGGGCCTCGGCCTTCGTCTCCATCCGGGTCGCGGGGGAGCACTACTCACCGGGGGCGTTGGCGCTGGGGCGTCTGTTCACCGGGTCTGTCGTGTTGGTGACGATCCTCGTCCTGCGGCGGGAGGGGGTGCCGCCGCGCGCGGCCTGGCCGGGGATCGCGGGCGCCGGGGTGCTGTGGTTCGGCGTGTACATGGTGGCGCTCAACTGGGGCGAGCGGGAGGTCGACGCGGGAACGGCCGCCATGGTCGTCAACATCGGGCCCGTCCTGATCGCGTTGCTGGGCGGGTGGCTGCTCGGCGAGGGCTTCCCCTCACGGCTGCTCGCGGGGATCGGGGTCTCGTTCGCGGGGGCCGTGGTGGTCGGGGTCTCGATCTCCGGGAGCGGGCGCGCCTCGGTGCTGGGAGTGCTCCTGTGCGTGGTCGCCGCCGCCACCTATGCGATCGGGGTCACGTTGCAGAAGCCTGCCCTGCGGCACGCCTCGGCGGTGCAGGTGACGACGTTCGGGTGCCTGGTGGGCACCGTGGGCTGCCTACCGTTCGCGCCCCAGCTCCTGGGGGAGCTGGGGCGGGCACCGCTGTCGGCCACGCTGAACGTTCTCTACCTCGGCGTCTTTCCGACCGCGCTGGCATTTGTGACCTGGGCGTACGCGCTGGCCCGCACCACGGCGCGGAACATGGGCGCGACGACGTACCTGGTACCCGCGATCGTGGTCGCGATGTCCTGGTCGCTGCTCGGCGAGGTGCCGGGATGGCTGACCCTTGCCGGCGGCCTTCTGTGCCTGGCCGGCGTCGCGGTCAGTCGGGGTCGCCCGAGACGGGCGAGGGTGGTGACGCCGCCGGAGCCGGCGGCGTCCGCCAGGGTCTGACGGGTGTTCCGGGCGAGCCGGTGCGCCAGCCACCGGCTCGCCCCAATCAGTCCTCCTTGGACGGGCGAGCCTCGGGGGGAAGCACGCCCCAGTCGATGAGCTGCTCGGTCAGCTCCCCGGGTGTCATGTCGTAGATGATCGCCAGCGAGCGCAGGTCCTCGGTGCGGATCGAGAGCACCTTGCCGTTGTAGTCCCCGCGCTGGCTCTGGATCGTCGCCGCGTACCGGGCCAGCGGACCGACCTTCTCCGCCGGCAGCTGCTGCAGCCGCTCCAGGTTGATCACGATCTTGGTAGCCGGCTCGGCCCCCGAGGGCACCCGCCCCTCGGGCAGCAGCTCCACCACCGGCACACCGTAGAAGTCGGCCAGCTCGGCCAGCTTCTGCACGGTCACCGCTCGGTCGCCCCGCTCGTACGAGCCGACGACGACGGCCTTCCACCGACCGCCGGACTTCTGCTCAACGCCGTGCAGGGACAGGCCCTGCTGCTGGCGGATGCCGCGGAGCTTGCTCCCCAGCGCCTTGGCGTAGTCGCCCATATGGCGATTCTCCATTCATTCGCCCCGCTGGCCGATCACCACGGCGCGGGTAGCCGCAAAACAACACGCAGAGTAATGGTTACTTAGTGTTGCCACCAGGTCAAGCTGATCCGCAAACAAGTGCGGTTCATCTGCAGGATTACCACCCGGTTGGTGGATCCATCGGGCCTGGTACGGTGCTAGCGCGCCCACGTGGGCGCGTGTTCAGACGTCCTTTAAGGACCCGTCCAGTGAGGCGGGGAAGGAGGTCAGCCCGTGGCATCGCGTCCTCGCGATGCGGCGGAACCGGCTGGGCAGCGCGAACTGCTCTCCGCCGGCGACGTCGCACGCACCGTCGCCCGAATGGCCCATCAGGTCATCGAGCGCACCACCCTCGGCGCGCCCGACTCGCCACCCGTCGTACTCCTCGGCATCCCGACCCGCGGCGCCCCGCTCGCCGTGCGCCTGGCCGCCCGGATCGCCGAGTTCAGCGGTGTCGACCTACCCACCGGCGTGCTGGACGTCACGCTCTACCGCGACGACCTGCGCCGCCGTCCCACCCGCCCGCTGGGCACCACCCAGCTCCCGACCGGCGGCGTGGACGACCGACTGGTGATCCTGGTCGACGACGTCCTCTACTCCGGCCGCACGATCCGCGCCGCCCTCGACGCCCTGCGCGACGCCGGCCGCCCCCGCGCCGTCCAGCTCGCGGTCCTCGTCGACCGCGGCCACCGAGAGCTGCCGATCCGCGCGGACTACGTCGGCAAGAACGTCCCCACCTCCCGCTCCGAGGAGGTCCACGTGCGACTCGTCGAGACCGACGGCCACGACGCCGTCCTCCTCCAGCGCAAGGAGGAGCAGGCGTGAGGCACCCGCTGCCCACCTCCGCAACCGTCACCTCAGGGGAACGTGACGCAACTCAGCCACAAGTACGTGCCTGTGCCGGGGGTTGTCGGCCCAAGGGGACCAACGGGGAAAAATCCGGGGAGGCGGCTCAGTGAGGCACCTGCTTGCTACCGAGGGGATGGACGCGGCCACCGCCACCGCCGTGCTCGACACCGCCGACCAGCTCAAGGCCACCCTGCTCGGCCGGGAGGTGCGCAAGCTCCCCACGCTGCGCGGGCGCACCGTCGTCACGGTCTTCTACGAGGCGTCCACCCGCACCAGGGTCTCCTTCGAGATCGCCGGCAAGTGGATGAGCGCCGACGTGGTCAACGTCTCCGCCAGCGGGAGCAGCGTCGGCAAGGGCGAGTCGCTGCGGGACACGGCCCTGACGCTGGCCGCGGCCGGCGCGGACTGCGTCATCGTCCGCCACCCCGCCTCGGGCGCCGCGCACCGCCTGGCCGGCTGGCTCACCGAGGCCGGGACCTCGGTGGTCAACGCGGGCGACGGCATGCACGAGCACCCGACCCAGGCGCTGCTCGACGCGGCGACCCTGCGCGAGCGGCTGGGTGCGCTCGACGGCCGCCGGGTGGCGATCGTCGGCGACGTGCTGCACAGCCGGGTCGCCCGCTCCAACGTCCACCTGCTGACCGCCCTGGGCGCCGAGGTGGTCCTGGTCGCGCCGCCGACCCTGCTGCCCTCCGGCGTCGACCGCTGGCCGGTGACCGTCTCGCACTCGTTGGACGCCGTGCTGCCCACCGTGGACGCGGTGATGATGCTGCGGGTGCAGGCCGAGCGTATGCACGGCGGCTACTTCCCCTCGGCGCGGGAGTACTCGATCGCCTACGGCCTGAGCGAGGCCCGGCTCGGCCTGCTGCCCGAGCACGCCGTCGTGCTGCACCCGGGACCCATGCTGCGCGGGATGGAGATCGCCTCCGCGGTCGCCGACTCGCCGCGCGCCGCGATCACCGAGCAGGTCGCCAACGGCGTGCACGTGCGCATGGCCGTGCTCTACCACCTGCTCGCCCACGAGGAGGAGATGGCGTGACACCGCTGGTGCCACTGCTGCTGCGCGGGGTGCGGCCCTACGGGGAGGGCGACCCGGTCGACATCCTGGTCCGCGACGGGCTGGTCGCCGCGATCGGCGCCGACGTCGACGACGGCGACGCCCGGGTCCTCGAGCTGGCCGGGGCCGTCGTCCTGCCGGGCTTCGTCGACCTGCACACCCACCTGCGCGAACCTGGTCGCGAGGACACCGAGACGATCGCCACCGGGTCCGCCGCCGCCGCGCTCGGCGGCTACACCGCCGTCTTCGCCATGGCCAACACCGACCCGGTCGCCGACAACGCGGTCGTCGTCGAGCACGTCTGGCGCCGGGGCCGGGAGGTCGGGCTGGTCGACGTCCACCCGGTCGGCGCGGTCACCGTCGGCCTGGCCGGGGAGAAGCTCGCCGAGCTGGGCACGATGGCGAACTCGCTGGCGCGGGTGCGGGTCTTCTCCGACGACGGCAGGTGCGTGCACGACCCGCTGCTCATGCGCCGCGCCCTGGAGTACTCGACGGCCCTGGACGCGGTGGTCGCCCAGCACGCCGAGGAGCCGAGGCTCACCGTGGGCGCCCAGGCCCACGAGGGCGAGGCCGCGGCCCGGCTCGGGCTCGCCGGCTGGCCGGCGGTGGCCGAGGAGTCGATCGTCGCCCGGGACTGCCTGCTCGCCCACCACACCGGCGCTCGCCTGCACGTCTGCCACGTGTCGACAGCCGGCACGGCCGAGATCCTGCGGCAGGCCAAGGAGCGGGGCACCCGGGTCTCGGCCGAGGTCACACCGCACCACCTGCTGCTCGACGACGGCCGGTTGGCCGGGTACGACCCGGTGAACAAGGTCAACCCGCCGCTGCGCACGGCCGCGGACACTGCCGCGCTGCGCGAGGCGCTGGCCGCGGGCGTCCTCGACTGCGTGGCGACCGACCACGCCCCGCACGCGCCCCAGGACAAGGACTGCGAGTGGGCCAGCGCACGTCCGGGAATGCTCGGCTTGCAGACGGCGCTGTCGGTGGTGGTGAGCACGATGGTCCAGCCCGGCCTGCTGGACTGGCGCGGGGTCGCGCGGGTGATGAGCGAGCGCCCCGCCGAGATCGGCGGACTGGCCGACCAGGGGCGGCCCATCGAGGTCGGCGAGCCGGCGACGCTGACCCTGGTCGATGCCTCGGCCACCTGGACGGTGCGGGGCGCGGAGCTCGCCAGCATCGCCCACAACACGCCCTACGAGGGCATGGAGCTGCCGGGCCGGGTCGTCATGACGCTGCTCCGCGGCCGGATCACCGCGTACGAAGGAGAGGTTGCGACATGACCGGCGCCGCACTGGTCCTCGAGGACGGGCGGGTGTTCCGGGGGCAGGCGTTCGGCGCCACCGGCACCACGCTCGGCGAGGTCGTCTTCTGCACCGGGATGACCGGCTACCAGGAGACGTTGACCGACCCGTCCTACCATCGCCAGATCGTGGTCGCCACGGCCCCGCAGATCGGCAACACCGGCTGGAACGACGAGGACGACGAGTCACGGCGGATCTGGGTCGCCGGCTACGTCGTCCGCGACCCGGCCCGGGTGCCCTCCAGCTGGCGGTCCCGCCGCACGCTGGACGAGGCGCTGGGCGAGCAGGGCGTCGTCGGCGTCTCGGGTGTCGACACCCGCTCGCTCACCAGGCACATCCGCGAGCGCGGGGCCATGCGCGGCGGCGTGTTCTCCGGGGACGCGCTGACCGACGTCGACGCCATGGTCGAGCAGGTCCTGGCGAGCCCGAGGATGGCCGGAGCCGACCTCGCCGGTCAGGTCACGACCGAGGCGGGCTACGTGCTCCCCGCGCAGGGGGAGCGCCGGTACCGGGTGGCCGCCCTGGACCTGGGCATCAAGACCAACACCCCGAGGATGATGGCGGCCCGGGGCATCGAGACCCACGTCCTGCCGGTCACGGCCACGATCGACGACGTGCTCGCGGTCGAGCCGGACGGGGTGTTCCTGGCCAACGGTCCGGGCGACCCGGCCACCGCCGACGGCCCGGTCGAGCTCGCGAGGAACGTGCTCGAGCGCCGGATCCCGCTGTTCGGCATCTGCTTCGGCCACCAGATCCTGGGCCGCGCCCTGGGCCGCGGCACCTACAAGCTGCGCTACGGCCACCGCGGCATCAACATCCCGGTCATCGACGTCGACACCGGCCGGGTCGCGATCACCTCCCAGAACCACGGCTTCGCCCTCGACGGCGAGCCGGGGGAGCGGTTCGACACGCCCTTCGGCGCGGCGAAGATCAGCCACTACTGCCCCAACGACGGCTGCGTCGAGGGCGTGCGGGCGCTCGAGGTGCCCGCGTTCTCCGTGCAGTACCACCCCGAGGCGGCCGCCGGCCCACACGACGCGGCCCCGCTGTTCGACGAGTTCGTCAGTCTGATGGAGGACCCGAATGCCACGGCGGGATGACATCGACCACGTCCTGGTGATCGGCTCGGGCCCGATCGTCATCGGACAGGCCTGCGAGTTCGACTACTCCGGCACCCAGGCCTGCCGGGTGCTGCGCGAGGAGGGGCTGCGGGTCAGCCTGGTGAACTCCAACCCGGCGACGATCATGACCGACCCCGAGTTCGCCGACGCGACCTACATCGAGCCGATCACGGTCGACTTCGTGGAGAAGGTGATCGCCAAGGAGCGGCCGGACGCGCTGCTGGCCACCCTGGGTGGGCAGACCGCGCTGAACACCGCGGTCGCCCTGCACGAGCGCGGAATCCTGGAGAAGTACGGCGTCGAGCTGATCGGCGCGGACATCGAGGCGATCCAGCGCGGCGAGGACCGGCAGCGGTTCAAGGACATCTGCGCCGCGGTCGGCGCGGAGACACCGCGCAGCGCCGTCTGCCACTCGATGGACGAGGTGCGCGCTACGGTCGAACGGCTGGGCCTGCCCGTGGTCATCCGCCCCTCGTTCACCATGGGCGGGCTCGGCTCCGGGATGGCGCACACCGCCGAGGAGCTCGAGCGGCTCGCGTCCTCGGGGCTCGCGGAGAGCCCGGTGCACGAGGTGCTGATCGAGGAGAGCGTGCTCGGCTGGAAGGAGTACGAGCTCGAGCTGATGCGCGACCGCAACGACAACGTCGTGGTCATCTGCTCGATCGAGAACATCGACCCGATGGGCGTGCACACCGGCGACTCGGTGACCGTCGCCCCCGCGATGACGCTGACCGACCGCGAGTACCAGCACATGCGTGACGTGGGCATCGACGTGCTGCGCGAGGTCGGTGTCGACACCGGCGGCTGCAACATCCAGTTCGCCGTGCAGCCGGAGACCGGCCGGCTCGTCGTGATCGAGATGAACCCGCGGGTCTCCCGCAGCTCCGCGCTGGCCTCGAAGGCGACCGGGTTCCCCATCGCCAAGATCGCCGCGAAGCTCGCCATCGGCTACACCCTCGACGAGATCCGCAACGACATCACCGGCGAGACCCCGGCGTCCTTCGAGCCGACGCTGGACTACGTGGTGGTGAAGGTGCCGCGGTTCGCCTTCGAGAAGTTCCCGGGCGCGGACCCGACGCTGACCACCACGATGAAGTCGGTCGGCGAGGCCATGTCGCTCGGCCGGAACTTCGTCGAGGCGCTCGGCAAGGCCCTGCGCTCGATGGAGACCGGCGCCGCCGGGTTCTGGACCACGCCGGACCCCGCCGGGGTCACCGCGCAGGACCTGCTCGACGCGCTGCGGGTGGCCCACGACGGCCGGCTCTACACCGTCGAGCGCGCGCTGCGCCTGGGCGCGAGCGTGGCCGAGGTCAGCGCGGCGTCCGGGATCGACCCCTGGTTCGTCGACCAGATCGCCTCGCTCGTCGAGCTGCGCGCCGAGGTGATCGCCGCGCCGGTCCTCGACGAGCCGCTGCTGCGGCGGGCCAAGCGCTCCGGCTTCTCCGACCGGCAGGTGGCCGCCCTGCGGCCCGAGCTGGCCGGTGAGGACGGGGTGCGGACGCTGCGCCACCGCCTGGGCGTGCGGCCGGTGTTCAAGACCGTCGACACCTGTGCCGCCGAGTTCGCCGCGCGCACGCCGTATCACTACTCCGCCTACGAGCTCGACCCCGAGGCCGAGTCCGAGGTGACCGAGCAGCGCGACCGGCCCAAGGTGCTGATCCTGGGCTCCGGGCCGAACCGGATCGGGCAGGGCATCGAGTTCGACTACTCCTGCGTGCACGCCGCGATGGCCCTGCGTGCGGCCGGCTTCGAGACCGTGATGGTCAACTGCAACCCGGAGACGGTCTCCACCGACTACGACACCTCCGACCGCCTGTACTTCGAGCCGCTGACCTTCGAGGACGTGCTCGAGGTCGTGCACTCCGAGCGGGGGTCGGGCACGGTAGTCGGGGTGATCGTGCAGCTGGGCGGGCAGACCCCGCTCGGCCTCGCCCGGCGGCTCACCGAGGCCGGCGTGCCGGTCGTGGGCACCCCCGCCGACGCCATCCACCTGGCCGAGGACCGCGGGGCGTTCGGCGAGGTGCTGGCCAACGCCGGCCTGCCGGCACCGCGGTTCGGGATGGCGACCTCGTTCACCGCGGCCAAGCGGATCGCCGACGAGATCGGCTACCCGGTCCTGGTGCGGCCCTCCTACGTGCTCGGCGGGCGGGGTATGGAGATCGTCTACGACGAGGCCTCGCTCGCCGGCTACATCGCCAGGGCGACCCAGATCACCCCCGAGCACCCGGTGCTGGTCGACCGGTTCCTCGACGACGCCATCGAGATCGACGTCGACGCCCTGTGCGACGGGCACGAGATCTTCCTCGGCGGCGTGATGGAGCACATCGAGGAGGCCGGGGTGCACTCCGGGGACTCCTCCTGCGCGCTGCCGCCGATCACGCTCGGCCGGACCGACCTCGCGGTGATCCGCCGCTCGACGGCGGCGATCGCCGAGGGCATCGGCGTGCGCGGGCTGCTCAACGTCCAGTACGCGCTCAAGGACGACGTGCTCTACGTGCTCGAGGCCAACCCGCGGGCGTCGCGGACGGTGCCGTTCGTGTCCAAGGCGACAGCGGTACCGCTGGCCAAGGCGGCGGCGCGGATCATGCTCGGCGCGACGATCGCCGAACTGCGCGCCGAGGGCCTGCTGCCGGCCAAGGGCGACGGCGGCGAGCTGCCGGCGACCTCGCCGGTCGCCGTCAAGGAGGCGGTGCTGCCGTTCCACCGGTTCCGCACGCCGGAGGGGCACGGCGTGGACTCGCTGCTCGGCCCCGAGATGAAGTCGACCGGCGAGGTGATGGGCATCGACGCGTCGTTCGGCAAGGCGTTCGCCAAGTCCCAGACGGCCTCCTACGGCTCGTTGCCCACCTCCGGCCGGGTCTTCGTCTCGGTGGCCAACCGGGACAAGCGGGCGATGGTGTTCCCGGTGAAGCGGCTGGCCGACCTCGGCTTCGAGGTGCTGGCGACCGCCGGTACCGCGGAGGTGCTGCGGCGCAACGGGATCCCGTGTACCGAGGTGCGCAAACACTTCGAGACCCCGCTCGACGACCAGCCCAACATCGTCGAGATCATCCGGGCCGGCGGGGTCGACATGGTGATCAACACCCCGTACGGCAACCCCGGCCCCCGGGTGGACGGCTACGAGATCCGCACCGCGGCGGTCTCCCGGGACATCCCCTGCGTGACGACGATCCAGGGCGCGGCGGCGGCCGTGCACGGGATCGAGGCGTTGATCTCCCAGGAGATCGAGGTGGAGTCGCTGCAGGCCCTGCAGGCGGCTCTGCGGAGCAGCCGGTGAGCGCGGGGCGGGCCTCGTTCGGGGCCCGCCTGGCCCAGGTGGTCGCCGAGCGGGGCCCGCTGTGCGTCGGCGTGGACCCGCACCCCTCGCTGCTCACCGACTGGGGCCTGCCGGTGACCGCCGGCGGGCTGGAGCGGTTCGCGCTGACCTGCGTCGAGGCCCTGGCCGGGCAGGTCGCGGTGCTCAAGCCGCAGTCGGCGTTCTTCGAGGCGTTCGGCTCGGCCGGGGTCGCGGTGCTCGAGCGGGTGCTCGCCGAGGCGCGGCCGGCGGGCGCGTTGGTGCTGCTGGACGTCAAACGGGGCGACATCGGCTCGACGATGGCCGCCTACGCCACGGCCTACCTGTCCGACGACTCACCGCTCGCGGCCGACGCGGTGACGCTGTCGCCCTATCTCGGCTTCGGGGCGCTGGAGCCGGCCCTGGAGCTGGCGGCCGGCACCGGGCGCGGCGTGTTCGTGCTGGCGCTCACCTCGAACGCCGAGGGCGCATCGGTGCAGCGCGCGGTGGCCGGCGGCAGGTCGGTGGCGCAGGCGGTGGTCGACGAGGCGGCGGCGCGCAACGCCGGCGCCCGGCCGCTCGGCGACGTGGGCCTGGTGGTCGGCGCCACGGTCGGTGGGGTGCCGGGGAAGCCGGCCAGCGGCTCGGTGGATGGCTCGGGTGCAAGCCTCGAGGGTGGCTCAGGGCTGGATCTCAGTCGCCTCAACGGACCCATCCTCGCGCCGGGTCTCGGCGCTCAGGGGGCCACGGTCGCGCAGCTGCGCACCGTCTTCGGGTCCGCCCTGGTCAACGTGTTGCCCTCGTCGTCGCGCGACGTCCTGCGGCGCGGGCCGGACATGCGCACGTTGCGCGACGCCGCGCTGACCGTCCGCGACTCGCTGCTGCTCTAGCTGCGGTTACTCCGCCATCCCGAATCGCCGGACGGTCGTTGTGGTGCGCTCGTCGGCGCGAATAGGGCTCGCATCTTCACTCGCGCTCATCACTGTCGCCGAACGGGCGGCGAGAATGGCACTCTTATCGCTTTGTCCAATCTGAATTTCGCCATTTTCTGTATGCGAGTGTCGAACCGATTCGCCCACGCGCCGTAGTGGGAATCACCCAGACGACCCCGATTTCCCCTGGTCGTCCTCGACATTGGGCATTGGAAGTTACACAGAGTGCAACTATGCTTCGAGGAGCACTACGGTGCGCACTAAGGTGGACCCGCGTTGTCGTGACCGCTCCGACCTCGGTAACGTCGCGGCACCGATCCACAGACACCCCACCCCCCGGAGGAAATCGTGGCCCTTCCCCAGCTGACCGAGGAGCAGCGGGCCGCAGCGCTGGAGAAGGCGGCTGCCGCTCGTCGCGCCCGAGCTGAGCTCAAGGAGCGCCTGAAGCGAGGCGGCACCACCCTCAAGGACGTGCTCGCCCAAGCTGACAAAGACGAGGTCCTCGGCAAGATGAAGGTCACCGCTCTGCTCGAGGCCCTGCCGGGCGTCGGCAAGGTGCGTGCCCAGCAGATCATCGAGCGCCTGGAGATCGCCCCGAGCCGCCGGCTGCGCGGTCTTGGCGAGCGCCAGCGCAAGGCGCTGCTCACCGAGTTCAGCGGCGAGTGAGTTTTTCGCGCGGCGACACCCGGAGGGGCCGGCTGATTGTTTTGGCCGGCCCCTCCGGCGTCGGCAAGAGCAGTGTCGTGCGGGAGCTCCGCGCCATGTACCCGGACCTGTGGTTCAGCGTCTCGGCGACCACCCGCGCCCAGCGCCCGGGCGAGCTGGACGGGGTGGACTACCGGTTCGTCAGCGCCGCCGAGTTCGACCGGATGGTCGCCGGCGGCGAGCTGCTGGAGTGGGCGGAGATCCACCGGGGGACGCACCGGTCGGGCACGCCGCACGCGCCGATCGAGGAACGCCTGGCCGCCGGTCTGCCGGCGCTGGTCGAGGTCGACCTGCAGGGAGCCCGCGAGCTGCGCCGCGCGATGCCGGAAGCGTTTCTCGTCTTCCTGTGTCCCCCGAGCTGGGAGGCGCTGGTCGAGCGCCTCGTCGGTCGGGGCACCGAGTCACCGGAGATCGTCGAGCGCCGGCTGCGCACCGCCAAGGAGGAGCTCGCGGCCCAGGACGAGTTCGACGCCGTGGTGGTGAACACCGACGTGCGGAGCGCCGCCGAGGAGTTGCTAACCTTGGTACTTGACAAATCTTCTGACCAGCTGGAGACGTACGAGTGATCACCCCCACCGAGTTGGGCGCACTGGGTGACCCGACGAGCCCGCAGCTCGAAGGCATCACCAACCCCCCGATCGACGACCTGCTCGACAAGGTCAGCTCGAAGTACGCCCTCGTGATCTACGCGGCCAAGCGCGCCCGCCAGATCAACGACTACTACGCGCAGCTCGGCGAGGGTCTGCTCGAGTACGTCGGCCCGCTCGTCGAGCCGGGACCGCGGGAGAAGCCGCTGTCCATCGCGCTGCGCGAGATCCACGCCGGACTGCTCGAGCACACCGAGGGCGAGTGACCAGCTGACCGCGCCCGCTGATCACCCGCCCCGCGTCGTGCTCGGCGTGGGTGGCGGCATCGCGGCGTACAAGGCGTGCGAGGTCCTACGCCGCCTGACCGAGTCCGGACACGAGGTCCGGGTGGTCCCCACCGAGGCAGCGCTGCGGTTCGTCGGCGCGGCCACCTTCGAGGCCCTGTCCGGCAACCCCGTGCGGACCGGGGTCTTCGCCGACGTCCCCGAGGTTCCGCACGTGCGCCTGGGGCAGGAGGCCGACCTCGTCCTGGTCGTTCCGGCCACAGCGAACGTGCTGGCGAAGGCCGCCAACGGGTTGGCCGACGACCTGCTCACGAACACCCTGCTGACCGCGCGCTGCCCGGTGTTGATGGTGCCCGCCATGCACACCGAGATGTGGGAGCACGCGGCGACCAGGGACAACGTGGCGACGCTGCGCCGGCGCGGCGTGGTCGTCGCCGAGCCCGCCAGCGGGCGGCTCACCGGGGCCGACACCGGCAAGGGCCGGCTGCCCGATCCGGGTGAGATCGTCGACCTCGCCCGGCTCCTGCTGCGCCGCCCGGACGCCCTGCCCCGCGACCTCGAGGGCAGGCGCGTGGTCGTCTCCGCCGGCGGCACTCGCGAACCGCTGGATCCGGTCCGCTACCTCGGCAACCGCTCGTCGGGCAAGCAGGGGTACGCGCTCGCCCGCACGGCCGTGCAGCGCGGCGCCACCGTGACGTTGGTCTCCGCGGCGACGGTCGCGCTGCCGGAGGTCGCGGGCGCCGAGCTGGTCAGGGCCGGCACGGCCGAGGAGCTGCGGAGCGCGATGCACGAGGCGGCGAAGGGTGCCGACATCCTGGTGATGGCCGCCGCCGTGGCCGACTTCCGGCCGACCGAACGGGCCGAGTACAAGATCAAGAAGACCGACCACGACCCACGCCCGATCGCGCTCACCCGCAACCCCGACATCCTGGCCGAGCTGGTCGAGGCCCGGGCCGAGGGTCAGGTGATCGTGGGCTTCGCCGCCGAGACCGGCGACGACTCGGGGGACGTGCTCGAGCACGCCAGGGCCAAGCTCAAGCGCAAGGGCTGCGACCTGCTCGTGGTGAACGCCGTCGGCGAGGGCAAGGCCTTCGAGACGGAGGACAACGCGGGCTGGCTACTATCTGCCGACGGTTCGGAACGGGCTGTCGAGCTGGGTAGCAAGTCGTACATGGCGTCCGATATATGGGACGCGGTGGTGGCGTTCATCGAGGCGTGACTCGTTCTCGAGTCTCATCGATACGCTCTAACGCAACAAACACGCGAGCAATTGGGTAGGTATGACGTGACTGAGTCCGCGAGCAGGCTGTTCACCAGCGAGTCGGTGACCGAGGGGCACCCGGACAAGATCTGTGACGCGATCAGCGACTCGATCCTGGACGCGATGCTGGCCAAGGACCCCCGGTCCCGGGTCGCCGTGGAGACCATGGTCACCACCGGCCAGGTGCACGTCGCCGGCGAGGTGACGACCGAGGCCTACGCCGACATCCCGGCCCTGGTTCGCGACACGATCCTGAAGATCGGCTACGACTCGTCGGCCAAGGGCTTCGACGGCAACTCCTGCGGCGTGAACGTCGCGATCGGCGCGCAGTCGCCCGACATCGCCCAGGGCGTCGACGAGGCCTACGAGCAGCGGGTGGAGAACGAGGAGGACGAGATCGCCAAGCAGGGCGCCGGCGATCAGGGCCTCATGTTCGGCTACGCCTGCACCGACACCCCCGAGCTGATGCCGCTGCCGATCGCGCTGGCCCACCGGCTGTCCAAGCGGCTGACCGAGGTCCGCAAGACCGGCAAGCTGCCCTACCTGCGACCCGACGGCAAGACCCAGGTCACCATCGAGTACGCCGGTGACCAGGCCGTCCGGCTCGACACCGTGGTCGTGTCCTCCCAGCACGCCGACGGGGTCGACCTGCAGAAGCTGCTGACCGTCGACGTGCTCGAGCAGGTCGTGCAGCCCGAGATCGACGAGCTGGAGCTCGACACGGAGAACGTGCGCCTGCTGGTCAACCCGACCGGCCGGTTCGTCATCGGCGGCCCCATGGGCGACGCCGGCCTGACCGGCCGGAAGATCATCGTCGACACCTACGGCGGCATGGCCCGCCACGGCGGTGGCGCCTTCTCCGGCAAGGACCCGTCGAAGGTGGACCGCTCCGCGGCGTACGCCATGCGGTGGGTCGCCAAGAACGCGGTCGCCGCCGGCCTCGCCACCCGCATCGAGGTCCAGGTGGCCTACGCGATCGGCAAGGCGGCCCCGGTCGGCCTGTTCGTCGAGACCTTCGGCACCGAGACCGTCGACCCCACCAAGATCCAGCAGGCGATCACCCAGGTCTTCGACCTGCGCCCGGCCGCGATCATCCGGGACCTCGACCTGCTCCGCCCGATCTACGCGCAGACCGCCGCCTACGGCCACTTCGGCCGTCCGGAGCTGGACCTGCCGTGGGAGCGCACCGACCGGGCCGAGTCCCTCAAGGCGCTGGCCGGCGCCTAGGATAAGTGGGTGCGTCCGGGCCCCCTTCTCTGGTTGTGGTACGCGGTCGGCGGAACCCTGCCGACCGCGTACCAGCAGTGGGTGCTCTACGACCTGACCTGCCGGACGTGGGTGTTCCGGCATCTCGCCCGGGTGCAGGTGATGGCCTCCGTGTGGCTGCTGGTGCTGCTGGTGCCGGGCCCGGCGAGCCTGCGGGTGTCGATGCTGCTGCTCGGCTACCTGCTGACGATGTACTTCTCCCTGTCCTTCATGGAGGACGCGTGCGAGCGGCGGCTGGTGAAGCACGGCTTCCCGGCCGGGCTGAACCGGACCATCCGCGAGGAGTCCGCGGTGGGCCAGCGTGCGGAGCTCGCCGCCATGTACACCGCCTACTACCGCCGCTAGCTGCCGCGTGGCACCGTCCCGACCCGTGACCGGCGCGCGCAAGGGCGAGCAAACTCCCGCGGCCGACCTGCCCGTCGCCAGGGTGGTCGTCGACGTGCCGCTGGCCCACCTCGACCGCCCGTTCGACTACCTCGTTCCGGCCACCGCCGCGGCCACCGCCGTTCCCGGCTGCCGGGTGCGGGTGCGCTTCGCCGGCCAGCAGGTAGACGGGTTCCTTCTGTCCCGGGCCGCCGAGTCGGACTTCGGCGGCCGGCTCGGCTACTTGACCAGGGTCGTCTCGCCCGAGCCCGTGCTCTCCCCGGAGATCGCCGCGCTCGCGCGCTCGGTGGCCGACCGGTACGCGGGAGCCATGATCGACGTGTTGCGGCTCGCGATCCCGCCCCGGCACGCCAAGGTGGAGTCCGAGCCGCCCGCGGGTCCCTCGCCGGTGCCCGCCGCGCCGCCGGTCCAGGGATGGCACCGCTATCCGCGGGGACCGGCGTTCCTCGACGCGGTGCGGGCGGGGCGGCAGGCGCATGCGGTGTGGCAGGCGCTGCCCGGCGAGGACTGGCCGGCGCGGCTGGCCGAGCTGGCGGTCACGGCGGCCGCGGGTGAACGCGGCGCGGTGTTGGTCGTGCCGGACTACCGCGACGTGGCCCGCCTGCATGCCGCGTGTGTCGCGCTCGCCGGTGAGGAGGCGGTCGTCGCGCTCTCGGCCGACGCGGGGCCGGCCAAGCGCTACCGGCGGTGGCTGTCGGTGCTGCGCGGTACCGCGCGGATCGTTGTCGGCACCCGGGCGAGCGTGTTCGCGCCCGTGCGCCGGCCCGGGCTGTTCGTGGTCTGGGACGACGGCGACGACCTGCACGCCGATCCGCACTCGCCCTACCCGCACGTGCGGGACGTGCTGGTCCAGCGCGCGCATGCGGCGGGGGCGTCGGTCGTCGTCGCCGGGTTCGCGCGGACCGCCGAGGCCCAGCTGCTGGTGGACACCGGCTGGGCGCCGGAGATCGTCGGGTCCCGCGAGGAGCTGCGGGCCGCCGCCCCCCGCGTTGTCGCGCTCGGGGAGAGCGACGTGCAGCTCGCCCGGGATCCCGCGGCCCGAGCGGCCCGCATCCCCTCGGTCGCCTTCGACGCGGCGCGGACGGCCTTGCAGGCAGGCCGGCCGGTCCTGGTCCAGGTGCCCAGGGGCGGGTACGTGCCCGCGCTCGCGTGCCAGCACTGCCGGGCCCCGGCCCGCTGCCGCCGCTGCGCGGGCCCGCTGGGACTGCCGGCCGCCCGCCCGGACAGCGGCCCGGCGGGCGAGGGCCCGAGCGCGCCGACCTGCCGGTGGTGCGGCGTGCCGGACACCGCGTTCCGCTGCGGCACCTGCGGGTCGCGCCGGCTGCGCGCGATCGTCGTCGGCGCCCGGCGGACGGCCGAGGAGCTGGGCCGTGCGTTCGCCGAGGTGCCGGTGGTGGGCTCGGGCGCCACCGAGGTGCTCGCCACCGTCCCGAACCGGCCGGCGCTGGTCGTGGCGACACCGGGTGCCGAGCCGGTGCCCGAGGAGGGGTACGGGGCGGCGCTGCTGCTCGACGGCTGGGCCCTGCTCGGTCGCGCGGACCTGCGGGCCGGGGAGGAGGCGCTGCGACGCTGGATGCTCGCCGCGGCGCTGGTCCGGTCGCACCGCGAGGGCGGTCGGGTGGTCGTGATGGCCGAGTCCGTCCTGGCACCGGTGCAGGCGCTGGTCCGCTGGGACCCGGTCTGGCACGCCCGTCAGGAGCTGGACGCGCGGACCGAGCTCGGCTTCCCGCCCGCGGTGCGGATGGCCGCCGTCGACGGGCCGGCCAAGGCACTGGCCGTGTTCCTGGAGGAGCTCGAGCTCCCCCCGACGGGGGAGGTCCTCGGCCCGGTCCCGCTCGGGCCGGAGGACCGGGAGCGCGCCCTGGTGCGCACCAGCCGTGCCGAGGGCAGGGCGCTCGCCGCGGCCCTGGCCACCGCCCAACACGTGCGCACGGCCCGCAAGGAGCCCGACCCCATCCGCGTCCGGCTCGACCCACTCGAGTTGATCTAGCCGGTGCCGGCCATGCTCACCGGAGCACTATGCGACTCTGCATAGACTGGGAACGGTCCAGTCCGAAACCGCCGTGGGGAGAACAGTGACCGTCCAGCCCATCCGCCTCTTCGGCGATCCGGTGCTGCGCACCCCGGCCGTGGAGGTCGTGGACTTCGACAAGGAGCTGCAGAACCTGGTCAAGGACCTCTGGGACACCATGGAGTCCCAGAGTGGCGCCGGTCTCGCCGCGCCGCAGCTCGGGGTCGGCCTGCGCGTGTTCACCTACCACTGCGACGGCGCCGCCGGGCACCTGGTGAACCCGACCTGGGTCGCCACCGACGAGGAGACCCAGAACGGCGAGGAGGGCTGCCTGAGCATCCCCGGCCTCTACTGGGACTGCGTCCGCGCCAAGAACGTCGTCGCCCGCGGCTGGAACATGCACGGCGAGCCGGTGCAGGTCGAGGGGTCCGGCCTGCTCGCCCGCTGCCTGCAGCACGAGACCGACCACCTCGACGGCGTGCTGTTCCTGGACCGCCTGGACGCCGAGACCCGCAAGGCCGCGATGCGGGAGATCCGCCAGGCCGACTGGTTCGAGGGCGCGGTGCCCACGGTCAAGCAGAACCCGCACTCGCTGTTCGGCGGTGCCGTCTGACGATGCGGTTGGTATTCGCTGGCACCCCCGAGGTCGCACTCCCGTCGTTGCGTGCGGTGCTGGCCGCCGGCCGGCACGAGGTCGCCGCGGTGGTCACCCGGCCGGACGCGCCGGCGGGTCGCGGGCGGCGCCTGGTCCGGTCCCCGGTCGGCGCGCTGGCCGACGAGCACGGCATCGAGGTGCTCACCCCCGCCAAGGCCGGTGACCCCGCCTTCCTCGAGCGGCTGCGCGAGATCGCCCCGGACTGCTGCCCGGTGGTGGCCTACGGTGCCCTGCTGCCGCGTTCGGCGCTGGAGATCCCCCGGCACGGCTGGGTCAACCTGCACTTCTCGATCCTGCCCGCCTGGCGCGGTGCCGCCCCGGTGCAGGCGGCCGTGCGCCACGGCGACGAGATCACCGGTGCGTCCACGTTCCGCATCGTCAAGGAGATGGACGCCGGGCCGGTCTACGGCGTGCTGACCGAGCCCGTCCGCGAGGAGGACACCGCCGGCGCGCTGCTCGGCAGGCTCGCCGACGCCGGCGCCGGTCTGCTGCTGTCCACGCTCGACGGCATCGAGGACGGCTCGCTGCGAGCGGTCGAGCAGCCGGCCGACGGCGTGAGCTACGCGCCCAAGGTCACCACCGAGCAGGCCCGGGTCGACTTCACCGCGCCGGCGGTCGCGGTCGACCGCCTGGTCCGCTCGGTCACCCCGGACCCCGGCGCCTGGGCGGAGTTCCGCGGCGAGCGGATCAAGCTGGGTCCGGTCCGGCGGACCACAGGAGAGCAGGCGGGGCCCGCGGAGGAGACAGTGAAACCGGGCGAGCTGCTCGTGCGTCGGCGGGACGTTCTGGTCGGCACCGCCACCACCCCCGTCGCGCTGGGCGAGGTACAGGCACCGGGCAAGAAGCGGATGGCGGCGACCGACTGGGCACGGGGTGCCCGGGTCGAGCCAGGGGAGCGGCTGACGTGACACAGCAAGGACGGCGCCAGGAGCGGTTCTCCCGACCGAGGAGCCCGCACCCGCCCAAGCGCCGCACCGGCCCCTCCCGGCCCCCGGTCGAGGACCCCGCCCGCCAGGCCGCGTTGGACACGCTGCGCGAGGTGCGGGTCCGCGACGCCTATGCCAACCTGCTGCTGCCGCAGCTGCTGCGCGAGCGGCGGATCACCGGCCGGGACGCCGCGCTCGCCACCGAACTGGCCTACGGCGCCTGCCGCAGCATCGGACTGCTCGACGAGATCCTCGACGCCTGCCTGGACCGGCCGCTGAACAAGGTCGAGCCCGGGCTGCTGGACGTGCTCCGCCTTGGCACCTACCAGCTGCTGCGCACGAGGATCCCCGCGCACGCCGCCGTGGCGTCGACCGTGGACCTGGTGCGCGGCGAGCAGGGCTCGCGCCAGACCGGGTTCGTCAACGCCGTGCTGCGCAAGGTGTCCGAGCTGGACGAGGAAGCCTGGATGGACCGCCTGGCGCCGGACCCGGCCCAGGACCCGATCGGCAACCTGTCCATGCGCAACGCCCACCCGCGCTGGGTGGCCAGGGCGTTCGCCGACTCGCTCGGCAGCACCGGCGAGGAACTGGCGGCCGCCCTGGCGGCGAACAACGAGCGCCCGGCCGTGCACCTGGTCGCACGCCCAGGAGAGGTCACCGCGGAGGAGCTCGCCGCGATGACCGGCGGGGAGGTCGCGCCCTACTCGCCCTACGGGGTGCGGCTCGCCGCCGGCGCCGGCGACCCCGCCGGGCTGGAGCCGGTGCGCGAGCGCCTGGCCTCGGTGCAGGACGAGGGCAGCCAGCTCTGCGCGCTCGCCCTGACCCGGCCCCCGATCACCGGCGCCGACGAGCGGTGGCTCGACCTGTGCTCGGGACCCGGCGGCAAGTCCGCCCTGCTCGCCGCGCTGCTCGCGATCTCGGGCGGCAGCCTGGACGCGGTCGAGAAGGCCCCGCACCGCGCGCGGCTGGTGGAGCGCGCGACCGAGGGCCTGCCGATCACCCTGCACACCGGCGACGGGCGCCAGCCCGCCGCGCTGGGCCTCGCGCCGGGCACGTTCGACCGGGTGCTGGTGGACGCCCCCTGCACCGGGCTCGGCTCGCTGCGCCGCCGCCCGGAGTCGCGCTGGCGGCGCCAGCCCTCCGACGTCGGCGAGCTGACCAGGCTGCAGCGCGAACTACTGCTGAGCGCCGTCGAGCTGGTCCGCCCCGGTGGCGTGGTGGCCTACGTGGTGTGCTCGCCGCACCTGGCCGAGACCGTCGGCGTGGTGTCCGACGTCGTGCGCCGCACCGGCGTGACCACGCTCGACGCGCGGGAGTCGTTCCCGGCCATGCCCGACCTCGGCGCGGGACCGCACGTGCAGCTCTGGCCGCACCGGCACGGCACCGACGCGATGTTCTGCGCCCTGCTCCGCCGCTGATGTCGCATGTCGCCGTCATCTCCATGGGCGGCACGATCGCCATGGCGCCGAGCGCCTCGGGCGGCATCGTGCCCGCCCTCGGGGCCGACGACCTCCTCGCCTCGGTACCCGCGCTGGCGGCGCTGGACGTCCCGGTCCGGGCCACCACGCTGCGGTCGCTGCCCAGTCCCTCGCTCGGCTTCGCCGACCTCGTCGCGCTCGCCGAGCGGGTCCGGGCCGAGATCGCCGACGGCGCCGTGGGGGTCGTGATCACCCACGGCACCGACACCATCGAGGAGACCGCGTTCTTCCTCGACCTGACCCTGCCGGACGAGGTGCCGGTCGTGGTCACCGGCGCCATGCGCCACCCGCACGCGCCAGGCGCGGACGGCCCGGCCAACCTCTACGCCGCGGTGCGGGTCGCCACCGCGCCCGCCGCCCGCGGCCTCGGCGCGCTCGTCGTCATGTCCGACGAGATCCACGGCGCCCGGTTCGTCCGCAAGAGCCACACCTCGAGCACCGCCGCGTTCGTCTCGCCGGCCTTCGGGCCGCTCGGCCTCGTCGTGGAGGGCGACCCCCGCATCCGCGGCGTCGCCAGGACCGGGCTCGTCGTCCCGGTCGACGACAAGGTCGGCGCCCGGCTGGTCGACGTGCGGGTCGGCCTGGTCACCGTCGCCCTCGGCGACGACGGTGAGCTGCTGCGCCGGGCCGGTGACGCCTTCCACGGCCTGGTCGTCGCCGGTCTGGGCGCGGGCCACGTGCCGGCCGGGATGGTGCCGCTGGTTGCCGAGCACGCCGCCAGGGTCCCCGTGGTGTTGTCCAGCCGGACCGGCGCCGGCGCGGTGCTGCGCCAGACCTACGGCTACCCCGGCTCCGAGCGCGACCTGCTCGACCGCGGCCTCATCCAGTCCGGCTTCCTCGACCCGGCCAAGGCCAGGATCCTGCTCCAGCTCCTGCTGGCCTCGGATGCCGGTCGGGACGAGATCGTGGCCGCCTTCGACCGGTACCGCTGAGGCGCCAAGTGAGCACGTCACGAAACACGTCGCCGAGGCCGAGCCAATATGCTCGGCAGGTGCCAGCGAAACCCATGATCGCGCCCAGCATCCTCGCCGCGGACTTCGCCCGCCTGGCCGAGGAGACCGCCGCCGTGCGGGGCGCGGACTGGCTGCACGTCGACGTGATGGACGGCCACTTCGTACCCAACCTCACCATCGGCCTCCCGGTGGTGCAGGCGCTGTTGAGCAACACCGACATCCCCGTCGACTGCCACCTGATGATCGAGGACCCGGACCGCTGGGCGGTGGGCTACGCCGAGGCGGGGGCGCACAACGTGACGGTCCACGTCGAGGCGGCCGGCGACCCGTCGAAGATCGCCAAGGACATCCGGGCCGCGGGGGCCAGGGCCGGCCTGTCGATCAAGCCGGGGACCCCCCTCGAGCCCTATGTGGAATTGCTGGCCCACTTCGACACGTTGCTCGTGATGTCGGTCGAGCCGGGTTTCGGCGGGCAGGAGTTCATCCCGGACGTGCTGGACAAGGTCCGGGCGGCGAAACGCCTGGTCGCGGCCGGGGAGCTGTCGGTGCTGGTGGAGATCGACGGCGGGATCAACGCGGAGACGATCGAGCGGGCCGCGCAGGCCGGTGTCGACTGTTTCGTCGCCGGTTCGGCCGTCTACGGCGCGGACGACCCGGCCGAGGCGGTGCGGCAGCTGCGGGCGATGGCGGACACGGCGGGGGCCGGGCGGGAGGAGAGCTAGGTGTTCACCGGGATCGTCGAGGAGCGCGGCCGGGTGGTGGACGTGCGGGACCTCCCGGACGCGGCGCGGATCACCGTCGCCGGTCCGCTGGTCACCAGCGACGCCGGGGTCGGCGACTCGATCGCGGTCAACGGCGTGTGCCTGACCGTCATCGAGGTCGCCGACGGCGCGTTCACCGCCGACGTCATGCGCGAGACGCTCGTCCGCTCGAGCCTGGACAAGGTCGCCGTCGCCGACGAGGTGAACCTGGAGCGCGCCGCCGAGGTGGGCAAGCGGTTCGGCGGCCACATCGTGCAGGGGCACGTCGACGGCACGGGCGTGGTGCTGAGCCGCTCGCCGTCGCAGCACTGGGACCTGGTTCGCATCGGCCTGCCGCGCGGCCTCGCCCGCTACCTCGTCGAGAAGGGCTCGATCACGGTCGACGGGGTCTCGCTGACCGTCGTCGAGGTGACCGACGGCGAGGTGACCGACGGCGGTCCCGCGGGCAGCGAGTTCTCGGTCAGCCTGATCCCGGAGACGCTCCGAGCCACCACCCTGGGGTCCAGACAGCCCGGTGACCGGGTCAACCTCGAGGTGGACGTGGTCGCCAAGTACGTGGAGAGGTTGGCCGCACCACACTTGTCCGGAGCCCGCGTCCCGGCGGAGCACAATGGGCTCAGCAGCGAGGGGGAGACCCATGAGTGACGACACCGTGAGTGGTACGGGGAACAACCTCCAGGGCGTCGAGCGGGCCGTGGCCGACATCCGCGCCGGGCGACCGGTCATCGTGGTCGACGACGAGGACCGCGAGAACGAGGGCGACCTGATCTTCGCCGCGGAGAAGGCGACGCCCGAACTGTTGGCGTTCATGGTTCGCTACACCTCCGGCTACATCTGCGTCCCGCTGCCCGAGGCCGACTGCGACCGGCTCGACCTGCCGCCGATGTTCCACACCAACCAGGACGTGCGCGGAACGGCGTACACGGTGACCGTCGACGCCAAGGAGGGCGTGTCCACCGGCATCTCCGCCGCCGACCGCGCCCATACGATCCGGATGCTCGCCGACGAGAAGTCCGCGGCCGAGGACTTCACCCGGCCCGGCCACGTCGTGCCGCTGCGTGCCAAGGAGGGCGGCGTGCTCCGCCGGCCCGGCCACACCGAGGCCGCGGTCGACCTGGCCGTGATGGCGGGCCTGCGCCCGGCCGGCGTGCTGTGCGAGATCGTGTCCCAGAAGGACGAGGGCGACATGGCCCGCCGCGACGAGCTCGAGGTGTTCGCCGCGGAGCACGACCTCGCCATCATCTCCATCGCCGACCTCATCGACTACCGCCGCCGGCACGAGGTGCAGGTCGTGCGGGTCGCCGAGGCACGCATCCCGACAGCGCACGGCACCTTCCGCGCCGTCGGGTACGACTCCACCCTCGACGGCATCGAGCACATCGCCCTGGTCTACGGCGACATCGGGGACGGGGAGAACGTGCTGGTCCGCGTGCACTCCGAGTGCCTCACCGGGGACGTGTTCGGCTCGCTGCGCTGTGACTGCGGCCCGCAGCTCGACGCCGCCCTCGCCGCGGTGGCCGCCGAGGGCCGCGGCGTCGTGCTCTACATGCGCGGCCACGAGGGCCGCGGCATCGGCCTGATGCACAAGCTGCAGGCCTACCAGCTGCAGGACGACGGGGCCGACACCGTCGACGCCAACCTCGCTCTCGGCGTCCCCGCCGACGCCCGCGACTACGGCCAGGGCGCCCAGATCCTCTACGACCTCGGCGTCAGGTCCATGCGCCTGCTGACCAACAACCCCGCCAAGCGCGTGGGCCTGGACGGCTACGGTCTCGCCATCGTCGACCGCGTGGCACTGCCGATCCGCCCCAACTCCGAGAATCTCCACTACCTGCGCACCAAGCGGGACCGCATGGGCCACGAGCTGGGCGACCTGGACCTCGACGTGCTGGAAGGCCGCCTGTGACCAACACTTTCGATCGCGGGGAGGCGGCCCAGTGAGTGGTGTTGGACGGCCTGAGTTGTCGGTTCCCGACTGTGCGGGGATCCGGCTCGCGATCGCCGCGACGCGGTGGCACGAGAAGATCACCGACACGTTGCTGCGGCGCGCGCTGCTCGCCGCCGAGCGGGCCGGTATCAACGAGCCGACCGTGGTCCGGGTGCCGGGTGCGGTCGAGCTGCCGGTGGTGTGCCAGGCGCTGGCCCGCAACCACGAGGCGGTCGTCGCGCTCGGGGTGGTGATCCGTGGCGGCACCCCGCACTTCGAGTACGTCTGCGACGCGGTGACCGCCGGGCTCACCCGGGTCTCGCTGGACGAGTCGACGCCGGTCGGCAACGGCGTGCTGACGGTCGACACCGAGGAGCAGGCCCTGGACCGCTGCGGGCTGCCGGAGTCGACCGAGGACAAGGGTTTCGAGGCGTGCGTGGCGGCGCTGGACACGGCGATGGTGGTACGCGGCCTGCGCCAGCCGTGGACCGATCGGGGGTTCAAGTGAGCTTCGTGGTGCGCCCGCGCCGGGTGCGGGTGATCGCCGGGATCGCGGCGGTGGTCCTGCTGTCGGCCTTCACCGTGGCGGGCCTGCTGATGCTGCGCGAGTACACCGGCGCCTACTTCCGGCTGTCCGACCAGGTGGCGATGATCGGGATCGGGCTGTTCCTCGCGGCCGGTGCCCTCTGGTTCACCCGGCCGCGGGTGCGGGCGGACGCCGAGGGCGTCGAGGTGCGCAACATGCTCGGTTCCCGCCGGTTCGCCTGGTCGGACATCGAGCAGGTGAGCTTCCCGGACGGCTCCCCCTGGGCCCGGCTCGAGCTGCCCCACGACGAGTACGTCCCGCTGGTGGCCATCCAGGCGATGGACGGCGAGCACGCGATCACGGCCATGCGTGAGCTGCGCCGAGTGCGCCGCGAGGCCGTGGGGGAGCGGTCGGTCGGGTAGTCGCGGTGGTAGTACCGCCGGTAGCATCGACGGTGTGAAGCTCAGCGTCAGCCTGCCCGCCGAGGACGTGGCCTTCGTCGACGAGTACGTGCGCCGTACCGGCGAGCCCTCCCGTTCCTCGGCCATCCAGCGCGCGATCGCGCTGTTGCGGGCCGCCGAGCTGGAGGAGGAGTACGCCAGCGCCTTCGACGAGTGGGACCGCGCGGAGTCCGCCGCCTGGGAACGGGCGAGCGGCGACGGGCTGTGAGGCGGGGCGAGCTCTACTGGGTCGAGCTCGAGCCAGCGCGGGGCGCGGAGGCCAACAAGACCAGGCCCGCGGTGGTGGTCTCCAACGACGCGGCGAACCGGGCCGTGCGCCGCGCGGGCCGCGGCGTGGTCACCGTCGTGCCGGTCACCTCGAACGTAGGACGCGTGTACCCCTTCCAGGTACTGCTGCGGGCGGCGGAGTGCGGTCTGGCCGCCGACTCGAAGGCCCAGGCCGAGCAGGTGCGGACGATCTCGACGAACCGCGTTCGCGGGCGGATCGGCCTGGTCCCGGCCGAGGTGATGGGCCGGTTGGACGCCGCGCTACGCCTCCACCTGGCCCTGTGAGGCCGCGCCTGGCAAGACGCTGTGAAAGTAGTTCATTGTTGAACCGTTTCTCCGGCGCGTGCGTTAGGCCCCTTGTACCTGTCTGACCGAAAGATCAAGGAGCCCGTTGTGACTGCGGTTGAACCCACCACGACCCAGCCGAGCCACCCGCGCACCCGCCGGGACATGCTGTGCGGCCTGGCTGTCGCGCTCGTCGCCCCCGGGGCGCTGGCCGTGGCGTGCTCGAGTGATGACTCGGGGAACACCGGCGGGAGCTCGGGTGGCTCCGGTGGCGGCTCGGGCAGCTCCCAGAGCGGGGCGAGCGGCGGCGCGAGCACCTCGACGCCGCTGGCCGACATCCCCGACGGGGGCGGCCTCCTCATCGACACCGAGGACGGTGGCAAGGCGCTGCTCGTGCGCAACGGCGAGGAGGTGAAGGCGTTCAACGCCGCCTGCACCCACCAGGGCACGATCGTCCGGGCGCCGGAGAACGGCATCTCGGTCTGCCCGAGCCACGGCAGCGAGTTCGACACCAGCGGCGCCGCGGTCAAGGGTCCCGCGACCAAGCCGCTGGCCGAGTTGCCGGTGACGGTGGAGGGCGACCAGGTCACGTTGGCCTGAGCGTCGCCGACACGCCCACCGTGTAATGTGAGCCGAACGGCGAATATGAGAGCCATTCGGCTTATAGCCCCGTGTGTTACCGCCTGGTTAGGGTGACTGACATAACATTGACCAGGCGGTAACGCCGCGGTTTCGGGGAGAAGCCATGCGCGGGTTGAGGATCTTCGGCGTCGGAACGGCGGCCCTGGTGACCGCGGCCCTGCTCGTCGCCCCGGGGGCGAGCGCGCAGGAGGGCGCCCAGCGGGACGAGCGCCCGACGGCCATCGTCTCCCTGGGCGACAGCGCGATCTCCGGGGAGGGCGCCGGCAACTACGAGCCCGGCACTCGCGGCGAGAACGGGAACTGGTGCCACCGCTCGGCCAACGCGCTGGTCCACCGGACCGCGGTGGCCGACCGCACGATCAACCTCGCCTGCTCCGGCGCCGACTCCGCGAACGTCTCGCTCGCCGACACCACCCACTACACCGAGGGCTCCCAGGCCCGGCGGCTGATCGACGTCGCCCGCCAGTACCGGGTCACGACGGTCCTGGTCCAGGTCGGCGCGAACGACGACCCCGCGTTCGCCGACACGATGCTCGACTGCATCGAGGCCTGGTTCAACCCGTTCGGCTCCGGCTGCCGCTCGCGCCTGCAGACCGAGTGGCCGCGCCGGCTGGCCGCCATGGCCCCGAAGGTGGAGACCGCGGTCAACGACGTCCGGTCCGCGATGACCCAGGCCGGGTACGCCGCCGGGAGCTACAACCTCGTCCTCACCTCGTACGCCTCGCCGCTGACCGAGCGGATGGACGAGGTGCTGCACGGCCCGCAGGGCTGCCCGTTCAAGATCGGTGACGCCCGGTACGGGCGCACCGTTGCCGTGCCCCAGCTGTCCGAGGTCCTGCGCGGTGTCGCCACCCGCACCGGGGTGAAGTTCCTGGACTTCTCCCGCGGCACCGAGGGCCACGAGGCGTGCAGCGGCTACAACAACCCCTCGACCGAGTGGCAGAACCGGGTGACGGTCGACCCGTGGGCCTGGGTGACCGGCGGGCTGGACGCGATCGGCATCCACATGGCCCAGGAGTCCTTCCACCCCAACGCCCGCGGCCACGGCCAGCTCGGTCGCTGCGTCACCGAGTTCGTGGCGTCCGGCCGCGGCAGCGCCGCCTGCGTCGTCGGCGCGGACGGCAACCTGCACGCCGTCTGAGCACCCGCGCATCGGCGGGCGCGTCCGCGCCTGTCGGTGCCCGGCCGTAGGCTGGGCGCGTGGCAGATCCGTCGACATATCGGCCGTCGCCGGGCACGATTCCCGAGGCTCCCGGGGTGTACAAGTTTCGTGACCCGGACGGGCGCGTCATCTATGTCGGCAAGGCCAAGAGCCTGCGCAGCCGGTTGAACTCCTACTTCGCCGACCTCACGCTGCTCCACCCGCGCACCCGCCAGATGGTGACCACGGCCGGGGCCGTGGAGTGGACCGTCGTGACGACCGAGGTCGAGGCGCTCCAGCTCGAGTACAACTGGATCAAGGAGTTCGACCCGCGCTTCAACGTTCGCTACCGGGACGACAAGTCCTACCCGGTCCTCGCGGTCACGCTGCACGAGCAGTACCCCCGGCTGCACGTCTACCGCGGCCCGCGCCGCCGCGGGGTGCGCTACTTCGGCCCCTACGCCCACGCCTGGGCCATCCGCGAGACGCTGGACCTGCTGCTGCGCGTGTTCCCGGCCCGGACCTGCTCGGCCGGGGTGTTCAAGCGGCACGGCCAGATCGGCCGGCCGTGCCTGCTCGGCTACATCGGCAAGTGCTCCGCGCCCTGCGTCGGCCGGGTCACCGAGGACGAGCACCGCGGCATCGTCGAGGACTTCTGCGACTTCCTCGCCGGGCGCACCGACGCGATGATGCGCCGCCTCGAGCGGGAGATGAACGCCGCCTCCGCCGAGCTCGAGTTCGAGCGCGCCGCCCGCCTGCGGGACGACCTCGCCGCGCTGCGCCGGGCCATGGAGAAGCAGGCCGTCGTGCTCGGCGACGGCACCGACGCCGACGTCGTCGCGTTCGCCCACGACGAGCTGGAGGCCGCCGTCCAGGTCTTCCACGTCCGGGGCGGGCGCGTGCGGGGCCAGCGCGGCTGGGTCATCGACAAGATCGACGAGATCGACGAGGCGGGCCTGGTCGACCAGTTCGTCGGCCAGTTCTACGGTGACCAGGCCGAGCTCGCCGAGGAGGGGGAGGGGAGCCCCGTCCCGCGTGAGCTGCTCGTCCCGGCGCTGCCCGAGGACGCCCCGGCCGTCGCGGACTGGCTCTCCGGCCTGCGCGGCGCCCGCGTCCAGCTCCGCATTCCCCAGCGCGGGGACAAGCGCGCCCTGATGGAGACGGTCCAGCGCAACGCCAAGGAGGCGTTCGCCCAGCACAAGCTCCGCCGGGCCGGCGACCTGACCGCGCGCTCGGCGGCCCTGCAGGAGCTGCAGGACGCGCTCGGCCTGGACAGCGCGCCGCTGCGCATCGAGTGCATCGACATCAGCCACATCCAGGGTGCCGACGTGGTCGCGTCCCTGGTCGTGTTCGAGGACGGGCTCGCGCGCAAGTCCGAGTACCGCCGCTTCGCGATCCGGGAGGCCGCCGCGGAGGGCGACGTGGCCTCGATCGCCGAGGTCGTCCGCCGGCGGTTCCACCGGTACCTGAGCGAGAACAAGGACGGTGCGGAGCACACGCCCGGCATCGACCCGGAGACGGGCCGGCCCAAGAAGTTCGCCTACGCGCCGAACCTGCTGGTCGTGGACGGTGCCGGCCCGCAGGCCAACGCCGCCGCGGACGTGCTGGCCGAGCTGGGGATCACCGACGTGGCCGTGGTGGGGCTCGCCAAGCGGCTCGAGGAGGTGTGGCTGCCGGCCGACCCGGAGCCCACCATCCTGTCCCGCACCAGCGAGGGGCTCTACCTGCTCCAGCGCGTCCGGGACGAGGCGCACCGGTTCGCCGTCGCCTACCACCGCTCCAAGCGCTCCAAGCGCATGACGACCTCGGCCCTGGACGACATCCCGGGCTTGGGCCAGAGCCGCAAGTCGGCCCTGCTCAAACACTTCGGTTCGCTGAAGCGGTTACGCCAGGCGAGCGTGGACGACATCAGCGGTGTGCCGGGAATCGGCGCGCACACCGCGGCGCTGGTACACAGCGCACTGGCGCGCGGCACGGCGGAGAGCGGCGCGGGAGACGGGGACAAGGAAACGGGGAGGACCGGTCAGTGAGCGAGAAGGAAGAGCACGCCCCAGGGGTCGAGGTGGCGGTGGTGACCGGTCTGTCCGGCGCGGGCCGCAGCACGGCCGCGAAGTGCCTGGAGGACCTGGGCTGGTTCGTCGTGGACAACCTGCCGCCCGAGCTCATCCACACGATGGTGGAGCTCGGCGCGAAGGCGCAGGGAGCGGTGACCAAGGTGGCGGTCGTGATGGACGTGCGCAGCCGTGCGTTCACCGAGGACCTCGCCGCGATCATCAAGGAGCTCGACTCCAGCGAGTACAAGCCGAGGGTGCTGTTCCTCGAGGCGACCGACGACGTGCTAGTCCGCCGGTTCGAGCAGGTCCGGCGGGGACACCCGCTGCAGGGCGACGGCCGCCTGATCGACGGCATCAAGACCGAGCGCGACCTGCTCGGCCCGCTGCGCGAGACAGCCGACCTGGTCCTGGACACCAGCACGCTGTCGGTGCACCAGCTCCGCGCGAAGATCGAGGACGCCTTCGGCACCGAGTCCAGCACGAACACCCGGGTCACCGTGCTGTCCTTCGGCTACAAGTACGGCATCCCGATGGACGCCGACCTGGTGATGGACTGCCGCTTCCTGCCCAACCCGTTCTGGATCCCCGAGCTCAAGGACCTCACCGGCAAGGACTCCGACGTGCGCAACTACGTGCTCACGCAGGAGGGTGCCGAGGAGTTCCTGGACCGCTACCACGAGCTGCTGCGCCTGATCGGGGCCGGTTACCGGCGCGAGGGCAAGCGGTACCTGACGCTCGCGATCGGCTGCACGGGCGGCAAGCACCGCAGTGTCTGCATCTCCGAGGAGCTGTCCCGCCGGCTGGCCGACGAGGACCGGATGGCGGTCAAGGTCGTGCACCGGGACCTGGGGCGCGAGTGAGGGCTGTCGCGCTCGGGGGAGGGCAGGGGCTGCACGCGACGCTGAGCGCGTTGCGCCGGATCACCCCGGACGTGACCGCCGTGGTCACCGTCGCCGACGACGGCGGGTCCTCGGGCCGGCTGCGCCGCGAGCTGGGGCTGCTGCCGCCCGGCGACCTGCGCAAGGCGCTCGCGGCGCTCGCCGGCGAGGAGCACGAGCTGTGGCGCGCGGTCTTCCAGCACCGGTTCGGCGGCACCGGCGCGCTGGCCGGCCATGCCGTGGGCAACCTGCTGCTGGCCGGGCTGCTGGAGGTCGTCCCCGACCCGGTGACCGCGCTGGAGGAGGCCGCCCGGCTGCTCGGGCTGCGCGGCCGGGTGCTGCCCATGTGCACCGAACCGCTCGACATCGAGGCCGACGTGGTCGGTCTGGACGAGGACGCCGCGGCCGTGCGCCGCATCCGCGGCCAGGTCGCGGTCGCCACGACCCCGGGCCAGGTCCAGCGGATCCGGCTGCACACCGCGGGCAGCCCCACCTCGACGCCGACCGCCTGCCCGGCCGCGGTCCGCGCCGTGCTGGACGCCGACGTGGTGCTGCTCGGGCCCGGCTCCTGGTTCACGAGCGTGCTGCCGCACCTGCTGGTCCCCGAGCTGCATGAGGCGTTGATCACCACGAGCGCCGCCCGGATCGTGGTGCTGAACCTGGTCCCCCAGCCGGGGGAGACCGCCGGCTTCTCCCCGGAGCGCCACCTGGACGTACTCTGCGAGCACGCACCCCGCCTGCGGGTCGACGCGGTGATAGCCGACGCCGACTCGGTGTCCACGCCGGACCGGCTGCGACGAGCGGCGGAGTCGCTGGGAGCGAGCATGCGGTTGGACGGGGTGGCGTCCGGCGAGGCACGCGAGCGACACGATCCGAAGGCCCTCGCCGAGAGCCTCCGGGACGCCCTGGCGGCGGTGCGCCGGTGATGGTGGTGGGATGGTGGCGGCTTCTGTGGGAGGAAGCACGCCGGTGTCCCGGTTCGGTAGAGGAGGGGCTCCCGTGGCGATGACCGCAGCGGTCAAGGACGAGCTGAGCAGGCTCGCGGTGTCGAAGACCTGCTGCCGGCGGGCGGAGGTGTCGTCGCTGCTGCGGTTCGCAGGCGGGCTGCACATCGTGGCCGGGCGGGTGGTCGTGGAGGCCGAGCTCGACACCGGCGTGGCCGCCCGGCGGCTGCGCAAGGAGATCCACGACCTGTTCGGGCACAACGCCGACGTGCACGTCCTGGCCTCCAGCGGCCTGCGCAAGGGCACCCGCTACGTCGTCCGGGTGGTCAAGGACGGCGACGGGCTGGCCCGCCAGACCGGGCTGCTCGACCCGCGGGGCCGGCCGGTCCGCGGCCTGCCCGCACCGGTGGTCTCCGGCGGGGTGTGCGACGCCGAGGCCGCCTGGCGGGGGGCGTTCCTGGCCCACGGCTCGCTGACCGAGCCGGGTCGCTCCTCGGCCCTGGAGATCACCTGCCCGGGCCCGGAGGCGGCGCTGGCCCTGGTCGGCGCGGCCCGGCGGATGGGCATCCAGGCCAAGTCGCGGGAGGTTCGGGGCGCGGACCGGGTGGTCGTGCGCGACGGCGACGCGATCGGGGCGATGCTGACCAGGCTTGGTGCGCACACGAGCGTGCTGGCCTGGGAGGAGCGCCGGATGCGCCGCGAGGTCCGTGCCACGGCCAACCGGCTGGCCAACTTCGACGACGCCAACCTGCGCCGCTCGGCCAGGGCGGCGGTCGCGGCCGCGGCCCGGGTGCAGCGCGCGATGGAGATCCTCGGGGACACCGCGCCGGACCACCTCAGCGCCGCCGGCAAGCTCCGGCTGTCCAACCGCCAGGCCTCGCTGGAGGAGCTGGGTCAGCTCTCGGACCCGCCGATGACCAAGGACGCCGTGGCCGGCCGGATCCGCCGCCTGCTGGCGATGGCGGACAAGCGGGCGAAGGAGCTGGGCCTGCCGGACACCGAGTCCGCGGTCACCGCCGAGATGCTCGAGGCCGAGGTATGAGAGGCGCCGGTATGAGAGGCGCCGGTATGAGAGGCGGGGTGTGCCGCGGCTAGGTGTGCGGCGGCGGGGTGTGCGGCGGCGGGACCGGTCAGGCGGCCGAGCGTGAAGGCGGCGAAGCCCGCCTGACTGACCCCCACGCAGTCAGGCGGGCCACCTTCGGGTGCCGCTCCCCCTCGGCGATGGGCCACCCCCTGCCCCACCGCCGTTCCAGCGAACCCCCCTACACCAAGACAGGAGCGGGACCGCGCTCCCCAGATACCGTCGTTGTGAAAGATTTCCCCCTCTCGTTCGCAGCAGCGCTCCGACCAGCGCTGCGACCAGCGCACCGGCGTCCGGCGCGGGGAACTGATTCGATACAGTCACCTCACCCCTCCGTGTCGCGACCTGCCGGGTCACGGGCGATAGGGTGACCAGCGGTGGAACGACGAGCACGAGGAGACGCACCGTGACGGTTCGAGTTGGCGTCAACGGCTTCGGCCGCATCGGCCGTAACTTCTGGCGCGCGGTAGCGGCCAGCGACCACGACATCGAGATCGTGGCCTTCAACGACCTCGGTGACGTGGCGACGATGGCCCACCTGCTCAAGTACGACAGCATCCTGGGGCGCCTCCCCTACGACGTACGGGCCACCGACGAGGGCATCGAGGTCGACGGCAAGACGATCAAGGCCCTGGCCGAGCGCGACCCCGGCAAGCTGCCCTGGAAGGACCTGAACGTCGACGTGGTCGTCGAGTCGACCGGGTTCTTCACCAAGGCGGCGGACGCCCGGCGGCACGTCGACGAGGGCGGCGCCAAGAAGGTGATCATCTCCGCCCCGGCCAAGGGTGAGGACCTGACCGTGGTCCTGGGCGCGAACGACTCCGCCTACGACGGTTCGCAGACCGTCATCTCCAACGCCTCCTGCACCACGAACTGCCTGGCGCCGCTGGCGAAGGTCCTGCACGACGAGTTCACCGTCGAGAAGGGCCTGATGACGACGATCCACGCCTACACCCAGGACCAGAACCTGCAGGACGCCCCGCACAAGGACCTGCGCCGGGCCCGCGCCGCGGCGCTGAGCATCGTGCCCACCTCGACCGGTGCGGCCAAGGCGATCGGCCTGGTGCTGCCCGAGCTCAACGGCAAGCTCGACGGCTACGCCCTGCGGGTCCCGGTGCCCACCGGCTCGGCGACCGACCTCACCGTCACCGTCGGCCGGGAGACCACCGTCGACGAGGTCAACGCGATCTACCGCAAGGCCGCGGACGGCCCGCTCAAGGGCATCCTGCGCTACAACGAGGACCCCATCGTCTCCGCCGACATCGTCACCGACCCCGCGTCCTGCATCTACGACGCACCGCTGACCAAGGTCATCGGCAACCAGGTCAAGGTCGTCGGCTGGTACGACAACGAGTGGGGCTACTCGAACCGGCTCGTCGACCTGACCGCGCTCGTCGCGTCCAAGCTGTAGGCGGCGGGATGAGGACTCTCGACGACCTGCTCGGCGAGGGTGTGTCGGGGCGGCGCGTGTTGGTGCGCGCCGACCTGAACGTGCCGCTCGACGGGGAGACGATCACCGACGACGGGCGCATCCGCGCGTCGCTGCCGACACTGCGGCGGCTCACCGAGGGCGGCGCCCGGGTGGTCGTCACCGCCCACCTCGGCCGCCCCAAGGGCGAGCCGGACCCGAAGTACTCCCTGCGGCCCGTCGCAGCACGGCTCGCCGAGCTGCTCGGTGGGCGGGTCGAGCTCGCGTCCGATGTCGTCGGTCACTCCGCCAAGTCTACGGTGGAGGGCTTGGGCGACGGCGAGGTCGCGCTGCTGGAGAACATTCGGTTCGATCCCCGTGAGACTTCCAAAGTAGAGACCGAGCGCGGCGAGTTCGCGCGCGAGCTGGTCTCGCTGGTCGGCGAGGGCGGCGCGTTCGTCTCCGACGGTTTCGGTGTCGTGCACCGCAAGCAGGCGTCGGTCTACGACGTCGCGTCGCTCCTGCCGGCCTACGCCGGCGGGCTCGTGCTGGCCGAGGTCGAGGTGCTCCGCCGGCTCACCGGGACGCCGGACCGGCCGTTCGTCGTCGTGCTGGGCGGGGCGAAGGTCTCGGACAAGCTCGCGGTGATCGAGTCGCTGCTGCCCAGGGTCGACCGGCTGCTCGTCGGCGGCGGTATGTGCTACACGTTCATGGCCGCCGAGGGGCTCGGCATCGGCGACTCGCTGCTCGAGGCCGACATGATCGACACCTGCAAGCGGCTGCTGGCCGAGGCCGGCGACAAGATCATGCTGCCGGCTGACGTGGTCATGGCGGACGACTTCTCGGCCGACGCCAGCACCCAGACGGTGCTCGCGGCCCAGATGCGGGAGAACTGGAAGGGCCTGGACATCGGCCCGATCACCGTCGAGCGCTACGCCGACGCGCTGGCCGAGGCCGGCACGGTGTTCTGGAACGGCCCGATGGGCGTGTTCGAGCTGGCCCCGTTCGCCGAGGGCACGCGAGGCGTTGCGCAGGCCATTGTGGACTCCGAGGCGTTCAGCGTGGTCGGCGGCGGCGACTCGGCCGCGGCCGTTCGCGCGCTCGGCCTGCCCGAGGACCGCTTCTCACACATTTCGACCGGAGGCGGCGCCTCGCTGGAGTTCCTTGAGGGTAAGGAACTTCCGGGCATCGCGGTATTGGAGCGCGGATGAGCCGCCAGGTGTTGGTCGCGGGCAACTGGAAGATGAACCTCAACCACCTCGAGGCCATCGCCCTCGTCCAGAAGATCGCCTTCGCCTTACCGGAGAAGTACTTCGCCAAGGTCGAGGTCGCGGTGCTGCCGCCGTTCACCGACATCCGCAGTGTCCAGACGCTCGTGGACGGTGACAAGCTCAAGATCCGCTACGGTGCGCAGGACCTCTCCCGGCACGACTCCGGCGCCTACACCGGCGACGTGTCCGGTCCGATGCTCGCCAAGCTCGGCTGCACGTACGTGACGGTCGGGCACAGCGAGCGCCGCGAACACCACGGCGAGTCCGACGACCTGGTCAACGCCAAGGTGAAGGCCGCGCTCAAGCACGACATCTCCCCGATCCTCTGTGTCGGCGAGCCGCTGGAGGTGCGGGAGGCGGGCAACCACGTCGCCCACACCACCGACCAGCTGATCGCCGGGCTCAAGGGCCTGAAGACCGAGCAGGTGACCAAGGTCGTCCTGGCCTACGAGCCGGTGTGGGCGATCGGCACCGGCCGCGTGGCCACACCGGCCGACGCCCAGGAGGTCTGCGGTGCGATGCGCGCCAGGCTCGCGGAGAAGTACGGCGAGCAGATCGCGGGCGACGTGCGGATCCTTTACGGCGGCTCGGTGAAGTCCGGCAACATCGGCGACCTCGTCAAGCAGGACGACATCGACGGTGCGCTGGTCGGCGGCGCCAGTCTGGACGCCGAGGAGTTCACCAAGCTCTGTGCGCTGGCCGCCGGCGGGCCGCTGCCCTGACCGACCGACCGAGCCCGCCCACCCGGGCCAGCTGACCTGGCACGGCCGGCGAGGGTGCCCCTTCGTCACCGGGGCACTCTCGCCGCCGTGGTCACCGGCCCGGTCGTGGTTCGGCGCATCGGAAAATTGCGGTTCCGCGAGGGCGCTGGTCCTCGTTCTTATCCGACGCCATTTTTCGCCGCGTCTGAACTGGACGTCACGCGTCCGTTCGCGCACTTTGTCGCGGCGGGATCGCCAGGTCGGCACGGAGAGTTGACCCGTTTGTACCGGTGAGCAACAATTTGCGCCGGAAGAGGCCGGGGGTGCGTGAAACGATCTCCGACCACCAGGTAACCTGTGTATTCTCCGCGTGCCGCGCGGACACGGGGCGACAGCGAGGATGACATGGTTCTAGCTCTGCAGATTGGTCTGATCGTCACCAGCCTGCTGCTGATCCTTCTGGTGCTGCTGCACCGCGGCCGGGGTGGCGGTCTGTCGTCGCTGTTCGGCGGTGGTATGCAGTCCAGCCTGTCCGGGTCGAGCGTGGCGGAGAAGAACCTCGACCGGGCCACGCTGTTCATCGGCGCCATCTGGCTGATCTGCGTCATCGGCCTCGGCCTGCTCATCAAGGTCGCCTGAGCCGTCTTCTGCTCGGTGCGGGCGTCCGCACCTGTTTCTCCGCATTGGGGTGTGAGAGTCAATGGCTGGTGGTAGTGCGATTCGAGGTACTCGAGTCGGCGCTGGACCCATGGGCGAGTCGGAGCGTGGGGAGTCGGCCCCGCGCCGGAGAGTTTCCTACTGGTGCGCGAACGGGCACGAGTCCCGTCCGTCGTTCGCGCTGGACGCCGAGGAGCCGGAGTCGTGGGACTGCCCGCGCTGTGGCCTGCCCGGCGGCCGTGACGAGCAGGAGCCGCCGAAGGCTCCGCGCAACGAGCCCTACAAGACGCACCTCGCCTACGTGAAGGAGCGGCGCTCGGACGCCGACGGCGAGGCAATCCTCGCCGAGGCCCTGGCCAAGCTCCGCAAGCAGCGCGAGGGCTGACCACCTACTTTCGCCGGTTCCCGGCCGGGGGTCAGCCGGCCAGGGGATAGGTCGCCGAGACCCGGAAACCGCCTTCGGCGGTCGGCCCGGCGGAGAACGTGCCACCGAGCAGTCCCGCCCGTTCCCGCAGGCCGATCAGGCCGTGTCCACCGGAGGGCAGCGCCGGGGGGCGGTCGTTGGCCCGGCCGTTGCGGACCTCCACGACCAGGGTGTCCCGCTGGGCGGTGACCCGAACCGATGCCCGTGCACCCGACGCGTGCTTCCGCACGTTCGTCAGCGCCTCCTGCACGGTCCGGTACACCGCGTGCGACACCGGCCTCGGCAGCGTCGAGGGCTCGGCCGTCACGTCCAGGGCCACCGGCACCGACTCCGAGCGGAAGTTGCGGACCAGGTCCCCCAGCTCGTCCAGCCCGGGCTGGCCACTCTCCGCCGCGTCCCCGGACCGCAGCACGCCGACCAGGTTCCGCAGCTCCTCCAGCGTCTGGGTGGAAAGCTCACGGATGGTCGTGGCGGCGGTCCTCGACGACTCGTCCGGGGCGGCCACCTGGAGCGCGCCCGCCTGCATCGCGATCAACGTGACCTGGTGGGACACCACGTCGTGCATCTCCCGGGCGAGCTTGGTCCGCTCCGCGGCACGCACGGTCTCGGCGTAGAGCGCCTTCTCCCGCTCCCGGCTCGTGGCGAGCTCCCGGATCCGGCGGGAGAGCTCGCGCCGGGCGGTGATCAGCAGCCCGATCGCCACCGGCATACCCGCGACGATGACACCCCAGATCACGTGCAGCACGTGCTCCCGCCAGGTCAACGCGGCGAACTCGTCCAGCGGCCACCGGATGAAGTAGCACAGGAACACCAGCACCGAGCCCACCACGAGCTGCCAGTTCCACCCCCGCCGTTTCGCCAGCGTGCCCAGCGCGAGCATCGCCGCGAGCTGTGACCAGCCGGTGAGGAACCCGGGCACGGTCACCAGCACCGCGACGAACGGGACGTGCCGGCGCAGCACCATCGCCGCCACCGCCGCCCCGGACAGCCACAGGCTGTAGCCCGGCGCGTCCTCGGGGATCACCAGCCAGACGTCGAGCACGGCCAGCACCAGGGCGAACACGTCGGAGGCGATGTTCCTGAACCGCTGGCTCACGCGCCGGGCGACCACCCACCTCGGTAACGCACGCAGGACCGCTCCCGGGCGTGGGATCAGCGAGAACTCCGCGCCGGAGACGGCGACCGGGATCGCCTCCGCCGGTTCGGCGTGCTCCGCCGGCGAGACCGAGTGCGTGCGCTGGCACGGCAGCTCGGCCCCGACGGCGGGTTGTTCCTGTTGCCCCGTTGGCATGCGCGGCCTCCCCTCCGGAGTTTCCCCGGTCTCCAGTAAAGAGAGAGGTATCGTCCGGACGGGACGTTGCATTACACATAACTGTGCTGGAGCAAATCGGCGGGGTTACCCCAGATGGACGGCGGACAGCCCCGGGGCCTTCTCCGCCGCGGTCCGGTCCAGCAGCCAGAGCGTCCTGGTCCGCCCCGTCGCGCCGGCCGCGGGAAGCGCGACCTCACCCGCGCCGCCCAGAGCCATCGCGACCGCGGCGGCCTTCCCCGCGCCGGTCGTCATCAGCCAGACCTCGGCGGACCGGCGGATCGCCGGCAGGGTCAGGCTGACCCGGACCGGCGGCGGCTTCGGGCAGTCGCGCACGGCGACGACGGTGCGCTCGGTCTCGTGGACCGCGGGGGAGTCCGGGAAGATCGAGGCCGTGTGGCCCTCCTCGCCCACCCCGAGCAGGCACACGTCGAAGGTGGGCACGGGGTAGCGGTCCTCCGGCGGGGCGGCGGCCGCCAACACCTCGGCGTAGGCCTCGGCAGCCGCCTCCGGGTCGTCGCCGAACTCGCCGTCGGAGGGCGCCATCGCGTGCACCCGCTCCGGTGTCACCGGCACGTGGTCCAGCAACGCCGAGCGGGCCTGCGTCTCGTTGCGCTCGGGGTCCCCGTCCGGCAGGAACCGCTCGTCGCCCCAGTAGAAGTCCACGCGCGACCAGTCCACGGCGTCCCGGGCGGGTGCGGTGCGCAGCTGTTCGAGCACCGCCGTGCCGGTCCGTCCGCCGGTCAGCACCACCGACGCGGTGCCCCGCGCCGCCTGCGCGTCGACCAGCCGGGTCACCAGCCGCGCCGCGGTCGCCGCGGCCAACAGCTCGGGGCTGCCGTGGACGATCGTCTGGGGTTCGGTCACGAGCCGGCCCGGGCCTTCGCCGGCTGCCTGCGGGCCGTCGCCTTGCGGCCCGTCTGCTTGGTGTTCGTCTGCTTGGTGTTCGCCGACTCCGTGCTCCCGTCCGCCCCCGGCTGCTCGGTGCCCGACTGCTCGTTGGCCGGCTTCTCGGCGGCGGGCTTGCGCCGGGCGGCGGCCGTCTTCCCGGACGAGCTCGCCTTCCCGGAGGAGGCCGGCTTGGCGCGCCGGTCGACCTTGCCCAGCGCCCTGAGCGCCGAGTGGTAGATCTCGTCCGCGTCGAGGCGGCGCAGCTCCTCGGCAATGCAGTCCCGCACCTGGCGACGCTGCAACGCCACCCGCCGGGCCGGCTGGCCGGGCTGGGTGAGCTCGCCGACCGTGCCGTCCGGCCGCTCGAGCACGACCGGGCCGGACTTCCGGTCCAGCTCCACCCGGACGATGCCGGGGCCGGACTTCGAGCGGGTGCGGTGCACCGGCATCCGCAGGCGCGCCGCCAGCCAGGCGGCGAGCAGGTCGGCCGAGGGGGAGTCCGCCTCGCCGCTCACGGTCGCGCCGGTGACCTTCTCGTAGGGCGGCAGGTCCAGGGCCGAGGCCAGTACCGCGCGCCACAGCGTGAGGCGGGTCCAGGCCAGGTCCGTGTCGCCGTCGGCGTAGGCCTTCGCCCGCGCCTCGAGAGCCCTGGTGGGGTTGCGCTCGGCGGCCGCGTCGGTGATCCGGCGGGTCGCCAGCTGGCCGATCGGGTCGTCGGCCGGGACGGCCGGCGCCTCGAACGGCCACCACGCGACGACCGGTGCGTCCGGCAGCAGCAGCGGCACCACGCAGGAGGCGCCCTCGTTGGCGAGCGGGCCGTAGAGCCGAAGCACCACGACCTCGCTCGCGCCGGCGTCGCCGCCGACCCGGATCTGGGCGTCGAGCCGGGCGGAGGCCTTCTTCGCGCCCCGCGCCAGCACGATCACCCGGCAGGGGTGCTCGCGGCTCGCGTGGTTGGCGGCGTCGATGACCTCCTCGGTCCGCTCGCTGTCGTCGGTGACGATGACCAGCGTCAGCACGCGGCCGATCGTGTTCGCGCCGCCCTGCTCGCGCAGGTGCACGAGCTTGCTGTTCACCTGCGAGGTGGTGGTGGCGGGCAGGTCGATGATCACGGACGCCTCCAGTGTCGACCGGTGCGCGACAGCATCCTCGTCGCGGAGTCGGGGCCCCAGGTCCCCGCCTGGTAGGGCTCGGGGCGGCCCGACGAGCGCCAGGCCTTGATGATCGGGTCGAGGATCTCCCAGGAGCGCTCGACCTCGTCGTTCATCGGGAACAGCGAGGGCTCGCCGAGCAGCATGTCCAGGATCAGCCGCTCGTAGGCCTCGGGCGAGGACTCGGTGAACGAGTGGCCGTAGCTGAAGTCCATCGAGACGTCCCGGACCTCCATGGTGGAACCGGGGACCTTCGAGCCGAACCGCATCGTGACGCCCTCGTCCGGCTGCACCCGGAACACCAGCGCGTTCTGGCCGAGCTCCTCGGTGGCGGTGGCGTCGAAGGGCAGGTGCGGTGCCCGCTTGAACACCACGGCGATCTCGGTCACCCGACGGCCCAGCCGCTTGCCGGTGCGCAGGTAGAACGGAACGCCGGCCCAACGGCGGGTCTCTACGGCGAGCGTGATCGCCGCGAAGGTCTCGGTGATCGAGTCCTTGGCGAAGCCCTCCTCCTGCAGCAGGCCGGGCACCTTCTGCCCGCCCTGCCAACCGCCGGTGTACTGGCCCCGGGCAGTGGTCTCGGCGAACGGCTCGACCGGCGTGGTCGCGGCGAGGACCTTGGCCTTCTCCGCCCGCACCGCCCTCGGCTCGAACGAGACCGGCTCCTCCATCGTCACCAGCGCGAGCAGCTGGAGCAGGTGGTTCTGGATGACGTCGCGCGCGGCGCCGATGCCGTCGTAGTACCCGGCCCGGCCGCCGAGGCCGATGTCCTCGGCCATCGTGATCTGGATGTGGTCGACGTAGTTGCCGTTCCAGATCGGCTCGAACAGCTGGTTGGCGAACCGCAGCGCGAGGATGTTCTGCACGGTCTCCTTGCCGAGGTAGTGGTCGATGCGGAACACCGACTCCTCGGGGAAGACGTCGTTGACGATCTTGTTCAGCTGCTTCGCGCTGGCCAGGTCGTGGCCGAAGGGCTTCTCGATGACCACCCGGCGCCACTGGTCCGCCCCGGGCTTGGCGAGTCCGGTCCTGGCCAGCTGCTTGATCACGACCGGGAAGGCGGCCGGCGGGATCGACAGGTAGAAGGCGTGGTTGCCGGCCGTGCCGCGGATCTGGTCCAGGTCGTTGATCGTCGTGCACAGGTTGTCGAAAGCGCCGTCGTCGTCGAACGCGCCCTGGACGAACCGACAGCCCTCGGCCAGCCGGTCCCAGACCGACTCGCGGAACGGGGTGCGGGCGTACTGCTTGACCGCGTCGTGCACGACCTTGCTGAAGTCCTGGTCCGCCCAGTCCCGCCGGGCGAAGCCGACCAGGGAGAAGCCCGGCGGCAGCAGCCCCCGGTTGGCCAGGTCGTAGATCGCCGGCATGAGCTTCTTGCGCGACAGGTCACCGGTGACCCCGAAGATCACCAGGCCGCACGGCCCCGCGATCGTGGGCAGTCTCTTGTCCCGCTCGTCGCGCAGCGGGTTCTGGATCGTGCGGGTCAAGCGCCAACCTCCTGAACGGCCTTGACCAGGTGCGCCAACCCGGCGGCCCGGTCGGTGAAGTGCAGCCGCAGCACCGGGCGCTCGTGCTCGACGAGCACCTGCCCGTCGCCGAGGGCCTGCGCGCGCTGCAGCGTGCCGAGGGTGTAGGGACGGCCGGGAACCTGCATGTCCTCCGCGACCGCGCCGGTGATCTGCAGGAAGACGCCGTTCTGGTGGCCGCCCTTGTGGTACTGCCCGGTCGAGTGCAGGAACCGCGGGCCCCAGCCGAAGGTGGTCTGCAGACCGGTACGACGGGCGAGCTCGCCCCGCAGCACGACGGCGGAGGCGTCGGCGATGCGGTCCAGGTAGGCCTGGACCGCGAGGTAGCCGAACTCCGGTGCCGAGGCGAGCAGCGCGCGCAGCGCGTCGCCGAGCGTGCCGGTGCCCTCGGGCAGGAGACCGGGCGGGGCGAACACCTCCACCGGGCCGTCGACGAGGGTGGGAGCGCCCTCGTCGGTGGACGGCGAGTCGAGCAGCGAGCGAGCGGCCTTCTTGGCGGCCTCGACGTCCGGCTGGTCGAACGGGTTGATCGCGAGCAGCCGTCCCACGATGGCCGTCGCGTACTCCCAGAGCAGGAACAGCCCGCCCAGGTCGCCGGAGGTGGACAGCATCGTGTCGTCCTGGGCCGGGCCGATCGCGACCGGCGTCGCGTCCTCCCCGGCGTCGGCGAAGCCGGGGCTGTCCGGGCTCTCGACGACGACGGGCAGCAGGCCCGTGCCGTTCTTGCCGGTGGACTCGGCGATGAGCTGCTCGGCCCACTCGCCGAACCCCTTGATGCCGGACCCGGTGTCGGCCAGCACCACCTTCTCGGCGCCGCGGACGTGCGCGGCGCCGAGCGCGGCGGCCAGGATCAGCGCCGGGTTGTCGGGCCGGTCGTCGGCGAGGTCGTGGGCGGTCCTGGCGGCGTCGGCGAGCAGCTCGCGCAGGTCCGCGCCGGCCAGGCCGGAGGGGACCAGGCCGAACGCGGTGAGCGCGGAGTAGCGGCCGCCGACGTGCGGATCGGCGAGGAACACCTTGCGGTACCCGGCCTCACCGGCCGACGTGGCCAGCGGCGACTCGGGGTCGGTCACCACCACGATGCGCGAGGCGGCGTCGATGCCCTTGGCCGCGAACGCCTCCTCGAAGATCCGGCGGTGGCTGTCGGTCTCCACGGTGGAGCCCGACTTGGACGAGACGACCAGCACCGTGCGGGTCAGGTCGCCGGAGAGGGCGTCGGCCACCTGACCGGGATCGGTGGTGTCCAGCACGACCAGCGGCACGCCGGCCGTGTTCGTGATGACCTCGGGGGCCAGCGACGAGCCGCCCATGCCCGCGAGCACGACCCGGTCCACGCCCTCGGCGGCCAGCTCGTCGCGCAGCTTCTCGATCTCCTCGACCAGCGGGCGCGAGGTCGAGTGCAGGGTGGTCCAGGCCAGCCGGATCGACGCCTCCGGCTCGGCCTCCGGACCCCACAGCGTGGCGTCCTGGGCCATCAGCCGGGAGGCGACCCGCTCCGCGACCAGCTGCTCGATCAGCGGCGCGGTCTCGGCGAGCAACCGCTCCTGCACGGACTCCGGTTGCCCCGCCGGCTTCTCCACGGTCATCTGCTTAGCTCAGCTCCCTGCCGAGGTTGCGGCCTTCAGCTGCCCGCGCACGGACTCGAGCAGCTCTTCCCATGACTTCTCGAACTTGTCGACGCCGTCGTTCTCCAGCACGAGGAACACGTCGGTCAGGTTCACCCCGACCTCGGTCAGCTGGTCGAAGACCCGCTGCGCCTCCTCCGCGGTGCCGGTGACGGTGTCGCCGCGCAGCTGGCTGTGCTCGGCCACGGCGTCCAGCGTGGACTCCGGCATCGTGTTCACCGTGTCGGCGACGACGAGCTCGTCGACGTACAGCGTGGGGGAGTAGTCGGGGTTCTTCACCCCGGTCGACGCCCACAGTGGACGCTGCGGCCGGGCGCCGTCGGCGGCGAGGGCCTGCCAGCGGTCGCTGGCGCAGAACTCCTGGAACGCCGCGTAGGCCAGCCGTGCGTTGGCCACGGCGGCCTTGCCCCGCAGCGCGAGCGCCTGATCGGTGCCGATGGCCTCGAGCCGCTTGTCGATCTCGGTGTCCACCCGGGACACGAAGAACGAAGCGACCGAGATGATCTTGGCGATGTCGTGCCCGTTGGCCTTGGCCTGCTCCAGACCGGACGCGTAGGCCTCCATCACCGCGCGGTACCGCTCGACGGAGAAGATCAGCGTGACGTTGACGCTGACGCCCTCGGCGAGGGTGCTGGTGATCGCCGGCAGGCCGTCCTGCGTGGCCGGGATCTTGATCAGCAGGTTCGGCCGGTCGACGGTCTTCCACAGGTCCAGCGCCTCGGCGGCGGTCTTGTCCGTGTCGTGCGCCGAGCGCGGGTCGACCTCGATCGAGACCCGGCCATCGGTGCCGCCGGTGGCCTGGAAGACGTCCCGGAACACGTCGCAGGCGTTGCGGATGTCGGTCGTGGTGATCTCCTTGATGGCGGACTCCAGCGAGGCGTCGCGGGCGGCGAGCTCGCGGACCTGCTCGTCGTAGTCCGCGGCCTCGGAGAGGGCCTTGGCGAAGATCGTCGGGTTGCTGGTGACACCCACGACGTGCTTGTCGCGGATGAGCCCGGCGAGGTTGCCGGAGGTGAGCCGGCGCCGGGAGACGTCGTCCAGCCAGATGGAGACGCCGGCGTCGGAGAGCTGGGCGAGCTTGTCGGTCATGACTGCCCTTCCAATCGGGTGAGCGAGCGGCGCGCCGCCGCCACGACGTTCTCCGAGGTGAATCCGAACTCCCGGAAGAGGTCCTGGTAGTCGGCCGACGCGCCGAAGTGCTCGATGGAGACGATCTCCCCGGCGTCGCCGACGAACCGGTGCCACGGCTGGGCGATTCCGGCCTCGACGGCGACCCGGGCCCGCACCGATGGCGGGATCACGTCGTCGCGGTATGCCTGGTCCTGTGCGTCGAACCACTCGACGGACGGCATGGAGACCACTCTCGTGGCAACGCCGTCGGCCTCGAGTATCTTCCGTGCTTCCACCGCCATCTGCAGCTCGGAGCCGGTGGCGATGAGCACGACCTGGGGTACCCCGCCGGAGGCGTCGGCAAGCACGTAGCCGCCGCGCTTGACGCCCTCGGTCGCCAGCTCCTTCGTGCCCTCGAGCACCGGCAGGTTCTGCCTGGTCAGCGCGAGTCCGACCGGCGCGTTGGACTGCTCGAGGATCGCTCGCCAGGCGGCGGCGGTCTCGTTGGCGTCGCCCGGGCGGAGCACGACCAGGCCGGGGATGGCCCGCAGCGAGGCGAGGTGCTCGATCGGCTGGTGGGTCGGCCCGTCCTCGCCGAGGCCGATCGAGTCGTGCGTCCAGACGTAGGTGACCGGCAGCTTCTGCAGGGCGGCCAGGCGCACCGGCGGCCGCATGTAGTCGCTGAACACGAGGAAGGTCGCGCCGTAGGGGCGGGTCGGGCCGTGCAGCACGATGCCGTTGAGGATCGAGCCCATCGCGTGCTCGCGGACGCCGAAGTGCAGCGTGCGTCCGTACGGGTTGGCCTTCCACTCCTTTGTGGACGCGCTGGTCGGGCCGAACGAGTCGGCGCCCTTCATCGTCGTGTTGTTGGACTCCGCGAGGTCCGCGGACCCGCCCCACAGCTCGGGCAGCACGTCGGCCAGGGCGTTGAGCACCTCGCCGGAGGCCTTCCGGGTGGCCGGGCCCTTCTCGGTCGGCTCCCAGCTGGGCAGCCCGTCCGCCCAGCCGTCCGGCAGCCGGTAGGCCGAGGCCCGGTCGTGCAGGGCCTTGCGCTCGGGGTTGGCCCTGGCCCAGGCGTCGAAGGCGACCTCCCACTCGGCGCGGGCCTGCTTGCCGCGCTCGACGACCATCCGGGCGTGCGCGAGCACCTCCTGCTCGACCACGAACTGCTGCTCGGGGTCGAAGCCGAGGATCTTCTTGACCTCGGCGACCTCGTCCTCGCCCAGCGCGGAGCCGTGCGCCTTGCCGGTGTTCATCTTGTTCGGCGCCGGGTAGCCGATCACCGTGCGCAGCAGGATGAACGAGGGCCTGGTGGTCTCGGCCTTGGCGGCCTCGACCGCGGCCAGGATCGCGGTGACGTCCTCGCCGCCCTCCACGGTCTGCACGTGCCAGCCGTAGGCCTCGTAGCGCGCGGCGGTGTCCTCGGAGAGGGCGATGTTGGTGTCGTCCTCGATGGAGATCTTGTTGTCGTCGTAGAAGACGATGAGGTTGCCCAGCTCCTGGCGGCCGGCCAGCGAGGAGGCCTCCGCGGACACCCCCTCCTCGATGTCGCCGTCGGAGGCGATGACGTAGATGTGGTGGTCGAAGACGCTCTCACCGGGCTTGGCGTCCGGGTCGAACAGGCCCCGCTCGCGGCGGTTGGCCATGGCCATGCCGACGGCGGAGGCGAGGCCCTGGCCGAGGGGGCCGGTGGTGATCTCGACGCCTCGGGTGTGCCCGTGCTCGGGGTGGCCGGGGGTCTTGGAGCCCCACTTGCGCAGTGCCTTGAGGTCGTCGAGCTCCAGGCCGTAGCCGGAGAAGAACAGCTGCAGGTAGAGGGTGAGGCTCGAGTGGCCGGCGGACAGGACAAACCGGTCGCGGCCGATCCAGTCCGGGTCGCTCGGGTCGTGCCGCATCACCCGCTGGTAGAGGGTGTAGGCGAGCGGCGCGAGGCTCATCGCGGTGCCGGGATGGCCGTTGCCGGCGTTCTGGACGGATTCCGCGGCGAGGACGCGGAGCGTGTCGACGGCTCGCTTGTCGAGGTCGGTCCAGTCGTCGGGAGTGCGCGCGGTGGTCAGTCGGGTGAGTTCGTCAGTGCTGATGGACACGGAGTCAGGCTCCCATTTCCTCGGCGTTCTAAACGTGCGACCGCCCACCTGGCGTCATGATCCACTGGGCGTCTTCCCTCGTCGTCCCTCGTCAGGGACAGCCTAGCCAAGCCACCCGGGAACGGCCGTCCATGGTCACGCGGCTACCATTCCAAGCGTTGCCGAACCGACCTTGGGGAGCTTTATGCCGCCGGTGAGCGCTGCCCTCGATCCCGCGAAGGGCACGGGGCGTCGCCGCAGGGACGTGCTGCTGGCGTACGTGGCGCTGACGAAGCCGCGGATCATCGAGCTCCTGCTGGTGACCACGGTGCCGGCGATGATGCTCGCCGAGCGCGGCGTCCCGTCGCCGTGGCTCGTGTTCGCGACGCTGTTCGGCGGCACCCTGGCCGCGGGCTCGGCCAACGCGTTGAACTGCGTGGCCGACGCCGACATCGACGCGGTGATGAAGCGGACCGCGTCCCGGCCGTTGCCTCGCCACCAGGTACCTCCTCGTCGTGCGCTGGTCTTCGGGGTCGTGCTCGGCGTGGTCTCGTTCGCCTGGCTGTGGCCGACGACGAACCTGTTGGCCGCGTGCCTGTCGGTCGCCGCCATCCTCTTCTACGTACTCGTGTACACAATGGTTCTGAAAAGGCGGACCGCGCAGAACATCGTGTGGGGCGGGGCCGCCGGATGTATGCCGGTGGTGATCGGCTGGTCGGCGGTGACCGGCGGCATCGAGTGGCCGGCGCTGGTGATGTTCGGCGTGATCTTCTTCTGGACGCCGCCCCACTTCTGGGCGCTGGCGATGAAGTTCCGGGACGACTACGCCCGCGCCGGCGTGCCGATGCTGCCCGTGGTGACCACGGCCCAGCGCGTCGCCCGGCAGATCGTCACCTACTCGTGGGTGATGGTGCTGTGGACGCTGCTGCTCGTGCCGGCGACCGGGTGGGTGTACACCGCGTTCGCCGTCGGGGTGGGAGCCTGGTTCCTCGTCGTCGCCCACCGGCTGTACGCCGCGGTGCGCCGTGGCGAGCCGGGCCAGCCGATGAAGGTGTTCCACCTCTCCAACACCTACCTCACGCTGGTGTTCGTGGCGCTGGCCGTCGACTCGGCCCTGTCCCTCCCGGTCCTCGGTCTCCCGTTCTGACGCCTCCTTGACCGGGCGACTCCGCTCCATTACCTTCCGGTTATCGAACTAGGAGGTGATGGATGTCGGTCACCCTCGAGCGGCTCGACGCCACGTTCGCCGCGCTCGCCGACCCCACGCGCCGGGCCATCCTCGCCCGCCTGGCCAGGGGGGAGGCCTCGGTCAAGGAGCTCGCCGAGCCGTTCGCGATGACCCAGCCCGCCATCTCCAAGCACCTCAAGGTGCTGGAGCGGGCGGGGCTGGTCTCCCGGGGCCGGGACGCCCAGCGCCGGCCGTGCCGGCTGGAGGCCGAGCCGCTGCGCGAGGCGACCCGGTGGCTCGTGGACTACCGGCGGTTCTGGGCCGAGAGCTACGAGCGGCTCGACTCCCTGCTCGAGGAGCTGCCGTGAAGGTGGTGCCGGTCGGCGAGGCCGACATCGTGATCACGCGGGAGTTCGCCGCCGCACGGCGTGCGGTCTTCGACGCGCACACCCGCCCCGAGCTGCTGCGCCGGTGGTTCGGCCCACACGGGTGGCGGATGACGGTCTGCGAGGTCGACCTGCGGGTCGGCGGGAGCTGGTACTACCTCATGGTGGGTCCGGCCGGCGCGGAGATGACCCTGCGCGGCACCTACGTCGAGATCAGCGCGCCCGAGCGGATCGTCTCGACGGAGACCAATGTGGACTGCGAGGCGCGGGCCGAGCACGAGTCGGTGAGCACGATCGTCCTCGTGGAGCGGGACGGGTGCACCACGCTGACCAACACCGTGCGGTTCCCCTCCCGGCGGGTCCGGGACGCCGTGCTGGAGTCCCGTATGGAGCACGGGGTCGCGGAGGGCTTCGAGCGGCTCGACGCCGTGCTGGTCGGGGAGGGGGAGATCGCCGCGCGGTACCGCCGCCGCGCCGACGGGTTCGAGAGCCTGCTCCGGAACGTCCACGATGGACAGTGGGACGGCCCTTCGCCCTGTGTCGGCTGGCGGGTGCGGGACGTCGTGCGCCATGTCGTGGAGATGCACGGGGTGCTGCTCGGGTCCGCCGGGCGGACGCCGTCGCCGGGGTCCTCGGTGGACGAGGACCCGCTCGCGGCGTTCCGGTCGGCGCGTCGGGACATCCAGGACGTCCTCGCCGACCCGGCCCTGGCCGCCACGGAGTTCGAGGCGCCGCACGCGGGTCGAACCACGGTCGAGGTCTCGATCGACCAGGTTGTCTCGGCCGACCTGCCCCTGCACGGCTGGGACGTCGCGCGAGCCACCGGGCAGGACTATGCGATCCCGGACGAGGAGGTCGAGTGGGGGTTCCGCGCACTGGACGCGCTGCCGGAGGAGGTGCTGCGGCTGCCCTACGTGTACGGCCCGCCGGTACCCGTGCCGCCCGAGGCCTCCGCGCACGACCGCCTGCTCGGCCTCATCGGTCGCGATCCGGACTGGACGCCTTGACCCACGTCCTCAGTCGGCTTCAGGACGCGGCCGCGTGCGCGTTGACCGCGTCGAGCAGGTCGGTGACGTCGTCGTCGTCCAGGGACTCGCGGATGTGCTGCCAGAGCATGAGGTTCGTCGCGGCCCAGCGGGAGTAGGTCGCCGCCGCCTCGGTGTTGTAGAAGTAGTAGCCCTCGTCGTGCTTGTCCTGCTGCTCACCGACGATCTTGTCCGCCAGCTCGCGCAGGGTGATGCCGTTCTCAGCGAGGTAGCGGTGCGAGAGCATCACCGGCGTCACCGGCAGCGCCTTGAACAGGGTGTCCGCATCGGACAGTGCTTGTGCCTCGAGCGAGATGTCCGGGCCGCGGTTGGCCATCTCGGCCTCCACGACGACATCCTCGATCCAGCGCGCCGTGTCCGCCGCGACCCCCGCGCGGGCGAGCATGTCCTGGCGCAACCGGCCGCCGGCCGCCGCCGGGGAGTTCCTTCGCACCAGGTAGTTCACGTCGTGCACGAGGGCCGCCGTCTCGACGACGCTCACCTCGGCGCCGTTGGCACCGGCGAACTGCACCGCTTTGGAGCGCACGAAGCTCACGTGGTGCCACCCGTGGAACGGCAGGCGCTTGGCGTACCGCGCGCACAGCTTGCGCACCTGCGCGTCGACGATCGCGAGCACGGCGGCCGGTACCGCGGGCACGGCGGCACGAACCGCTGCGGCGTCCTCGGTGTGCATGACCCCTCCCCAACCAACGTGCCTTGCGGCAGGTTGGTAGGGGAGATGGTAAACGCCAAGAGCGGCGGCTGTCTTGCTTCGCGCTCTCCTTCCTCACGAACGGATAACGAAGGGGGCCGGTGGGATCAAAGCCGGTGGGCCAGCTGCTCCAACCTCGACTCCACCGGGACGTGCCGGTGGCTTTCCTGCGTGGCCGGGTCGTAGGACAGGCTCCACGGCATGACCGAGCGGGACTTGACCAGGAACGTCATGGTCCCGTCGGCCGCGCGCGGGATGCGGTGGAAGTCCGAGGCCAGCAGGAAGCCGCTCGCGCCGACCGGGCACGGCGTGCTCTGCAGGAGCTCGGCCGAGCCGATCAGCTCGGTGTCCGGGTCCAGCCGCGCGTCGTACCGTTCGTGAAGGTAGCCGCCGCGCAGGATCGTCGTGCAGAAGTGGTAGCGGTGGTTGTGTACCGAGTCCGCGTAGCCCTGCCGCCAGTCCCGCTGCTGTTTGTACTCGTGCAGCCAGAACGTGAACGGCTCCTCCGGCCGGTCGCGCAGGCACCAGGCGAAGTGGGTTGTCGTCTCGCGGGAGCGCTCGATGATCGCCTCGGCCCGGTCGTTGGGCAGGTTGAGCAGGTGGTGTCGCAGGTTCATCCGCAGACCCGGCTGCTCGGCCCAGGCCGCGAAGTACTTGTCTACCCGGTCCCACTGCTCGACCAGGTCGAAATCGGCATCGCACAGCTGCTCTGCCAGCTCGCCCACGGCGGAAACCCGCAAGGGCACGACTATCAGCTCCCCAACTCGGCGGTAACGGAGAAGTCTCGGAGGAAGTTGTAGAACTCGGCGTTCAACTCAAGGAACTGCTCCTCGGTGAGTCTGCTCCCGGTGACCTTCTCGAACTGCGCGATGAAGTCCTCGCGCGTGGTGTTCGGCGTGATCACCAGGTGGTGTGCGTGGCGGGATGCGGAGATCCGGGAGAACTCGGCCCGCTCCATCGTGTAGACGAACGAGCCCTCGGAGAACCGCAGCGTCCGCGGGAACGCGTTGGTGGCCCGGGCGTCGCTGTAGAGCGTCACCCAGACGCTGTCGTCGAAGATCTCCAACCGGTCGATGGGCGGGTCGGAGATCACGGTCACCTCCATCCTGGTGCACCTGCTCCGAGCCAGGAACAGGCCCACCAGGCCGATTCTGATCTCCTCGTGCAGCCGTGCGTTGATCGTGTCCTGGTCGACGTCGGCGGCGGAGTGCCGGATCAGGTACCTGGCCCGGCCGCCGACCCCCGAGAGGTTGCGCGGGTCGGACACCACGGCCCTGAACTCCCACTCCGAACGCGACAGCAGCAGCCTGGCGGCGGCATGCCGGCCGGAGAAGCCCCGAAACAGGTAGTGCCTCGTGTTCTCCAGGTCCTGCATCATCAGCCGGTTGAAGGCGGGGCTGGGCTCGGCGGTGGGCTCGAACACGTGAGTGGGGAAGAACTCCCGGTTCATCGATCGGTACTCGTCGGCCAGGTCGCGCAGCGCCTGGCGACTCTCCTCGATGAGCGGCGTGAGCATGGCCCGCTGGGCCGCGCTGGCGGTGATCAGCGTCTGGCCGAAGCCCACTATCGCCGAGACGAGGGTCCCCGTCGCCATCGCCGTGACCAGGTTCCTCCCGGTTCCGGCGGCCATGCCGCTCGAGGCGATCATGGTCAGGCCCGATGTCACCAACAAGATCAGGAGTAGGAGGCCGGTTCTAGTCCAGAAGATCTCTTGAATCGGGTTCTTGCGGAGGCCTTTGCCGTCCGCTGACAACGGGCATCACCTCGGGTGTTTGATCGAGTGCGGGGAGTTACTCTACCTCCGTGCCGTGCCCCGAGATATAGGCGAAAAGAGTGACCTGACCTGGTTACCGTCAGGCGCCGTCGGGCACCTTCCGACCTGCCCTCTAAGCTCGCAAACCATGCGCAACGTGAGCAAGCTCCTCATCGGCGTGACGACGGCGGTGGCGCTGACCGTCAGCGGCTGTGTCGCCAACGAGCAGGCGTCCGACGAACCGCCGGGGGACACCCAGACCTTCGCGCCGCCGACGGAGTCCCCGTCGGAAACGGAGTCGTCCGCCGAGACGGAGTCGAGCGCGTCCGGAGACCCCGCCCCGGACCAGGCCGGGGCCGCGTGCACGGCCAAGGACATCAAGGTCGAGGGTGCCGCCGGGGCGAAGCCGACCATCACCGTGCCGGACACCTGCTCCGCGCCGACCGAGCTGGTCGTGGCCGACCTGGCGCCCGGCACGGGACCGCAGGTCGCCCAGGGCGGGTCGATGCAGGCGCACTACACGTTGGTCAAGTGGTCCGACGGCCAGCTGGTCGAGAGCTCCTACGACCAGGGGAGCCCACTGCCGGTGGAGACCGTGGGCAGCGGGCTCATCGAGGCGTGGAACCAGGGTCTGGTCGGCATGCGCGGTGCCGGCCGCCGGCTGATCGTCGCCCCGCCGGAGTTCGCCTACGCGGGCTCGGGCAACGAGCTGCAGGACGAGACCCTGGTGTTCGTGGTCGACGCCGTCCAGGTCGGCTAGAGCGGGTCCGCGAAGCCCTGGTCGACCGCGGCCGTGAGCCGGGGTCAGCCCGGGAGCAGCAGGAGCTTTCCGGTGGTCCGCCGGCCCTCGAGGTCCTCGTGGGCGCGGCGGGCCTCCGCCAGCGGGTACCGCCCGCCGATCCGCACCCGCAGCCGGTCCGCGGAGATCGCGGCGAACAGCTCGTCACAGCGCCACCGGAACTCCTCGGGGGTGGCGATGTGGTGGGCCAGCGTCGGGCGGGTGAGGAACACCGAGCCGGCCGCGTTGAGCCGCTGGGGGTCGACCGGCGGCACCGCGCCGCTGGACGCGCCGAACAGGGCCAGCATGCCGCGCGGGGCGAGGCAGGAGAGGCTGCGGTCGAAGGTGTCCTTGCCGACGCCGTCGTAGACCGCGGCGACGCCCGTGCCGTCGGTGATCCGGGCGACCTCGTCGGCGAAGTCCTTCTCGGTGTAGCGGATGACCTCGTCGGCACCCGCCTCCCGGGCGAGCTCCTCCTTCTCGGCGGTGGACACCGTGCCGATCACCCTGCCGCCGCGGGCCTTGGCCGCCTGCACGAGCAGCAGGCCGACCCCGCCCGCGGCGGCGTGCACGAGCACCGTGTCCCCCGGCTTGACCGAGTAGGTGGACGTCACGAGGTAGTGGGCCGTGAGGCCCTGCAACATCGCCGCGGCCGCGACCTCCGCCCCGACGCCCTCGGGCACCGGGTAGGCCGAGCGAGCCGGCACGACGACCTGCTGGGCGTAGGAGCCGGCCACGTCGGCCCAGGCGACGACGTCGCCGGTGTCGACACCCTCGACCTCGGTCCCGACGGCCCGGACCACGCCGGCACCCTCGTTGCCGGGGACGAACGGCAGGTCCTTGGGGTAGATGCCGCGGCGGTGGTAGGTGTCGATGTAGTTGACGCCCGCGGCCGCCACCTCGACGAGCAGGTCTCCCGGGCCTGGCTCGGGCGGATCGACCTGCGTGAGCTCGAGTACTTCCGCCCCGCCGGTGGCCCGTACGACTACTGCGTCAACCACGTCGTCCTCCGCGTGTGATCCAGGAGGTCGACCCTAGCGCTCCGCGGGCACCCGCTTCGCGGCGAGCCGTTCCGGGCGCGGCCACCGAACCTGCGTGGCCCAGCCGAGCTTCTCGAAGACCCAGATCACCCGGGCGGAGATGTCGAGCTGGCCCCGGAGCACGCCGTGCCGGGCGCCGGTGGGATCGGCGTGGTGGGAGTTGTGCCAGGACTCGCCCATCGACAGGATCGCGAGCGGCCAGAAGTTGGCGGCACGGTCCCGGCTGACGAACGGTCGCGAGCCGACCATGTGGCAGATGGAGTTGACCGACCAGGTGATGTGGTGCAGGAAAGCGATGCGGACCAGGCCGGCCCAGAAGAACGCGGTGACCGCGCCCCACCAGGACATCGTGATCAGGCCGCCCAGCACGCCGGGGAGGACGAGGCTCGTGATGGTCAACGGGATGAAGAGGCGGTCGACCTGGCGGATGTCGCGGTCGGCGAGCAGGTCGGGGGCGAAGCGCTCGGCGTTGGTGATGTCGCGCTCGAACAGCCAGCCCATGTGCGCGTGCCAGAAGCCCTTGGCCAGGGCCCGCGCGCTCGTGCCGAACAGCCAGGGGGAGTGCGGGTCGCCCTCGCGGTCGGAGAAAGCGTGGTGGCGACGGTGGTCGGCGACCCAGTCGACGACCGAGCCCTGCGCGGCCAGCCCGCCGGCGACGGCGAGCGCGATGCGCAGCGGCCGGTTCGCCTTGAACGAGCCGTGGGTGAAGTAGCGGTGGTAGCCGACGGTCACGCCCAGCGCGGAGACCAGGTAGAACCCGGCGGCGATGCCGATGTCGGCCCAGCCGAGCCCCCAACCCCAGGCCAGCGGCACGGCCGCCACGAGCGCGGCGAAGGGGATGAGGATGAACATCTTCACCACGAACGTCTCCGGCAGCGAGCGCCGGCGTCCGATCAGCGGTTTGGGAGCGTGAGGGGTGTCGCGTGAGGGCGAGAGCGTGGAAGTGATGAGTCCGGAAACCTCGTAACTCGGCCGGGGGCGCGGCCTGACAACGCGTACCTACGGTTACGTAGCCGTAGGCCTGTGTCCTCCACGTTATGCGCTCTGTGGCTGCTCCGCCACCGAAGGCTGTGTTTCTCGAGCGGTTCTGCGGACGCCGCACCAGAGCGAGGCGGTGGCGATGATGACGCACATCGCCCCGAGCACGTGCAGGGACACGAGCAGCTCCGGGACGCCGGTCCAGAACTGCACGAGCCCGATCGCCCCCTGCGCGAGGGCGACGGCGAGCAGGACCCGGTACCGGCGCCAGGGCGGGTTGGTGGTGCCGCGCAGCCACAGTCCGATCAGGACCAGCGAGCCGAGGAAGGTGTAGAGCATGGCCGCGTGGAGGTGGGCCAGGGTCTCCACCGGAAGGTCGAGCCTGGGCGTGTCCGGGTCACCGCCGTGGGGCCCGGCGCCGGTGACCATCGTGCCGGTGAGCAGGATGCCGACGAGGAGCCCGGTGGGCAGGTAGAGCAGGGGGGTGCCGGCGGGCGCCGGCCGGCCGTCGCGGGGGATGGCGTGGACGAGCAGGGTGGCGAGCCAGACCATGACCGTCGAGGCCAGCAGGTGCACGGCGACGGTCCACCAGAGCAGCTCCATCCGGACCGTGAGGCCGCCGATGATCGCCTGGATGACCACGCCGACCGGCATGGCGAGCGCGAGCCGGAGGTAGCGGCGGTCGCGGGGCCGGTGCAGGTAGGCGAGGACCAGCGCCGCGCCGGCGATCAGCCCGACGAGCCCGGTGAACAGCCGGTTCCCGTACTCGATCCACTGGTTGAGCGTCGCGTACTCGGGGTGCTCGACCGGCACCATGCTGCCCGGGAAGCACTCCGGCCAGGTCGGGCAGCCGAGTCCGGACCCGGTGACCCGGACGATGGCGCCCGTCATCGCGATGAGCGCCTGCGTCGCGACGACCGCGATCGCGACCCCGACCTGGAGTCGGTAGCTCGGTTGGGGCAGCCGGTCGATCCGGGCTTTCAGCGATGCGAGCGACACGCGTCGATGGTATGGAACCCGGTCCACGTGGGCGGTGCGGGGTGGTGACCTTAATTGGCAACCTGGGTTGCCTATTCGCATTTTAGTCAACTATGGTTGCTTGTATGCGAGATGTCGTGCTTGAGGTCGAGGGGCTGGGGATGCGCTACGGGACGAGGGACGTCCTGCGCGAGGTGACGTTTCGGGCGCACCAGGGGGAGGTGCTGGCCCTGCTTGGTCCGAACGGGGCGGGCAAGACCACGACGATCGAGATCCTGGAAGGCTTCCGAATGCGCTCGGCGGGCCGGGTTACGGTGCTCGGCACCGATCCCGCCCATGGGAGCGAACGGTGGCGGGCGCGGGTGGGAGTAGTCCTGCAGTCCTGGCGGGACCACGGACGGTGGCGGGTGCGTGAGCTGCTGGCGCACCTGGGCTCCTGCTACGCCTGCTACTCCACCGACACGGTCACCCGGCCCTGGGACGTCGACGAGCTCGTTGCGGCGGTGGGCCTTACCGAGCAGGCGAGCTCCGCGGTCGGCACGCTGTCCGGCGGGCAACGGCGCCGCCTTGACGTGGCGGTCGGGATCGTGGGCCGGCCCGAGCTGCTGTTCCTCGACGAGCCGACCACCGGCTTCGACCCGCGTGCCCGACGCGAGTTCCACGAGCTCGTCGCGCGTCTCGCCGACCGGGACGCGACGACGATCCTGCTCACCACCCACGACCTGGACGAGGCGGAGAAGCTGGCACACCGCATCGTGATCCTCGACCGCGGGCGGGTCGTCGCGGACGGAACGGCGGCCGAGCTCGCCCGGCGGATAGCCGGCGAGGACGAGGTGCGCTGGCGGCGTGACGGCCGGAGCTTCTCGCGGTCGACCACGGACTCCACCGGGTTCGCCTTCGATCTGTTCCGCCGGCACGGCACGACGGTCAGCGAGCTGGAGATCAGGAGAGCCTCGCTGGAGGACACCTATCTGGCGCTGGTGCGCCAGGCCGAGGCCGCGGGGGTGGGCCGGTGAACCCGACCACGACCGCGCTGCGGGCAGGGTGCTCCCGGGGGCTGATCGAGTTGCGACAGTCCCTGACCAACGCCGGCGAACTGCTCAACCACGTCCTCTGGCCCGTCCTGATGTTGGTAACCCTGTTCTTCGTGCGGGACGTCTCGTTCGGACAGAGCGGGTTCCTGCTCGGCACGTTGGTGCTGCCGAGCATCCTCGGCATGAACGCCGCGATGGCCCTGGTCACCATGAGCCACCTGCTCACCGTCGACCGCGAGGACGGAACCCTGCTGCGGGCGAAGTCGACGCCCAACGGCATGGTGACCTACCTGGTCGGGAAGATCATCTCGGTGTCCGGCGGGCTGGTCGTCGACCTCGCGATCTTCCTGGTCCCGGGGCTGTTCATCATTTCCGGCCTCGCCGTCGGCAGCGTCGGGTCGTGGCTCGCCCTGACGGGGCTGCTGGCGCTGGGCCTGGCGGCGACCCTGCCGATCGGTGCGGTCCTCGGATCGGTGTTCACCAGCGCACGCGACCAGGGGCTGCTCACGCTGCCGATCCTCGGCATGATCGCGATCTCGGGCGTCTTCTACCCGGTCACCTCGATGCCCGAGTGGGTTCAGTGGACGGCCCAGGTCTTCCCGATCTACTGGATGGGCCTGGGCATGCGGGCGGCCCTGCTGCCGGACAGCGCGGTGGGCGTGGAGATCGGGGAGTCCTGGCGGCACGTGGAGACCGTGTGCGCACTGGGGGCGTGGGCGGTGCTCGGCCTGCTGCTGGCGCCGGTGGTCCTCCGGCGGATGGCGCGCCGGGAGTCGGGATCGGCGGTGGCGCGGCGCCGCGAGCGGGCCCAGCGGCGGGTCAGCTGACCGTCAGGCCGAGAAGTGGTGGACCCGGTGCGGGACCACGCGGACGGCCACGCGGGTGACGGTGTCCGGTTCGGTGGGCGGGTCCTCGCCCAGGTACTTGTGCGACACCGCCTTCTGCACCGCGTGGTCGTGGTCCTCGGCCAGCTCGGCGGTGCCGCGGATGTCGACCGACTCGTACGGGTTCTCGAGGTCGAAGACGCTCAGGCTGACCCGCGGGTCGCGGGTGAGGTTGCGGGTCTTCTGCCGGTCGGCGGTGCTGGAGAACACCACCGTGTCCCCGTCGCGCGCGATCCACACCACCGAGGTCTGGGGTGCGCCGCCGGCGGAGAGCGTGGCGACGACGGCGAAGTTCCTGCCGTCGAGCAGCGCGCGGGTGCGCTCGTCGAACGTGATGGCCATGGGTCCTCCTTGTTACGGTCGCCATGATCGGTGAGCGTGCGGGGCGAGCGGAAGAAGGCACTTCCATGTCACGGGGGAACAGCTGTGTGCCCGACCAGGTCGGGAGCGCGGAGGCGTGCACGATCCTCGACGTGCTCGGCCGGGTGAGCGGCAAGTGGAGCATCGGCATCCTGATGGAGACCGCGCACGGCCCGGTGCGTTTCACCGGCCTCGAGCGCGCGATGCCGGGCATCAGCCGCCGGATGCTCACCCTGACCCTGCGCAACCTCGAGCGCGACGGCCTGCTGGAACGGACGGTCCATCCCACGGTGCCGCCGAGGGTCGAGTACACGGCGACGGAGATGGCTCGGGAGCTCTACGAGCACCTGGCCGGCCTGACCCAGTGGGCCGATCGCCACCGGACGGCGGTAGCGGCGGCCCGCGAGGCCTTCGACGACGGCGCGCACCGGTAATACCGCGGTTTCGCGCGCGTTCGTCCTGGCCGCACCTCGGTCGGAGGTCAGGAGAGCTTGGTGGTGCGGGTGGCGAGGGCCGAGGCGGCTGCCGTCCAGGCGAGGAGGGTGGCGACGATCGACCAGTGGGGGGCGGTCCCGGCGGTCAGGGTGGCGTGGAGTCCCTCGGCCAGGGCGCCCGACGGGAGGAGGGTGACCACGTCGGCCCAGGCGTCGGGTAGGGAGGTGGCGGGGACGGCGAGGCCGCCGGCCAGGACGAGGGCGAACCAGACCAGGTTGGCCAGGGCCAGGACGATCTCGGCTTTGAGGGCGCCGCCCAGCAGGACGCCCAGGGCGCCGAAGGCGAGAGTGCCCAGCAGGACCAGGAGCACCGCCCAGAGCAGGCCGGCGGGGGACGGGGACCAACCCAGGAGCGCGGCCACCACGCCGAGCACCACCAGCTGGACGGCCACCACCACGAGGGCCGCGGCGGTGCGGCCGGCCAGGAGGAGCCAGCGGGGCAGCGCCGTAGCGGCGAGGCGTTTGAGGACGCCGTAGCGGCGGTCGAACCCGAGGGCGATGGCCTGCCCGGTGAAGGCCGAGGACATGACCGCGAGGGCGAAGATCCGCGGGGTCACCGAGTCGACCCTCGGCTCGGGGAGGGTGAAGACGTCCAGCACGGTCAAGCCCACCAGCAGGGCCAGCGGGATCAGCAGCGTGAGCAGGATCTGCTCGCCGTTGCGCAGGGTCAGCATCGCCTCGGTGCGGGCGTGGGTCGCGAGCATGTGGGCGACCCGGCCTCGGCCGGGGGCGGGCCGGAACGTGCCGGCGGGGAACGTCGTCGTCATGGCAACACCGTCGGTGCGGGCGCCGTCGTGGTGGGCGCGGTGTGGGGGTGCGCGGTCGGGGCGTGCGGGGTCTGGATGGGCTTCGTCGTGGCGGGCGCGGTTGTGGCGGGCGCGGTTGTGGCGGGCGCGGTTGTGGCGGGTGTGGTCGCCGTGGGCGCGGTCTGGGCAGGCACCCTCATCGGAGTTCGCGGCCTGTCAGGTCCAGGAAGACGTCTTCCAGGCTGCGGCGGCCGACGTGGAGCTCCTCGGCCAGGACGCCTTGTTGGGCGCACCACGCGGTCACCGCCGACACCACCTGGGGGTCGATGCGCCCCGACAGGAGGTAGGCGCCGGGTGTGGGCTCGTGGACCCGGCAGCCGTCGGGAAGGGCGGCGCACAGTTGGCTCGTGTCCATGTGGGGGCGTGCCCGGAAGCGGAGCTGGGCGGCGTCCTCCGTCTCCGCCGTCAGCTGGCGGGGGGTGCCCTCGGCCACCACCCGGCCGCGGTCGACGATCACCACCTGGTCGGCGAGCTCCTCGGCCTCCTCCATCGCGTGCGTGGTCAGCAGCACGCTCACCCCGTCCGCCCGCAGCGCCCCCACCAGCTCCCACACCAGCCGCCGGGCCTGGGGGTCCATTCCCGCCGTCGGCTCGTCCAGGAACACCAGCTCCGGGCGGCCCACCAGCGCGCAGGCCAGCGACAGGCGCTGCTGCTGGCCGCCGGAGAGCCGCTTGAACGGCGTGCGCCGGGCGGAGGTCAACCCGAGCACGTCCAACAGCCACGCCGGCGACAGCGGGTTCGCCGCGCACGCCGCGACCAGCGCGAGCATCTCCTCGGCCCGCACCCCGGGGTAGGCCCCGCCGCCCTGGGGCATCACGCCGACCCGCGGGCGCAGGGCCTCGGCGTGGGTGGCCGGGTCGAGGCCGAGCACGCTGACCGAGCCGGCGTCGCGCCGCTGGAAGCCCTCGCAGATCTCGACGGTCGTGGTCTTGCCAGCGCCGTTCGGGCCGAGCAGCGCGAGCACCGTGCCCTGGTCGAGGCGCAGGCTCAGGCCGTCGACAGCGGTGGTCTGGCCGAAGCGCTTGACCAGTCCGGAGACGTCCACCGCGGGGGCGGAGGTGCGTGCGCTCACGACGGTAAGGCTAGGACGTGCCCCTTCGGTGACGAACGAAGCCCCGTGAATCGTCCAAGCTCATGCTCCCTGGAGGGTGAAGGCGTCCGGGAAGCGCGCCCGGACGCGGGTGATGCAGCGGTCACGCGTGGTGTCGCCCCAGCGCTGGCGGTCGTAGTCGGTGAACGGGCGCTCGAGCCCGTCCAGCTCGTCGACCGCGCCGCGTAACTCCGCCTGCCAGCCGCGGTCCTCCGGCGACGGCTCGGCGAGCAGCCGCTCGATCGTGTCGAGCAGGCGGCCCTTCGCCACGATGGCCTCGGGCGTCACCTCACGCAGGCACACGCCGAACTCCCCGGACAGGTAGCCCGCCCAGGCCTCGTCCACGTCCTGCGCCGAACCCGCCGCCAGGCACCGCGAGCGGAAGTGCGCCGGCAGCTCCTCGACCGAGCCCGCGGCGTCGAGCAGGGCGAAGTAGTCCGGCGGGAACCGCGCCTCGCCGGAGGGCAGGACGTAGGTGGCCCGGGGTAACCGGCCGGCCTCGATCAGCCGGCTCACCTCCACGACGCTCTCCGCGCGGCCGTGGCACAGCTCGCCGAGCGTGCGGTACTCGGCGATCACGTAGCGGATGTCCGACTCGGTGAAGGTGGGTGGGGTGGCCATGCGTGCGACGCTAGGCGGGGGCACCGACAGTTTCCGGCCGCCGGCGCGGGCTGGTGGGGACATACCGTCTCACCAGCAACAACGCCATGGCGACGACGATCAACGCACCCGCGTAGGCGTAGGGGAGCTGGTAGGTGCGCCCGTCGAAGGTGCTGCCGGTCGGCGGCAGGGCGACCGCGAAGCCCGCGCTGATGGCCGTCGCCATGGTCCGGAAGCGGATGTTGCCCGCGGCCACCGCGAGCGGCAGCGCCGCCCACAGCAGGTACCAGGGCTGCACCGTCGCGCCGAACACCAGCACCGCGCCGAGCGCGGCACCCAGGCCGATCATCGGGCGCAGCCGCCACCGGAAGCCGTCGAGCAGCAGCTTCGCCGCGAGCAGCGGTCCGAGCAGCGTGCCGACCATCCGGCTGACCGTGATCGCCGCGTCGATGTGGTTGCCCAGTCCGAGCAGGATCCCGAGACCGCCCGCGCCGAAGCCGAGCGCGGTCATCGGTGCCATCCAGGACTTGATCGCGTTCGCCGTGTTCAGCGTCATCGTCCAGCCGTAGCCGAGCCCGCTGCCGAGCGAGGCGATCGTCAGCACGCCGAGGAAGATCACCATCAGCGCGGCCCCGGTCGCGAACAGGTGCTTCCACTGCCCGCCGAGCCGGCGGGCGATCATCACGCCCAGGAAGCCGAGGGCCAGCGCGGCGGGGATCTTCACCGCCGCGCCCAGGGTGATCACGGTGGCCCCGATGCCGTACCAGAGCAGCTCGCCGCGCCGCCAGGGCGGGAACGGGCCGTCCGGCCCGCACCGGGGCATCCGGCGCAGCGCCAGCTCGATGCCGACCAGCATCAGCCCGATCGCCAGCGCCTCGTTGTGCACGCCGACGACCAGGTGGAACAGCACGAGCGGGTTGGCGGCGCCGAGCCAGAGTGCGCTCACCGGGTTGATCCCGAAGCACCGGGCCAGCCGCGGCAGCGCCCACACGATCATCGCGAAGCCGACCAGCGCGAGCAGCCGGTGGAATGCCACGCCCATCACCACGTGGTCGCCGGTGACCCAGTTGATGGCCTTCCCGACCACGATGAACAGCGGTCCGTACGGCGAGGGCGTGTCCCGCCACATGGTCGGCACGCCCTGGGTGAGCGGGTCGCCGACGCCAAGGGCCTCGGCCGGGCCCACCGTGTAGGGGTCGAGCCCCCGGGCCGCGATCTCGCTCTGCGCCAGGTAGCTGTAGACGTCCTTGGAGAACATCGGCACGGTGAACACCAGCGGCGCGGTCCACATCAGCAGCGTCCGCGCCATCTGCGGCAGCGAGACCATGCGGTCGCGGCCGGGCAGCGAGAGCCGACCGAGACCGAGCCAGGCGAGTACGATCATGAACACGCCGACGAACGCGATGGTCAGCGACACCGTCGTCATCCGGCTGAACATGCCGAAGACCGGGATCCGCCAGACCGGGTTGAACACGGGCGCCGCGCCGGCACCCAGCGAGCCGACGGCCAGCAGGAGGGCGCCGACCGTGCCGAACCGGCGGATGACGTCGAGCTGACGGCGCTCGCGGGCGTCCAGGGCGCCGGGCGAGCGCCGATCGGTGTTCTCGCGCACCGTGTCTCCCGCCACCACGTGCGAAGCGTAGCGAGGGCCGGTCGGGGTGAGCCCGCTCACCTCTGGGTCGGGGCGGCTTTGCTCCACCCCGCGAAATAGGACACACTGGTGTTGTGAAAAACGAGCAGCTGGCCGAGGGCCGCACCAGGCATGGTGTGGCGCGCCTGCTGCTGGAGGAGGGCCCGATCACGGCGGCCGCGGTCGCCGAGACCCTCGGGCTCAGTCCGGCGGCGGTGCGCCGGCACCTCGACACGCTGGTCGCGAACGGCGAGGCGGAGTTCCGCGACGCCCCACGCCGCGGTCAGCGGGGTCGCGGGCGGCCGGCCAAGCTCTGGCTGCTCACCGAGACCGGACGGGCCAGGTTCGGCCACGCCTACGACGACCTCGCCATCGCGGCGATCAGGTTCGTCGCCGAGGGCGGGGGTGAGTCGGCGGTCCGGCAGTTCGCCGAGCGTCGGGTGGCCTCGTTGGTCGACCCGCACCGTCCGTCGGTCACCGACAAGACGGAGCTGGCCGAGCGGGCCAAGGCCCTCGCGGCCGCGCTCACCAGGGAGGGTTACGCTGCGTCGACGCGGCGGGTCGGGACCGGGGAGCAGCTCTGCCAGCACCACTGCCCGGTCGCGCACGTCGCGGCCGAGTTCCCCCAGCTGTGCGAGGTCGAGACGGAGATGTTCGCCGACCTGCTGGGCACCCACGTCCAACGCCTCTCGACCATCGCGCGCGGCGACGCCGCGTGCACCACACACGTACCGCTCAGCGGCACCGAACTCGCTGCGCGGCCACACCCGACCGCTCCCACCACGACCGAAGGGACGCCTTCATGACCACCGCCCCGGAGCGCGCAGGATCACCGCCGCTGACGCAGGAGGAGACGCTCGCCTCCCTCGGCCGCTACCAGTTCGGCTGGGCCGACTCCGACGTCGCCGGTGCCTCCGCGCAGCGCGGCCTGTCCGAGGCCGTCGTCAGGGACATCTCGGCCAAGAAGGGCGAGCCGGAGTGGATGCTCGAGTCCCGGCTCAAGGGGCTCCAGCTCTTCGACCGCAAGCCGATGCCGAACTGGGGCGCCGACCTGTCCGGCATCGACTTCGACACGATCAAGTACTTCGTGCGCTCGACCGAGAAGCAGGCCCAGAGCTGGGAGGACCTGCCCGAGGACATCAAGAACACCTACGACAAGCTGGGCATCCCGGAGGCCGAGAAGGCTCGCCTGGTGTCCGGTGTCGCCGCGCAGTACGAGTCCGAGGTGGTCTACCACAAGATCAACGAGGAGCTCGAGAAGCAGGGCGTGATCTTCCTCGACACCGACACCGGTCTCAAGGAGCACCCCGAGCTGTTCGAGGAGTACTTCGGCTCGGTCATCCCGCACGGTGACAACAAGTTCTCGGCGCTCAACGGCGCCGTGTGGTCCGGCGGCTCGTTCATCTACGTCCCCAAGGGCGTGCACGTCGAGATCCCGCTGCAGGCCTACTTCCGGATCAACACCGAGAACATGGGCCAGTTCGAGCGGACGCTGATCATCGTCGACGAGGGTGCCTACGTGCACTACGTCGAGGGCTGCACCGCGCCGATCTACTCGTCGGACTCGCTGCACTCCGCGGTCGTCGAGATCATCGTGAAGAAGGGCGGCCGCTGCCGCTACACCACGATCCAGAACTGGTCGAACAACGTCTACAACCTGGTCACCAAGCGCGCCAAGGCCGAAGAGGGCGCGACCATGGAGTGGATCGACGGCAACATCGGCTCCAAGGTCACGATGAAGTACCCGTCGGTGTTCCTCATGGGCGAGCACGCCAAGGGCGAGGTGCTCTCGATCGCCTTCGCCGGCGAGGGCCAGCACCAGGACGCGGGCGCCAAGATGGAGCACCTCGCGCCGCACACCTCCTCGACGATCGTGTCGAAGTCGGTGGCGCGCGGCGGCGGCCGGACCTCCTACCGGGGTCTGGTGAAGGTCGCCAAGCGCGCCCACCACTCGAAGTCCACGGTCAAGTGCGACGCGCTGCTGGTCGACCAGATCAGCCGCAGCGACACCTACCCGTACGTCGACATCCGCACCGACGACGTGTCGATGGGCCACGAGGCCACGGTCTCCAAGGTCAGCGAGGACCAGCTGTTCTACCTGATGTCCCGCGGCCTGACCGAGGACGAGGCGATGGCGATGGTCGTGCGCGGCTTCGTCGAGCCGATCGCGCGCGAGCTGCCGATGGAGTACGCGCTGGAGCTGAACCGGCTCATCGAGCTGCAGATGGAAGGGGCCGTCGGATAGATGAGCCAGGCAACACAGACACCGCACTCGCACGGGGCGGTGGTCCCCGCCGCGTCCCGGGCCGAGCAGTTCGCCTCGTTCGACGTCGAGGCGTTCGAGGTCCCGGGCGGCCGTGAGGAGATCTGGCGCTTCACGCCGATGAAGCGGCTGCGCGGTCTGCACGACGGCACCGCGGTCGCCGCCGGCGAGCTGTCCGTCGAGGTCGCCGGCGACGACGTCCGGGTCGAGACCGTCGGCCGCGACGACGAGCGGCTCGGCCAGGGCGGGACCCCGGCCGACCGGATCGCGGCCCAGGCCTACTCGTCGTTCACCCGCGCCACGGTCGTGACCGTGCCCAAGGAGGTCCGGGCCGGCGTCACCACGGTGACGATCACCGGTCCGGGCGAGGGCCAGGTCGCCTACGGGCACCTGCAGGTGCGGGCCGAGCGGTTCGCCGAGGGCGTCGTCGTGCTCGACCACCGCGGCGGCGGCACGGTCGCCGACAACGTGGAGCTCGTCGTCGAGGATGGCGCCAAGCTCACCGTGGTCAGCGTGCACGACTGGGCCGACGACGCGGTGCAGGTCTCCGCGCACCACGCGCGGCTCGGCCGGGACGCGATCCTGCGCCACCACCTCGTGGCACTGGGTGGCGACCTCGTCCGGATCAGCCCGACGGTGACCTACGCCGGCCCCGGCGGCGACGCTGAGCTCAACGGCCTGTACTTCGCCGACGCGGGTCAGCACATCGAGCTGCGCACGTTCGCCGACCACGCCCAGCCCAACTGCCGGTCCAACGTGGTCTACAAGGGCGCGCTGCAGGGCGAGGACGCGCGGACGGTCTGGATCGGTGACGTGTTGATCCGCGCCGCGGCCGAGGGCACCGAGACCTTCGAGCTGAACCGCAACCTGGTGCTGACCGAGGGCGCGCGCGCCGACTCGGTGCCGAACCTGGAGATCGAGACCGGCGAGATCGCGGGCGCCGGGCATGCCAGCGCGACCGGCCGCTTCGACGACGAGCAGCTGTTCTACCTGCAGGCTCGCGGCATCCCGGAGGGCGTCGCGCGCCGGCTGGTGGTGCGCGGCTTCTTCCACGAGCTGCTGATGAAGATCACCGTCCCGGAGATCCGGGAACGGCTCGAGGCAGCGATCGAGGCGGAGCTGGAGGCGGTCGGGGCATGACCGGGCGCACCCCCGGGGGCGCCCGGTGAGCAGGGCCTGCGCGCTGTCGGAGCTGGACGAGGGCAAGCCGCTCGGCGTCGAGGTCGACGGCGAGCCGGTCGTGCTCGTGCGGCAGGGCGACACCGTGCACGCGCTGCGCGACGAGTGCTCGCACGCGACGCTCGCCCTGTCCGAGGGCGAGGTGACGCGCAAGGGCGTCGAGTGCTGGCTGCACGGGTCCTGCTTCGACCTGCGGACCGGTGCTCCGTCCTCGCCCCCGGCCACCGAACCGGTGGACGTCTTCCCGGTCGAGATCCGCGACGGTGAGGTCCATGTGGACGTCACCACCACCACGAACTGACTTATCACCAAGGAGAACGCACGACATGGCCACGCTGGAGATCAAGGATCTGCACGTCTCGGTCACCGCGGACGAGAGCGCGAAGGAGATCCTGTCCGGGGTCAACCTGACGATCAACGCGGGTGAGACGCACGCGATCATGGGCCCGAACGGGTCCGGCAAGTCCACCCTGTCCTACGCGGTCGCCGGCCACCCCAAGTACGAGGTGACCTCCGGTGAGGTGCTGCTCGACGGCGAGGACGTGCTGTCGATGAGCGTCGACGAGCGGGCCAGGGCCGGCCTGTTCCTCGCCATGCAGTACCCGGTCGAGGTGCCGGGCGTGTCCATGTCGAACTTCCTGCGCACCGCGGCCACCGCGGTCCGCGGCGAGGCGCCGAAGCTGCGCCACTGGGTCAAGGAGGTCAAGGAGGCCATGGCCGACCTCGACATCGACCCGGCGTTCGCCGAGCGCTCGGTGAACGAGGGCTTCTCCGGCGGTGAGAAGAAGCGCCACGAGATCCTGCAGCTGGCGCTGCTGCGCCCGAAGATCGCCATCCTGGACGAGACGGACTCCGGCCTCGACGTGGACGCGCTGCGGGTGGTCAGCGAGGGCATCAACCGGGTCAAGGCCGGTGGCGAGGTCGGCGTCATGCTGATCACCCACTACACCCGCATCCTGCGCCACATCACCCCGGACTTCGTGCACGTGTTCGCCGGCGGCCGGATCGTCGAGTCGGGTGGGTCCGAGCTCGCCGACCAGCTCGAGGAGCACGGCTACGTCCGGTTCACCGGAAAGCAGGAGCCGGCCGCGATCGGCTGACGCGCATTCTTCGAAACGAGGTTCCCGAGGTGACCACCACAGTCGCACCCCTGGACGTCGAGACGATCCGCAAGGACTTCCCGATCCTGTCCCGGACCGTGCACGGCGACCGGCCGCTGGTGTACCTGGACAACGCGGCGACGTCGCAGAAACCGCGCCAGGTCCTCGACGCGATCGTCCGCTACTACGAGACGTCCAACGCCAACGTGCACCGCGGCGTCCACTCGCTGGCCGAGGAGGCCACGGCGCTGTACGAGGGCGCCCGGGACAAGGTCGCCGCGTTCGTCAACGCGCCGAGCCGCGACGAGGTGGTCTTCACCAAGAACTCCTCCGAGGCGATGAACCTGGTCGCCCGCGTGCTCGGCGAGGCGGGCCCCGGCTACCGGGTCGGTGCCGGCGACGAGATCGTCATCACCGAGATGGAGCACCACTCCAACATCGTGCCCTGGCACCAGCTCGCGGAGCGGACCGGCGCGACCCTGAAGTGGTTCCGGATCACCGACGAGGGCCGGCTCGACCTGTCCGACCTGGACAGTGTGATCACCGAGCGGACGAAGATCGTCTCGATGGTGCACGTGTCGAACCTGCTCGGCACGATCAACCCCGTCGAGCGGGTCATCGCCCGCGCCCGCGAGGTCGGTGCGCTGGTGCTGCTCGACGCGTCGCAGTCCGTGCCGCACATGCCGGTCGACGTCGCCGCGCTCGGCGCCGACTTCGTCGCGTTCACCGGGCACAAGATGCTCGGCCCGACCGGGATCGGCGTGCTGTGGGGCCGGCTGCCCCTGCTCCAGGAGCTGCCGCCGTTCCTCGGTGGCGGCGAGATGATCGCCGCGGTGACCATGGAGCGGTCCACCTACGCCGAGCCGCCGCACAAGTTCGAGGCCGGCACCCCGCCGATCGCCGAGGCGGTCGGCCTCGGCGCGGCCGTGGACTACCTGACGGCGGTGGGCATGCCGGCGATCGCCGCGCACGAGCACGGGCTGACCGAGTACGTGCTCGAGGCGTTGTCCTCAGTGGAGGGTGTGCGGATCGTTGGGCCGCCGACGGCCCAGGACCGCGTCGCCGAGGTGTCGTTCACCTTCGGTGACATCCACCCGCACGACGTGGGCCAGCTCCTCGACGCGCAGGGCGTGGCCGTCCGGGTGGGTCACCACTGCGCCCGGCCGGCCGTGCTCCGGTACGGAATTCCGGCGACCACCAGAGCGTCGTTCTACCTGTACAACACGCGCGCCGAGGTCGACGCGCTGGTGGCAGGACTGGCGCAGGTGAGGAAGGTCTTCGGATGAACATCGAGTCGATGTACCAGGAGATCATCCTGGACCACTACAAGAACCCGCACGGGCGAGGGCTGCGCGACCCGTACGACGCGGAGTCCTTCCAGGTCAACCCGACCTGCGGGGACGAGGTGACCCTGCGCGTCGCGGTGGAGCAGGACCGGATCGGCGACGTCTCCTACGAGGGGCAGGGCTGCTCGATCAGCCAGGCCTCGACGAGCGTGCTGACCGACCTGGTCACCGGCCGCAGCGTGGACGAGGCCCTGACCACGATGGACGCCTTCGTCGAGATGGTGCAGGGCCGGGGCAAGGTCGAACCGGACGAGGACGTCCTCGAGGACGGGGTGGCCTTCGCCGGGGTGGCGAAGTACCCGGCGCGCGTGAAGTGCGCGCTGCTGGGATGGATGGCGTTCAAGGACGCGGTGTCGCGAGTCGAAGGAGCTGCCCGATGAGCACCGAGGAAGTCGCCCGCGGCGTAGAGTCGCTCCCCGAGCCCCCGGCCCCCAGGGCGGACGTGGCCGCGATCGAGGACCTCGAGGAGGCCATGCGCGACGTGGTCGACCCCGAGCTGGGCATCAACGTCGTCGACCTCGGCCTGGTCTACGACATCCGGGTGGAGGAGGACAACACCGCCACCCTGGACATGACGCTGACCTCGGCCGCCTGCCCGCTGACCGACGTGATCGAGGACCAGACGCGCGCGGCCCTCACCTCGGGCCCCGGCGGCGGGCTGGTGGACGACTTCCGGATCAACTGGGTGTGGATGCCCCCGTGGGGTCCGGAGAAGATCACCGACGACGGCCGCGAGCAGCTGCGGGCGCTCGGCTTCACCCTCTGAGTCCTGGTCAGGGCCCGGCCCAGGAGTTGCACGCGGACAGCTGTCTGCTCCCGGCGCCGCGCTCCAGCCAGTCCGCGGCCGCCGCCGGCGCGTCCACCTCGATGAGGCGCTGCCCGATCTCGACGAAGATGTTGGCGTCCACCGAGCCGCGCTCGGCCATGGCACCCGCGGCGACGCCGGCGAGGCAGACCGCCTGCTGGCTCGCGCGCGTGGCGACGTCCTCCTCGGTGGCACCGGCGGCCGTGGCCGCGTCGTAGAGCTCGGCGAACCCGGAGGCCTCCTGGAGCGCCCGCGCGTACTCGCGCAGGAACACGCCGAAGTACCGGCCGGGGTAGCGGCCGTTGCCCTCGACGTCGCGCAGGTGGGCCGGGGTCATGTAGACCGTCCCCGCGCACTGGGTCGCCGGCGCGGCGGGCCCGATCTCGCCGCACGGGGTGTCGACGGGTGTGCCGGTGACCGTGCGCACCTCGACCGGAACCGTGTCGAAACCGGCCTCCGCGAACAGCCCGCCGAACGCCGCGTCCGCACAGACCTCCGTGGCCTCGTAGAAGGCGGCCTGCGCCTCGTCCTCGATGGCGAAGGTGGGCAGGTCGCAGGTCGACTCCGGCATGACGGTGGTCGAGGTGGACAGCGGGTGGCCGGCCAGGTCGGCGAAGGCGCCGTTCGGCGCGGCCGTGGTGGTGGTCGTCGTGGTCGTCGTCGTGGTCGGTTCGCCGGGTGGGGTGGGCTGCGTGGGCGAGGGCAGCTCCGGGATGTTCAGGGCGAGCGGCGTGCCGGTGAGGCGGCTGACCGGGGGGTTGGCCGCGAGCACGGCGAGCCCGGTGACCAGGCCGAGCGCCAACATCACGGCGACGGTGAGGGAGATGTAGTACACCGGTGGCCTGGGCGGGGGCGGCTCGAGGGGCGGGCGGGTGCGCCGGGGTTCGGGCGGGGCGGGGGAGTCGTCGAGGAGGTCGGTGAGCGGCCAACTGTCGGTGGCGGGGCCGGTCGGGTCGACCGCCGGGTCGGTGGGTGGGGCGCTGATCGTCGGCGGGTCGAGGGTGGCGGGGGCGCGGCGTTCGGCGACCGTGGGCGGGTCGAGGTTCTCGACGGTGGCTGGTTCCCGACCTTCGGGTGAGGGTGGCGGCGCGAGGGCCGGCTCCCACACGGTGTGCCGGTCGGCGCTGGGGGGTGAGGTCGGCTCCCAGGTCGTGGGCGGTGGGGTGGTGGGGTCGTGGGGGTTGGCTGGTGTGGCTGGCTCTCCGGGCGTGGGCGGGTCGGTGGGGTGCGGGAAGGTGGGGGGAGCGCCGGGTGACGTCGCTGGCTCCGCGGCCGTGGCTGGGTCGGTGGCCGACAGGGCTGGCTCTCTGGCCGTGGGCGTGGGCGGGGTGGGGGGAGCGGTGCCGGGTGAGGTCGCTGGCTCCGCGGCGGTGGCTGGGTCGGGGGGCGGTGGGGTGAACGGCTCCCACGGGCTGGGCGCGGCCGGCCTGCTCGGCGGGGAGGGGTCGGTGGCCCGGGGGGTGAACGGGTCCCAGGGGGTGGGCTGTGCGGCCGTGGGCTCGTTGGGGGTGGGCGGGGGCACGGGAGGTTCCTCGGCGCCACCGCCGCCTGGTGTGTGCTGGTGTGTCATCCACCCCTCACTCTCCGCTGCCAGGAGCGTAACCCGCATCACTCCTCCGAGGGAGTTGTCCGGCTCCGCCGGGGGAGCGCCGACCACGCGCCCGTCTGCGAGGATCGGGGCGTGCTGCTCGACCCGCTCGTCCGCCCCTCCACCTACCGGCGGTGGGTGTACCTGATCCTCGGCGGGGCGGTGCTCGTCCCGTTCATGCTGCTCGCGGCCATGGTCCTGCCCTCCGTGCTCCCCGTCGCCGTGCAGCGGGAGCCGGGGCTGGTCGTGCTGACCACGGTGCTGCTCGTGCTCGGGCTGATGGTCCCCATGTCGTTCATCCCGGCGGTCCGGGTCATCGAGGGCACCGCCGCGCGGGAGCTGCTCGGCGACCGCGTCCCCGAGCACGCCGCCCGGCGCGCCACCAGCTGGTCCGAGCGGTGGCGCTCCGCCACCTGGTTTGTCGTCCATCTGGTGGTGGGCGGCCTGGTCGGCGCACTCACGCTCGCCCTCCCACCCGCCGTGGCGCTCTCGGTGGCGGTGCCGTTCACCGGGTCGATGCGACTGCTGGACATCCCGCTCCGCTTCCCCACGGGCTGGGCGTCGGCCTGGGTGCCGGCGGTGAGCCTGCTCAGCCTGGTCCTGCTGGTCTACCTGGTCGCCGCGAGCGGGGCGGTGCTCGCGCGGCTCGCGGCGCCGCTGCTCGGCCCGACCACCGCCGAGCGGCTGGCCGAGCTGTCGCGGCGCACCGAGCGGCTCACCGAGCGCAACCGGCTCGCGCGCGAGCTGCACGACTCGGTCGGCCACGCGCTGAGCGTGGTCACCATCCAGGCCAGCGCCGCCAGGCGGGTGATCGACAGCGATCCCGCCTTCGCGCGGCGGGCGCTCGGCGCGATCGAGGAGTCCGCGCGCACCGCACTCGAGGATCTCGACCACGTACTCGGGCTGCTCCGCGAGGAGCGGACACCAGATGATCCACAATGGACGTTGGCGGACCTGAACGTGTTGCTGGACAAGACCCGGCTCGCTGGGGTGGTTGTCAGCTCTACTGTGGAGGGTTCGGTTGCCGACCTGCCGCCCGTCGTGTCGCGGGAGGCGTACCGGATCGTGCAGGAGGGGTTGACCAACGTGTTGAGGCACGCCGGGAAGGTGCCGGCCGAACTGCGCCTTGCCGCCGACGCCGACCGGTTCGAGCTTGACCTGAGCAACCCGCTCGGCCTCGGGGCGGCGACCAGGAACGGCGGCGGGCACGGGCTTCGGGGCATGCGCGAGCGGGTGGCCGTGCTGCGCGGGGAGATGTCGGCCGGCCCGGAGCGCGACCGGTGGGCGGTTCGGGTCAGCATTCCACTTCGGACTACCCAGAGGGCGGCCCGGGGATGAGCGCGGAGAGCGGCAAGACGACCGTTCTGCTCGTCGACGACGAGGAGCTGATCCGCGCCGGTCTGCGCGCGATCATCGACGCCGAGCCCGACCTCGTGGTGGCCGGCGAGGCAGGCGACGGCGCCGAGGTGCTGCCGCTGGTGCGCCGCCTGAGCCCCGCCGTGGTCCTGATGGACGTCCGCATGCCGGCCGTGGACGGCATCCAGGCCACCCGGCACATGCTCGAGACCCTCGCCGAGCCGCCGAAGATCCTGGTGGTCACCACGTTCGAGAACGACGACTACGTCTACGACGCCCTGCGTGCCGGTGCCAACGGCTTCCTGCTCAAGCGCACCCGCCCCGACGACATCGTGCGGGCCATCCGGCTTGTCGTCAGCGGGGAGTCACTGCTGTTCCCGGCGGCCATCCGGCGCCTCGCCGCCGCCCACCGCGGGCCAGAACCGCACCGCGGGCTCGCACATGCCGGTCTGACCGACCGCGAGGCCGAGGTCCTGCGCCTGGTGGCCAGCGGCCTGTCCAACGTCGAGATCTCCGAGCGGCTGTTCGTGAGCGTGCAGACGGTCAAGACCCACGTGGGGAACGTGCTGGCCAAGCTCGGGGCCCGGGACCGCACGCAGGCGGTGATCACGGCCTACGAGACCGGGTTCGTCACCCCTGGCTGACCGCGGTCTCCTCGTCCGCGGGGGCGGGCTCCGCCATGGCCCGGCGGTAGTAGTCGATCTTGGCGCGGATGTGGTCCTGCTCCTCACGCAGCAGGGCGATCCTGCGGTCGATGTCCTCGTCGTGCTCCTCGAGCACGGCCAGCCGTTCGGCGACAGTCTCGTCGCCGCCGCGCGCGAGCTCGGCGTACCGGACCATCCTGGAGATCGGCATCCCGGTGTCGCGCAGGCACCGCAGGATCCGCAGCCAGGCGATGTCGGCCTCGCTGAACACACGTTGACCACCGGAGTTGCGCTCGATGCCGTCGAGCAACCCGATGCGCTCGTAGTAACGGAGCGTGTCGAGAGTGAACCCCGTCTGTTCGGCCACCTGGCCGGGCGTGAAGCGCCGCACGTGCTGATCCTAGGGTGTGACCATGGGAGATCACGCGGAGCAGCGAGCGGCAAGGCGATCGGGCAGCGCCGCCGGCGACCTCGCCGCCAGCCCGTTCCGCGCCGACCGGGACCGGGTCGCGACCTCGCCCTTCTTCGCCCGCCTCGGCGGGGTCACCCAGGTCGTCAGCGCCAGCGGCTCCGGGCTCCTGCACAACCGGCTCACCCACAGCCTCAAGGTCGCCCAGGTCGGGCGCGCCATCGCCGAGCAGCTGAGCGCGGACCCGCGGCTCGCGCCGGTGCTCGACGAGCTGGGCGGGTGCGACCCGGACGTCGTCGACGCGGCCGGTCTCGCCCACGACCTCGGCCACCCGCCGTTCGGCCACCTCGGCGAGCAGGTGCTGGACCGCCTCGCCCGACACCGGTTCGGGCTGCCGGACGGGTTCGAGGGCAACGCGCAGAGCCTGCGCATCGTCACCACGACCGACACCGGCGGGCCGAGCGCGGTCGGGCTCGACCTGACCGCCGCGGTCCGCGCCGCGATGCTCAAGTACCCCTGGACGCGGCTGACCCACCCCGACCCGCACCCGCGCCACCTCGACAGCCCGCCCCGCGGCGCCTCCGAGCCGCCGGGCGAGCGGGGCACCGGCTCGGCCAAGTTCTCCGTCTACGTCACCGAGCTCGACGACATGGCCCAGGCACGCGAGCCGTTCGCGGCCCGCCTGGAGAGTTGGCAGCAGACCGTCGAGGCGTCCGTTATGGACACCGCCGACGACATCGCCTACGCCATCCACGACCTCGAGGACTTCCACCGGATCGGTGTGCTCCAGCACGCGCCGGTGGCCGCCGAGCTGGGGCGCTGGCTCTCCGGCGTGCTCGAACTGGCCGAACTGGACGATGGGCTGCTCGCCGCTCACGCCCGGCGGCCCGGTTACTCGCTCGAGCTGCTGCGCCGCCGGCTGCACCGCCGCGACGCGTGGATCGTCGACGACGAGGCCTTCGTCGCGGCCGTCCGGCGGGTGCGCAACGAGCTGGTCGACGGGCTCCTGGTCGCGCCGTTCGACGGGTCGGTGGAGGCCGAGCAGGCGGTAGCCCGGTTCTCCTCCGGGTGGACGGTACGGCTGGTCACCGGCATGGGGGTGGTGCTGGACCCGCCCACCCGCTCGGGGCACGTCCTGCTCGGGCCGGCCCAGTGGCACGAGGTCCAGGTGCTCAAGTTCGTGCACCGGCGGTTCGTCCTGCTCCGCCCCGACCTCGCCCTGCACCAGCGCGGCCAGGCCAGGCTGCTCACCTCGCTGGTGGAGGCCCTCGAGCAGTGGCTTACCGACCGGTACGAGGCGGACCGGCTGCCGCGCCGGCTGCAGGACCTGGTCGAGCTGGCCGAGCACGAGTACGCAGAACTGGCCGCGACCGATATGTCTACTTTGGTCGGCGCGGTCGGCGAGGCACCGGAGGGTGAGGCCGGAATCCGTGAGCTGGCACGGGGACGCGCAGTGATCGATTTCGTTGCGTCGCTCACGGACAGTCAGGCCGCGACCCTGTTGGACGCGCTGTCCGGGCGTAGTGCGCAACCGTGGTCAGACGCCTTCGTTCTGTAGTTCGTTAACACTCGGCAATTGGTAACGTACCCGGAGTGTGGTTCAGCCGAATGGCCGCTGTGTGAGAAAGCTTCGGACCATACGTTTAGCCAGCCGGGGGGTACCCGGTGTCGGTTGTCGTGTGTCGGGGCACGGCAGAGGATTCGCGGAGGGAATCCGTGCGCACACCTGCACACGCATCACGAAGATCCCGAGGCCTGCTGACGGCCGCGGCGTGCCTGCTCGCCGTGGTCGGGCTGGCCAGCCCGGCGGTCGCCGCTCCGCCTGACGAGGACAGCAAGGCCTCACAGGCGATGGAGAACGCGGCCCGCCAGATTGGCGCTCTGCAGGACCTGAAGAAGGCGGCGACCAGCACCGAAGCCAAAGTAGACAGCAAGCTGCTGGTCGAGCTGAAGGCGCGAAGCAACCGGGCCGCGACCGCGGCACTGCCGCGCCTGCAGAACGGCGTCGAGGTCTCGGGCAACAAGACGTTGGTGGACATCCGTGCCACCGTGAGTGACGACCTGCTCAAGGCGCTCACCACTTCGGGGGCCACCCTGAAGTCGGTGTCCACACGCTACGGAACTGTCCGGGCGGAACTGCCGCTGTCCGCGATCGCCCGCACCGCCGCCCGCGCCGACGTGCGCAAGGTCGAGGTCGCCGACGGGGCGATGACAGCGCGTCAGCTCAACCCGGACGCCAAGCCGGCCGCGCCGGAGTCCAAGGAGGCCAAGCGCGCCCGGATCGAGAAGAACACCCGCGCGGCCCTGGCCGACCGGGCCGGACCGGTCAACAGCGCTGGGGACCGCACCCACAACGCCGACAGCGTCCGCCGGGACATCGGCGTCACCGGTGTCGGCGTGAAGATCTGCGCGCTGTCCGACGGCATCGACTCGCTGGGCACCTCGCAGGCCGCCGGCGAACTGCCGGCCGTCGACGTGCTGCCGACCCAGGCCGGAGCGGGTGACGAGGGCACGGCGATGCTCGAGATCATCCACGACGTCGCGCCGACCGCCGAGCTGGGCTTCGCCACCGCGTTCAACGGCGACGCGAGCTTCGCGGACAACATCCGCGCGCTCCGGTTCGAGCTGGACTGCGACATCATCGTCGACGACATCATCTACTTCAAGGAAGCGCCGTTCCAGGACTGGATCATCGCCCAGGCCGTGAACGACGTGATCGCCGACGGTGCCCTGTACTTCTCCTCGGCCGGCAACGAGGGCAACGTCGTCGACGGCACCGCGGGCCACTGGGAGGGTGACTACGTCAACTCCGGCCAGGTGATCGGCAAGTTCGCCGGCTACGCCCACGACTTCGACCCCTCGGCGAACACCCAGGTGCTGCAGCCGATCTCCGACGCGTCCTCCGCGGGCGTGCCGGTGCTGCTGAACTGGTCCGACCCGATCGGCCGGTCCGGCAACGACTACGACCTGTACATGCTGGACGCGGCGGGCAACGTGCTGGCCGCGAGCCAGGACTACCAGACCGGTACCCAGGACGCCTACGAGCGGGTGAACACCCCGGTCTTCGGCGGCACGGGCCTGCGGCTGGCGGTGGTCAAGTTCGCCGGGGCCGACCGGTACCTGTCGCTGACGGCGCTCCGCGGCCGGTTCTCGGACTCGGCCGACGGGCTCAAGGCGTTCAACACCCCCGGCGTCACGTTCGGCCACTCGGCCGCCCGGGGCGCGTACAGCGTCGCCGCGGCACCGGCGGACGAGCCGCTGCCGTTCGATCTGGAGCCGGGCGACCCGCCGAACCCGAGCGGGCCCTACCCCGACGCCTTCAACGAGGACTCCGCCGTCGAGCGGTTCACCTCCGACGGACCGCGCCGGGTCTTCTACGAGGCCGACGGCACGCCGATCACGCCGGGCAACGTCAGCTCCACCGGCGGCGAGGTGCGGCAGAAGCCGGACATCACCGCGGCGGACGGCGTCATGACAAGCGTGGACGGCTTCGACCCGTTCTTCGGCACCTCGGCGGCCGCACCGCATGCCGCGGCGATCGCCGGCCTGGTCCTGTCCGGCAACCCCGGCATCGACCCGGCGGAGGTCCGGGAGGCGCTGACCTCGACGGCGATCGACATCGTCGAGGAGGGTGTCGACGGGCGCAGCGGCCACGGCGTGGTGCTGGCCGACCGGGTGCTGGACTACACCGGGGCGAGCCCGCAGCCGCTGGCCCAGGCCCGCGGTCCGAAGATCCGGCCCAGCGACGGTGGCCAGTACATCGACCCGGGCGACACGGTGGCGGTGGAGCTGCCGGTCACCAACGTCGGTGACGCCACCGCGGTGTCCACCAGCGTCGTGCTGACCTCGCCCACCCCGGGCGTGACCATCACGCCGCGCTCGCGCTCCTACGGGACGCTCGAGAAGGGCGAGACCGCCGTCCGGTCCTTCGAGGTCAGGGTGCCGACGTCGCACCCGGTGGGAGTGCCGGTGGTGCTCAACGCGCGGGTCACCTTCGCGGGTGCCTTCTCGCCGAACACCACGACCTTCAGCCTCGAGGTCGGCCGGCCCTCCGACGTGACCGTCGACTTCGCCTACACCGGCGCGCCGGTGGCGATCCCGGACGCGAGCACCGTGGGTGCGAGCGTGCAGATCCCGGTCAGCGGGGTCGGTCGGGCGTCGAAGCTGACGTTCTCGATCGACGGCACGACCTGCTCGACCGCGATCGGCGCGACCACCGTCGGCATCGACCACACCTACGTCGGTGACCTGGTCGGCGTGCTCACCGCGCCGTCCGGGGCGACGGCGCAGGTGTTCGGCGGGGCCGGCGCCGGGGGGAACAACCTCTGCCAGGTCGTGTTCGACGACGCGGCCGAGGCGCCGTTCTCCTCGGTGGGCTCGGGCGACGCGCCGTTCACCGGCACCTACCGCCCGATCGACCCGTTCGCCGGGCTGCGTGGTGAGGCTGTCGACGGCGCGTGGACGTTCAGCGCGTTCGACGTCGCGCGGGCCGACACCGGTTCGATCCGCGCGGTCTCGCTGCACATCAACGGGTACGTCACGCCGTAGGCGTTGACCGCAACGAAACGGGCCGCCGCCGGCAGCACGCCGGCGGCGGCCCTTTCGCGTGCGGGGACCGGTCAGCCGAGGGTGCCGGTGGCGAGCAGGCCGCCGTCGACGCGGACGGTCTCGCCGGTGATCCAGGGAGCCCGGTCGGAGGCGAGGAAGGCGACCAGCTCGGCCACGTCCTCGGGGGTGCCGAGCCGCTTCATCGGGTACGCGGCGGCGGCCTGCTCCTCGCGGTCGGTGTAGAGCGCCTCGGCGAACTTCGTCTTCACCACCGCGGGCGCCACCGCGTTCACCCGGACGCCGGGGCCGAGCTGCCAGGCGAGCTCCTCGGTCAGCCGAATCAGCGCCGCCTTGCTCGCCCCGTACGCGGCGATCACCCCGGAGGAGCGCAGCCCGGCCACCGAGGCGATGTTCACGATCGCGCCGCCGTGCTCGGCCATCCACGCCTTGAGCGCGAGCTGGACGTAGCCCAGCGCCCCCACCACGTTGACGTCGAAGAGCTTGCGCACCGCGCCCAGGTCGGCGTCGGCGAGCGGCCCGAAGGTCGGGTTGATCCCGGTGTTGTTGACCAGGACGTCCAGCCGGCCGAACTCCTCGACCGTGCGCCGCACGACCTCGGCGCGGTGCTCGTCGTCGCCTGTGTTCGCCGGCACCGCGAGCACCCTGGCGCCGGGCACCGCGGCCCGCAGCTCCTGCGCCGCAGCCTCGAGCTGGTCCGCCTTGCGGGAGGAGATCGTCACGGCCGCGCCGCCCCGGGCGAGCTCCACCGCGATCGCGTGCCCGATTCCGCGGCTCGCGCCCGTGACCAGTGCGACCCTGCCCGTGAAGTCCGATGTCATGGGTCCAGACTCTAGCTAAGCGACTGCTTAGGGCACGAGTGGCCGGTAAAGCGGTTGCCGCCGACCCGTACACTCGACGACGTGGTGGTGCGGACGGACTAGGCCGCAGGTGGGCTCGCCGGTCGCGACCGGCGAGCGGACGAGGCCTGCCCAACACCAGATCCCGGAGTCTGTCACACGATGATCACCGCCACCGACCTCGAACTGCGCGCCGGTACGAGAATCCTGCTCTCGGACACGACGCTGCGCGTCCAGCCCGGCGATCGCATCGGTCTCGTCGGCCGCAACGGCGCCGGCAAGACCACCACCCTGCGCGTGCTTGCCGGTGAGGGCGAACCCTACGCGGGCGAGCTCCGCCGGGCCGGCGAGCTGGGCTACCTGCCGCAGGACCCGCGCGAGGGCAACCTCGACGTGACGGCCAAGGACCGCGTTCTCTCCGCACGCGGGCTCGACCAACTGCTGCGGGACATGGAGAAGGCGCAGTCGGCCATGTCCGAGCACGCCGCCGACAGCGACCGCGACCGCGAGGTCCGCCGCTACGGCCGGCTCGAGGAGCGGTTCGCCGCGCTTGGCGGCTACGCCGCGGAGAGCGAGGCCGCGCGCATCTGCGCCAACCTCGGCCTCGCCGACCGCGTGCTGGCCCAGCCGCTGGCCACGCTGTCCGGTGGGCAGCGCCGGCGCGTCGAGCTGGCCAGGATCCTGTTCGCCGCGGCCGAGTCCGGCGGAGGCAACGGAGCCGGCACGACGTTGCTGCTCGACGAGCCGACCAACCACCTCGACGCCGACTCGATCACCTGGCTCCGCGGGTTCCTCAAGGGGTACAACGGCGGGCTCGTCGTGATCAGCCACGACGTCGAGCTGCTCGCCGACGTGGTCAACAAGGTCTGGTTCCTCGACGCCGTGCGCGGCGTCGTCGACCTGTACAACATGGGCTGGCAGCGCTACCTCGACGCGCGGGCGGCCGACGAGAAGCGCAGGCGCCGGGAGCGGGCCAACGCCGAGAAGAAGGCCTCGGCGCTCATGCAGCAGGCGGACAAGATGCGCGCGAAGGCCACCAAGGCGGTCGCCGCGCAGAACATGGCCAAGCGCGCCGAGCGGCTGCTGTCCGGGCTCGACGAGGTCCGCCAGGCCGACAAGGTCGCCCGGATCCGCTTCCCGGAGCCCGCGCCCTGCGGGCGCACCCCGCTCACCGCCGAGGGCCTGTCCAAGAGCTACGGGTCGCTCGAGGTGTTCACCGGCGTCGACCTGGCCATCGACCGGGGCAGCCGGGTCGTCGTCCTCGGGCTCAACGGCGCCGGCAAGACCACGCTGCTGCGCCTGCTCGGCGGGATGGAGGAGGCCGACTCCGGGGAGGTCGTGCCCGGCCACGGCCTGCGGATCGGCTACTACGCCCAGGAGCACGAGACGCTCGACCACCAGGCCTCGGTCTGGGCGAACGTGCGACACGCCGCGCCCGACACGCCCGAGCAGCAGCTGCGGTCGCTGCTCGGTACGTTCCTGTTCACCGGCGAGCAGCTGGACCAGCCGGCGGGGACGCTCTCCGGCGGGGAGAAGACCAGGCTGGCGCTGGCCGGTCTGGTGTCCAGCGCGGCCAACGTCCTGCTGCTCGACGAGCCGACGAACAATCTCGACCCGGCGAGCCGGGAACGCGTGCTGGAGGCCCTGCACAACTACGCGGGCGCCGTCGTCCTGGTTACCCATGACCCGGGCGCGGTGGAAGCACTTGCACCCGAACGGGTGATCTTGCTGCCCGATGGTACCGAGGATCACTGGTCCGCGGACTACCTGGAACTCGTTCAGCTGGCCTGATGCGCCCCGGACGGGGTGAGCGAGTTCATAGCTATTTTCGATCTCGCCTGGCATTCCACGCCGCGGTGTTCGATCATTGCCACGGCAGATGTATCAGAAACCTCCGTCACACGTTACGGAAGGCGGACGACGTGGCTGATCTGAAGAAGGGCGCGCGGATCACCGGCACCACGCGCGACAAGCTGGCCGCTGACCTCAAGAAGAAATACGAGAAGGGCGCCAGCATTCGCGCGCTCGCCGAGTCGACGGGCCGTTCGTACGGATTCGTACACCGCGTGCTGTCGGAATCCGGCGTGACGTTGCGCGGCCGCGGCGGGGCGACGCGCACGAAGAAGAAGTAGAGGACCCGTCAGGGCCGGATGCCGCGGGAGTCGGGGTCCGCGACCAGTTCGTCGGTCGTGCCCGCGGTCGTCCAGGTTGGTCTCGTCGTTCCGCCGGGCGAACCACCGAGGGAAGCGAAGCCGAGCATCGCGCCGAGCAGCGCCAGCGGGTACACCAGGTATCCCCAGCGGGTCGCCGGCGCGAGGGTGATGGCTGCGCCGAGTCCGGTGGCGATCCGCAGCATCACGTCGGCGGGGTCCCTGGGCGGGCGCAGGACGAGCCAGCCGGCGATCACCACCGCCGCCGCGGCGAGCAGCACCAGCGCCGCGGCGTGCCCCACCGTACCCAGCTGCGCGACCAGGTGGCCGGGAAGCGGGCTCGCGGCCGGTGAGCTCGCCATGCCGAGGCCGGCCGGGTAGAGGATCACGTGCTCCACGAACGACGTCGGGTCGACGAGGAACACGGGCACCGTGACGACCGCACACGTCGCCACCAGCGCCCCGAGGAACGCCGCGAGCCGCCGCGCGCCTCCGCTGGCGGCCACCGCCACGGCGAGCACGACCACCGCCGGCAGCGCGGTCAGCTTCATCGTGACCATCACCGCGCACACCACGCCGGTCCAGACCGGTCCGACACGGAAGGCGAGCACGGTCGCCAGCACGACCAGCGCGATGACCGGGATGTCGTCGCCGGCGACGACGACGGTCAACAGCGTGAGCGGGCTGACCGCGGCGAGCTGCGCCGCGCGCACCGGCACCTTCTGGCGCCCGAGCAGGTACAGCGCGAGCGCGATGACCAGGACCGTGCCGAGCGCGAACCAGATCCGGGCGTCGGTGAACGCGCCGTCGCCCAGCAGCGCCCGCGGGAGGCCGAACAGCGTCATGGAGGGCCCGTAGGGCGTGTAGTCGTCCGGGTGCGGCGGGCGGTCCAGCGCCGTCAGGTCCGGGTAGGGCGTGCCGTGCTCCAACAGCAGCCGCGCGGAGCGTTCGACGACCCAGACCTCCGGCTGGGAGGGGAACGACCACGGCCAGTTCCCCCACACGAAGCTCGGCGAGCGCCGCAGGACCAGCACGATCAGCGGCACCACGCCGGCGAGCAGGCCGACGACCGCGATCGGTGTCCAGCGCGACCAGGCGGCCCTGACCAGCGCGTTCGAGGTGACTGTCGGACCGGTGCTGGAGAATAGGACGAGGCAGGTGAGCACGGCGGCCAGCAGGTAGCCGACCGACGCGAAGTTGCCCCAGACCCGATACCCGTAGAACTCCGAGAAGAACGCCGTTCCGGCCGCGAAGAGCAGGCTCACCAGGTAGAAGACCAGGTCGAGCCGGCGTGCTCGCTGCCCGGTCCGGTCCACGCGGGCAGGTTACCGACCCAGGTCGCGTTGTTCGCTCAGCGGGTAACGGGGAAGCCGGGCGCATCCGCCGGCGTTGGGTGAGGCGGGTCGACAGGGACGTCGACGCGGGGCCGGGGGAGGAAGAGGGACGACGTGGAAGGCAGCTGGAACTTCATGCGCGGCGCGATGCGCGCCGCGGACGCGCCGAGGGGACTGCACAAGGGAACGATCCGCCGGGTGTTCCGGTTCTCCCGGCCGCACCGCGGCAAGCTCGTCGTCTTCCTCGCGCTGACGGTGGTCTCGGCCGTGCTCGCGGTGTCGACGCCCCTGCTCGCCGGACGGGTCGTCGACGTCATCGTCGGCGGCCGCGAGGTGTCGACGGTGGTGTGGCTCGCGGTGGCGATCGCGGGGGTCGCCGTGCTGGACGCCGCGCTGGGCCTGGCCGAGCGCTGGCAGTCCTCCCGGATCGGCGAGGGCCTGATCTACGACCTGCGCCGCGCGGTGTTCGAGCACGTGCAGCGCATGCCGGTGGCGTTCTTCACCCGTACCCGGACCGGTGCCCTGGTCAGCCGGCTCAACAACGACGTGATGGGGGCGCAGCGGGCGTTCACCTCGACCCTGGCTGGCCTGGTCACCAACGTGATCCAGCTGGTGCTCTCGGTCGCGGTGATGATGACGCTGTCCTGGCAGGTGACCGCGCTGGCGTTGCTGCTGCTGCCGGTCTTCGTGCTGCCCGCGCGGCGGATGGGCAGGCGGATGGCCGACCTGCAGCGGGAGGCGTCGGGGCTCAACGCGTCGATGACCACCCAGATGACCGAGCGGTTCTCCGCCCCGGGCGCGACGCTGGTCAAGCTGTTCGGCCACCCGCGGGCCGAGGCGCAGGAGTTCGGCGGCCGCGCCGCCCGCGTCCGCGACATCGGCGTGCGCACCGCCATGCTCACCCGGTGGTTCATGACCGGCCTCACGCTGGTGTCGGCGCTCGCCCAGGCGCTCGTCTACGGGCTCGGCGGCTACCTCGCGATCACGGGGGCGCTGGCCCCGGGCACCGTGGTGGCGCTCGCGCTGCTGCTGACCCGGCTCTACACGCCGCTCACCGCGCTCGCGAACGTGCGTGTGGACGTGATGACCGCGCTCGTCTCGTTCGAGCGGGTCTTCGAGGTGCTGGACCTGAAGCCCATGATCACCGAGTCGGACGCGCCGAAGGACGTGCCGGCCGGCGGGGTGAGCGTCGAGTTCTCCGACGTCCGGTTCGCCTACCCCCCGGCGGAGAAGGTGTCGCTGGCCTCACTGGAGGAGGTCGCGGTGCTCGACCGGCGCGGCGGCGAGGAGGTGCTGCACGGGGTCTCCTTCCGTGCCGACGCCGGGCAGATGGTGGCGTTGGTGGGCTCGTCCGGTGCGGGCAAGTCGACGGTCGCCGCGCTCGTTCCCCGGCTCTACGACGTCGACGAGGGCACGGTGCGGCTGGCCGGCGTGGACGTGCGGGAGCTGTCGTTCGATGCCCTGCGGGCGACGGTGGGGGTGGTGACCCAGGACGGGCACCTGTTCCACGACACGATCCGGGCCAACCTCGCCTACCCCCGGCCGGAGGCGACCGACGAGGAGATCTGGGACGCGCTGTCCCGGGCGAAGCTCGCCGACCTGGTGCGCTCGCTGCCCGACGAGCTGGACACCGTGGTCGGCGAGCGCGGCTACCGGCTGTCCGGGGGTGAGCGGCAGCGGCTGACGATCGCCCGGCTGCTGCTGGCCCAGCCGCGGGTGGTGATCCTCGACGAGGCGACCGCGCACCTGGACTCGGAGTCGGAGGTGGCCGTGCAGGAGGCGCTCACCGGCGCGCTGGCCGGGCGGACCGCGATCGTCATCGCACACCGGCTGTCCACGGTGCGCGCGGCACACCAGATCCTGGTCGTGGAGGACGGCCGGATCGTGGAGCGCGGCGACCACGAGTCGCTGCTCGCGGTCAAGGGCAGGTACGCGGACCTGTACCGGACCCAGTTCGCCGACCAGCCCGCGGCGGCCTGACGTCTCGGCCTGACGTCTCGGCCTGGCGCTCAGCGCGGCAGGTCCTCCGGGCGGTCCACGTCCTCCCCGGCGGCGACGTCCTCGCACGGCACCCCCAGCGGGCCGTGTGCGGCGAGATAGGGCCGGGCCCCGGCGTCCCCGGTCGCCTGCTCGGCGACCTCGGCCCAGCGCGCCCGGCCGATCAGCACGGGGTGGCCCGGCTCGCCGTGGTAGGTCGCCCGGGCGAGCGCGTGCGGTCCGCTCAGGGCCGCGACCCGCCCGACGGCCGCCGCGGTGACCCCCGGGGTGTCCACGGGCAGGACCACGACCGCCTCGGCGTCGCTGTCGGCCAGCTCGGCGAGCCCCACCCGCAGCGAGGAGCCCATCCCGCCGGCCCACCCCGGGTTGTCGACGACCGCGGCCCCGGCCAGGCCCGCCTCGGCCCGCACCCGGTCGGCCGACGCACCGAGCACGACCACCACAGGGTGGCACCCGGCCGCGCGCAGCACCGCCGCGGCATGCTCGACGAACAGCGAGCCCCGGTGGCGCACCAGCGCCTTGGGCATGCCGAACCGGCGCCCGGCCCCCGCCGCCAGCACCAGCCCCGCCACACCCACCCGGGCGAGGGTAGTGCGGCGGGGGTGTCACCGGTCACCAGCTCACCGGAAGTCCTCGGCGTGCTCGCGGGCCCACTGGGCGAACGTGCGCGGCGGCCGTCCGGTCACCTCCTCGACGGTGGGCAGGGGCACGATGGCCGCGTCCCACTCCTCGGCGGTGAGCTCCGGCATCTCGGTCGGGGAGTAGGACTCGAACCCGGTGATGAAGTTGGCGTTGTCCGCCGCCCAGCCGCCCTGCGCGAGCAGCAGGTCCCGCGCCTTCTCCTGGCTCACCTCCACCAGCCGGACCTCCTCGCCGAGCGCCTCGGCGATGGCGGCCACCTGCTCGCGTGCGCTCAGCCGCTCCGGGCCGGTCAGGTCGTAGGCGCGCCCGTGGTGGCCCTCGCCGAGCAGGGCGGCCACCCCCACCGCCGCGATGTCGGCCTCGTGGATGGGCAGCCCGCGCCAGTCCGGCATGTGGTGGTGGACCACCCGCTCGGCCCGGATCGAGGGCCCCCACAGCCGCAGCGTGTTCGAGGCGAACTCGCCGGGGCGCAGGTGCGTCCAGGCGCAGCCGGACCGTTCGACGGCCTGCTCGACGGGCAGCTGGTAGTCGGTGTCCAGGCCCGCGCCGACCGCGCCGGAGGAGAGCGTCACGATCCGCTCCACCCCGGCCCTGACCGCCAGCCCCACGACCTCCTCGGCGGTGCGCGGCTCGGGGAACAGGTACATCCGGTCCACGTCGGTCAGGACCGCCGCCACCGACGGCGGATCGAGCAGGTCCCCGCGCACCACCTCCACACCGTCGGGGAAGCGTGCCGCCGCCGGGTTCCTGGTCATCGCCCGGACCGGGTGGCCCGCGTCGGCGAGCTGGGCGACCACGTGCCGCCCGACGAACCCCGTCGCGCCGGTCACCAAGATCGTCATGTTGTGCTCCTTTATGGGTACGATGTACGCGAATGCTAGCGATAGGGGTGCGGCGTACGCAAATCACGGTCCCTACGATTGGCGCACGATGAGCACTTCGGAAGACGAGACCTCGGCGAGCTTCGGCGGGACGGCCCCCGCGGCGCGGAGCATGGAGCTGTTGTGGGGGACCAGGCCCCGCCCGCGCCGCGGCCGCAAGCCCGGCATGACGCTGGAGGCCATCGTGGCCGCGGCGATCGAGGTCGCCGACGCCGAAGGGCTGGACGGCCTGTCGATGCGGCGGGTCGCCGACGCGCTCGGAGTCGGCACGATGTCGCTCTACCGGTACGTGCCGTCCAAGGCCGAGCTGCACGACCTCATGCTGGACTCGGTGCTGGGCCAGGACTCCCCCTCGGAGCTGGGAGCGGACGGCTGGCGGGCGGGGCTGGAGCGGTTCGCCCGGGGGAGCCTCGAGGGCTACCGCGCCCACCCGTGGCTGCTGCGTGCCTCGCTCACCCGGGGCGCCATCGGACCCAACCAGGCCGCCGCGTTGGAGGCCCTGCTCGCCGTTCTCGAGGAGACCGGTCTGCCCGGCGGGGAGCGGATGGCGGTGGTCGAGCTGGTGGCCGGGTACGTGCGGGGCGCGGCCCAGCGGGAGGCCGAGGCGCTCGCCGCCCAGCGCGGCAGCGGGCTGTCCGAGGAGCAGTTCTGGACCCAGTTCGCGCCGCTGCTCGACGCGCACCTCAGCCCGGAGCGCTTCCCGGCACTCACCCGGCTCTGGCGCAAGACGGAGCTGGACTGGGTGGACTCCTTCGAGTTCGGCCTGGCCCGGGTCCTCGACGGCATCGAGCGCCTGGTGGCCGCCCGGTGACCGAGCCCCAGCTCCGGGTTCTCGGACCCGCGGCGGCGAGCGCGGTGGCGCTCGTGCTGCACGGCGGTGAGGAGCGGAGCACCGAGTTGGTCCACCGGTTCCGGCCGGCCTACCTGCGGATGCTCCCGTTCGCCCTCGACCTGGCCCGCGCCGGCCGGCGCGGCGGGCTGGCCGTGGGGCTGCTGCGCTACCGCCACCGCGGCTGGAACAGCCCCGAGCTGGACCCGGTCGTGGACGCGAGGTGGGCGCTCCAGCAGCTCCGCCACCGTCACCCCGGTGCGCCGGTGGTGCTGGTCGGGCACTCGATGGGCGGCCGCGTCGCCCTGCACGTGGCCGGGGACGAGGCGGTGACCGGGGTGTGCGCGCTGGCGCCCTGGACACCCGCGGGCGACCCTGTCGAGCAGCTGGCCGGGCGGACCGTGCTGATCGCGCACGGCGACCGGGACACGGTGACCGACCCGCGCCTCTCCCACGCCTACGCGCTGCGGGCCAGGCGGGTGAGCGAGGCGGTCTGCCGCTTCGACGTGCGTGGGGAGTCCCACGCCCTGCTGCGCCGGGCCGGGGAGTGGCGGCTGCTCGTGCGACGGTTCACGCTCGGCGTGCTGGGTATCTCCGAACCCGACCAGCTCATCGCCGCGGCCCTGGCCGCGCCGCCGCCGAGCGGGTTGAGCGTCGCACTGTAAGGGTCGTCTCGTACGGTGTTCGCAACCTCCATGGCGGTCGCCACGTCCTGGTTAGTCGACGGAAGGTTGGGGAGATGAGCTACGGCCACCAGCACGGCGCACCGCGACGACCCGAGCACGGCAGAGGGCCCGAGTACGGCCGCGGGCCGGGCTACGGCCAGCCGCCGCAGGGGCCGCGTCCGCCTTCCCGGCGCCCGGCCTACCACGAGACCCGGGCGCTGCCGTTCCCGCCGACCGAGCAGCCGCCGCGCCGCCCCGCGGGTCCGCCTCCCGGCCGGGACCAGCGCGACCACCGGGGGTTCGACGGGCAGCCGCCGGAGGGCTACGGCCCGCCGCCCCGGGCACCTCGGCCGCCCCGCCCGCGCCGCTTCGGACGCAAGCTGCTGATCTTCTTCATCGTGCTGGTCGTCGCGCTGGGCGGGGTCTGGCTGTGGCTGGACCTGTCGCTCAACCGGGTGGCCGCGCTCGCGGACTACCCCGGCCGGCCGGCCGAGGCCGAGGGCACGAACTGGCTGATCGTCGGCTCGGACAGCCGGGAGGACCTCTCCGACGAGCAGAAGGGCGAGCTGGCCACCGGCGACGCGGCCGGCAAGCGCACCGACACCATGATGCTGCTGCACATCCCGGACAACGACACCAAGCCCACCCTGGTCAGCCTGCTGCGCGACTCCTACGTCGAGATCCCCGACCGGGGCCGCAACAAGCTCAACGCCGCCTACGCGTTCGGCGGCCCGGCGCTGCTCGCACGGACCGTCGAGGTCAACACCGGCCTGCGGCTGGACCACTACGTCGAGGTCGGCCTCGGTGGCTTCGCCGACGTGGTCGACGCGGTCGGCGGCGTGGACATGTGCATCAAGGAGCCGATCAACGACCCGCTCGCCGGGATCAACCTCAAGGCCGGGTGCCAGGAGCTCAACGGCGCCCAGGCGCTCGGCTACGTCCGCACCCGGGCCACCCCGCGCGCCGACCTGGACCGGGTGGTGCACCAGCGGGAGTTCGTCGGCGCGCTGACCGACAAGATCGCCAGCCCCGGGACCATCCTCAACCCGTTCAAGCTGGTGCCGGTGCTGGCCAACGCCCCGGACGCGGTGACCGTCGACGAGGGCGACCACCTGCACCACCTGCCCAGCCTCGCGTTCGCGATCGGCGGCGCGAGCGACGGGAGCACGCTCTCGACGACGGTGCCGCTCGGGGGCTCCGAGCGCACGGACGTGGGGTCGGTCGTTGTGTGGGACGAGGACAAGGCGAGCCGCATGTTCGAGGCCCTGCGCACCGACCAGCCGGTCCCCGAGGACACGATCGTCACCGTCCCCTGAGGACCTCCAGCGCGCGGTCGGCGTGCACGGCCATCCGGAGCTCGCTGCGGATGACCTCGAGCACCGTGCGGTCGGTGTCGATGACGAACGTCTGCCGCTTGGTGAGCAGCGGACCGAAGCTGCGCCGCACGCCGTAGCGGGTGGCGACCGCGCCGTCGGGGTCGGAGAGCAGCGGGAAGTCGAACGAGTGCTTCTCGCTGAAGGCCTGCTGCTTGTCGACCGCGTCCGGGCTGATGCCCACCCGGGTCGCGCCGACCGCGGCGAACTCGGCGGCGAGGTCACGGAAGTGGCAGCTCTCCACCGTGCAGCCCTTGGTCATCGCCGCCGGGTAGAAGAACAGCACCAGCGGTCCGTCGGCGAGCAGGCCGGTGAGCGTGCGGGGGCTGCCGGTCTCGTCCGGCAGCTCGAACTCGGGTGCGGGGTCGCCGGCTTTCATGGCCCTCCTCGGCTGGAAGAATCCTCCGCCATGGACCCTATCGGCCTTCGGGCGGCCAGGATCGTGACCGAGGTGCTGTCACCCGCCGTCGTGGTCGTCGTGCTGCTGCTGTCGGTGTCCTGGCAGGCCACCGACTACGACGTCGCCGCGACGCTGGGCTGGGCGCTGCTGCTGGCGGTGTTCTACGGCGTGCTGCCGATGGCGTTCCTCGTCCTCGGCGCGCGCCGGGGCCGGTGGGACGGGCACTGGGTGCGCGACCGCGAGCACCGGACCCTGCCGCTGGTGATGTGCCTGGTGTCGGCCCTGGCCGGGATGGCGGTGATGCTGCTCGGCGACGCTCCGGGCGCGCTGGTGGCGCTGGCCTGGGCGATGATCGGCACGCTGGTCGCCTGCCTGGTGATCACCCGCTGGTGGAAGGTGTCCGTACACGCCTCCGTCGCCGGGGGAGCGGCGGCCCTGGTCACCCTGCTCTGCGGGCCCTGGATGCTGCTGCTGGTGCCGCTGGTCGCCCTGGTCTGCTGGTCCCGGGTCGTGGTACGCGACCACACCGTCGCGCAGGTGGTGGCCGGTGCCCTGCTCGGCCCCGTCGTCGGCGGCGCGGTGTTCCTGGCGCTCCAGTAGCCGCCCAGTGGTCGGCTGGTCGCCGCCTCAGTCGCGCAGGACGCGGCTGCGGCCCCGGAACTCGGCGACGACCTCCTCGCCCCGGCGCACCGTCACGTCGTAGATGCCGCTGCGGCCGTAGCTGACCCGTTCCTGCGCCCGCGCCTCGAGCCGGTCGCCCAGCCGCGCCGGAGCCACGAACGTGATGTCGGCGCCGGCGGCCACGGTCACCGGGCCGTGGCTGTTGCACGCGCAGGCGAACGCCGTGTCCGCGAGCAGGAAGACGAAGCCGCCGTGGGCGATCGCGTGGCCGTTGACCATCGTCTCGGTGATGGTCATCCCGACCACGGCGAAGCCCGGGCCCGCGTCGACCAGGGCCATCCCGAGCGAGCGGGACGCCAGGTCGTCGTCGAGCATCCGGCGAACCGGCTCCGGGATCACCGCGCCATCATCGCAAAGGCGGGTGCCGCGCCGGAGACCTGGGCCACATTGGTTGCAGGTACGAATGTAGGACATCAAACTATTTGTATGAGCACCGCGACGTTGCACCGCCCGGAGAACCCGGTTCGATTCGTCACCGCCGCGAGCCTGTTCGACGGGCACGACGCGGCGATCAACATCATGCGGCGCATCCTGCAGGCACAGGGCGCCGAGGTCATCCACCTCGGCCACAACCGCTCGGTCCGCGAGGTCGTCCACGCGGCGATCCAGGAGGATGTCCAGGGGGTGGCGATCAGCGCCTACCAGGGCGGCCACGTGGAGTACTTCACCTACCTGGTCGAGCTGCTCGCCGAGCGCGGCGCCGGTCACGTCAAGGTGTTCGGCGGCGGGGGCGGGGTGATCGTGCCGGCCGAGATCGAGCTGCTGCACTCCCGCGGCGTGGCCCGGATCTTCTCGCCCCAGGACGGCCAGGAGCTGGGGCTCGCCCGCATGATCAACACGATGGTCGAGGCATGCGACACCGACCTCGCCGCCCGGCCGGAGCCCTCGGTGGACGCGCTGCTCAGCGGACACCAGGACGCGCTCGCCAGGGTGCTCACCAGGATCGAGGCCGGCCGGCTGGCCGAGCCGACGCTGGCCGCGGTCCGGCAGGCGGCCGGGCGGCGGACCGTCCCCGTGCTGGGCATCACCGGCACCGGCGGGTCCGGGAAGTCCTCCCTCACCGACGAGCTGGTCCGGCGGTTCCGCCTGGACCAGCAGGACAAGCTGCGGATCGCCGTCATCGCCGTCGACCCCACCCGCCGGCGCGGCGGCGGTGCGCTGCTCGGCGACCGGATCAGGATGAACTCGCTGGAGGGCGGCCAGGTCTACTTCCGCTCGATGGCCACCCGCGGCGCCGGCAGCGAGGTGCCGGCAGGGCTCGCGGACGCGATCGCCGCGGCCAAGGCCGCCGGCAACGACCTGGTCATCGTGGAGACCCCGGGGATCGGTCAGGGCGACGCGGCGATCGTGCCGTTCGTGGACGTCTCGCTCTACGTGATGACGCCGGAGTTCGGGGCCGCCTCGCAGCTCGAGAAGATCGACATGCTCGACTTCGCCGACGTCGTGGCGATCAACAAATTCGAGCGGCGCGGCGCGGAGGACGCCCGCCGGGACGTCGCCAGGCAGCTGCTGCGCAACCGCGAGGCCTTCGGCGCCTCGTGGGCGGACATGCCGGTCTTCGGCACGAGCGCGGCCACGTTCAACGACGACGGGGTGACCGCGCTCTACCACCACGTGCGGGACCTGCTCGCCGAGGAGGGCCTCCCGGTCGCCGAGCCGGTCCTGGCGCCGGTGGCGAGCCGGACCTCGACGCGGGCCGCGACGGTCGTGCCGCCGAAGCGGGCGCGCTACCTCGCCGAGATCGCCGAGACCGTGCGCGCCTACCACCGGGAGACCGACGAGCAGGTGGCCGCGGTCCGCCGGCACAGCGCGCTCACCACGGCGCGCGGCGAGCTCGCCGCCGCCGGTTCGTCCACTACCGACCTCGACGCCCTGGTCACCGAGGCGCAGCGGCGCGTGGACCGGGACTCCCGCGACCTGCTCGACCGGTACCGGTCGCTGGCCGAGGACTACGCGGGTGAGGAGCTCGTGGTGCGCGTGCGCGACCACGAGGTGCGCACCGCCCTGTGGCGGGAGACGCTCTCCGGCAGTCGGGTGCCGCGGGTCGCGCTGCCCCGCTACGACGACGACGGGTCGCTGCTCCGCTTCCTGCGCAAGGAGAACCTGCCGGGCTACTTCCCGTTCACCGCCGGGGTGTTCCCGTTCAAGCGGGACGGCGAGGAACCGGCCCGGATGTTCGCCGGCGAGGGCGACGCGTTCCGCACGAACCGGCGTTTCCGTTACCTGTCCGAGGGATCCGAGGCGACCAGGCTCTCCACCGCGTTCGACTCCGTGACGCTGTACGGGAACGACCCGGACACCCCGCCCGACGTCTACGGCAAGATCGGCACCTCCGGGGTCTCGATTGCCACGCTGGAGGACATGAAGGCGCTCTACGACGGGTTCGACCTCACCGCACCGTCCACATCGGTCTCCATGACGATCAACGGCCCGGCGCCGACGATCCTCGCCTTCTTCCTCAACACGGCCATCGACCAGACCGTCGACAGGTTCGTCGCCGAGCACGGCCGCCAGCCCTCCGAGGCCGAGCGGGAGGAGCTCGCGGCGTGGGCGCTGGCCAACGTCCGCGGCACCGTCCAGGCGGACATCCTCAAGGAGGACCAGGGGCAGAACACCTGCATCTTCTCCACCGAGTTCAGCCTGCGGATGATGGCCGACATCCAGGAGTGGTTCATCGCCAACCGGGTGCGCAACTTCTACTCGGTCTCGATCTCCGGCTACCACATCGCCGAGGCCGGCGCGAACCCCATCACCCAGCTGGCCTTCACGCTGGCCAACGGGTTCACCTACGTCGAGTCCTATCTGGCCAGGGGGATGGCCGTGGATGACTTCGCGCCGAACCTGTCGTTCTTCTTCTCCAACGGGCTCGACGCCGAGTACACCGTGATCGGCCGGGTCGCGCGGCGGATCTGGGCGGTCGCGATGCGCGAGCGCTACGGCGCCAACGAGCGGTCGCAGAAGTTCAAGTACCACGTGCAGACCTCGGGGCGTTCGCTGCACGCGCAGGAGATGCACTTCAACGACATCCGCACGACGCTGCAGGCCCTGTGCGCGCTCTACGACAACTGCAACTCCCTGCACACCAACGCGTTCGACGAGGCGGTCACCACCCCGACCGAGAGCTCGGTGCGCCGTGCGCTGGCCATCCAGCTGATCATCAACCGGGAGTGGGGCCTGTCCAAGAACGAGAACCCACTGCAGGGCTCGTTCATCGTCGACGAGCTGACCGACCTCGTCGAGGAGGCGGTGCTGGCCGAGTTCGAGCGGCTCTCCGAGCGCGGCGGGGTGCTCGGCGCCATGGAGACCGGGTACCAGCGCGGTCGCATCCAGGACGAGTCGATGCTCTACGAGCAGCGCAAGCACGACGGCTCGCTGCCGCTGATCGGGGTCAACACGTTCCTGCCGAGCCGGGGCGAGGCCGAGGAGCACCCCACCATCGAGCTGGCCAGGGCCACCGAGGAGGAGAAGCGCTCGCAGGTCGAGCGCACCCGGACCTACCGCCGTCAGCACGGCGAGGAGGCCAGGGAGGCGCTGGCCCGGCTGCGGGCGGCGGCCGCCGACGGCTCGAACGTGTTCGGCGTGCTCATGGACGCGGCTAGGGTGTGCACGTTGGGCCAGATCACCGAGGCCTTCTTCGAGGTCGGTGGCCAGTACCGACGCAACGTCTGAGAGGGGTACGGGTGGGCGAGATCGAACGCGTCGGCGTCGTCGGCTGCGGGTTGATGGGATCGGGCATCGCCGAGGTGTGCGCGCGGGCGGGGCTGTCCGTCGTGGTCAACGAGGTGGGCGAGGACGCCCTCGCCGCCGGGCGGGCCCGGGTGGAGAGGTCCCTGGCCCGCGCTGTCCGCAACGGCAAGCTGGACGACCAGGGGCGGGACGCGGCGCTCGGGCGCATCCGGTTCAGCCCCGACCTCGACGAGCTCGCCGACCGGCAGCTGGTGGTGGAGGCCGTCGCGGAGCACGAGCAGGTCAAGACCGAGGTGTTCACCGCGCTGGACAAGGTCGTCGCCGACCCCGACGCCATCTTCGCCTCGAACACGTCGTCGATCCCGATCATGAAGCTGGGCATGGCGACCTCGCGGCCCCAGCAGGTGATCGGGATCCACTTCTTCAACCCGGTCCCGGTGCTCAAGCTGGTCGAGCTGGTGCCGTCGCTGCTGACCGGCGAGCCCACCAAGGAGCGCGCGCGGGCCTTCGCCGAGTCCACCCTGGGCAAGCAGGTCATCCTCTCCCAGGACCGCGCCGGCTTCGTGGTGAACGCGCTGCTCGTGCCCTACCTGCTCTCGGCGATCCGGATGCTCGAGTCGGGGTTCGCCTCGGCCGAGGACATCGACACGGGCATGGTGCAGGGCTGCGCGCACCCGATGGGTCCGCTCGCGCTCACCGACCTGATCGGCCTGGACACGACCAAGGCGATCGCCGAGTCGATGTACGCGGAGTTCAAGGAGCCGCTGTTCTCGCCGCCGCCCCTGCTGCTGCGCATGGTCGACGCCGGCCTGCTCGGCAAGAAGAGCAACCGCGGGTTCTACGACTACACCTCCTGACGTGGCGGCCCCCGAGGTGGACGGCGTCCCGATGCCCGGCCCCGGCACGCTGCACTGGCGCTGGGCCGGGGAGGTCAGGGGCTACCTGCTGCTGGTCAAGGCCGGGTTGCTGCAGCTCATGCATCCCGGCCTCGGCGCCGGCGTGGCCCAGCACTCCGCGTTCTTCGACGAGCCGTGGGAGCGCGTGCTGCGGTCGGTCCCCGAGATCCAGGGCGTCACGTTCGACTGGCCGCGGGGAGCCGAGACCGCGCGGCGGATCCGCGAGTACCACCACCACATCACCGGGGTCGACGACCGAGGAAGGCGCTATCACGCGCTGGACCCCGAGGTGTTCTTCTGGGCCCACGCGACGATCTTCGACGCGCTGTACCAGATGATCGAGCTGTTCGACCACCCGATGAGCGAGGCCGAGAAGGAGCGGCTCTACGCCGAGTCGCTGCAGGTCTACCGCTCCTACGGGGTGAGCGACCGCGTCGTGCCGCCCGACTGGTCCGGCTTTCTCGCCTACTTCGACCGGATGTGCCGGGAGGAGTTGGTGCTCACCCCGGCGGCGCGCGGCCTGGTCGAGTTCGCCAAGGAACCGCCCGCGACGTTCCCGCTGGTCCCGGCGCCGCTGTACCGGCTGCTGCGCGGGCCGACCGCCCGGCCGCTGTGGTGGTTGTCGGTAGGGACCCTCCCCGAACCCGTGCGCGAGATCGTCGGCGAGCACTGGACCGACCGCGACGAGCGGCGCCACCGCATGCTCCGCCGCGCGGTCAGCGCCTGCTGGCCCCTGGTGCCGTACCGCCTGCGGTACACCCGCCGGGCCCGGCAGGGCTATGCCCGGGCCGGGGTGGGACCGACCGGCGTGGCTACCTCGCGCCGCTGACGAGCTCCGGCCGGGCGAGGGCGGTGTCGACGAGCAACCGGAGGTCGGCCTTGGCCCGTTTCCAGGCGGCCTCCAGGTAGGCCGTGTCCGGGTTGCTCAGCCCGAGCAGCAGGATCCCCCGCACCGTGTCCATCGCCGTGTACGCGACGTGGCGGAACCGCGGGTCCTCGGCGTGGTCGGGAAACGCCCGGCGGACGAAGTCGAGGATCGCCGCCCGGGTGACCGGCTCCACCTCCGCGACCTGCTCCCGCAGGTGGGCGTCGGTGCGGGCAGCGACCCACATCTCGATCGTCGCGTGCAGGACCGGGCCCTGGTTGATCTCCCACAGCAGCTCGAGCGCGGCGTCGAGCGGGTCGGCGGCCTGGCGCACCGCGTCGAGCTTGTCGAACGCGAGCTCGGTCCGCTTGGCCGCGAGGTGGTGCACGGCCGCGGCCACGAGGTCGGCGCGGGTGGGGAAGTGGTGCACCTGGGCGCCTCGGGTGACGCCGGCGAGCTCGGTGACCCTGGTCGTGGTCGTGCCCGCGTAGCCGTGCCGGACCAGGCACTCGACGGTGGCGTCGAGCAGGCGCTTGCGCATCGCGGCGCTGCGTTCCTGCTGGGTAAGGCCGGTTTTCGACTTCCGTGCGGGCATCCGGTCAGTTTATTTGGCTCATCGGCGGTGTCGGCAGAACGGCGTCGGGTGTCGGCTCGGGATGACCCGGATGGCGGATCAGCAGGCCGCGCGCGGCGATGCCGGCCGCCGCCACCAGCAGGACGAGCCCCGCGCCCGCGGCGGCCATCGCCGGCGCCGGCGCCGCGAACAGGGGGACCCTGGCGATGGACTCGACCAGCACGACCAGGCCGACCAGCAGGTAGCCGGCCGCGCCGAGCCCGACCACGCGCAGCCGGACCGACTCGCCGTACCGGCCCAGGTCGAGCAGCCAGGCCAGGCCCGGGATGACCAGGACGCCGTGCATGAACACCGCGTGCGGGAGCTTGAGGAAGCCCGCCGCCGAGTAGGCGAGGGCAGGGTCGGAACGGGCCGCGGCGGTCCCGGCGGAGATCATCGCCGCGCCGACACCGAGTGCCACCAGCAGCGTCAGGAACCCGAACTGGGTGGCCAGGCGCATGCTCGGCGTCACGCCGCCGCGGGCCAGGGCCGCCAGGGTGAGCGCCACGGCCGTCGCGATGAGGACCATTCCGCCGAAGGCCAGCGTTGCGGAGACCGCGCTGTCGAACCCGGTCGCGAAGTTGAGGTGGGAGGGCACCCCCCGCCAGGCCTGCACCGAGACCAGGGCCGTCTCCACCACACAGGCCGCGGTGAACACGGCCAGCACCGGCCCCCGCAGCCGGGGGGACAGGCGCATCAGGTGCGCCACCCAGGCGACGGTGACGAGCGTGAGCCCGAACGAGAGCCCGAAGGTTGTCGGCTTGCGCAGCGACACCGGTCCCGTCCACGTGCCACCGGAGACGACCAGCACCGCCAGGTGCACGAGCCCACTGGCCATCAACAGCGCGCCCACGCCGATCGCCACCCGCTCGACCCGCGCCCCCTCGTCCCAGAGCCGGCGCAGCGAGCGCGCCAGCGTGGTCACCACCTCGCTCACGCCCGCCAGCCTTCCCTCGCGCGGCGGTGTTGTCGTCGGCCGGGCGGCGACTGGCGGCCTACGCCTCCGGCGGTACGCGGTGCGGGGTCCTGGCGCGGTGCCGGCGCACTGCGTCGCGGTTGGCGCACCGGGGTGAGCAGTAGCGCTGTGCGCCGCCGCGGGTGAGGTCGGCGAACGGGCGGGCGCAGTCGCGCAGCGCGCAGCGGCGCAGCCGGTCCATCCCCCGGCCGGAGAGGTGCAGCGCGGTGCCGACGCTGATCAGCGCGCGCACGACGGCGGCCAGCGTCAGGTCGTCGGGCCGGTAGTGAATGTGCCACCCGTCGCCGGCGTGGTTGGTGAGCCGGGGCGAGGAGGACGACTCGGCCAGCAGGACGTTCAGCAGGGCGGCCCGCCGCGCCGGCTCGTCGGCGTCGACCACCTCCAGCCACCTGGTCAGGAACTCGGCCACCTCGGCCAGGTCGCCCTCGGACGGCGGCCGGTCCACCACCATCCCCGCCGCGCGACACCGGCGGACCAGCTCCTCGGTCGTGCGCGGCGGTGACCCCGCGAGGTCGGCGGCGAGCCGGACCGGCGCTTCGCCGTAAGGGTTCAAATGCACAAGGCCATTACAGCAGACTGGGCGGCATGACTGCCCTACATCGCTGGGAGACCTCCTCGAGCCACGTCACGAGCGACGGCTGGGTCCGCTACCAGGCCTGCTGCTGCGGGCAGACCCGGGTGTTGCTCAACAGCCAGCCCATCGGTGTCGCCGCGCGGAATGATCGGCAGCGGGTCGAGGTTGTCGATGAACACGACCTCCGCGGCTAGGGCGCTTCCGCACGGTCCCGGTCGATGGGCTTCGTGATCCAGGTCGTCGTTGGCAAGGCGGAGGGCAGGCCTCGTACCGGGTCGTACTCGGCTTGTCCGACAACGCCGCCGGCGGCGGGCTGGGCGCGAAGACCGCGATCGAGGGCGGTGCGGACGTGCCCTAGCGTGGGGACGTTCCGTCGCGTTTCGCCAGGAGGAGTGCCAGTGCCCGAGGGCTTCGTACCCAACGAGTCAGCCATCCGCCGGGCGCTGCGCCGGGCCCGCGACGGGGCGGCGCTGGACCGCACCGAGGCGGAGACATTGCTGCACGCCCGGGACGGCCAGCTCGACGAGCTGCTGGCGGCGGCGTCCCGGGTGCGCGACGCCGGGCTCGTCGCGGCCGGCCGTCCGGGGGTGATCACCTACTCCCGCAGCGTGTTCGTGCCGCTCACCAAGCTGTGCCGGGACCGGTGCCACTACTGCACGTTCGCCACCGTCCCGGGCCGGGTCCCGGCCGCCTTCCTCAGTCCCGACGAGGTCCTCGACATCGTCCGCCGGGGTGCGGAGCTGGGGTGCAAGGAGGTCCTGTTCACCCTGGGCGACCGGCCGGAGGACCGGTGGTCGGCGGCGCGGGAGTGGCTCGAGGAGGCCGGCTACCCGGACACGCTCTCCTACGTCCGCGCGATGTCGATCAAGGTGCTGGAGGAGACCGGGGTCCTGCCGCACCTCAACCCCGGCGTGCTGAGCTGGACCGACCTGCAGCGGCTCAAGCCGGTCTCGGCGTCGATGGGCATGATGCTGGAGACCACGGCCACCCGGCTCTGGTCGGAGAAGGGCGGCCCGCACTTCGGCTCACCGGACAAGGAGCCGGCGGTCCGGCTGCGGGTGCTCGAGGACGCCGGGCGGAGCTCGGTGCCGTTCACCACCGGGATCCTGATCGGCATCGGGGAGACCCTCGCCGAACGGGTCGACTCGCTGTTCGCGATCCGCGCGGTGGCCCGCCAGTACGGCGGCATCCAGGAGGTCATCGTGCAGAACTTCCGGGCCAAGCCGGACACGGCGATGGCCGGGATGGCCGACGCGACGCTGACCGAGCTCGCCGCGACGGTCGCGGTCGCGCGGCTGGTGCTCGGGCCGCGCATGCGCATCCAGGCGCCGCCGAACCTGATCGGCGGGGAGTTCGACCTGCTGCTGCGGGCCGGTATCGACGACTGGGGCGGGGTGTCCCCACTGACCCCCGACCACGTGAACCCCGAGCGGCCGTGGCCAGCCGAGGAGGAGCTCGCCCGGCACGCCTCGGCCGCCGGGTTCTCCCTCGCCGAGCGGCTGCCGATCTACCCGGAGTACGTGCTGCGCGGCGAGCCCTGGCTGGACCCGCGGGTCGCCGGGCACGTCGCGGCGCTCGCCGACCCCGAGACCGGGCTGGCCGCCCCCGGGGGCGTGCCGGTGGGCCGGCCGTGGCAGGAGCCGGAGGTCGCACTGGTCGACTCCGGCCGCACCGACCTGCACACCTCGATCGACACCGAGGGCCGCACCGGCGACCGACGCGACGACTTCGACTCGGTCTACGGCGACTGGGAGTCGCTGCGGGCCCAGGTCGCCGGGCTGCCGTCGCCGTCCGCGCCCGGACCGGCCGGCCGGCTGCGCCCGGAGTTCACCTCGGCACTGCTGCGCGCCGAGTCCGACCCGGGCGGACTGTCCGACGAGGACGCCCTGGTGCTCCTGTCGGCCGGCGAGGGTACGGAGATCACCGCCTTGGCGGCGCTGGCCGACGACGTGCGCCGGGACGCGGTCGGGGACGACGTGACCTACGTCGTCACCCGGAACATCAACTTCACCAACGTCTGCTACACCGGCTGCCGGTTCTGCGCGTTCGCCCAGCGCCGCACGGACAGCGACGCGTACACGCTCTCGCTGGAGCAGGTGGGTCAGCGGGCCGTGCAGGCGTGGGAGGTCGGCGCCACCGAGGTGTGCATGCAGGGCGGGATCCACCCCGACCTGCCGGGCACCGCCTACTTCGACATCGCGGCCGAGGTCAAGCGCCGTGCACCCGGGCTGCACGTGCACGCGTTCTCGCCGATGGAGGTGGTGAACGGCGCCTCGCGGACCAACCTGTCCATCAGGGACTGGCTGACCGCCGCCCGGGAGTCCGGGGTGGACTCGTTGCCCGGCACGGCGGCGGAGATCCTGGACGACGACGTGCGCTGGGTGCTGACCAAGGGCAAGCTGCCCACCGCCGCCTGGGTCGAGGTGGTGACGACGGCCCACGAGCTCGGCATCCCGACCACCTCGACGATGATGTACGGCCACGTGGACAACCCGTCGCACTGGGTCGCGCACATCAAGCTGATCCGCGACCTGCAGGCCCGGACGGGTGGGTTCACCGAGTTCGTACTGCTGCCGTTCGTCCACACCAACGCGCCGCTGTACCTGGCCGGCATCGCCCGGCCGGGCCCCACCCACCTCGAGAACCGGGCGGTCCACGCGCTGGCCCGGTTGCTGCTGCACGGCCGGATCCCCAACATCCAGACCAGCTGGGTCAAGCTGGGCACGCCCGGCGTCGTCGACGTGCTCCGGGGTGGGGTGAACGACCTGGGCGGCACCCTGATGGAGGAGACGATCAGCCGCATGGCGGGGTCGGAGAACGGCAGCTACAAGACGATCGCCGACCTCGAGGCGCTCGCGGCGGCGGCCGGGCGGCCGGCGCGTCAGCGCGGCACGACCTACGGCGAGGTCTCCGCCGAACGCCTGGCCACGGGCCGCGCGCACGACGGCGTGTGGCGTCCGACCCTGCTGCCGCTGGTCAGCGGCTGACCCGCGCCGCCGGTGTCGGCGGCGCGGGTCAGGCCTGTCACCACTCGCCGGCGGGTTCCCCCGGCCGGTGGATGCCGAAGGTCCACTCGTAGCCTTCGGGGTCGCGCACGCGGCACCGGTAGTTCCCCCAGTCGGTGCTCTCGGGCTTCAGGACCGCGGTCGCGCCGGCTGCCACGGCGCGTTCCCACACCGCGTCGACCTCGGCCTTCGTGTCCACCGCGAGGTAGATCCCCTGGCCGTTTGCCTCGGCCCGCGGCTCCGGGCGGGTGTAGCCCGCGCCGTCGTCGCTGAACAGGAGGATCGCCGCGTCACCGAGGCGCGCCTCGGCGTGCATGACGCCGCCGTGGTCGTCGTCGAACCGCATGGTGGTCTCGAAGCCGAACGCCCGTGCCAGCCAGTCCAGGGCGGCGGGTGCGTCGCGGTAGCTCAGGTAGCAGTGCAAGGTGGTCATGCCGGACAGGCTGACAGACATTGCGGTCAGAACATGTCCGCAGGTTTTCCGGGGGAACGCGAAACCGTGTCACGACCAGCGGGCCGCCGGCTGGTACAAGTACACATACAGCGCTGCGCGGGAGAGGACGAGGAGACCATGGCTCAACAGGTTCGGGGTGTCGTCGCCAGGGCGAAGGGTGCCCCTGTGCAGGTGGAGACGGTCGTTGTGCCCGATCCCGGTCCCGGTGAGGCCGTGGTGCGGGTCCAGGCCTGCGGTGTCTGCCACACCGACCTGCACTACCGGGAGGGTGGGATCAACGACGAGTTCCCGTTCCTGCTCGGCCACGAGGCGGCGGGCGTGGTGGAGTCGGTCGGCGCGGGGGTGACCGACCTGGAGCCGGGCGACTTTGTCATCCTCAACTGGCGCGCGGTCTGCGGCACCTGTCGCGCCTGCCTGCGCGGCCGGCCGTGGTACTGCTTCGCCACCTTCAACGCGAGCCAGCCGATGACGCTGACCGACGGCACGCCGCTGTCCCCGGCCTTGGGCATCGGTGCCTTCGCCGAGAAGACGCTCGTCCACAGCGGACAGTGCACGAAGGTGGACCCGGCCGCGTCGCCGGCGGCCGCCGGCCTGCTCGGCTGCGGGATCATGGCCGGTATCGGGGCGGCGGTGAACACCGGCGGGGTCACCCGGGGGGACAGCGTGGCGGTCATCGGCTGTGGCGGGGTGGGCAGTGCGGCCGTCGCCGGGTCCGCCCTCGCGGGCGCCACCACGATCATCGCCGTCGACCTGGACGACCGGAAGCTCGAGGGGGCGACGAAGCTCGGTGCCACCCACACGGTCAACGCCGGCACCGGGGACGTGGTGGCCGCGGTCCAGGAGCTCACCGGCGGGTTCGGCGCCGACGTCGTGATCGACGCCGTCGGCCGGCCGGAGACCTGGAAGCAGGCGTTCTACGCCCGCGACCTCGCCGGGACCGTCGTGCTCGTGGGTGTGCCGACGCCGGAGATGCGCCTGGAGATGCCGCTGCTGGACTTCTTCTCCCGCGGCGGTTCGCTCAAGTCCAGCTGGTACGGCGACTGCCTGCCCTCACGCGACTTCCCGTACCTGATCGACCTCTACCTCCAGGGCAGGCTCGACCTGGACGCGTTCGTCACCGAGACGATCCGGCTCGACGAGGTCGAGGAGGCGTTCACCAAGATGCACCACGGCGACGTGCTGCGGTCGGTGGTGGTCTTCTGATGGCCGCGCGTGTGCAGAAGGTCGTCACCTCCGGGACGTTCAACCTCGACGGCGGCAGCTGGCCGGTGGACAACAACGTCTGGTTGCTCGGCGACGACGAGCAGGTCCTGGTGATCGACGCGGCCCACGACGCGGACGCGATCGCCGCGGCGGTGGGGGAGCGCGAGGTGGTGGCGATCGCCTGCACCCACGCGCACGACGACCACGTCAACGCCGCCCCCGCGCTCTCCGAGCTGGTCGACGCCCCGATACTGCTGCACCCGGCCGACGACGTGCTGTGGCGGCTGGCGCACCCGCACGCCCGGCCCACCGCCGAGCTCGCCGACGGCGACGTGCTGCACGTGGCCGGGGTCGAGGTGCGGGTGCTGCACACCCCCGGCCACGCGCCGGGGGCGGTGTGCCTGCACGTGCCCGACCTCAACGTCGTGTTCACCGGCGACACGTTGTTCAACGGCGGCCCCGGCGCGACCGGTCGGTCCTACTCGGACTTCCCAACCATCGTCGACTCGATCCGCGACCGCCTGCTCACCATGGCCGAGGAGACCACCGTCCACACCGGCCACGGCGACGACACCTCGATCGGCGCCGAGCTCCCCCACCTCGAGGAGTGGATAGCCCGCGGTCATTAAAGCCTGGCTTTCCCCGCCAGCCGGGCCGAGTAACGCTCGGTCAGCCGCGCCGTTCGCTCGGCCGGCCAGGGGCAGCGGACGTCCCCGTGCACGGCGGCGAAGAACAGCTCCAGGTGGACCTGCCAGGCCGCCAGCAGCTGGGCCCGTCTCTCGGACAGGGCGGCCGGCAGCGTCTGGGTGAGTTCCACCCGTACGCCGAGCTTCTCGTCCGAGACGATGCGCCAGCGCACGGTCCCGGCCGGGCGACCCTCGTGCAGCCATTCGTAGGCCAGCTCGTTCGGGGCGTCCGCCGTAGTAACCCTGCCGGCGGGGACGTGCGGGTTCACCGCTCGGGCCGGCGGCTCGTCGGCTGGATCGACGTCCTCGGTGAGCGCGGACCACACCTGGGCCGGCGGCTTCCAGACCAGGTCCCGGGCGAAGTGAAGCTCGAGACCGTCCTTGGTCGTGCGGATCTCGCCCTCGCCGAGGCCGAACTCCTCGACATAGCGTTCGATCGAGGGGAACGCGACCTGGTCCGCCAGCGCGGGCGTCCCGTCCAGCCGGGCGACGAGCAGGGCCAGGCAGTTGTCCCAGCCGGCCGCGTTCCTGGCGGCCCCCAACCGGCCCACCCACCCGCCGCCGACGGTCTGGGTGAACACCAGCAGGCAGCCCTCGCCGTCGGGCAGCAGCTCGAAGCGCAGCACGTCCTGTTCCCAGCGGAACATGTAGACCTTCGGCGGGTCGTACTCCAGCACCTCGCCGTCCCACTCGCCGTCCACGACCGCCTCGTCCGGGAAGGTGAACCGCATGGGCGCCCCCGGCCGCGGCTCCGCCTCGACGGCGGCCGGAAACCAGTGCGCCAGCTCGGCGGGCTCGGTCACGGCGCGCCACACCTTCGCCGGCGGATGGCGGAACCTGCGCTCGAAGCGCAGTACCGGCTCGCCGTCGATCATCCGCAGGGTCGCGCGCTCACTCATCGGGATCCTCCATTGTGTCCAGGTGCCTCTCCAGAGCGTCCAAACTGGACGTCCACATGCGCCGGTACGGCTCCAGCCAGCTGTCCAGCTCGACCAGCGGGTCCAGCCGAAGCCGGTACCAGCGGCGCTGTGCGTCCTGGCGGACCTCGACCAGTCCCGCGCCGCGCAGCACCCGCAGGTGCTTGGAGACGGCCGGCTGGGTCAGCGCCAGCCGCTCGACCAGGTCGCCGACCGGTCGTTCGCCCTCACGCAGCAGATCGAGGATCTCCCTGCGGTGGGGCTCGGCCAGCACCTCGAATGTAGATGCCATGGCGGCAATATATCCCAACAGGCATATACACGCCAGCTCGCGTCCCGCGCCGGGGCGCTACCGTGGAGACATGCGACTGCGGGGGATCGCCGCCGGGCTGGCGGCCGTGCTGCTGGTGGCCGGATGCGCCGAGGTGGACTCGGCAGTGGACGAGGCGAACGACGTCGCCGACCGGGCGGCGGTGTGCACCGAGGCGCTGGGGCTGGCCGACCTGAACCCGCTTGTCGACCCGGAGCGGCTGCGCGCCCGTGCCGAGGACAAGGAGCAGCGGCTGCGTGAGCTCGCCGAGAACGTCGCCGACCAGGACGTGAAGGCCTCGCTGCTCACCATGGCCGACTCCTACGTCGAGGTGCAGCAGGAGCGCTTCGAGGACCTGGGCGTGGTGGCGAGCTGGGCCAAGGCCAACGCCGCCCGCGTCGACGCACTGCGCGAGGCCTGTACCTAGGGCGCGTCCTCAAAGTCCCGGTCGATGGGCTTCGTGATCCAGGTCGTCGCTGGCAAGGCGGAGGGCAGGCCTCGTACCGGGTCGTACTCGGCCTGTCCGACAACGCCGCCAGCGGCGAGCTGGGCGCGAAGACCGCGATCGAGGGCTTTGAGGACGCGCCCTAGGGCCGACTGACCGACGCGACGGCACGGCGTGAACGGCAGGGTCTGCCGTTCACGCCGGCCTCTGTCACGGCACGAACTCGAACGGAGGGTTCGTGCTCAGCCGTCGGTGCGGTGGAAGTCGTACGGTTGCCAGGTGTGGCCGGCATCCGTGCTGCGGTAGACGGCCGACGCCGAGGACGAGCTCGGCACGCCGTCCACGACGTGGCCGATGTCCGGGGTCACGAACTGCAGGTCGAACAGGGCGAATCCCCGGTCGCTCAGTATGGTGCTCGACCAGCTCTTGCCGGCGTCGAACGTGCTGTGCAGCAGGCTTCGGCTTCCGCCGACGGCCGCGATGGTCGCGACGTCGGAGGTGGCCGGGCCGAATCCCGAGGTGTAGCCCTGTGACGGGGCCGGGTTCGACGGGACGTAGGTGCCGCCGAGGTGTGGCGCGGTGAAGACCTGCTTGGTCATCGAACCTGGTTGCGGCGAACCGCCACCGCCGTTGCACAGCGCGATGGGCCGGTTGTCCCTGATTCCGCCGAGCATCGCGACGTTCTCGAGCGGGCACGGCAGTGGTGCCGCGACGAACTCCTCACCGTCGAGCGAGAAGTGGTACTGCGCCTCGGCATAGTTGGCGCCCAGGTAGACCTGCAGTATGTCACCGTCGACCGCGACGCCGCCGTAGGGGAATTCGCCGATGACCTCGAACCCGGGCAACGGGTGCAGTACCGGCTCACCGACCGGTCCGGAGTAGATCCGGGTGGCGTTGTGCTGGTTGTTGCCCAGTAAGGAGGCCACGGCGAACACCTTGCCGTGCGCGGTCACGACTTCGGAGATGTTGTACGGCTCGGTCAGCCCGGTCAGCTCCACCTCGTACCAGTTCCGGGTCGCGTCGTTGGTCTCCCACAGGGTGGTTCCGTCCGTGACGAACTCGGTTTCCAGGTCGGCAACCATCAACCGTACCTGGTTGTGGTTCTCTGGAAGTTTCACCGGCGGTGCGGTGCGTGCCTGCCAACTGTCACCGCCGTCCACGGTGGCCAACAGTTCCGGGCACAGGTCCTCGCCGCATGGCGTGTAGCCGAACGCGCTGCCATGCCGGGGATCGAGCCAGCTGACCGAGGACGGGAGGAACGTATCGGAAGGCGATGCCGCCGCCACTGGCGTTGTGACCGCGAGAAGACCGACCAGACCTGCCACGATGAGTTTCACGTACGTAGAGACGCCGGACCGCTACACGGGGTTGCGTAAGCGCTCCGACGACATGCCGGACACTTCCTAGTCGGTCCGGTCGTGGTGGCCCAGCATGCGCAGGACGAGGTCGGCGTACTGCCGGCCGAGCTCGGTCGGGGCGGGTCGGGTGGTCGGGGTGTACCAGCGCGCGACGTCGATCCCGAGGCCGAGCACGGCGCGTGCGGCCGTGCGGACGTCGGGGACCTCGAACTGGCGCAGGGACACCCCGGCGGTGATCACGTCGCGGACGTGTTGCTCGGTTCGCCGGCGCAGGTCGGCGACCACCTCGTACTCCTGCGGCGGCAGCGCGGCCAGCTCGTGCTGGACCACCCGGGCGACCACGTGCCGCTTGGCGTGCCAAGCCACGAACCTCTCCACCAGCGTGCGCATGGTGACCACCGGGTCCGGGTCGTCGGCCACCACCCGCTCCACCATCGCGAGCATGCGTTCGTGTCCGCTGCGGCTGATCGCGAACAGCACGGCCGACTTCGCCGGGAAGTGCACGTAGAGGGCCGCCGGGCTCATGCCGGCCGCGGTCGCGATGTCCCGCGTCGTGGTGGCGTGGTAGCCCCGCTCGGCGAACGACGTAACCGCGGCCGCCATCAGGCGCCTGGCCGCCTCGGGACGGACGTCGGGCCAGAGGTCGTCGGGCTGGGGTGCGGTCACCGCGGTCCCGGCAGGTCCACCAGTGGCGCCAGCAGTGCGCGCAGCCGGCCCGGCGTGCCCAGGGCGATCTGGTCGGCCTTGGCCCGCTTGAGGTACAGGTGCGCGGGGTGCTCCCAGGTCATGCCGATGCCGCCATGTAGCTGGACGCACTCCTCCGCGGCGTGCACGGCGACCTCCGAGCACAGCGAGTTCGCCAGCAACGCGGACACCCGGGCGTCCTCACCGCCCACCGAGTCCGCGGCGTGGCGGGCCGAGGCGCGGGCGAGGGCCAGCTCGCCGAACAGGTCGGCCAGGCGGTGCTTGAGGGCCTGGAACGAGCCGACCGGACGGCCGAACTGGTGGCGGTCCTTGAGATAGGCGACCGTCGTCGTCAGGCACCACTCGGCCAACCCGACCTGCTCGGAGGCCAGCAGCGCTGTTGCCGTCCATAGTGCACTGTCCAGTGCGGACTCCGCGGCGCCGGGGAGCGGTGTCGAGGTCGCGCCGTCGAAGGAGATGTCGGCGATGGGCCGGGTCAGGTCCAGCGAGACCGCCGGTGTGACGACGACACCGGCCTGCGCGACCGGGACCACGTGCAGCGCCGGTCCGTCGGGTCCGACCGCGGGCACGACCAGCACGTCGGCCGCGGCGGCGTCGGCCACCGCCCGCACCGCGCCGCGCAGGCCGTCGCCGGTCGCCTCCACACCGGACGGAAACGGCGAGCCGGGCATCGTGGCGAGGGAGATCGCGAGCGCCGCTACCGAGCCGCCGGTACCGAGCGCGTCGAGCAGTTCGCGCGCCGGGCCGGTCGGCTCGACGCCGAGCAGTGCGGTCGTGGCGAGCACCGCGCTGCCGAGGAAGGGGACCGGCGCGACCGAACGGCCCAGCTCCTCCAGCACGACGGCCACCTCGCGGGCGGACGCGCCCTGGCCGCCGAGCTCCTCGGGCACGTGCAGCGCCGAGACCCCGACCTCGCCGGCGAGCGTGCGCCACAGCTCGAGGTCGTGGGGCTGCTCGCTCTCGCACCGGGCGAGGATCGCCGAGGGCTGGGCACGGGCGGTCAGCAGGTCGCGCACACTGGACCGGAGCTGGTCCTCGATGTCGCTGTAGAGCAGGTTCATCTGGGCAGGTCCTTCCACGGAACCTTGGTGTCCACCCTCGGCTCGGCCGGCAGGCCGAGCACCCGCTCGGCGATGATGTTGCGCAGCACCTCGGAGGTGCCGCCCTCGATCGAGTTGCCCTTCGCCCGCAGGTACCGGTACCCGGCCTCGCGGCCGTTGAAGTCGACCAGGTCGGGCCGGCGCAGGGTCCAGTCGTCGTAGCGCAGGCCGTCCTCGGCGAGGAGCTCGACCTCGAACCCGGACAGCTCCTGGGCGAGCCGTGCGAACGTCAGCTTCATCGCCGAGCCCTCCGGCCCCGGTGACCCGACGGCCAGCTGCTGGCGCAGCCGGATCCCGGCCAGCCGCAGGGCTTCCGCCCGCACCCACAGGTCCACCAGCCGGTCGTGCAGCTCCGGGGTCCGCCGGTCCGGGTTCGCCCGCCAGGTCCCGGCGACGGCGCCGACCATCCCGCCCTCACGCGGGGTCGGCCGCCCGCCGATGGCGATCCGCTCGTTCATCAGGGTCGTCTGGGCGACCCGCCAGCCCTCACCGACCTCGCCGAGTCGGTTGCTGTCGGGGACCCAGGCCTGGGTCATGAAGACCTCGTTGAACTCGGCCTCGCCGGTGATCTGGCGCAGTGGCCGGACCTCCACGCCCGGGTCGGTCATGTCCAACACGAAGTAGGACAGGCCGGCGTGTTTGGGCAGGTCGGGGTCGGTGCGGGCCAGCAGGATCCCCCACCGCGCGGTGTGCGCGCTGGAGGTCCACACCTTCTGCCCGGTCACCCGCCAGCCGTCGCCCTCACGGACCGCACGGGTACCGGCTGCCGCGAGGTCGGACCCGGCGCCGGGCTCGGAGAACAGCTGGCACCACACCTCCTCGCCCGTCCACAACGGACGAAGCAGGCGCTGCTTCTGCTCGTCGGTGCCGAAGGCCAGGATGGTCGGCGCGGCCATGCCAAGCCCGATGCCGATGCGCCGGGGGTCGTTGTCGGGCGCGCCGGCCGCCTCGAGCTCGGCCTCGACGACGGTCTGCAGCTCGCGCGCCGCGCCGAACCCGCCCAACCCCTCGGGGAAGTGCACCCAGGCAAGGCCGGCGTCGAACCGGGCACGCAGGAAGTCCAGCCGGTCCATACCGGACGGGTCGTTCTTGGACAGGAACTCGCGGGCGCGCTCCCGCAGCGTCTCGGCGTTCACGGGACGTACAGCACGATCGTCTCGGCGACGCAGACCGGCTTGTCGTCGCTCTCGGTCTCGAACGTCCAGCGCAGGACCGCCTGCCGGCCGGGCGGTCGCTCGATGACCTCGACCAGCTCGACGCCGGCGCGGACCCGCGAGCCCACCCGCAGCACGGTCGGGAAGCGCACCTTGCCCAGGCCGTAGTTGATGCCCATGCTGATTCCGCCGACGGTGAAGACCTGCTGGCCCAGCATGGGGATCAGCGAGAGCGTGAGGTACCCGTGGACGATCGTGCCGCCGAACGGGCCGCTCTTGGCCCGCTCGACGTCGACGTGGATCCACTGGTGGTCCCCGGTGGCGTCGGCGAAGCGGTCGACGCGGTCCTGGGTGATCTCGAGCCAGTCGCTGTGGCCCAGGTGCTCGCCCTTGGCCGCGGCGAGCTCGTCCAGATCGGCGAAGGTTCGCATGTCGCCCCTCAGTCCTGCGGCCCACCGGCCACGTAGATGACCTGCCCGGACACGAAACCGGACTCCTCGCCGGCCAGGAAGGAGACGACCGCGGCGATGTCCTCCGGCTGGCCGACGCGCCGGACCGGGATGGCCGCCGCCGCCCCGGCTTTGAAGTCCTCGAAGGGAACCCCGACGCGGGCCGCGGTGGCCGCGGTCATCTCGGTCTCGATGAAGCCCGGCGCGATCGCGTTGACCGTGACGCCGAACTTGCCGAGCTCGATCGCGAGGGTCTTGGTGAAGCCCTGCATGCCGGCCTTGGCGGCGGAGTAGTTGGCCTGGCCCCGGTTGCCGAGGGCGGAGGTGCTGGAGAGGTTGACGATCCGGCCCCAGCCCTGCTCGGTCTGGTGCTTCTGGACCTCGCGGCTCATCAGGAACGCCCCGCGGAGGTGGACCGCGATGACCGCGTCCCAGTCGTCCTCGGTCATCTTGAACAGCAGGTTGTCGCGGGTGATGCCGGCGTTGTTCACCAGCACCGTCGGCGGCCCGAGCTCCTGGCTCACCCGTGCGACGGCGGCCGACACGGCTGCGGAGTCGGCGACGTCGGCGCCGACGGCGACGGCCTTGCCGCCGTCCGCGGTGATCGCCTCGACGGTGGCCGCGCAGGCGTCCTCGGCGAGGTCGACCACGCCGACGGCGAGTCCGTCTTTGGCGAGGCGCTTGGCGACCGCCGCACCGATGCCGCGAGCGGCACCGGTCACGATCGCGACACGGGAGTGGGCCACGGGTTGTTCCTCCACGCTGGGTTCGCTGTGACGTTGCTAAGCAAGCGCTTAGCAACGTAACGCGCGGGGCGCAGCCCTGTCCAGCCGGGTCAGAACTCGAAGCCCCCCGGCGCGCCGTTGCGGTCGGCGACGAGCCCGGCCAGGGTGGAGATCGCGATCTCGGCGGGCGTGCGCGACCCGATGTTGAGCCCGATCGGCCGCCGCACCCTGGCGATGTCCTCGTCGCCGACACCGAGGTCACGCAGGGCCGCGACGTGGGGCCCGGCGTGGTTCGGGCTGCCCATGACCCCCACCCAGCGGACGTCGAGCGCGAGCGCGTCCCGCAGTACGAGCCCCAGCTCCGGTCGGTGGTGGTCGGTGACCACCACGTCGGTGTCCCCGGCGAGTTCGCCGACCAGGCGCGGCAGGACCGTTGTCTCGGCCTGGAGGTCGTTGGCCACCCGCCCGCGCTCGGGCTCGACGAGCGCGGTGCGGTACCCGAGGTCCCGCCCGTACCGGAGCAGGTGGTCGGCGACCGGCGAAGCGAACACCGCGACCAGCGTGCGTGCGGTGTCCGTTGTGGCGCTGTCCATGCGGCTAGGGTTGCACGGTGTCGCTGCTCCCGTACAACGGACTGGCCCTCGACCGGGCGAGCGCCCGACGCTCCGACGAGGCGTGGCTGAGCTCCGCCCGCCGGCACCCCGATGCCCGCGTCCTGGCCTTCTGGCGGGACGGTTGTCTCACCCGTGACGGTCAACCGGTCACGGTGTCCGAGGAGCCGCACGTCTTCCTGGGAGCGAACGGGCGGGCCGGGGTGTTCGCCGTGGACCTGTCCGAACTGGACGAATCAACGGCACGAACCCGGACCGGCGCCGACGCGGTCCTGGACGTACGGCGCCTGTTCCCGGTTGTCGACGCCCAGGAGGCGGCCACCCTCGCCTACGCCCGGGGCATGCTCCACTGGCACCGGAACCAGCGCTTCTGCGGAGCCTGCGGCGGCGCCAGCGTTGCCCGCCAGGCAGGCCACCAACTCGAGTGCGCGTCCTGCGGGCGCCTGCTGTTCCCCCGCATCGAGCCGGCCGTGATCACCCTGGTCACCTCCCCGGACGGAGCTCGCTGCCTGCTCGGCCGCCACCGCGGCGCGGCCCCCGACGCGTACTCGACCCTGGCCGGCTTCGTCGAGATCGGCGAGAGCCTGGAGGACGCGGTCCGCCGGGAGCTGGTCGAGGAGGTCGGCGTGCGCGTGGCGGCGGTCCGCTACCAGGCCTCGCAGGCCTGGCCGTTCCCCGCCGGCCTGATGCTCGGCTTCCGCGCCGTCGCCGAGTCGGAGGAGGTGGCGGTGGACCAGGAGGAGCTCGTCGCCGCCCACTGGTTCACCCGCGAGGACCTGCGCGCCCTCCAGGCAACCCACCGAGCGGCAGGAACCGACCGCCAGGACTCCATCGAGTCCCACCTGCTCCAAACCTGGCTGGACGAGGGGTGATCAAAGCACCACCCGAAGCGCCGCCACCCCCCGACACCCCACCGACCTAACGCCCACTCACCACCCGCTCCCGCCGCGACACCACCGTCAGGTTCGCCTCTCCCGACCACACGTCCCCGAGCCGGTGATCGACCCGGTCACTCGGTGAGGCACCGCAGGTAGGACACGCGCAGCGAGACGATTCGCTCATATGTTCGACACTAGTGGGCTTTCCGGTGCGGAGCAACCAGGGGACACTGGTGGTGGAGGTGACGTATGCACTTCCCCAACAGGGCCGCCGCCGGCCGCGCGCTCGCCGACGAGCTGCGCGGTGACCGTGCTGGCCCGCACCCGATCGTGCTCGGGCTGCCGCGCGGCGGCATCCCCGTTGCCGCGGAGGTGGCTGGTGCGCTGGACGCGCCGCTGGACCTGGTGCTCGTGCGCAAGGTCGGCGCGCCCGACCGGCCGGAGCTCGCGGTGGGCGCGGTCGGCGAGGACGGGGTGACCGTCCGCAACGATGCCGTGCTGGTCGAGCTGGGGCTGACCTGGGACGACCTGTCCACCCAGGTCGAGCACGAGCGGTCGGAGATCGAGCGGCGGGCCGCGGCGCTGCGGCCCGCGAGGACCCGGCCCAGCCTGCGTGGACGCCAGGTCGTCCTGGTGGACGACGGGATCGCGACCGGGGCGACCGTCGTCGCGGCGGTGCGGGTGCTTCGGCGGCTCGGCGCGGGGCGGGTCGTGCTCGCGGTGCCGGTGGCGCCGGCGGACACGCTGGCCCGGCTGCGCGAGATCGCCGACGACGTGGTGTGTGTGCTGGCACCGCGCCGGTTCGTCGCGGTGGGGCAGTGGTACGACGACTTCACCCAGGTGACCGACGACGAGGTCCGCGCCCTGCTCGCGCAGTTCCCGACGCCGCTCGCCGACGAGGACGTCGTCCTCGACGGGCTCGGCGGCTTCCTGTTCGTGCCGGCTCGGGCGGTCGGCCTGGTCGTGTTCGCCCACGGCAGCGGCAGCGGGCGGGCCAGCCCCCGCAACCGGGCGGTCTCCTCGGCGCTGCACGCGGCGGGCATCGGCACCGTGCTGGTCGACCTGGTGGCGCCGGGCGAGGAGTTCGACGTCGACCTGCTGGCCGGACGGCTGCGCCTGGTCGTCGACCGGCTGCGGGGGGACCACCGGCTCGCCGGGCTGCCGGTCGGGCTGTTCGGCGCGAGCACCGGCGCGGCCGCGGCGTTGCGGGCCGCCGCGGAGCCGGCGCTGAAGGTCTCCGCGATCGTCTCCCGGGGCGGGCGGCCGGACCTGGCCGGGGAGGCGATCGCGGTCGTCGACGCGCCGACGCTGTTGGTCGTCGGTGGCCGGGACGAGCAGGTGCTGGCGCTCAACGCCGCAGCCCGCGAGCGGATGCGCTGCCACAGCGAGCTGGTGGTCGTCCCCGGCGCCGGGCACCTGTTCGAGGAGCTGGGCACCCTGGAGGCGGTCGCCCGGCTGGCGGCGGACTGGTTCACCCGCCACTTCGCCCAGCCCGGCGGACCGGGCCGGGACGGGGTCAGAGCTCGCCGACCGCGGTGATCACCACGACGGCGGCGCCGACCTCGTCCGAGGTGTCCAGGTCGATCTCGGCGGTGAAGCCCCAGTCGTGGTCTCCCGCCGGGTCGTCGAAGATCTGGCGCACCTGCCAGAGCTCCGGCTGCTGGTCGGTGATCATCATGAACTTCGGTCCGCGTGCGTCCGGCCCGGTGCCGATCTCCCCGTGCAGCTCGAAGTACGGCTCGAGCGCCCCCTGCCACTCCTGCGCGGTCCACCCCGACTCGCCGTCCAGCGCGCCCAGCTCGGCGTAGTCGCGGCGGGCGGCGAGCTGGACGCGGTGGAACAGCGCGTTGCGCACCAGCACGCGGAACGCCCGGGTGTTGGTCGTGACCGCCGGCACCCGCTCGTCGGGCTCGTCGAGCGGCTCGTCGGCGGGGTTGGTCAGCTTCTCCCACTCGTCGAGCAGGCTCGAGTCGACCTGGCGCACCAGCTCACCCAACCACTCGGTCAGGTCGGACAGCTCCTCGGTCTTCGCCTCCTCGGGCACGGTCTGGCGCAGTGCCTTGTAGGCGTCGGCCAGGTAGCGCAGCACCATGCCCTCGCTGCGGGCGAGCTGGTAGAAGCCGATGTACTCGACGAAGGTCATGGCCCGCTCGTACATGTCCCGGGCGACGGACTTGGGTGAGAGGTGGTAGTCGGCGACCCAGGGGTGGCCGCGGCGGTAGGTCTCGTACGCCGCGTTGAGCAGCTCGGCGAGCGGCTTGGGGTGCGAGACCTCCTCCAGCAGCGCCATCCGGTCGTCGTACTCGACGCCCTCGGCCTTCAACGCCTGGACGGCCTCGCCCCGCGCCTTGAACTGCTGCGCGGACAGGACCTGGCGCGGATCCTCCAAAGTGGACTCGATCACGGAGAGCACGTCGAGCGGGTAGCCGGGGTCGTCGCGGTTCAGCAGCTCGATCGTCGCCAGCGCCAGCGGGGACAGCGGCTGGTTGAGCGCGAAGTCGAGCTGCAGGTCCACCGTCAGCCGGATCCTGCGGCCCTGCTCGTCCGGCTCGGGTAGGCGCTCGACCACCCCGGCGGCGAGCAGCGCGCGGTAGATCGCGATCGCCCGGCGGATGTGCCGCCGCTGTGCCGGGCGGTCCTCGTGGTTGTCCTCCAACAGCTTGCGCATCGCGGTGAAGGCGTCGCCGGGGCGGCCGATCACGTTGAGCAGCATGGCGTGGCTGACCTGGAAGCTGGAGGTGAGCGGTTCCGGCTCGGCCTCCACCAGGCGCTGGAACGTCGGCTCGCCCCAGCCGATCGACCCCTCCGGCGGCTTCTTGCGCACGACCTTGCGCCGCTTCTTCGGGTCGTCACCGGCCTTGGCGAGGGCCTTCTCGTTCTCGATCACGTGCTCTGGTGCCTGTACGACGACGTTACCGACCGTGTCGTAGCCGGCCCGGCCGGCCCGACCGGCGATCTGATGGAACTCGCGGGCCTTGAGCAGGCGCACCTTCTGACCGTCGTACTTGGACAGTGCGGTGAACACAACTGTCCGAATCGGAACATTGATGCCGACGCCGAGCGTGTCGGTCCCGCACACGATCTTCATCAGCCCGGCTTGGGCGAGCCGCTCGACCAGGCGTCGGTACTTGGGCAGCATGCCGGCGTGGTGCACGCCGATCCCGTGGCGCACCAGGCGGGACAGTGTCTTCCCGAAGCCCGCGGTGAACCGGAAGTTGCCGATCAGCGCGGCGATCCGGTCCTTCTCCTCGCGGGTGCAGACGTTGATGCTCATCAGCGACTGGGCCCGCTCGAGCGCGGCCGCCTGGGTGAAGTGCACGACGTAGATCGGCGCCTGGTTGGTGGAGAGCAGCTCCTCGATCGTCTCGTGCAGCGGGGTGAGCCGGAAGGAGTAGAACAGCGGCACCGGCCGCTGGACCGAGGTGACCACGGCCGTGGGCCGTCCCGTCCGCCTGGCCAGGTCCTCCTCGAACCGGCTCACGTCGCCCAGCGTCGCCGACATCAGCAGGAACTGGGCGCGGTTCAGCTCGAGCAGCGGCACCTGCCACGCCCAGCCCCGGTCGGGTTCGGCGTAGAAGTGGAACTCGTCCATGACGACCTGGCCCACGTCGGCGTCCACGCCCTCGCGCAGCGCGATGTTGGCCAGGATCTCCGCGGTGCAGCAGATGATCGGCGCCGCCGGGTTCACCGCCGAGTCGCCGGTGAGCATGCCGACGTTGACCGCGCCGAACACCTCGCACAGCGCGAAGAACTTCTCCGAGACCAGCGCCTTGATCGGCGCGGTGTAGAAGGTCCGCTGGCCGTTCGCGAGCGCGGCGAAGTGGGCACCGGTCGCCACCATGCTCTTGCCCGACCCGGTCGGCGTGGACAGGATGACGTTGGAGCCGGAGACGATCTCGATCATCGCCTCCTGCTGGGCCGGGTACAGGGTCAGGCCCCGGTCCTCCGCCCAGGAGCTGAACGCGTCGAACAGGGAGTCGGGGTCCGGGTCGGCCGGCAGCGCCCCGAGCAGGCCGCCCTCGGTGACCGTCATGGTGTCCGCGCCGGGAACGGCACGAGCACCGTGGTGATGTTGTCGTGCCCGCCGAGCTCGAGCGCGACCGTGGTCAGCTGGGCCGCGGCGGCCATCGGGTCCACCTCCGCCGGCTCCCCGGGCAGCGCCCCGACCAGGGCGGAGGCCTCGGGTAGGTAGTTCCACAACCCGTCGCTGCACAGCAGTACCAGACCGGGCCCCTCCGGGGTGACCGTGACCGTCCTCGGTGCGACCTGGCCGGCGTCCGCCCCGATCCACTTGGACAGCGCGTGCGCCTGGTGCACGGACATGGCCTCTTCCTCGCTCATTCCCTCGGCGACGAGCTCGCTGGCCACGGTGTCGTCGACGGTCAGGCCGCGCGCGCCGTCGGTGGCCAGCCAGTAGGCGCGGCTGTCGCCCACCCAGCCCACGGTCACCGAGGTCCTGGTGACCACGGCGGAGACGAAGGTGCACGAGGGCGCCGTGCCGGGCACCGTCGGGTCGGCGAGCGCGGTCACCCCGGCGATGGCCTTCGCCACCGCCTCCCGGGTGGCGGCCTCGGCCTCCCCACCGGCCAGCGCCGACTCCAGCAGCACCGCGACGGCCTCGTCGACCGCCCGCTGGGAGGCGTTCTCCGCGCGGTCGGAGGTGGCGACCCCGTCGCAGACCACCGCGACCACGACCGGCTGCTCGCCCCCGACCGCGGCGAACGCCATCGAGTCCTCGTTGCGCTCCCGGCGCCGGCCCTTGTCGCTGATGCCGACCACCTGGCCGAGGTGGGCCTCCATCCGGTCCCGCCCGCCCGGCTGCACCCGTCCACAGGTCGCGCACGTCCCGTCGGCGCCGACGTCCTGGCCGCACGCCACGCACGGCCCGTCCGCCGCGCGACCCAGCGGTCCGCCCACCGGCGTCCTGCTGACCAGCGGGTTCGCGCTCACTCCCGCATCCTCGGTCGGATCCGGCTCACGGTCTGGGACCAAGGCAGTGCGCTCCTTCATGTCGTCCGTGTCGATGCCCCCGCCCAACACGGTAGTAGCGATGGCCGCGGGGCGAGCGGGACGGGCTCGCCTTCGCGCGGGTCGAACCGCTCAGGAGGCGCGTCCGACCAGCCCCGACTCGTAGGCGGCGATGACCAGCTGGGCCCGGTCGCGGGCGTGCAGCTTGCTCAGCAGCCGGCCGACGTGGGTCTTCACCGTGGCCAGGCCGAGGTACAGGCGCTCGGCGATCTCGGTGTTCGACAGCCCGCGCGCGATCAGGACCAGCACCTCGCGCTCGCGGTCGGTGACGCCCGCGAGGCTCGGCACCGCCACCGGCTCCAGCCGACTGAACTGGGCGATCAGCCGCTTGGTGACGCTCGGCGCGAGCAGGGCCTCGCCCGCGGCCACCACCCCGATCGCGCTCAGCAGGTCCGCCGGCGGGGTGTCCTTGAGCAGGAAGCCGCTCGCGCCGGCCCGCAGCGCCGCGTAGACATAGGTGTCGAGGTCGAACGTCGTCAGGATCAACACCCGCACGTCAGCCGTCGCGGGGTCGGCGCAGATCAGCCTGGTGGCCTCGATGCCGTCCAGCTCGGGCATCCGCACGTCCATCAGCACCACGTCGGGGCGGGTGGCGCGGGCGAGCTCGACGGCCTCCGCGCCGTTGGCCGCCTCGCCGACCGCCTCCAGCCCGGGCGCGGTCTCCACCAGCAGGCGGAAGCTCCCGCGTACGAGCGCCTGGTCGTCGGCGACGAGCACGCGGGTCATGACGCACCGCGCGGGATGCTCGCCGCCACCCGGAACCCGCCCTCGGGGCGCGGACCCGCGGTGAACGTGCCGCCGAAGACCGCGACGCGCTCGCGCATGCCGATCAGACCGAGGCCGGCATGCGGGTTGGGGCGGGCGAGCGGCCCGTCGTTGGTGACCTCCACCCGCACATCCTCCCCGCTCGGGTCCACCAGCACGTGGCATCGGGCGGGGGCGGCGTGGCGGACCACGTTGGTCACCGACTCCTGGACGATCCGGTACACCGAAACGCCGACGCCCTCGGGGAGGTCGCCCTCCCGCACCTCCACCGAGACCGACACCCCCGCCTCGGCCGCCCTGGCCGCCAGCTCGGCCAGCGCGGCCGGCCCCGGCACCGGCGCCAACGCGCCGTCCACATCGGAGGCACCGGCGTCCGAGCGCAGCACCCCGAGCAGCTGGCGCATCTCGGCCAGCGAGCGCCGGCTCGTCGACTCGATCACCCGCAACGCCTCGCGGGCCTCCTCCGGCCGGGACGCCGCCACGTGGTTGCCGATGCCGGCCTGCACGGCGATGAGGCTCAGGCTGTGCGCCACGATGTCGTGCAGCTCCCTGGCGATCCGCAACCGCTCGTCGGCCACGGCCTGCCGGGCGGTCTGTGCCACCGCCCGCTCGGCGTAGGACTGGCGCATGCGCGCCGTCACCCCGACGGTCCACGCCGTGGCCAGCATGAGTGCCCCGAAACCGAGGCCGTAGAGGGTTTCCAGCCAGCTCTCGAAGGGCACCTCGAACGTGCGGCGCAGCACCCCCGCGCCGAGGAACACCGCGAGGCACGCGGCCAGCGCCCGGACCGACCGGTCGCGTGGCTCGCCGCGGCCCACCGTGTAGAGCTCGATTCCGACCGCGAACAGCGGCGCGCCGACGGCGACCGTCGGGATCACGCCGGACAGCAGGCACACCGCGGTGGCGACGGTGGACACCGCCAACGCGGCCAGCGGCCGGAAGCGCCGCACCGCGACCGGGGCCGCGACGGCCGTGGCCGCGACCCAGGACAACCACTCCGGTTCCCCCGCCGTCGCCGGGGCCTGCGCGTCCAGCGCGGCGTATGCGACCGCGGCCAGCACCACCGCCGCCACCACGACATCCACCGCCGCCAACAGGCGCGGACCAGGGGAGATCAGTGTGGACACGCCTAGACCGTAGTGCCGGAGGTCCTGGCGGCGAATCGACCGAGGGGAGGTCATCCCCGGGGTGGACCCCCCGGGGGTGGAAGCGGACCGGGTGGGACCCGGGGCTGACCGGCTCCGGTCCGATGTGCCGCGCGGCCGGAACCACCACGGTTGTGCCCGTGACGACAACGACAACCGGACCGGCCGCGAGTGCCGAGGAGCTGACCAAGGTGTACGGCAGCGGGGACTCCCGCGTCGTCGCCCTCGACGCCGTGTCCGTCGACTTCCACAGTGGACGATTTACCGCGATCATGGGCCCGTCGGGCTCGGGAAAGTCCACGCTCATGCACTGCGTCGCCGGGCTCGACACCCCGACCGGCGGCCGGGTGCGCCTCGGTGGAGTCGACCTGACCGGCCTCGCCGACGACGAGCTCACCGCCCTGCGCCGAGACCGCGTGGGCTTCGTGTTCCAGGCGTTCAACCTGCTTCCGACGCTCACCGCCTGGGAGAACATCACGCTGCCGCTCGACCTCGCCGGGCGCCGACCCGACCCGCGGCTCGCCGAGACCGTCATCGAGGCGGTGGGGCTCGCCGACCGGCTGCACCACCGGCCGGCCCAGCTCTCCGGCGGCCAGCAACAGCGGGTGGCCTGCGCGCGTGCCCTGGTGACCGGACCGGAGGTGGTCTTCGCCGACGAGCCCACCGGGGCGCTGGACTCGCGGGCCTCGGCCGACCTGCTCGCGCTGCTGCGCCGCGGCGTCGACGAGCTCGGCGGCACCGTGGTGATGGTGACCCACGAGCCGGCGGCGGCCGCCTACGCCGACCGGGTCCTGTTCCTCGCCGACGGCCGGCTGGTCGACGAGCTCGACGGCCCGACCGCCGAGCGGGTGCTGGACCGGATGAAGTCGCTCGAGGGGGCGCTGTAGATGCTGCGCGCGATGCTGCGGGACCTGCGGGCCCACCGAGGGCGGCTGGTGATGACCCTGGTCGCCGTCGTGCTCGGGGTCGCGTTCGTGGTCTCCACCTGGGTGATGGCCGACTCGACGGCCGACGCGGTAGGCGAGGTCGACCTGCGCACCGGCGTGGACCTCGTGGTCCGCGGACCGGAGAGCGGTGCCGGGCTCGCCGCCGAGGACCTGGAGCTGCTCGAGGGCGTCCCGGGCGTCACCCGCGCCACCGGGGTGCTGGCCGGACGGGCGGCGCTGGTCGGCTCGGACGGCAAGCTGGTGCCCGGGTCACATGAGCGAGCGGGCACCGGGTGGGACGACACCGGCCGGTTCGTCCTCGTCGCCGGCCGTGCGCCCCGCGGGCCGGACGAGGTGGCCGTGTGGAGCGACACCGGGCTGGCGCCGCGCGACACCGCCCGCGCGCTGCTGGCCGACGGTCGGGAGCTGCGCGCCGCGGTGGTCGGGGTGTTCGACTACCGCTCGCTCGGCCCGGAGCGACCACCACGGCTCGCCTTCGACCAGGAGGTCGCGTCGGACCTGGTCGGTTCCCGGTTCGAGCGGGTCGAGCTGGACACCGACCGCGAGCCGGGTGCGCTCGCGCTGCCGTCGCGCCCCGGGTGGCGGGTGGACACCGGCGAGCGGCTCAACCAGGAGGTGCTGGACCAGGCTCGGGCGGACGCCGACGACACCCGCCTGTCGTTGCTCGCCTTCGCCGCGGTCGCCCTGCTGGTCGGCGGGTTCGTCATCGCGAACACCTTCACGATGCTGGTCACCCAGCGGGTCCGGCAGTTCGCGCTGCTGCGCGCGGTGGGCGCGACGCGGCGGCAGGTCCGGCGGGCGGTGCTGGTCGAGGCCGTGGCGGTGGGTGTCGCGGGTTCCACCGCGGGGATCGCGCTGGGGATCGGGGTCGGGGCCGCGATGGTCCTGGCCGGCCAGGACGACACGCCGCTGACGGTGTCGCCGGTCGCGATCATCCTCGGCTACGCCGTCGGTGTCGGGGTGACCGTCGCCGCCGCGTTCGGCTCCGCGCGCCGCGCGGCCACCGTCGCGCCGGTCGCCGCGCTGCGGACCGAGGCGGCCGTGCTGCCCCGCCGCTCCCGCGTGGTCCGGCTGGTGCTCGGCGCGGTCCTGCTGCTCGCCGGGGTGGTCGTCGTGGTCGCCACCGCCGGGGTGGACCTGGACACCACGGCACGCGTGGTCGGCATGGGCGGCGGGATCCTCGGCTGGCTGGGCGTCCTGGTGCTCGCGCCCGAGCTCGCCGCGGCCGTCCTCGGCCCGGTGGCCCGGGTGCTCGGCCGGACGCGCCGGCCGGCGGTGCGGCTCGGCGCCCGCAACGCGGTCCGCGACCCGCGACGCACCGCGGCCACCTCCTCGGCGTTGCTGGTGGGGCTCGCGCTGGTGTGCGCGTTCGCGACCCTGGGCGAGACGATCGTCTCGATGTCCGCGGCGACGGTGCGTGCGACGGTGCCCGAGTCGACCACGGTCGTGGTGCCGGCGGCCGGCGACGAGCCGCTCGCGACCGACGTGCTCGACCGCGTCCGCGCCACGCCGGGGGTGAGCACCGCCGTCGCCGACCGGTACGGGCGCGTCGAGGTCCAGCACGCCGGCGGGGCCGGCCTGACGACGGTCTCGGCGATCGAGCCGGACGCGTTCGACACCGTGCTGCGGGCCGATCTCGAGGCGGGCAGCGCGGACCTGCGGCGCGGGGTTGTCGTCGGGAGCAACGAGGCGGCGATGCGCGGGATCGGCCTGGGCGACGAGGTGACGCTCGACTTCGGCGACCACAGGGTGACCAGACCGGTCGTCGGCCTGTACTCGACGATCGAGGGGCGGCCGCTGTTCTACCTCGACGTGGCGGCGGCGCCGGCCCGCTTCCGGGCCGCCACCACGACCGTCTACGCCACCGGTGCCGACCCCGACCGGGTACGTGCGGCGCTCGACGCCGAGTTCCGCGACCGGCCCGACGTCCGCGTCACCGACCGGGAGGGCGTGATCGCCTCCGGCGCCGAGGAGTTCGAGGCCGTGCTCGAGGTGATGTACGCCCTGTTCGGCGCGGCGGTGGTGATCGCGGCCTTCGGCGTGGTGAACACGCTCGCGCTCTCGGTCCTGGAGCGCCGCCGCGAGGTCGGCGTGCTGCGCGCGGTCGGTGCCCGGCGCCGGCTGGTGCGTGGCGCGGTACGCCTGGAGAGCCTGGTGATCTGCGCCTACGGCGGACTGGTCGGCATCGTCGTCGGCGTCGGGTTCGGCGCGGTCATGCAGCACGTGATGCTGGGCCGGCCCCTGACCGACATCGCGCTGCCGTACCAGGTCATCGGGGTGTCGCTGGCCGGCATGGTGGTCGTCGGCGTGCTCGCCGCGCTCTGGCCCGCGAGACGTGCTGCTCACACCGACGTTCTCGCGGCCATCGCCGCGGAGTAACAATGCAGGGCATGAGACGAGCCGCCATCGTGACCCCGCTGCGTACCCCCGTCGGAGCGTTCGGCGGGACCCTGCGCCCGGTGCCGGTCGAGGACCTCGCCGCGACCGTGGTGAAGGCCGTCGTCGCCCGCTCCGGCGTCGAGCCGGGGCGGGTGGACGACGTCGTGTTCGCGCAGTCCTACGCGAACGCGGAGACGCCGTGCGTGGGGCGGTGGGCCGCGCTGCACGCGAACCTGCCGGTCGAGGTGCCGGGCCTGCAGCTCGACCGCCGCTGCGGCGGCGGGCTGCAGGCCGTGGTGACCGCCGCGATGATGGTGCAGACCGGCGCGGCCGACGTGGTCCTCGCCGGTGGCGTGGAGAGCATGAGCAACGCCGAGCACTACACCACCGGCGTGCGGTGGGGCAGCAGGTCCGGCGGGGTGCAGCTATGGGACCGGCTCGACCGCGGGCGTGAGCGCTCGCAGCCGGAGTGGCGGTTCGGGAAGATCTCCGGGATGGTCGAGACCGCTGAGAACGTCGCGCGGCGCTACGGCATCACCCGCGAGGAGGCCGACGAGTACGCCGCGCGCAGCCATCAGCGGGCCGCCGCGGCCTGGGCCGCCGGCCGGTTCTCCGCCGAGGTCGTGCCGGTCGAGGTGCCGCAGCGTCGTGGTGAGCCCATCCTGTTCGACCGGGACGAGGGCGTGCGGCCGGACTCGACCCCGCAGACCCTGGGCAAGCTGCGCACGATCTTTCCGGACGGGACGGTGACCGCCGGCAACGCGAGCCAGCAGAACGACGCCGCGGCCGCGTGTCTGGTCGTCGCGGAGGACCGGCTCGACGAGCTCGACCTGACCCCGCTGGGCTTCCTGCGCGGTTGGGCCGCCGCCGGCTGCGAGCCGGGCGAGATGGGCCTCGGTCCGGTCCCCGCGGTGGAGAAGCTGTTCGCCCGCACCGGGCTGTCGTTCGACGACCTCGACCTGGTCGAGCTGAACGAGGCGTTCGCCTGCCAGGTTCTCGGCGTGCTGCGCGGCTGGGACTGGGAGGACCCCGAGCGGCTCAACGTCAACGGCTCCGGCATCTCGCTCGGCCATCCGATCGCCGCCACCGGCGTGCGCATGCTCACCTCGCTGCTGCACGAGATGGACCGCCGCGGGGCGCGCTACGGCCTGGAGACCATGTGCGTCGGCGGCGGTCAGGGCATGGCCGCGGTGTTCGAGGGAGTGCGGTAGCCCAACCCCGTCGCGCTCGAGCGCGGGCAAATTGAGTGGCGTCGGTCCCTACGCTGGAAGGCGTGTCTACGCGACTGGCTTTCGGAGTGGTGACCGAACCGGGGATGCGCTGCTGGCGGGCGGCCCCGGGCGGTGACCCCGTGCCTGTCGACGGCCCGGCCGGCGTCCACCCGCCCGGTGCGCCGGTGGTCGTCGGCCCGGCCGGCGCGGACCCCGGGGCGGCTGTCGGGCAGCTGGTTCTGTTGGTGGCAGGGGGAACCGAGGTGGCCGCGGGGGCGGGCGTCCACTTGGGAGGCGGCTTCACGTCGGCCCGTCTCGACGGTGCCGCCGGCGACCGCCGCGACGCGCTGCTCGCGGCGGCGAGGTTTCTCGGTCCGCATGCGACAGACCGGCTGGGCGACCGCACGAGCGTCCTGGTGGCGCTGTTCGGGTTGTCGGCGACCAAACGGGTTGGCGCGGCCGCGGCGACCGCCATGGCACAGGAACAGTGGGGGGCGCTGCAACTGGCGTCCGCGGTGTCCGACCTGCTCGGCCCGGAACAGCTGGAGCGGGTGCTCGAGCTGCGTGCCCCGGAGGGGACCGACCCGTTCCCGCGGGGCGCGGCGTCCACACTGTCCCACCACCTTTCCGCTGTGCTGTCCGGTTTTCCGCGCCCCCGGCGGCTGACCCTGGTGGTCAGCCTGTGGGAGCACGTGTGCGGTCACCTGCTCGCCGAGCGGCGGCTGGCGGCGCTGGTCGCCGCACAGACCGGCGTCGACCAGCTCGAGCGGCTCCGCGAGCGCTACGACGACCACTTCGACGAGCCGCTCGCGCGGGACGTGCGCCGGAGCCTGCAGGATCCCATCCGGATCGCCGAGGTGGCCCGGTGGAGGCCGCCGGCCTGGTGGCCCGCCTGGGAGCTGACTCGGCTGGTGAACGACGCGATCGCGGCGACCGCGCTGCTGCGGTTCGCCAGAACCATGTCCGACGAGGGCTTCGCGGTGGCCGCGCGGCGCCACCGCGAGGAGCTCGACGCGGCCGACGCCTGCCTGAGCAAGGCGGAGTGGAGGGCGGCAGGGCGCCGGGTCGAGGGCGCGTACGACCATCCGGCACGTCCGGGCCGCTACGTCCACGACCTCTGCACGGTGTTGCGTCCCGACCAGCCCGTCAGCCCGAGCACCGAGGCCTACGTGCGCGAGCGGGTCGCCCTGGCACGCAACTACGGCCTCGTGGTCCTGGCCACGGCGCGACTGGCCACCCGGAGGGTCGAGAGGGAGCCGTTGTCCGACTTCCACGGCGGCCCCTGGCAGGTGCCCGCGCTGCGGCGGTGGCGCGAGGTCTCGGGTTTTCGCCGGACCCCGGGCGACTGGGAGCAGCCACCGCTGCCGGACCGGCACGCGGACGCTCCGAACCAGACGCTGGCACGGCGAACCGCCGCCGAGCCGGACAGGAGCCCGGTCGAGCTGGAGGCCCCGCACGACCTGCTGTGGTTGTGCGACCTGGCCGACGCCCTGGCCCCGTTCTACGGCAACCAGAGCGCCAGGGTGATCTACGAACCGACCTCGCTCGACCTGAGGTACGACACGCCACCGGAGCCGGACCCGACCCGCCCGAGCGTCGAGACGGTGCCGCTCGCCGCCGCCGGTGTGGCCCAGCTGGTCGCGTTCGGCGGCACCCCACCCGCCCGCTGCGGCAGCTGGGGCGAGCTGGTCGACGCGGTGTTGGCCGACACGGGGGTCGTGCAGGCCGACACCGACCGGTTTCCCCTCCCGCCCGAGGTCGCGGAGTGGGACGGGCGCGCGGTTCCGGGGACCGACCTGGTCGTGGAGCTGGGCCGGACCGCGAGGCAGGTGGTCGGCTGGGCCAACTACATGGGCAACTGCATAGGCCAACCGTGGTACGTCGAGGGCGCCCGCGCCGGGAAGTACGTCCTGATGGCGCTGCGCGACGAGCCCGGGGGCAGGATCGCCGCGAACGTGGACATCCGCCGCAGGTTCGGAGGTTGGCACGTCGAGGAACTCAAGGGCCGCTTCAACGAACCCCTCGCGGCATCCCTGCGTGAGCACGTCGAACGCTGGGCGCGGAGCCTGCCGACGACCGCGCGGCCCCCGGTTGTCGAACCGGCGCCGCCGGTGCCGCCCCCGCGGTCCAGGAACACCTCCCACCGCCGACCCACCCGCCGGACGCCTGCCCTGACGACCGAGACGCGCGGCGCCCTGGCCACCGAGGTGGCGCGGACGTTGACCGCCGCCGCCGACGCGCGGCGGACCTACCTGGCCCTCGCGGACGCCCTGGGCCACCGGGCCGACCCCACCCCGGAAGCGGCGGTGACCGCCCTGAACCGCCTGTCCCGCACCGAGCTGGCCGACCTGCTCCGCCGGGCCATGTCCACCGGCCTGACCGCGCGAACCCTCTGGCAGGCCACCGCCACCCGCCCCCTGACCGCGGCGGTCACCGGGCTCGGCCCGGACCCCCAGCTGGCGCGGCTGACCGTCGACGCGCCGCTCCCGCGCGCCCTCCGCATCCTGGTCCGCCAGCCGGACATCGCCCCGGCCCGCGGGCTGGACGTGCTGGCGCGGTCCCTGCGCGCGGCGCTGGGCACCCTGGCGATGGACGGGACCCTGCTCCGGTCCGTCGCCGAGCACCCGTCTCCGGAGCTGGTGTGCGCCCTGGTCGTCAGGACCACGTGCGACTCCTCGCCGGGGGAGGAGGTGACCCCGCTGACCGCGCCGGGGACCACCGAGGTGCCGGGCTTCCCGCCGAGCGACCTGCGTGACGACAACGGTCCGTGGCGCAGGGCCCTGCCGGCGGCGGCGGAGCTGGCCGCGCGGGTGGAGCTGTTCGACCGCCAGGTGGCCGCTCGGGGCCTGTGCGCCCCGAGGGCCCTACTGGCGGGCGAGGACTGGCCGACCTTCTGGCAGCGCACCCACCGCCCGGACCGCCGCGGCTAGGGCGCGTCCTACACCGGCAGGATGGTGCGGGGGAGGCCGTGCGGGCGCTGGCGCGGCTTCCACTCCCGCGGGTAGCCGAGCGAGACCTCCTCGAAGCGCACGCCGTCGTAGTGGGTGGTCCGGGGGATGTGCAGGTGGCCGTAGACCATGACCGCCGCGTGGTATCGGGTGTGCCAGGACGCGGTCAGCTCGGTGCCGCACCACTGCGCGAACTCGGGGTAGCGCAGCACGTCGGTGGGCGTGCGGACCAGCGGGTAGTGGTTGACCAGGACCGTGGGCACGTCCTCGGGGAGCGCGTCGAGGCGGCGGCCGGTCTCCTCGATCCGGGCGCGGCACCAGTCGTCGCGGGTGGGGTAGGGGTCGGGGTGCAGCAGGTACTCGTCGGTGCAGACCACGCCCGTGCGGTGGGCGTAGGCGAGCCCCTCGGCCTTGGTGGCGCAGCCGGGCGGGCGGAAGGTGTAGTCGTAGAGCGTGAACAGCGGCGCGATGGTCACCGGGCCGTCCGGGCCCTCCCACGTCGGGTACGGGTCCTCGGGCGTCACGATGTCGAGGCGGCGGCACATCTCGACCAACGCCTGGTAGCGCTCGACGCCGCGCAGGGTTACCGGGTCGTCCGGCGGGGTCCACAGCTCGTGGTTGCCCGGCACCCAGATCACCGTGGACCACCGCTCGCGCAGGGTGCCCAGCGCCCACTCGACGCTCGCGAACCGCTCGGCCACGTCGCCGGCGACCAGCAGCCAGTCGGCCTCGGAGGTCGGCCGCAGGTCGTTGACCACCTCGCGGTTCTCGGCGTAGGAGACGTGCAGGTCGCTGACCGCGGAGAGGATGCCCGTGCTCACCCCCAGACCCTAGGGCACGTCCGCACAGCCCTCGGTCGCGGTCTTCGCGCCCAGTTCGCCGCTGGCGGCGTTGTCGGGACAGGCCGAGTACGACCCGGTACGAGGCCTGCCCTCCGCCTTGCCAGCGACGACCTGGATCACGAAGCCCATCGACCGGGACTGTGCGGACGCGCCCTAACGGTCGCGTTATCCGTACTCGCCTACCGTCCGTTGGTGCAGACGTTGGTGCGCGGTAGGTCCCAAACGGACCGCGGACACCGTCGATGTTGAACAATGATGGTGTGGCGGGAACGACGAGTCGGGGAGTGGTGGGGTGCGCGGTCGCTTAGCCTTCTTGGGCGGTACCTCGTCGGGCGCTTCCCTGGGCGTCGCCGTGGTGCTCGTCGCGACGCTGCTCGTGGCGCCCGGGTCGTCCGCGGCCCAGCCGACGACCGTCGCCGGTCTGCTCGCGCACTACCACGACCTGAGCAAGGAGGCCGAACGGGTCAACGAGGAGCTGCTGATCGTCCAGGAGTCCCTGGCGAACCAGCAGCGTGCCTCCGCCGCGGCCAAGGCCGCCGCCGACGACGCCAAGGAGGCGGCCGACGAGGCGCTCCGCCGGGCGAACTCGGTGCAGGACCTGGACCGGGTGGCCGAGATGATGACAGCCCGGCGGGGCCTGGACTCCCTCTCGGCACTGGCGGACAGCACCAGCCCGACCGACCTGCTCGGCCGCCTCGAGGGCGTCACGCTGACGACCCGGCTGACCGGCGGCGACCCGGCGGACGACGCGGTGCTGGCCCGCGCCGAGCAGGCCGAGCGGACGGCGAGGGCGGCGGAGACGGCCGCCGAGCAGGCGGAGGCCAAGGTCGCCGCGAGCGCCGCCGACGTCCAACGCCGTCGCAGCGACCTCGACCGGCAGATCAGGGAGGTCCGCACGGCGCTGGACAACCTGACGCCGGAGCAGCGGTCGTTGCTGGCCGGGGTGGAGGACTACGGCAGCGACGTCGTCGTCCCCGGCGGGGATGTCGGCGGGATGCTGGAGTTTGCGCTGGCACAGCGGGGCAAGCCCTACCTGTGGGGTGCGGTCGGGCCGGACTCCTACGACTGTTCGGGCCTCGTGCAGACCGCGTTCCGGCAGGCCGGGGTGACGATGCCGCGGGTGTCGCGGCAGCAGGCCCTGGTGGGGCGGGCCGTGCCGCGGTCGAACGTCCGGCCGGGGGACCTGATCTTCTACTTCCAGCCGGTACACCACGTCGCCATCGCCGTCGACAGTACGAGGGCCGTCCACGCCCCCAGCTTCGGCGAGACCGTCAAGATCGCCCCTATCGACGCGATCGGCCCCATCACGGTCATCCGCCGCGTGATCGCCTGACCCGGCCGGGACAACGGCCTCGGTGGCCGTGATGCCGGTCGTCTGGAATCGTGTGCACCGTGCGCGACGACGGCGTGTCCGAGCGTGGTTCTCCGACAACGCACAACGAGGCCAGTGGTGTCGTCCACGGTCCCCTGCTTCAGGTCGGCTCGATCGTCGGCGATGTCGTCCTCAACGCCCCCGGGTGGTCCTCGCGCATCGACGAGTGGACCGAGGGCCTGGCGCAGGGCGTCCGGAAACTGTGGCGGCAGGAGGAGGCCCACCGCCGGGTCCACGACCCGGTCGCGTTGCCGGTGCGCTGGCATCCGGCCGCCCCCGAGCTGGCGGACCACTGGGCCAACGTCCGTCGCCTGCCGGCGGGCGCCACCGGCGAGCCCCTCGCCCTGGCCGGCCGGGTCGAGCACCTCGAGCAGGTCTACCGGAGCATCCCGTCCGGCCGGCTGGTGATCCTGGGCCCGGCCGGTGCCGGGAAGACCGTGCTCGCCGGCCGCCTGGCGTTGGACCTCCTCGACGCCCGCGGACCCGGCCAGCCGGTGCCGGTCATCGTCAGCGCCGGCTCCTGGAACCCCGAAACCACGCCGCTGCACGGCTGGCTCGCCGAGCAGATCACCCGCGACCATCCCGGTCTGGCCGTCCCCGTCGCGCGGGGTGGGCCGACGCGGGCCGGTGCGCTGATCGACGCCGGCCGGGTCCTGCCCGTCCTCGACGGCTTCGACGAGCTCGACGTGGGGTTGCACCAGGCCGCGTTGCGCCGGCTCAACGCCAGCCCCGACGCCCCGGCGGTGATCACCAGCCGCACCGCCGAGTACGCCGCCGCGGTGCGCGGGGTGGACGCGCTCACCGCGGCCGCCGTCGTCGAGCTCGACGACCTGTCCCTCGACGATCTGCACGACTACCTGCCCCGCACCACCGCCGGCGACCGCACCGGGCTCTGGGACCCGGTCCTGGAGCGGATGCGCACCGAGCCGCACGCGCCCGGTCCGGCCGCGCTGTGCCAGGTGCTGACCAACCCGCTGATGGTGTTCCTGGCCCGCACGATCTACAGCGACACCCCGGGCCGCGACCCCGCGGAGCTGCTCGCCACCGACCGGTTCCCCACCGCGGCGGCCGTGCGGGACCACCTGCTGGCCGCGTTCGTCCCCGCCGTCTACCAGGACGACCGACCCGGGCGCACCCCTCGTTGGCCGGCCGACCGCGCTCGCCACTACCTGGCCTACCTCGCCGGTCACCTCCGCGAGGCGGGCACGCGCGACCTGGCCTGGTGGCAGCTCCGCGACACCGTCCCCCGACGCGTCCGGACCCGCCTCTTCGCGCTCCTGGACGGTCTCCTGATCGGGTTCGCGGTCGGGCTCGCACCCAGACTCATGAGCGGGACCATGTCCCCGCTCAGCTACTGGCTTTCGTTCGGGCTCGCGGCCGCCGCGGCGAGTGGGGTGACGGTCGCCCTGACGGTGCGGCTGACCAGAAGGAGCCGCGGTGGGCGCCGGCGCGGCAAGGCGACCGTCGCGCTCACGGTCGGGTTCGCGGTCGCGCTCGTGTTCGTGTTCGTGTTCCTGCTGATCTTGGTTCTCCTGAGCCAGCTCCCGCACGGCCCGTGGTATCCGTCGGTGTCGATCCCGGCGTTGTTCTTCTACGGGCTCAAGTACGGGTTGCCGATCGGGGCCGCGGCCGGGCTCGTCGCCGTGTTGGTCGGGGACCGGACCACGGGACCCCGGCCGACCGGTACCCGCCTCCAGCTCCGCGGCCGAGCCCGGTTCATCGCCAGTAGGTTCGTGCTCGGGTACGTGGCCGGGCTGGTGATCGTGGTCGCGCTCTGGTTCTGGTCGCTCGCGGTGTACGACGCGGCCGGTGGCGGCTTCACGGGACCGGTCGTCGCTGTGGCGGTACAACAACTGCTCGTGGGCGGGCTGCTGGGTGCGCTCGCGTTCGGACTCGTGGCCGCGGCCACGTTCGGGCTCGAGGCGCCGCTCAACGCGGCCGATGCGGTCAGGGCGGCGGACTCGCTGGCCCGGGACCGGCGCAACACCGTCCGCAAGGTGCTCGCGGTCTGGCTCATGGTCCTGCCCGTGGGCGGGATCTGGTACTGGATGGGTGAACGCGAGTTCTGGTTGTCGCTTTCCTACGGGGAAGGGGACGACCTCATCACCGCGGTCATGGTCGTGGTCGTGGGGATGACGACAGGCGTCCGTGCGATCAGCGCCTGGGCCTACTGGCTGGTTCTGGTGCGGGGATGGCTGCCGCTGACCGGCCGCCTCCCCTGGCGGGTCCAGGCGTTCCTCACCGACGCCTACCAGCGGGGCGTGCTCCGGCAGACCGGGGCGGTCTACCAGTTCCGCCACGCCCGGCTACAGGACCACCTCCTCGCCGACCCGACCCCCCCGCTCAGGAGCGCAGTTGTCTGAGCATCTCGTTCTCGCGCAGGACAAGCGGGTCGGTTCGGAGGTCGCGCCACAGGGACCAGCACAGCCCGATCATCACGAGGGCGAACGGGGCCGCGACGATGATCGTGAGGTTCTGTAGGCCGGTCAGCGCGTTGCCGCTGCCGTCGCCGGCGAGCAGCATCACCGCGGCCACGGCACCCATGAGCACGCCCCAGAAGACCACGACCGGCCGCGTCGGGTGGACCGAGCCGCCCTGGGAGAGGGTGCCCATGACCACCGAGGCGGCGTCGGCGCCGGAGACGAAGAAGATCGACACCAGGATGACCACCAGGACGGCGGCCACAGTGGACAGCGGGAGCTGTTCCAGGAACGCGAACGTCATCGCCTGCGAGGTGCCGTCCGGGTTGTACACCCACGAACCGGCGTCGTACACCTCGGACAGGGTGCCGGCGGCACTGCGCTCCGCGATCTCGGCGGAGGTCAGGCCCTGGGCCGCCAGCGCGTCCCGCTGCTCCTGGATCGCCGCGCCGCCGAAGACCGCGAACCAGAACAGGCTCACCACGCTCGGCACCAGGATCACGCCGGCCACGAACTGCCGGATCGACCGGCCGCGGCTGATCCGCGCGATGAACATCCCCACGAACGGCGTCCACGAGATCCACCACGCCCAGTAGAAGATCGTCCAACCGCCGAGCCAGGCCCGCATCTCCTCGCCGCCGGTCGTGCCGCTGCGGCCGGACATCGTGGCGAACTCCCTGACGTAGTCGCCGATCGCGCCGGGCACCAGGTTCAGGACCAGCACCGTCGGACCCACCACGAGCACGAAGAACGCCAGCACCGCCGCGAGCACCATGTTGGTGTTCGACAGCCACTGGATCCCCCTGGCCACACCGGACACCGCGGAGGCCACGAACGCCATCGTCAGCACGGCGATGATGGCGACCAGCAGCAGGGTGCCCGGCTCGTCGACCCAGCCGACGTACCTCATCCCCTCGCCGACCTGGAGCGCGCCGAGGCCCAGCGACGCCGCCGACCCGAACAGCGTCGCGAAGATCGCCATGACGTCGATCGCCCTGCCCAGCGGCCCCGCCGACCGGCGCTGCCCGAGCAGCGGCGCGAACACCGCGCTGAACAGCTTGCGCCGTCCGCGCCGGAACGTGCTGTACGCCAGCGCCAGACCGACGACCGCGTAGATCGCCCACGGGTGCACTGTCCAGTGGAACAACGTCGTCGCCATCGCGGTGTGCACGGCCTCGTCCGACGCGGGCGCCGCGGTGCCCGGCGGCGGGCTCATCAGGTGGGTGACCGGCTCGGCTACGCCGAAGAACATCAGCCCGATCCCCATGCCCGCGCTGAACATCATCGCGATCCAGGACACCGTGCGGAACTCCGGCCGCTCCCGGTCCGCCCCGAGCGGGATCCGGCCGTAGCGGCTGATCGCCAACCCCAAGGCGAACAGCACGAACCCGCTCGCGACGAGCACGAAGGCCCAGCCGCCGTAGGGGATGACGCCGTCGTTGAGGATGCTCGCGGACACCTCGACCATCGAGTCGGTGCCGAGAACCCCCCACGCGAGGAACACGACGGCGAGCGCGGCGGCGACGCCGAACACGATCCGGTCGGTCACCGCTGGGCGTTCGGCGGCGAGTGGTCGCGGCTCACCAGGTGAGGTGTCCACACCGGTCTCGCGTGCCGTCGCCGCCTCGTCGTCCATGATCAGCCCCCGTCCGTCAGGGGCAGCCTAGACGATCAACGACGCGGAGGTGTCGCCGTCGGTGCGGCCATCCGCACCGCCGGCACCGTCGCGACTCCGGCCGACAGGAACGCGGCTCCCAGCAGCAGCCAACCCGCGGTACCGCCCTCGAGGACGAGCGTGGCGAGCAGCAGCGGGCCGAGCATCCGCGCGACCGCGAAGCCCGATCCGAAAAAACCCTGGTACTGACCGTGCCGGCCGGGGGGTGCGAGGTCGAAGCTGATCTGCCAGGCGCCGCTCGCCTGCATCATCTCTGCCACCACCTGCAGTGCGGCCGCGACGACCAGGACGACCAGCGCCACCCACGGTGAGGAGCCGGCGGCCGATGCGGCGAACGCCGCGCAGGCGAGCAGCAGGAACACCCCCGCGCCCCGCACCTGCCGGCCCGCGCTCTCCAGGTCATGCACCCGCCGGGCGACCCGGACCTGGAACAGCACGACCGAGGCGGTGTTGAGCACGAGCAGCACCGCGACAGTCCACCTCGGAGCGGCGGTGTGCTCGATAATCCACAGTGGAGTCGCGAGCGTGATCAGGGGAATGTGCAGTTGCAGCACCATGTTCAGTGCGGTGAGCAGCACATAGGGTCGGTCGCGCAGTACCGTCGGCGCCGGTTGGCCGGCCGGCGCGCGGGGTGTCGCGGGCACCGGGGGCAGGCTGCTCAGCAGTGCGGCCGAGGCCAGGACGCCGAGCGCGTCCACCGCGAGCACCGTCAGGTAGGCGGGTGCGCTGTCCAGGTGCAGGGCCAGCCCGCCGAAGGCCCCACCCACGGCGAGGCCGCCGTTGATCACGACCTGGAGCACGGCCCGGACCGCGGTCCGCTCCGCCGCGGGCACGAGGGCGGCCAGCAGTGCCTGCCGAGCGGCGACGAGCCCGCACTGAGCGGCTCCGTACAGGCTCGCCACCAGGACGAACGGCACGAACGAGCGGACGGTCAGGAACAGCAGCAGCGCGGTGGCGACGACCACCGCGAGCACCATCGCCACCCCGCGCGGCCCGCGGCGGTCGGCGAGGTGGCCCAGCGGCACGCCGGCCAGCAGCCCCACCGCCCACCCCACAGTCAGCCCGAACCCGACCTGGGTCGCGCTCAGCCCCACGACCCGCGTGAAGTAGAGGGCGGAGCAGACGAGGTAGCCGCCGAGCCCGACGGCGTCGGCGAGCTGCGCCGCCGCGAGCACGCGGACCGGGCCGGCAGGGGGAACGAGGCGACGCATCGTGCTCCGCTCGGGTCGAGGAGGTGGCTTGTCGAGGCTACGACGCCGATTGGACCCGTTGAAGTGCCAATCGAGATCCGATAGAAGGAGCCAATGTAGGGTCTGCCGGTGGAGTTCCACGTCGGCCTCACAAGCTCGGGTGATCTCGCCGCGAGCATCTACCGCCAGCTGCACGAGGCGATCGTGAGCGGACGGCTGGCACCGGGGGAGCGGGTGCCGCCGTCCCGTGAGCTGGCGTGGCGACTGGCCGTGTCCCGCAACACCGTCACCGCCGCCTACGACCGGCTGACGGCCGAGGGGTTTCTGGTGGCCCGGGTGGGAGCCGGCACCTTCGTCTGCGCCGAGCCGCCGGTGCGCACGGGGGTGACCGCGGCCCCGGACGCCGACCCGATTCCCGTCCGCCCGGCCTGGCGCACGCCCATGATGTCCTTCGAGGACACTCGGGTAGCCGAGTTCGACTTCCGGGTGGGGGTGCCGGACGTGCGTCGGTTCCCGATGACCGCGTGGCGCCGGCTGGTCGGCCGCGAGCTGCGCGAGCTCCCCCCGGAGGCGGCCGCCTACGGGCATCCGGCCGGGCACCCCGGTCTGCGGGCCGAGATCGCCCGCCACGTCGGGCTGTCCCGCTCGGTGCTGGCCGACCCGGAGGACGTGCTGGTGACCCAGGGCGCCCAGCAGGCGCTGGACGTCCTGGGTCGCGTGCTGGTCGGGCCCGGCGACCGGGTCGCGGTCGAGGAGCCCGGCTACCCGCCGGCACGCGCGGTGTTCGCCGCACTCGGCGCGCGGGTGACGGGGGTGCCGGTGGACGGCGAAGGCCTTGTGGTCTCGGCGATCCCGTCCGCGACGCGACTGGTCTACACCACGCCCTCGCACCAGTTCCCGCTCGGCATGCCGATGTCGCTGCGCCGGCGCGGCGAGCTGCTGGCGTGGGCCCACCGGCAGCGGGCCGTGGTGGTCGAGGACGACTACGACAGCGAGTTCCGCTTCTCCGAGCGGCCACTGGAACCCCTGCACGGCCTCGACCGCGGGCGTCGGGTGCTCTATGTCGGGTCGTTCGCGAAGACGATGCTTCCCGCGCTGCGCCTGGGTTTCCTGGTCGTGCCGCCGTCGCTGCGGTCCGCGGTCCGCGCGGCCAGGGCGCTGACCGACCGGCAGGGCGACCCCGCGACGCAGGGCGCCATGGCGGCGTTCCTGTCCGAAGGCCTGTTCTCCCGCCACCTGCGCCGCGCCACCCGCGAGTACGCCGCACGGCACGAGCGCGTGCTCTCGGTGCTGCGCCGGGACTTCCACGACACTCTCGAGGTCGTGCCCGCCACGGCGGGTCTGCACCTGGCGGCGTGGCTGCGTGTTCCGGTCGACGTCGACGCGCTGGTCGCCCGCGCCACCGCGGCCGGGGTCGCGGTCGAGAGCCTCGGCGGGTACCACGCCGAAGGCCCGGGGCGCCCGGGGCTGGCGATCGGCTACGGGGCGATCGAGCTCGACCGGGTCGAACCGGGTCTGCGCCGGCTCGCCGCGTCAATGGCGTGAGACCTGGCGTGAGACCGGGCGTGAGACCTGGCGTGAGACCTGGCGTGAGATACGGTCGGGTGATGACCAGGGTGAGCGACGAGGACACCACCGCGCGGGAGCTCGACGCCGTGCTGGCGGCCGCATCGAGTGCCTACGAGCGGCTCGTCGACACCTCCGGCGAGGTCCGGGCCCGTGCCCTGCGCCGCGTGGCCGACGCGCTGGACGACGCCGTCGGCGACCTGGTGCCGCTGGCCAACGACGAGACCGGGCTGCCGGTCGAGCCGCGGCTGGTCGGCGAGCTCGGCCGCACCACGTTCCAGCTTCGGCTGCTCGCCGAGGCCGTGGCCGACGGGGGCTACCTGGAGGTCGCCCTCGACTCGCCGGACCCGCACTGGCCGGCCGGCGGGCGGCCGGACCTGCGACGGATGCTGCGCCCCATCGGTCCGGTCGTGGTGTTCGCGGCCAGCAACTTCCCGTTCGCGTTCAGCGTGGCCGGCGGCGACACCGCGGCCGCGCTCGCGGTCGGCTGCCCGGTGGTGCTCAAGGCGAACCCCGGCCACCCCCGGCTGAGCGCCGCCACCGCCTCACTGGTGTCCGAGGCGCTGGGCGAGGTGGGGCTGCCGGAGGGAACCTTCGCCCTGGTGACCGGCGAGGAGGCCGGCCGCGCGGCGGTGCTCGACCCCAGGGTCATGGCCGGCGCCTTCACCGGGTCGAACACCGCCGGACGGGCCCTGTTCGACCTGGCCTGCTCGCGCCCGGACCCGATCCCGTTCTACGCCGAGATGGGCAGCGTGAACCCCGTCCTCGTCACCGAGGCCGCCGCCAGCAGCCGGGCCGGGGAGATCGCCGACGGGTACCTGGCCTCGTTCACCCTCGGCGCCGGGCAGTTCTGCACCAAGCCCGGCCTGCTGTTCTTACCCGCCGCCGCCGGGCCCGCGGTGGAGGAGCGGCTGGTGGCCGCGCTCGCCGAGCGCCCGACGGCGCGCCTGCTCAACGACCGGGTCGCCGACGGCCACGCGAGGACGCTGTCCACCCTCGCCGGCCACCCCGCGACCCGCCTGCTGGCCGCCGGCACCGACAGTGCCGCGGGGCCGGCGCCGACGCTGCTCGCGGTGAGCGCCGCGGACTTCCTCGCGCACCGCTCGGAGCTGGCCGTCGAGTGCTTCGGACCCACGTCGATCGTGGTGACCTACTCCGGCGAGGACGAGCTGGTGGCCTGCGCGCGGACGTTCACCGGCGAGCTGACCGCGACCGTGCACGGCGAGGGGGAGGACCCGGTCGCCGCCGTGCTGCTGGCCGAGTTGTCCGGGCGCGCCGGCCGGGTGCTGTGGAACGGCTGGCCCACCGGGGTCGCCGTCACCTACGCCATGCACCACGGCGGCCCCTACCCGGCGACCACCTCCGCGGCGCACACCTCGGTGGGCACCGCCTCCCTGCGGCGGTTCCTCCGGCCGGTGACCTACCAGAACGTGCCCCAGCACCTGCTGCCGACCGTGCTGCGGGACGGCAACCCGCTGGGCGTCCCACGCCGCGTCGACGGTGTGCTCACCCCGGTTGACTGAGACCGGCCGTCAGCGGCCGGTCGCGTACCCCTGCATCCCCCGCGGGTTCGCCGCCGCACGCAGCAGGCCGGTCGCGGTGTCGCGGGAGATCGCCGACATCCGGCCGAGCGACCAGGGCTCGGCCACCACGACCTCGTGCCCGCGCCGCCGCAGCTCGTCGAGCACCGAATCGTCCACTCTGGACTCTATGACCAGTTCGGCTCCGGTCGCCCTGGGGTAGAAGGAGCTGGCGAACGCGGCCGTGTGCCAGACCGGTGCGTCGATCGCCTCCTGCAGGTTCATGCCGTACGCGGCGTGGTTGAGGAAGAACCCGAGCTGCCACTGGTCCTGCTGGTCGCCGCCGGGGGTGCCGAACGCCAGGACCTGTCCGTCCCGTACGGCCATCGACGGCGAGAGCGTCGTGCGCGGGCGCTTGCCGGGGGCGAGCGAGTTGGGCAGACCGTCCTCGAGCCAGAACATCTGCGCCCGCGTGCCGAGGCAGAAGCCCAGGCTCTCGATGGTGGGCGAACTCTGCAGCCAGCCACCGGAGGGTGTCGCGGACACGGCGTTGCCCCAGCGGTCGACCGCGTCGATGTGGCACGTGTCGCCCCGGTTGGTGCCCATCGGGGACAGCGTCGGCTCGCCGATGCCCAGGCCGGTCGCCGCGACCCGGTCGCCCTCGGTGACGAAGCGCGGCAGCCGACCGAGGCCGGGGCGCAGCGGCTCCGCGGCGTGCTCGGTGAGCAGCGCCGCCCGGCGGGCGGAGTACTCGGGGGAGAGCAGCTGGTTCAGCGGCACGTCGGGATGGTCGCCGTAGGCCGCGTCCCGGTCGGCGAAGCACAGCTTCGCCACCTCCACGACCAGGTGGATCAGCTCGGCGCTGCCCGGCGGCGGCAGCTCACCGGCGGCGGCGAGCGTCGCGAGCTGCTGGAGCAGCACGGGCCCCTGGCTCCACGCGCCGGCCTTGCACACCCGCCAGCCGAACGCCTCCAGGCTGACCGGCTCCTCGTAGGTGGGTCGCCAGGCGGCGAGGTCCGCTCCGGTCAGCAGGCCGGCGTGGCGGGCACCGGAGTCGTCGAGCAGCTCGGTGCGGCAGAAGGCGTCGATCTCCTCGGCGACGAACCCCTCGTACCAGGCGCGGAGCGCGGCGTCGAGGCGCGCCTCCCGGCTCGGCCCGACCGCCTCGGCCACGAGCCGCAGGTAGGTCCGCGCGAGCGGCGGGTTGGTGACGAGCTCGCCGGGCCGGGGAACGGGCAGCCAGCGCCGTGCCGAGGTCGGCCAGTACCTGGTGAACAGCTCCTCCACGGTCCCGATCGTGGCGACGACCGCCTCGGCGACGGGGTGGCCGCGCTCGGCGTAGCCGATCGCGTAGCCGAGGATGTCGCCGAGCTCCATCGTGCCGTGGTCGCGCAGGAGGGTGAGCCAGGCGCCGATCGCGCCGGGCACGGTCGCCGCGAGCAGGCCGGTACCGGGGACGAGCTCGAGCCCCTCGGCGCGGAACCGCGCGGCGTCGGCGGCCGCGGGGGCGACGCCCTGCCCGGAGAGCACGGTCGGCTCGTGCCCGGCGGGTGCGAGGATCAGCGGCACCTCGCCGCCAGGCCCGTTCATGTGCGGCTCGACGACGTGCAGGGTGAACCCGGCGGCAGCGGCGGCGTCGAAGGCGTTCCCGCCGTGCTCGAGGACCGCCATGCCGGCCGCGGAGGCAAGCCAGTGGGTGGACGCGACCATGCCGAACGTGCCGGCCAGCTCGGGACGAGTGGTGAACATCGGCTCCCGTTCCGTACCTCGAGGTTCCCCCGCCGACGTTAACAGCGGCGGGTAGGGTGCGCCTCGCGGACGTGCGCATACGTACCCCCCTCGGGTATGCTGGGCGGTTGGGCGATCGGGACGTGGGAAAGGGACTCGGATGCGGGGTTACACCAGCGACAAGGACGGCTACCTGAAGCGCCTGCGCCGCATCGAGGGCCAGATCCGCGGCCTGCAGCGCATGGTGGAGAACGACGAGTACTGCATCGACGTGCTCACCCAGATCTCGGCGGCCACCAAGGCCCTCCAGGCGGTGTCGCTGGGCCTGATGGACGAGCACCTGCGCCACTGCGTGGCCCAGGCCCTGGCCGACGGCGGCAAGGACGCCGACGAGAAGGTCCGAGAGGCCAGCGACGCGATAGCCCGCCTGGTCCGTTCCTGACCCCCTCGGTCAGACGGCGCGGTTGACCTGCTCCTGGGTACGGCGCCGATCCTCGAACCAGCCGCTGCCGGGAACGACGGCTGGCCCTACGCGCTACCCCCGGACTGACCGCAGCTCGGCACAAATCCTTCGCCCTCAAACCCCCCGCAACCCCTGGAAACCAGTCACCGCACCCCACGCGGCCGGAACTGGACAGAGATCCTCGCCCCCACCGGCTTGGCCGTCTTCGGAACCGCGTGCTCCCACGTCCGCTGGCACGACCCACCCATCACGATCAGATCCCCGAGCCCCAGCGCGTACCGCACCGTCTCCCCACCCCCACGCGGCCGCAGCAGCAGCGCCCTCGGTGTCCCGACCGACAGGATCGCGACCATGGTGTCCTCGGTGCTCCCTCTCCCGATCGTGTCGCCGTGCCATGCCACGCTGTCGCGACCGTCGCGGTAGTAGCACAGCCCGGCCGTCCGGAACGGCTCGCCGAGTTCGGCGTGGTAACGCTCGGTCAGTGCCTCTCGCGCGCTGTGCAGGATCGGGTCCGGCAGCTCGTCCCGTTCGCCGTAGAAGCGCAGCAGGCGGGGGACGTCCACCACCCGGTCGTACATCTGGCGTCGCTCGGCCTGCCACGGGACCCGCTCCACCAGCCGCTCGAACAGCGTCGTCGCGCCGGTCAGCCAGCCGGGGAGCACGTCGACCCACGCGCCGTGGGCCAGCTCGCGGCGCCGGACGGCCGTCAGGGGGCGTAGGGCGACCTCCTCGACGTCGTCGAGGTCGTCGAGGAGGGAGGTCTGGACGCCGGGGCGCATGTCAGGGAGGCTACACGCTTTTCGAACACCTGGTCGGTGGTGGTGTGACGTGCGTGAGGAGGACGGTTGACGGGTCCCGGTGCGGGTACGTCCGCGCCCGATCCACGAGGAGAGGGAGACGATATGACCACTGACGGCCGACGGCGACCGAGGGTCGTCGTGGTGGGCACGGGGTTCGCCGGGTACTACTGCCTGCGTGCGCTGGAGCGCCGCCTGCCGCCCGAGACCGCGGAGCTGTGCGCGGTCAACCCCACCGACTACATGCTCTACGTCCCGCTGCTGCCCGAGGTGGCCGGTGGCATCCTCGACCCCCGGCGGATCGCCATTCCACTGCGCACCAAGCTCAGGCGCACCCGGATGGTGCTCGGCAACGCGACCGGGATCGACCTGTCGAACCAGACGGTCACGGTGTCCAACGTAGAGGGTCGCACGACCGAGCTGGAGTGGGATCGGCTCGTCATCACCTCCGGCAGCGTCACCCGGCTGCTCTCCATCCCCGGCGTCGCCGAGCACGCCAAGGGGTTCAAGTCCATCGCGGAGAGCGTCTACCTCCGCGACCACGTGCTGCGCCAACTGGAGCTCGCCGAGCAGACCGACGACCCCGTCGAGCGGCGGGAGCGCACCACGTTCGTCGTCGTCGGTGCCGGGTACACCGGCACCGAGCTGGTCGCCCAGGGCAAGGAGCTCACCCGGCAGGCGCTGCGCCGCCACCACGGGCTGAGCGAGGGCGACATCCGCTGGATCCTCGTCGACATGGCCGACCGCCTGCTGCCCAACCTCAGCGAGCGGCTCTCCGGTCCGGCACGGGAGATCCTCGAGCGGCGCGGCGTGGAGGTCCGCCTGAAGACCAGCGTGAGCGAGGTCACCGACACCTGCGTCCGGCTCACCGACGGCACCGACATTCCCACCAGGACCGTCGCCTGGTGCGTCGGGGTGCGTCCGGACCCCCTGGTCGAGCCGCTGAACCTGCCCTCGACCAAGGGTCGCATCGACACCGACACCTACCTCCGCGTCTCCGGCCACCCCAGGGTGTTCGCCGCCGGCGACGTCGCGGCCGTGCCCGACCTCGCCCAGCCCGGGGAGGTCACCGCGATGACCGCGCAGCACGCCCAGCGGCAGGGGAAAGTCGCCGGGATCAACGTCGCCGCCTCGCTCGGGGTCGGCCGGTCCCGGCGGTACAAGCACCGCGACCTCGGCTTCGTGGTCGACCTCGCCGGCACCCAGGCCGTCGCCGACCCGCTGCACGTTCCGCTGCGCGGCTTCCCGGCCAAGGTGGCCACGCGTGGCTACCACCTGGCCGCCATGCCGGGCAACCGGTTGCGGGTGGCGTTCGACTGGACGGCCGACCTGTTGACGCGCCGCCAGGTCGTCCATTTCGGACTTGTGCCGGAGGAGGGGATCAGTCTCGCCGCGAGCGACGGGCAGGTCCCGGCCGTGCGGGGTTTTGCGCCCAAGGACGCCGGGTAGTCGCGAGGCGAGAACCGAAGAGGGAGTGATGCGTGATGCCCACGATCGAGGGCAAGAGGGTGGCGTTCCTCGCCACCGACGGAGTCGAGCAGGTTGAGCTGGACCAGCCGTGGCAGGCGGTCTCCGAGGCCGGCGGCCGGCCGGAGCTGGTCTCGCTCGAGGCCGGCGAGATCCAGGCGTTCAACCACCTCGACAAGGGTGACCGCAAGCAGGTGGACACCACGGTCGACCAGGCGAACCCGGAGGCGTACGACGCGCTCGTGCTGCCCGGCGGCGTGGCCAACGGGGACTTCGTGCGGGCCGACGAGCGCGCGGTGAAGTTCGTCAAGGACTTCGTGCTCTCCGGCAAGCCGGTCGCGGTGATCTGCCACGGCGGCTGGGTGCTGGCCGAAGCCGACGTCGTGCGCGGGCGCACGATGACCTCCTGGCCCAGCCTGAAGACCGACCTGCGCAACGCCGGTGCGACCTGGGTCGACAAGGAGGTCGTCACCGACCAGGGCCTGGTCTCCAGCCGCAACCCCGGCGACCTGGACGCGTTCTGCGCCAAGGCCGTCGAGGAGATCGCCGAGGGCGTGCACGCCTGATGGTCGCCTTCGGCTACACGCTCATGACCGAGCAGGCCGGACCCCGGGAGCTGGTGCGCTTCGCCGCCGAGGCGGAGCGCGCCGGCTTCGACTTCGAGGTCATGAGCGACCACTACTTCCCCTGGCTCGACGAGCAGGGGCACGCGCCCAACGCCTGGAGCGTGCTCGGCGCGGTGACCCAGGTGACCCAGCGGGTTGGCCTGATGACCTACGTCACCTGCCCGACCATGCGCTACCACCCGGCCGTCGTCGCCCAGCAGGCGGCGACCGTGCAGCTGCTGTCCGGCAACAGGTTCACGCTCGGGCTCGGCGCGGGGGAGAACCTCAACGAGCACGTCGTCGGGCGCGGCTGGCCGCCGGCCAACCAGCGGCACGAGATGCTGGCCGAGGCGATCGACATCATCGGCGCCCTGTTCGACGGCGGGTACGTGAACTACGCCGGAAAGCACTTCCAGGTCGACTCGGCGAAGCTGTGGGACCTGCCGGACCTGCGGGTGCCGATCGCGACGGCGGTCTCCGGCGCGCAGTCGGTCGACCGGTTCGCGCCGCTGTCCGACGCGATGGTCGCGGTGGAGCCGGACGGGGAGCTGTGCGAGCGCTGGGACGGCATCCGCAAGGACTCGCCCAAGATCGGCCAGCTCCCGGTCTGCTGGGACCCTGACCGCGACGCCGCAGTTCGCCGCGCCCACGAGCAGTTCCGCTGGTTCGCCGGCGGGTGGAAGGTCAACGCCGAGCTGCCCGGCACCGCCGGCTTCGCCGCGGCCACCCAGTTCGTGACCGAGGACGACGTCGCGGAGAACATTCCCTGCGGCCCCGACGTCGACCCCATCCTGGCCGCCGCGAAACCGTTCTGGGAGGCCGGCTTCACCCACCTGGCACTCATCCAGATCGGCGGCGACCACCAGGAGGGCTTCTTCGACTTCGCCCGCGACCAACTTCTACCCGCCCTACGGGACGCGGCACACTAGCTGGATGGTCTGGACTGCTCGACCGATCGCGACCGCGCGGTTGGTGTTGCGGCCTTTCGTGCTCACCGATCTCGAGGACGTGGTGGCCTACCAGTGCCGCGCCGACGTGACGCGGTACCTCGTGTGCGGGCCACGCTGCCGCGCCGACGCCGAGCGGTCCGTACGTCGGATGACGAGGGAGACCGAGCTGTCCCGGGACGGGGACAGCGTCGACCTCGCCGTGGAGCTGGGCGGGCGGGTGATCGGACAGGTCGACCTCGTCCTGCTGAGCGTGGAGCACGGCCAGGGCGAGATCGGCTACATCCTCCATCCCGAGCACCACGGCCGCGGGTACGCCGCCGAGGCGGCGGAGGAGATGCTCCGGGTGGGCTTCGAGGAACTCGGGCTGCACCGGATCGTCGCGCTCTGCCATGTCGACAACCGCGCCTCGGCGGCGGTCGCCCGGCGCCTCGGGATGCGCCGCGAGGGTCACTTCCTCCGGTGCCGGCAGGTGGGCGGGGTCTGGCGGGACGAGTTCCTGCACGCGGTGCTGCGGGACGAGTGGCTGGTCAGGTCGTCTCGGTGAACTCGATGTGGTCGGTGGTCCAGGTGGCCACCTTCTCGGTCAGCGTGAGGCCGAGGCCGGGGCGGTCGGGCACCACAACCCGTCCGTCCCTGACCTCGAGCCGTTCGTTGAACAACGGCTCGAGCCGGTCGACGTGCTCGACCCACGCCGTGCCCGGGTAGGCCGCCGCCAGGTGCACGTGGACCTCGGTGGCGCAGTGCGGGGCGAGCGAGAGTCCCTTGTGGTCGGCCAGCGCGGTGATCCGCTGGAACGGGGTGATCCCGCCGACCCTGGGCGCGTCGGGCCGGACGTAGTCGATCGCGCCGCTGACCATGAGCTGCCAGTGCTCCTCGGCGCTGGTGAGCATCTCCCCGGTCGCCACCGGGGTGTCCAGGGTGGCCGCGAGCGCGGCGTGGCCCTCGGCGTCGTGGGCGTCCAGCGGCTCCTGGAGCCACCCCAGGCCGAACCGCTCGAGCACCCGACCGGCACGCAGCGCCGTCGGCCGGTCCCACTGCCGGTTGACGTCGACGACCAGCGGCACGGCGTCCCCGAGCCGCTCCCGCAGGACCCGGAGCCGGTCGAGGTCCGCGCCCAGCTCCGCCTCGCCCAGCTCCACGGTGATCCCGCCGATTCCGGCGGCGAGGGCGCGCTGGGCGTTCTCGACCACCTCGGCCAGCGGAGCGGACGGCGAGCCGACGGCGCCCTGGTAGCAGGGAACGGCGTCGCGGTGCGCTCCGAGGAGCTTGGCCAGGGGGAGACCGGCCCGCCGGGCCTTCAGGTCCCACAGCGCGATGTCGATCGCCGCGATCGCCTGCACTGCCAGGCCGCCGCGGCCGACAGACGCGCCGGCGCGGACGAGCTTCTCCCAGATCCGCCCGGTGTCGCTGGGGTCCTCGCCGAGCAGCAGCGGGGCGATCTCCTTGGCGTGCGCGTAGAGGGCCGGGCCGCCGGCGCGCTTGGCGTAGCTGAACCCGATGCCACCGCCGCCGTCGACGGTGCCGACGCTGGCGAAGAGAAACGCCACCTCGGCCATCGGCAGGTGCCGGCCGGTCACCCCCTTCTCGTCGGCGCTCGGCGCGGCCAACGGCAGGAACACCAGGGAGAGCTGGATCCGGTCGATGCGGTCGGGCACGCGTCGTCTCCTCGTGGGGTGGGGTGCTCCGTTCTACTCCCGTCCGACCCGGTGTGCCCAGATCCCCGCTGATGTACATTTGTACATGTACAGATGTACAGAACGGAGGGTCCCGTGGGATACGTGTTCCTGCTGGTCGCCATCACCCTCGAGGTGGCGGCGACGAGCCTGCTCAAGGCCACCGAGGGGTTCACCAGGCTGTGGCCGACGCTGGGCTGCCTCGCCGGCTACGCGGGCGCGTTCGCGATGCTCGCGCTGGTCGTCCGCGAGGTGCCGGTGGGCGTCGCCTACGCCATGTGGTCCGGCATCGGAACGGCGGCGATCGTCGCGATCGGCGTCCTGTTTCTCGACGAGTCCATCGACCTCACCAAGGTCGTCGGCCTGCTGCTGGTGATCGGCGGCGTCGTGACCCTCAACCTGGGCGGGGCAGCGCGATGACCGCCCGTCGTGACCCCGACGGGCGGCGGGAGGCGATTGTGCGGGCCGCCGTCGAGACCATCGCGGAGGTGGGGCTGGGGCAGGTCACCCACCGTCGCATCGCGGCCAGGGCGGGTGTCCCGCTCGGCTCGACGACCTACTACTTCCCGACGCTCGACGACCTCGTGGCCGCGGCGTTGCGGGAGGGGACGGAGGCGGCCAGGGCGCTGCTCGAGGACTGGGCGGAGGCGCTGACCGTGAGCCCCGACCCGGCCGCGACCCTGGTCGAGCTGGCCGAGCGGTACCTCGCCGACTGGGACCGGGCGCTGCTCGAGTACGAGCTCTACCTGGCGGCGGCGCGCACTCCCCGGCTGCGCCCGGTCGCGGCGCTGTGGACCGACGGCCTGCGCGGCATCTGCGCGCGCTTCGCCGGACCGGCCAGGGGGTTCGCCCTGGCGGCCCTGGTGGACGGGGCGATGCTGCAGGCGCTGGTCGCCGGCGGGCCACTGGAGGCCGAAACTCTGCGGGCCGGCGCCGACGCGCTGCTCAGCCCCCGAACAGCGGCAGGATCGACTTGATCGTCTGGTATAGCGCGTAGACCAGCGGGACGCCGACGATCACCCACGAGACGACCAGGCGGGCGGTCTGGCCGCCGGACGCGGAGGGCTGGGTCATGCCTACCTCCTCCCCGAGGGAGTCTCGTCCGTCGAGGGCCGCTCCTGGGCGGCCTCGGCGAAGGCGTCGGTGTGGCCCGCGGCCTCGTGGAACCGCGCGGCCACCGGCCGGACGAGCAGGTTCGCGACGAAGCCGACGGCGAGCACGCCGACCATGGTGAACAGCGCCGGCCGGTAGTCGGCGGCGACCAGCTCGCCCGGTTTGCCCTGGGCGTCGAGGAAGCCGTTGATGATCAGCGGTCCGGCGATCCCGGCCGCGGACCAGGCGGTCAGCAGTCGGCCGTGGATGGCACCGACCTGGTAGGTGCCGAACAGGTCGCGCAGGTAGGCCGGAACGGTGGCGAAACCGCCGCCGTAGAAGGAGAGGATCACCGCCGCCAGCAGCACGAAGACCGCCGTCGAGGAGTGGCCGGCCACGGCCAGCAGGAAGTAGAGCACCATGCCGACGCCGAGGTACATGACATAGGTCGGCTTGCGACCGATGAAGTCCGATGTGGACGACCAGACGAACCTGCCGGCCATGTTGAAGATGGACAGCAGGCCGACGAACGCGGTGGCCGCCGTCGTGGCCACGCTGGACTCCCCACCGTCGCGGAAGAAGTCCTGGATCATCGGGCTGGCCTGTTCCAGGATGCCGATGCCGGCTGTCACGTTGCAGAACAGGACGGTCCAGAGCAGCCAGAACTGCGGGGTCTTGATGGCGTTGGCCGCAGACACGTTGGCGCTGGTGACCAGCGGCTTGGCGGTGACCTTGGCCGGGTCGAAACCCGCGGGGCGCCAACCGGGGGCGGGCACCTTCACGTTGAACACGCCCAGCATCATCACCAGGAAGTAGGCCACGCCGAGGGTGAGGAACAGCTTCGCCACCGCGTCACCCGAGGCGACCGAGGAGGCGACCGAGGCGTCGTAGTTCGGGTCGTAGAAGGACATCAGCTGGCGGGACAACGGGGAGGCGACCAGCGCGCCGCCGCCGAAGCCCATGATCGCCATCCCGGTCGCGAGCCCCGGGCGGTCCGGGAACCACTTGATCAGCGTCGACACCGGGGAGATGTAGCCGATGCCCAGGCCGATGCCGCCGACGAACCCGTAGCCGAGGTACACCAGCCAGAGCTGGCTGGTGGCGATGCCGAGCGAGGCGATGAGGAACCCGGAGGCCCAGAAGCAGGCGGCGGTGAACATCGCCGCCCGCGGGCCGACCCGCTCGACCCAGGTGCCCATCACCGCCGCGGAGACGCCGAGCATGACGATCGCGATCGAGAAGATGATGCCGATCGCGGTCAGGCTCGTGTCGAAGTGCGCGACGAGCGCGTTCTTGTAGACGCTGGTCGCGTAGGCCTGGCCGATGCACAGGTGGATGGCCAGCGCCGCGGGTGGGATGAGCCATCTGCTGTAGCCGGCGTCGGCCACCGTGTGTTCGCGATCGAGGAACGACAGCGCCGCCAAGACGCACCTCCGTGTGCTGTCCGGATCCTCCGGGTCGACCGGTACGTCCAGTGTGGACCGCCGCGTCGAGGGGTAACGAGGACCGTACTGAGCGGGGTGGTTGAAGGTCAAAACACTCTGGTTTATCGACCGATAAACCGCTCTTATAACCGCAGTGCGGGGGCTTGCCGAGGCAACGTCACCGTCCCAGCTCGCGAGATCAGCTCAGGTGCCGGCGCATCAGCCCGTCGAGCGTCGCCTGCACGTTCACCCGGTGGGCCGTGTCCAGCAGTGCGCGGGCCAGCATCGGTTCCGGGTCGCGGTCGGCGAGGACCAGACCGACCTGGTACTCGCGGCGGGGCCGCTTGAGTGGGACCACCTTCAGCCCGTCGGGGACGCCGAACACGTGCAGCCAGGCGTGTGCGATGACGCTCGACCACCGCCGCGTCCCGACGTGGGCGTAGATCGCCGAGATCGTGTCGGCCTCGACCGAGGGTGTGACGGTGACGCCTGCCTCGGCGAAGGCGCGGTCGAGGATCCGGCGGTTCTGCATCACCGGCGAGAGCATGCACAGCGGTGTCTCGGCGAGCTCCGCCCAGCCCACCGTGTCCCGGCCGGCGAACTCGCCGTCGGCGGCGGTCAGCAACAGGTACCGCTCCCGGTAGAGCGGAACGACCCGGACCGTCCCGAGCGGCTCACCGTCTACATAGGTCATACCGATGTCGAGGTCGAACTCGGCGAGGCGTTGGACGATCTCCCGACTGGACAGCGACTCGATCGACACGCGTAGCTGTGGGTGCTGGTCGGCCAGCGGGGTGGTGAGCAGGGAGGCGAGCGTGATGGCGGTGGGTATCGCACCGATGCGGAGCACGCCGGACAGACCGCCGCGCATGCTGGCCAGCTCGTGGCGCATCGCGTCCTGCTCGGCGAGGATGCGGTGCGCCCACAGCAGGACCTGCCTACCCTCCGGGGTGAACCCCTCGAACCGCTGTCCCCGCTGCACGATCTGCACGTCGAGCTCCGCCTCGAGCTTGCGGATCGCCGCGGAGAGCGCCGGCTGGGAGACGTGGCAGGCCTGGGCCGCCCGCCCGAAGTGCCCTTCACGCGCCAGCGCGCTCAGGTACTCCAACTGGCGCAGCAGCATGGTCAACAGATACCCGCTAAGTCGCCGCAGGTAAAGGACCGGGCAGCGACGCTGCGCCGTCCGGGTAGCGGTGTTTGCGGTGGGTGTCGGGACCGTTCGAAGGTGGGTGGTGGAAGTCCGTCACGCTCCGAGGAGGTTCGATGGCCACCCGTCATCTCGTCGCCGTCCTGGTGGCCGGCACCGTGTTGGGTCTGTCCGGTTCCGCCGCCGGCGCGGAGCAACCGCCGCCGGGCGGCTCGGTGGTCCGGGACGTGGTGCTGGCCGTGCACGGCGGGGCTGGCTCCCTGCCGCGCGGCAGCATCAGCGCGGAGCAGGAACGCGCCTACCGCGACGGGCTCGCCGCCGCGCTGCGCACCGGTTACCGGCTGCTCGAGCAGGGGCGCCCGAGCCTCGACGCGGTCGAGGCGGCCGTGCGCGTCCTCGAGGACGACCCGAACTTCAACGCCGGTCGCGGGGCGGTGTTCAACACCGACGCCGAGCACGAGCTGGACGCCTCGATCATGAACGGGAAGGACCTGAGGTCGGGGGCGGTCGCCGGCGTGCACAACACGAAGAACCCGGTGTCGCTGGCCCGCATGGTCATGGAGCGGTCCCCGCACGTGATGATGGCCGGGGTCGGTGCGGACACCTTCGCCCTGCGCAACGGCGTGCCGTACACGACCCAGGACTACTTCTTCACCCAGCGCCGGTGGGACGCGCTGCTGGAGGCGAAGGAGCCCGACGCGGCGGGAGCCGAGCCCCGGGAGGGCGGTGGCACGGTGGGCGCGGTGGCGGTGGACCGGGCGCGGGACGTCGCGGCCGCCACCTCGACCGGCGGCCTGACCAACAAGCTGGTCGGCCGGGTCGGCGACTCGCCGATCGTCGGTGCCGGCACCTACGCGAACAACCGCACGCTGGCCATCTCGTGCACCGGTACCGGTGAGGTGTTCATCCGGGGCGTGGCCGCCTACGACGTCTCGGCCCTGATGGAGTACACCCGGGCGCCGGTCCAGCGCGCGGCGGCGAAGGTGATCAACGAGAAGATCCCCGCACTGGGCGCCACCGGCGGTGCGATCGCGCTGGCCCCGAGCGGGGCGCTGGCGACACCGCACAGCACGGCCGGCCTGCTCAACGGCTACATCACCCGGGACGGCCGGATCGTCACCCGGATCTACAACGACGAGACACCGGCCGGCTGAGGCGTCGGGGTTACTGAGTGATGCGGATGGGGTTCACGATGTCGGCGGTGACGGTCAACAGCAGGACCGCGCCGCCGACGAGGACCAGGGCCATGGTGACCGTCGAGAGACGGGAGTAGTCGACGGGCGCCGCGGTCGTCTGGCCGCGGCGCTCACGCAGCCAGTTGCGCACGCGCTCGTACCAGGTGACCGCGATGTGGCCGCCGTCGAGCGGGAGCAGGGGCAGCAGGTTGAACACGCCCATGAAGAAGTTCAGCCCCGCCAGCAACAGGAAGAACAGCTGCCACAGCCCGGCCTGCACCGCCTCCCCGCCGATGCGGCTCGCGCCGACCACGCTCACCGGCGTGTTCGGGTCGCGTTCGGCCCCGAAGATCGCGCTGACCACGGCCGGGATGCGTTGCGGGAACTCGACCAGGCGCTGGAAGGTCTGGGCGAACATGTCCCCGGAGAACACGGCCGTGGCCGGTAGCGCGGCGAGCGGGCCGTAGTCGAACGACCTGGCCGCCGACACCCCGGCCACGCCGACGGTCACGGTCTCGGCCGTGCCGTCGGTCGTGGTCGCGGGACGCAGAACTGTCGGCACGTCGACGGTGACCGAGAGGCGCTCCTCGCCGCGGCGGACGTCGAACACCGTCGGGCCGCTGGAGCCCCGGACGGCGGTGACCATCGCGGTCCAGGTCGGCGTCGGCGTCCCGTCGACCGCCACGATCTCGTCGCCGACCTGGATGCCCGCGGCCTGGGCCGGGCCCACCGACCCGGGCGGGCAGGTCGGGTCGGTGATCTGCTTGGTGGTGCTGGCGTCGGTCACGCACGCGGCGGTCCCGGCCACCACCGGCCGTTCGGCCAGGTTCGGCAGGCCCATCGAGACGGCCAACGCGTAGAGCAGGACGAAGCCGAGCACGAAGTGGGTGACCGGGCCGGCGAGCATGACCGTGGTGCGTTTCCACGTCGCCTGCCGCCACATGGCCCGCCGCTCCTCGTCGGGAGCCAGCTCGTCCATGGTGGTCATGCCGGCGATCTCGCAGTACCCGCCGACCGGCAGCCACCGCAGGCCGTACTCGGTCTCCCCGCGCCGGAAGGAGAACACCTTCGGGCCCATGCCGACGAAATACCGCCGCACCTTCATCCCGAACGCCTTGGCGGCGACGAGGTGGCCCGCTTCGTGCAAAGCCAGCGACAGGCACACCCCGAGGACGAACAGCAGGACACCGACGACGTAGGCCAGCACGCGGATCCCTTCCCAGCCGGACAACCCGGCCAGACGGTGTCACCTCCAGGGTGAAACCCGCGTCTGGTGGGACGGGACGAAGCACAGGTCGCGGTCGTCGCGGATGGTGCGCATGATGGCCTCCTCGGCACTTCTGGTGGGTGTGATGTGGGGGGCGGGAAGGGTCACTCGGTCCGGTCCAGCTCCTCGGCGAGGATCAGGTCGATCTTCGCGGAGGCGCGCCGCAGCGCGCGTCGTGCGCCGAGGAACAGGGTGACGCCGGCCAGGACCACCGCGACCGGGACGACGATGACCCATGGCGCGCCGTGCCAGGTGGCAAGCGCGGCGGCCAGGCTCACGACTCCCAGCAGTGCCGCCATCCCCGCGACGGGGTAAGCCGGCCGGTTCGAAAGGGCGGCTGTCGGCATTCGGGAGTGGGGTGGCATGACGTCGCTCCGGAGGGGTGACCAATTCGGCTGAATCCGGGAATCTATGACGGAGTGTAACGGGTTGCGCTGGTGACGGTCATTCGATCGCTGGGGCGTGATCCTCCGTTACGAAACAGCTGGTCAGGCGTTTGCATCTACACTCGGTAGCAATTTCTGGCACATCTCGCGATATTGGTTACGGGATGTGATTTTTCACGGTTCAATAGTGAAGGTGGTTCACTTCTGGATGGTGTTCCGATTGGGTCACGTCTATCTACTGTAAGGATTTTTCGCCGAAAAACACCACTCCACAGGGTGGAAGTGGGGCGAGAAAGAGTGACGCCTCAGGCCGCGAGCGTGTCGAGGATCTGCTGCCCGTACTTCGCCAGTTTGTTCTCCCCGACCCCACTCACCGTGCCCAGCTCGTCGAGCGTGGCCGGCGCCTCGGTCGCGATCTGGCGCAGCGTCGCATCGTGGAAGATCACGTAGGCCGGAACTCCCTGCTCCTTGGCCGTGGCCGCCCGCCACGCCCGCAGGCGTTCGAACACCGGCCTGGCCTCCGCCGGCAGCTCCGCCTCGGCGGCCGCGGCACGCCGCGTCGACCCACGCACCGCGCGCTTGGCCTCGGTCCGCAGCCGAACCTCCCGGCGCCGGCCGAGCACCTCCGCGCTCGCGTCGGTGAGCACCAGCGTGCCGTGCTCGCCCTCCACGCTGAGCAGGCCCTGCGCCAGCAGCTGGCGCACCACGCCGCGCCACTCGGCCTCGGACAGCTCGGTCCCCACGCCGAAGACGGTCAGCGACTCGTGGTTGTGCTGGCTGACCTTGGGCGTGGTCTTGCCGAGCAGGATGTCCACGACGTGCCCGACGCCGAACTTCTGGCGGCGCTCGCGGTCGAGCCGGTACACCGTCGACAGGACCTTCTGCGCGGCGACCGTGCCGTCCCAGGACTGCGGCGGGGACAGGCAGGTGTCGCAGTTGCCGCAGGGCTCGCTCGCCTGGCCGAAGTAGTTCAGCAGCTGCACGCGCCGGCACTCGACGGTCTCGCAGAGCGCCAGCATCGCGTCCAGGTGCACGCCGAGCCGCCGCCGGTGCGCGTGGTCGCCCTCCGAGGAGGCGATCATCTTGCGCTGCTGCACCACGTCCTGCAGCCCGTAGGCGAGCCAGGCCGTGGAGGGCAGCCCGTCCCGGCCGGCGCGGCCTGTCTCCTGGTAGTAGCCCTCGACCGACTTCGGCAGGTCGAGGTGCGCGACGAAGCGGACGTCGGGCTTGTCGATCCCCATCCCGAAGGCGATCGTCGCCACCACGACCAGGCCGTCCTCGCGCAGGAACCGTGACTGGTTGCGCGCGCGGGTGCCGGCGTCCAGGCCCGCGTGGTAGGGCAGCGCCTCGATTCCGTTCTGGCTCAGGAACGCGGCGGTGCGCTCGGTCGAGGCCCGCGACAGGCAGTAGACGATGCCGGCGTCGCCCTTGTGCTCGCTGGTGAGCAGCTCCAGCAGCTGCTGCTCCGGCTTGTTCTTGGCCACGATCCGGTACTGGATGTTGGGGCGGTCGAAGCTCGAGACGAAGTGCCGCGCGTCCTCGAGGTTCAGCCGGCCGGCGATCTCCCGGCGGGTGGCCTCGGTGGCGGTGGCCGTGAGCGCGATCCGCGGCACGCTCGGCCACCGTTCGTGCAGCGCCGACAGCGCGAGGTAGTCGGGGCGGAAGTCGTGGCCCCACTGCGCCACGCAGTGCGCTTCGTCGATCGCGAACAGCGCGATCGTCCCCCGGTCGAGCAGGCGCAGGGTGGACTCGACGGTCAACCGCTCCGGGGCCAGGTACAGCAGGTCGAGCTCGCCGGCGAGGAACGCCGCCTCCACCACCCGGCGCTCGCCGAGGTCCTGGGTGGAGTTGAGGAAGCCGGCCCGCACGCCGAGCGCACGCAGGGCGTCGACCTGGTCCTGCATCAGGGCGATCAGCGGGGAGACGACGATGCCGACACCCGGGCGGACCAGGGCCGGGATCTGGTAGCACAGTGACTTCCCGCCGCCGGTGGGCATCAGCACCAGCGCGTCCCCGCCGCCGGCCACGTGGTCGATGATCTCCTGTTGGTTCCCCCGGAAGGCGTCGTAGCCGAACACGCGGCGCAGCGTGTCCACGGGCGTCGGGGTCGCGGGGAGAGTCACGGCGCAGATTCTAGGGGCGGGGTCCGACCGTCCCCGCGAGTCACCGCGGTCGCGGTTCCGCACGAAAAAAATCCTGGCGAGTGTGTCGAAGGGCGTCCCGGCTCTTCGACGCTAGGTTGTCGCCGGATGAAGCGAAGGAGAGGGACGACGTGCGTTTCATGATCATCCGCAGGGCGGACGAGCACACCGAGGCCGGTGAGCCGGCCAGCGAGGCTCTGGTCGATGCCATGTCCAGGTACAACGAGGAGCTGCTCAAGGCGGGCGTGCTGCTCGACGCGACGGGGCTGCACCCCTCGTCGAGGGGCGCGATCGTCGAGTTCAGCGGTGGTCGGACCGCCGTCATCGACGGCCCGTTCACCGAGGCCAAGGAGCTCATCGCGGGCTACACGATGGTGCGGGCGGACTCGCTGGAGGAGGTCGTCGAGCTGGTGAAGCGGTGGCCGACGCTCGACGGCGGCGGCAACGTCGACCTCGAGATCCGGCAGGTGGCCGAGCCGGAGGACTTCGACGTGCGGCCGGAGCTGATCGAGCGGGAACGCGAGCTGCGCGCCCGGACCGGTGGGAACTGAGAGGAGCGAGGCGATGCGGTTCATGGTGATCGTGAAGGCCGACGAGAGCGATCCGGACGCCTTTCAGCCGTCGGAGGAGGTGCTCGAGGCGATGGGGCGCTACAACGAGGAGCTGGTGAAGGCCGGCGTCATGCTCGCCGGCGAGGGGCTGCATCCCACGTCGAAGGGTGCCCTGGTCCAGTTTCGGAACGGCCGGCCGACGGTCGTCGACGGCCCGTTCAGCGAGGCGAAGGAGGTCGTCGGGGGGTTCTGGGTGCTCGAGGTCACCTCGCGCGAGGAGGCACTCGAATGGGTCAAGCGGATCCCCGCCGACCCGAACGCGACCTCGCGTGTCGAGGTCCGGCAGCTGCTCACCGACGACGACTTCGGGGCGGCGATGACCGACGAGCTCCGCGGGCGGCACGAGCGGATGCGCGAGCACATCGCCGACCAGCAGAGCTGATCCCGCTTGCCGCGTTTCCCGCTGACCTGCTCTGATGGGGTCGTGGCGACGCTGGAGGCGAACCGGACGGTCGAGGCGGTGTGGCGGATCGAGTCCCCGCGCCTGATCGCCGGTCTGACCAGGATGGTGCACGACGTCGGGCTGGCCGAGGAGCTCGCGCAGGACGCGCTGGTCGCGGCGTTGGAGCAGTGGCCGGAGTCGGGCGTTCCGGACAACCCGGGCGCCTGGCTCATGGCCATCGCCAAGCGTCGGGCGATCGACCAGTTCCGGCGCCGGGAGACGCTGGAACGCAAGGTCGTCGAGCTCGGCCGCGACCTCGAGCGGCGGGAGCCGCCCAACGCCGAGCCCGACTTCGACGCGATCCACAGCACGATCGACGACGACCTGCTCCGGCTGGTGTTCATGACCTGCCACCCGGTGCTGTCCACCGAGGCCAGGGTGGCGCTGACCCTGCGGCTGCTCGGCGGTCTCACGACCGAGGAGATCGCGCGCGCGTTCCTCACCCCGGAGCCCACCGTGGCACAGCGGATCGTGCGGGCGAAGAAGACGCTGGCGAAGAAGAACGTCCCGTTCGAGGTCCCGTCGGGCGGGGAGCTCGCGGAGCGGCTCGCCTCGGTCTGCGAGGTCGTCTACCTGGTGTTCAACGAGGGCTATGCCGCCACCGGCGGCGCAGACTGGATGCGACCGTCGCTGTGCGAGGACGCCATGCGGCTCGGCCGGATCCTGGCCGAGCTCGCCCCCGCCGAACGCGAGGTGCACGGGCTGGTGGCGCTGATGGAGATCCAGGCCTCGCGGTCCCGGGCGCGGACCGGTCCGGCGGGGGAGCCGGTACTGCTGCTCGACCAGGACCGCTCCAGGTGGGACCGGCTGCTCATCCGGCGAGGGCTCGCCGCGCTCGAGCGCGCGGAGCGCCTGCCGGGGGAGCCGGGACCCTACGAGCTGCAGGCCTCGATCGCCGCCTGCCACGCCCGCGCCAGGACGGCGGAGGAGACCGACTGGGCTCGGATCGCGGCCCGCTACGCGCGGCTCGTGCAGCTCGTGCCGTCACCGGTGATCGAGCTGAACCGCGCGGTGGCGATGTCGATGGCGTTCGGTCCGGAGGTGGGCCTGGAGATCGTGGACGGGCTGGTCGACGAGCCCTCGCTGCGCAGCTACCACCTGCTGCCGACCGTGCGCGGGGACCTGCTGGCCAAGCTGGGGCGGCATGCCGAGGCCCGCGAGGAGTTCACCCGGGCGGCCGGAATGACCCGCAACGAGGTCGAGCGGCGTCTGCTGCGCGACCGCGCGAGGCAGTCGACGGGGTGAGCCGGTGGTCGTACGGGGAGGGGCGGTGGCGGGCGGCCCGCCGGGGATGAAGGACGTCGCCGCGCTGGCCGGCGTGTCGGTGGGGACGGTGTCCAACGTGCTCAACCGGCCGCACCTGGTCAGCGCGGAGACCACGCGCCGGGTCCAGGAGGCGATCTCCGAGCTCGGCTTCGTGCGCAACGAGACCGCCCGCCAGCTGCGGGCGGGGCGCAGCCGGACCATCGCCTACGTGGTGTTGGACGCGGGGAACCCGTTCTTCCACGACGTGGCGCGCGGGGTCGAGGAGGCGGCCCGCGCCGAGGGCGTCGCGGTCTACCTCTGCAACAGCGACCAGGACCCGCTGCACGAGCGCGAGTACCTCGAGCGGCTGCGCGAGCAGCGCGTCCAGGGCGTGTTGATCACGCCGATCGACCCCGCCGGGGAGCTGCTGGCCCAGATGCCCGACAGCGGCACCCCGGTCGTGCTGGTCGACGCGCACTCCGGCGATGCCTCCCGCTGCTCGGTCGCCGTCGACGACGTGCTGGGCGGCCAGCTCGCGGCCACCCACCTGCTGGAGTCCGGGCACGAGCGGATCGCCTTCGTCGGCGGGCCGCTGTCGGTGCCCCAGGTGCGCGACCGACACCGCGGCGCGTGCCGTGCGCTGGCGGAAGCGGGTCGGGCGGCCGAGGCGCTGGTGGTCCTGGAGACCGGTGCGCTGCAGGTCGCCGAGGGCCGGCTGGCGGGTGAGCGGCTGGCCGCCCTGCCCGCCGAGCGCCGGCCGACCGCCGCGTTCTGCGCGAACGACCTGCTCGCGCTGGGCCTGCTGCAGGCGATGACCCGACTCGGCCGGTCCGTACCGGCCGACCTCGCCGTGGTCGGCTACGACGACATCGTCTTCGCCGAGGCCGCGGCGGTCCCGCTCACCTCGGTCCGCCAGCCGCGGGAGCTGCTCGGCCGCACCGCCGTCCAGCTGCTGTTCGAGGAGGCCGCCGCCGAACCCGGCCACGTGCACCGTCAGATCCGCTTCCGCCCGGAACTCGTCGTCCGCGCCTCGACGGACGCCGGCTAGGCGTTGTCGAGGCGGGCCAGCTCCTCGTCGGTGAGGGTCAGTTCGGGGGCGGCGGCGGAGTCGCGGATGGTCTCGGGGCGGGAGGAGCCGGGGATGGGGATCACCACGTCGGACTTCGCGAGCATCCAGGCCAGGCACACCTGCTGCGGGCTGACGCCGTGGTCGCGGCCGACCTCGGCGAAGGCGTCGAACCGGGCGCCGAGCTCGCCGGCGCGGGAGATGCCGCCCAGCGGGCTCCAGGGCAGGAACGCGATGCCCATCTTCGCGCACAGCTCCAGCTCCGGCTCGCTGGAGCGGAACGCCGGGGAGAACTGGTTCTGCACGCTGACCAGCCGTCCACCCAGGATCTCGTCGGCCTGCCGAATCTGGTCGGGGGTGGCGTTGGAGATGCCGGCGTAACGGATCTTGCCCGCGTCGAGCAGCTCGCGCACCGCGCCGATCGAGTCGGCGTAGTCGACAGTCGGGTCGGGGCGGTGGAACTGGTAGAGCCCGATGGCCTCCACACCCAGCCGGGCCAGGGAGGCCTCGCAGGCGCTCTTGATGTGCTCGGGCGAGCCGTCGACGGTCCACGACCCGTCACCCGGCCGGAGGTGGCCGCCCTTGGTGGCGATGAGCACGTCGCCGCCGTGGCCGGCGATCGCCTCGGCGAGCAGTGTCTCGTTGTGCCCGACCTCGTCCGCGTGCAGGTGGTAGGAGTCCGCGGTGTCGAACAGGGTCACCCCGGCGTCCAGCGCGGCGTGCACGGTCGCGATCGACCGCTCGCGGTCGGGTCGTCCCTCGATGGACATCGGCATCCCGCCCAGGCCGATGGCGCTGACCTCGAGGTCGCCGATACGGCGAGTCCGCATGCTTTCTCCATTTCGCCAAAAGAACAAATGTCTACAGTAGAATATCCTAATCGGACGAACGGCCGCAGAGTCGCTCGACGCCGAGCAACAGGGCGGAGTGGTCCAACTCACCCAGTCCCTGCGCCCTGGCCGCGGCCATCAGCTGCGCGACGACCGCGCCGAGTGGGACCACCACCCCGGCCTCCCGCGCGGAGTCGACCACGATGCCGAGGTCCTTGTGGTGCAGGTCGACCCGGAAACCGGGGGTGAACTCCCGTGCCAGCATCCCGGTCGCCTTGCGCTCGAGGACGGCACTTCCAGCCAGCCCGCCGGACAGCACGCGTACCGCGGGCTCCAGCTCGACAGCCTGAGCGTCCAAATAGGTCAGTGCCTCGGCCACCAGCTGGATGGTGCCGGCGACGATCAACTGGTTGGCAGCCTTCACCGTCTGCCCAGCGCCGGCCGGTCCCACGTGGACGACTGTCGCCCCGAGCACTTCCAGCAGTGGCAGCGCGGCGTCGAAGTGCGCGCGCTCCCCGCCCACCATGATCGAGAGTGTGCCGTCGACGGCGCCCTGCTCGCCCCCGCTCACCGGGGCGTCCAGGGCGCGCAGCCCGGCCTCGCTCGCGCGTTGCGCGACCGTTCGTGCCGTGGCGGGGGCGATCGTGCTCATGTCGACGAGCAGGGTGCCGCGTCCGGCGGAGTCCAGGACACCCTCCCGGCCGAGGACGACGGCCTCGACGTCCGGCGAGTCCGGCAGCATCGTGATGACCACCTCGGCCCCGCGCACCGCCTCGGGCACCGAGCCGGCCGCGGTGCCCCCGGCGTCGGCGAGCTTGCCGCGCTTGGCCTCACTTCGGTTGTAGCCAACCACTTCGTGGCCCGCACGGACGAGGTTCTTCGCCATGGGAAGGCCCATGATGCCGAGGCCGACGAACGCGATCCGGGTCATGGCCGAACCGTACCTCCGCTCCGCGCGGGCGGCTCGTCGCGGCCTCTCCACGTCGCGGGAAACGTTGACGCTGGGGCGGAATCGGCCAACAATGCCCCGGTACCGGCGGACCTGCTACCGCCACGACGCACGACGATGGGGGGTAATGTGTCATGGCGACCGCGAGGGCCGGCCGTCCCGTCGCACCTCTGCCTGCTCCGGTGACCAAGATCTCGCCGTACCAGAGGCTCAAGGAGGCGATCCGCGCCGGAGACCTGACACCGGGCCAGCAGCTGGTGGAGTCGGCACTCGCCGACTGGTGCGAGGTGAGCCGCACGCCGATCCGGGAGGCGCTGTCGAAGCTCCAGCACGACGGGCTGGTCGAGCGCAGCGAGCGCGGCCTGGTGGTGCGCGAGCGCGGGCCGGAGGAGGTGCTCGACATCTACGAGGCGCGGATCGCGCTGGAGGGCACCGCGGCCCGCCTGGCCGCCGAGCGTCGAAGCTCCCACGACCTGATGCTGCTGCGCCGGTCGCTCGCCCGGCTTGAGTCGGTCGCCGACGGCGACGTCGACGCGATGGTGGACAGCAACCGCCAGTTCCACACCGCGGTCTGGCGAGCTAGCCACAACGTCTCGTTGACCGATCTGCTCGAGCGACTCGACCTGCACCTGGCCCGCTACCCGGCGACCACGCTGGCCAGTCCCGGGCGGTGGCAGCGGGCGAACGAGCAGCACCGGGGAATGGTGACCGCGATCGAGGCCAGGGACAGCGGCAGCGCGGAACGGGCGGCGATAGCGCACTTCACCGAGGCGCGCGACATCCGCCTGTCCCTGTTCGACGTCTGAGGCGGGCGGGTCAGCCCGCCGCCCACGGCTGGTGCTCCGGCCCGGCGGCGGCGGGGTCCGCCGCGTCCGCGCTCTCCGCGATCCCCAGCCCGCCGACGATGTCGATCTCCTGACCGGTGAACTCACCGGTCAGCATCGGCATCGCGGCGGCGATCGCGGCCCTGGTATCGGGCAGCTCGAGCGAGGCGTCGTGGTGGGCCTTGCTGAGCCAGACCTCCTGGACCCACACGAGGTCCGGCTCGCTCGGCGAGGTCCCGACGGCGTAGAGCTCGCAGCCGGCCGAGCGCAACCCCTCCTGGTTGCCGAGCAGCAACGCCACGACCTCGTCCCGCCGTCCGGGGCGGGTCCTCATGGTGCCCAGGTATCCGTATCGCATGCACCGAGCCTGCCACTGCCGCGCCCCTCCGCATTGGACGAACCCGACACGGAGTCCGGTAGTGGTCCTCGCCACCTTCTCCACGTGCCGTGGTCGCACTAGCCTCGGTCGGAGGGCCGGTCCCCACGACGACGCGGGGAGGCGTGCGACCCGAGGGAGTTCGATGGTCAGGGCAGCGGTGCTGATGCGGCAGGGCGAACCGCTGGAGGTGCGGGACATCGTGCTCGCCGACCCCGGCCCAGGACAGGTTCGGGTGCGGCTGGTGGCGGCCGGTGTCTGCCACTCCGACCTGTCGCTGGCCAACGGAACGCTCGCCCCGACGATGCCGGTGGTGCTCGGTCACGAGGGCGCCGGAACCGTGGTCGCCGTCGGTGACGGGGTCGACCGGGTCGCGGTGGGGGACAACGTCGTGCTGAACTGGGCACCCGCCTGCCGGGCGTGCTGGTTCTGCAACGCCGGGGAGCCCTACCTGTGCGAGCACGCCGAGGAACGCGCCGGTCAGCCCTACGCGACGCTGGACGACGGCACGCCGGTCCACCCGGGGCTCGGCACCGGCGCGTTCGCGGAGGAGACCGTGGTTCCGCAACAGGGCGTGGTGCCGATCCCCAGCGACGTCCCACTGGACACGGCGGCGCTGCTCGGCTGCGCCGTGCTCACCGGCAACGGCGCCGTGCACAACACGGCGCGGGTGCGGCCGGGGCAGTCCGTCGTCGTGATGGGCCTGGGCGGGGTCGGGCTCTCGGTCCTGCAGGCGGCGCGCGCGGCCGGTGCGTCGCCGATCATCGGCGTCGACGTCACCGAGTCCAAGGCGCAGCTCGCGATCCTGCACGGCGCGACCGAGTTCGTCCGCGCGGACGAGACCACCAGCAAGTCGATCCGCCGGCTCACCGGCGGCCGCGGTGCCGACCACGCCTTCGACTGCGTCGGCCAGCCCGCGACGATCCGTGCGTCCTGGTCGGCGAGCCGGCGCGGCGGTACGGTCACCGTGATCGGGGTCGGCAGCCGGCGGACCACCGTCGAGTTCAACGTCCTGGAGCTGTACTGGTTCGGCCGCACGCTCCAGGGCTGCGTCTACGGCTCGAGTGATCCCGACGTGGACGTGCCGAGGCTGCTCGACGAGATGGCCGAGGGCAGGCTGGACGTCGCCGCTCTCGCCACCGACGCCACCGATCTGACCGGGGTCAACGCCGCCTTCGACCGGCTCGGGCAGGGCGGCCGCACGATCGTCCGGCTGGCTGGGGAGTAGCTCGCGTCAGTCCGCTTCCAGGGCGATGGCCTGGGCCGGGCACATGTCCACGGCTTCCTCGACGTTGGCCACCTGGTCGCCCTCCACGTGCTCGGTGAGCAGAACGACGGTGCCGTCGTCGTCGCTCTGGTCGAAGACGGCGGGCTCGGTGAGCACGCACTGCCCCGCTCCGACGCATCGGGCGGTGTCGGTGACGACGCGCATGGCGGATCTCCTCCTCTGTCCGGTGTGACCGTACCGCGCCTGTGAGACAGGTCGCGCCGCGGTGGTGTCACGAATCGAGGCGCTCCCTAGTCAATGCGGCGAGATGGACACCCGGTGGAAGGAGAACGTCATGGCGGACATCGTGGTGGTCGGCGGCGGCTACGCCGGCCAGCTCGCGGCGAACCTCGCCGCCCGGCGGACCAGCGGGCGGGTGACGCTGGTCAACGAGCGCGACCGCTTCGTCGAGCGGGTCCGGCTGCACCAGGTCGCGGCGGGACAACGGGTGCGCGAGCACGCGCTCGCCGACCTGTTGCGGGGCACCGGCGCCCGCCTGGTCGTGGACCGGGTCACCCGGATCGACCCGCGCACCCGGACCGTGGAGCTGGCGGCGGGGGAGCCGTTGCGGTACGACACGCTGATCTACGCGGCGGGCAGCCGGGCCGACCTCGCCTCGGTGCCCGGGGCCGCCGAGCACGCGTTCGGCCTGGCCGACGTCGAGCAGACGGTCCGGCTGCGGGAACGCCTCGCCCGGGGCGGCACGGTCAGCGTCGTGGGTGGCGGGCTCACCGGTGTCGAGGCCGCCACCGAGATCGCCGAGTCCCACCCCCGGGTGGCGGTGCGGCTGCTGACCGACGGCGTGCTCGGCGCCGGTCTCTCCGCGCGCGGCCGCCGCCACCTCGCCCGGGTGTGCGCCAGGCTGGGGGTCGAGGTCCGGGAGGGGGCCCGGGTCGTCGAGGTCCTGCCCGACGGCGTGGCGCTCGCCGGCGGTGCGCACCTGGCCGCGGACACGGTCGTCTGGGCGACCGGCTTCACCGTGCCCCGGCTGGCCGCCGAGTCCGGGCTCGCCGTGGACGAGCACGGTCGGCTGCTCGTCGACGACACGCTCCGCTCAGTGTCCCACCCGGACGTCTACGGTGTCGGCGACGCGGCCGCCGTTCGCCGGTCGAACGGCCAGGAGCTGCGGATGGCCTGCGCGACCGGACTCCCCACCGGGCAGTGGGCGGTCCGCGTGATCGGCGCCCGCCAGGCCGGGCGGGCCGCCACGCCGCTGCGGTTCCGGTACATCAACCAGTGCGTGAGCCTCGGCCGGCGCGACGGGCTGATCCAGTTCGTGCGTGCCGACGACAGCCCGCGCGAGGCCGTGCTGACCGGTCGGCTCGCCGCGCTGTACAAGGAGCTGGTGGTGCGCGGTGCGCTGCTGGCTCAGCGCCACCCCTGGCTCCCGACGGCCCCTCGGGGGTGAGCCGGCCGGCCCAGTAGCATTCGGCCGGTCGGAGCCGGTCGAGGGCGGGGAGTCTGGTGCGGGAGATCGCCGTCTTCAGCGGGAGCGCTCATCCCGAGCTCGCCGCCGAGATCTGCGCGAACCTGGAGGTGCCGCTGCGCCCGGTCCGGGTCCAGCGGTTCGCCAACGACTGCATCGAGGTGCAGCTGCAGGCCAACTGCCGGGAACGGGACGTCTTCCTGATCCAGCCGCTGGTCGCCCCCGTGCAGGAGAACCTGGTCGAGCTGCTGCTGATGCTCGACGCCGCGCGGGGGGCGTCGGCGGCACGAATCACGGTCGTGCTGCCGCACTACTCCTACGCCCGCTCGGACAAGAAGGACGCACCGCGCATCTCGATCGGCGCGCGCCTGGTGGCCGACCTGCTCGTGGCCGCCGGCGCCGGCCGGGTGCTGACCATGACCCTGCACTCCCCGCAGGTGCACGGCTTCTTCAGCGTGCCGGTGGACCACCTGCACGCGCTGCGGGAGCTGGCCGCCTACTTCCGCGGGCTGGACCTGTCCAACACCGTCGTGGTGTCACCCGACCTGGGTAACGCCAAGGAGGCCTCGCACTTCGCCCGGTTGCTCGACGTGCCGGTGGCCGCGGGTGCCAAGCAGCGCTTCGCCGACGACAAGGTGATGATCTCCGACATCATCGGCGAGGTCGCCGGCCGGGACGTGATCGTCCTGGACGACGAGATCGCCAAGGGCAGCACGGTGATCGAGCTGCTGGACCGGCTGCGCGAGCGCGACGCCCGGAGCATCCGGGTCGCCTGCACCCACGGGTTGTTCGCGGCCGGCGCGCTGGGACGCATCGGCGACCAGCCCGACGTCCTCGAGATCGTGTGCACGAACACGGTGCCGGTGCCCGTGGACGCCGACACGCCGAAGCTGACCGTGCTCTCCATCGCGCCGGCGCTCGCCGAGGCGATGCGCCGGATCCACAACGGAGAGTCGGTCAGCGCGTTGTTCGACGCCCCCTGACCCGCCGGGTTAGGTGCGGGGGTAGGGCTCCTGCCGGTTGATGGCGGCGGTGGCGCTGTCGCCGGTGTAGGCGGGGTTCTCCGCCGGCGCCGGAACAACGGTCGGCGCCGGGGTGACGGTCGGCGCGGGGGTGACGGTGCCGTACGCGGCGTTCGCCTGGTCGTGTGCCTGCCGGCGGGCCTCGCGCTCCTGGTGGAGCCCGTCGAACTCCTGGCGGTCGCGGATCCGGGTGAGCGCGGTGATCGCGACCCAGTGGGCGATCCCGATCACCAGCAGGATCACTCCGAGCCGAACGACGATGCCCTCGATCTCGGTGTCCGCCGGGATGTCGATGGTGGAGATGAGCGCGAGCACGCCCAGCACGGCGAGGTGGAAGAGCACGGACACGAGCTTGGTCAGCGACTCGGCCGAGGCGTTGGGCGCGGACTGCTGCAGGAAGCGACGACCGTTGCGGTAGATGATCTGGCCGTCGACCAGGACCAACACCGTACCGATCAGCAGGAAGGTCACGTAGCTGTTGGTATCCACGGCTGCACCTCTCCTATAAGTCTCTCCTCCAGGCATTACCCGCCGCGATCCCGGTAAAACCCGCGGTGGCCGGGGTTTGTGAACGATCAACACGGGTAACCAGCCCGGCGTGGCGGCCGCCCTTCGACGGCCAGCCGATTCCCCGTATCCCCCAGAAAGGCAGTTCCGTCATGCTTCCGCTCTTACTGGTGCTGTTGGTCGTGCTCGCCCTGTTCGGCGCGGGCTTCGCCATGAAGGCGCTCTGGATCGTCGCCGGCGTGCTGCTGGTGGTGTGGCTGCTCGGCTTCGTCATGCGTCGGCCGGTGGCCGGCGGTGGCAGCGGCCGTTGGTACCGCTGGTAGTTCGGCTGGTAGTTCGGCTGTAGTTCGCCGATGGGGGTCGTTTCGGTGGTGCCCGTTCTCCGACCGTGCTCAGCCCCGGGTGCCGGGGTTTGTCGCCGGTCGGGGTGGGCACTCCCACCCCGACCGCGAGGGAAGGAGCACGTAGCGATGCTCAGCGACGGATCAACGGCACAGGCCACCGCCCATCGGTTGGTGCACTGCGTGCTGGACAGCGACCCCGACGGCCTGACGACAGCGTTGGAGACCGTGGTGGACCAGGGAGACCAGCTCCGCCCGTACGTGCGGGCGGTGGTCGCCGAGCTGATCCAGGTCGCGTCCCAGGCGGTGCGCGACAACGCGGGAGGCGCGCCAGCCGACACGGCCTTCGCCGTGGACCTGCGCGACGACGACGACACCAAGGTGTCCATCGACGACCTGGCTCCACCGGTCCGGGCCACGATCCGGGCGTTGCTGGCCGACCTCAACGGCCATGCCGAGGACGTGGAGTTCCAGCTCGACCTCGCGGTGCGCCAGCTCGACCCACTCACCGGGCTGGACACCGTCCGCCGTGCCCTTACCATGACAATCGCACTGCTGCAGTGGACCAGGAGCGACACGTGAACCCCGAGACCGGTGCGAACGAAGCCGACGTGCTCGAGCAGATGCGGGACCTGCACGACGACGTCGAGCCCGCCATCCCGCCCACGATGGACGCCGAGGCCAACCCGGCGGACGTGAGCGAGCAGAGCCTGGCCGTCCCGTCCGAAGAGGAGGACTGGCGGGACGTCTGAGGGCTCCGGGCCAACGGGGCGTGGCATGCTGTGTGGTCGACAGCGCCGATCCCGGGAGAACGCGTGTTACACCACCTGGTCCGCTATGTTCTCGCCCCAGCAGCCCGCCTGGCCTACCGGCCGGCGGTGGTCGGTCTGGAGAACGTCCCGGCGGACGGACCGGTGATCCTCGCCTCCAACCACCGCGCCGTGCTCGACACGGCCGTGATCTCGCTGGTCGTCCGCCGGCGGGTCCAGTTCCTCGGCAAGGCGGAGTACTTCACCCAGCCCGGTTTCCGGGGGCGCGCCATGGCGGCCTTCGTGGGCGGGCTGGGATATGTCCCGGTCGAGCGCGGCAACGCCCACGCCGGGCTGGCCGCGCTGAACGCGGGGCAGAAGGTGCTCAACGCCGGGGGCGCGTTCGCGATCTACCCGGAGGGCACCCGTTCGCTCGACGGTCGCCTGTACCGGGGGCATACCGGTGTCGCTGTGCTCGCGTTCTCGACCGGCGCACCAGTGGTGCCGGTGGCCCTGACCGGCACGGAGAACCTGCTGCCCCGGGGCGCCCGCATCCCGCGCCCGGCCAGGATCACCGCACGGTTCGGCGAGCCGCTGGACTTCTCCGGATGGACCGAGCACAACCTTCGGGCCCGCCGCGCGGTGACCGACGAGGTCATGGCCGCGATCCAGCGGCTGTCCCGGCAGGAGTACGTCAACACCTACCACCGCCGGCCGGACGAGGACGTCGCCTGACCGCGGACCCCGTCCCGGCTCAGCGCAGTCGAACCCGGTCGAGCAGGTGGTCGATCACCTCGGTCAGGGGCTCGGCGCCGCCTCTCTCCAGCCACAGGGCGGCGGCCGTGCGCACCGTCGCGAGGAACGTGGCGGCCATGAGCCTCGCCGCGCTGCCGCCGCGGATCCAGCAGGTGGTGCGGACCGTGTACGGCGACGCCACGGCGCACATCTTCCTGATCGCCGCGGGCGCGGCACTCGTCGGCGTGGTCGCCGCGCTGCTGCTGCCGCCGGTCACCCTGCGCACCACGATCGACCTGGAGCGGTCGCGCGAGCACACCGTGCCGGAACCGGTCGCGAGGGCGTCATGTCAGTAACTCACGATCTATGGGGTCAATGAGTTACCGTTGACCGATGCGAGCTGGGCTGGTCTTCCGGATGCTGACCGTCGTGGTCGCGCTGGGCGCCGCCGCCGCGCTGGGCGCGCCGGTCGACCAGGTGCGGGACCTCGCCTACGCGCGGCAGGCCGCGGGCCAGCGGGTCGTCTACTCCTACCCGGGTCTGGTGCCGCCGCAGAGCCTGCTGGCCCGGATCCGGGCGGGGGAGGCCGCCGGCGTGATCTTCTTCGCGGAGAACGTGTCGAGCCTCCAGCAGATCGCCGGGGTGGTGGCGCAGCTGCGGGCGGCGGCCGCGCAGAGCCCCGCCGAGCACCCCTTGCTGCTGATGACCGACCAGGAGGGCGGCCTGGTGCGCCGCCTGCCCGGAGAGCCCACCCTCTCGCACAAGGACATCGGTCAGGCGCCGGGCCCGGCCGCGGCCGCCACCGCGGCCGGGCGCGGCGCGGGTCGCAACCTCGCCTCGGTCGGGATGAACGTCAACCTGGCCCCGGTGCTCGACGTCTTCCACGCACCCGGCGACCTGATGGACTCCGTCGAGCGCTCCTTCGGCGACGACCCGGCCACGGTGACCACGCTCGGCGCGAACTACGTCCGCGCGCAGCGGGCGCAGGGCGTCGCCGCGACCGTCAAGCACTTCCCCGGGCTCGGCCCCGCGACGACCGCGGACAACACCGACCTGCGGCCGGTGACGCTGCCGGTGTCGCTGTCCGCCCTGCGCACCGTGCACGAGGCGCCCTACCCGGCGGCGGTCTCCGCCGGTGCACAGCTCGTGATGCTGTCCTGGGCGGTGTACCCGGCGCTGGACGCGACCCGGCCGGCCGGGCTGTCGCCGGCCGTCGTCCAGGAGCTCCGGACGCGGGCGGGTTTCACCGGCGTGACGATCACCGACGCGCTCGAGGCGGGCGCCCTGCGCGACCACGGGTCGACCGGGAACCGGGCCGTGCTCGCCGCCCGGGCCGGGATGGACCTGATCCTCGCCTCCGCCCGGGACGTGGGCCAGGGCGACCAGGCGGCGCAGGCCCTGGCCGGCGCGCTGACCGACGGCACCCTCGACGCCGGTGCCTTCGGAGACGCGCTGGCCAGGGTCAACGACCTTCGAGCGGCCCTGGGGTAGGCGCTGGGCTAGACGGGCACGGGCGTGCGGTCCGGCTGCTCGTCGCGCGGCGGCTCGACGAGCCGCTCGCCCTCGACGTCCACGTTGGGCAGCAGGCGGTCCAGCCACTTCGGCAGCCACCAGGCGTGCCGCCCGAGCAGCGCCATGACCGCGGGCACGATCGTCATCCGGATGACGAACGCGTCCACCGCCACGCCGACCGCGAGCGCGAAGCCGATCGACTGGATCAGGGTGTCCTCGGCCAGCACGAACCCGGCGAACACGCTCGTCATGATCAGCGCGGCCGCCACCACGACACGTGCGCCGTGCTCGAAGCCGGTGACGACCGCGTCCTGCGCCGAGGCGCCGTGCACGTAGTCCTCGCGCATCCTCGTCACCAGGAACACCTGGTAGTCCATGGCGAGCCCGAACAGCACACCGATCAGCAGGATCGGCAGCATGCTCATGATCGGGCCGATGCTCTCGACGCCGAGCACGTCGCGCAGCCAGCCCCACTGGAACACCGCGACCACCGCGCCGAAGGTCGCCACCACCGAGCCGAGGAAGCCCAGGGTGGCCTTGAGCGGCACCACGATCGACCGAAACACCAGCATCAGCAGCAGGAACGCGAGCCCGACGATCAGCAGCAGGTAGGGCAGCATGGCGTCGGCGAGCTTGTCGGAGACGTCGATGTTGGCCGCCGTCTGCCCGGTCACCGAGATCTCCGCCCCGGTGGAGCCGCGCAGCTCGCCCGCCGTCGTGCGGATGTCCGCGACGAGGTCCTCGGTCGCGCCGTCGCTGGGGCCGGTCCTGGGGATGACGGTCAGCAGTGCGGTGGTGCCCTGCTCGTTGAACCGCGCCGGCATCACCGCCGCGACGTTGTCCAGGTCACCGATCCGCGCGGCGGCGCGCTGGGCGGCGGCCTGCGGGTCGTCGCTGTCCTCGGCGTCCACGACGACGGTCAGCGGGCCGTTGGCCCCGGGGCCGAAGCTCGCGCTGACCAGCTGGTAGGCGCGGTACTGGCTGGAGTCGTGGGCGGCTGTGCTGTCGTTGGGGAGGCCGAGCTGCATGCTGGCGGCCGGGACGGCCAGCACGGCGAGCCCCGCCACGGCCACGGCGAGCACGGGCACCCTGTGCCGGGCGACGTACCTGGCCCAGCGCTCGCCCATGCTCGCCCGCCCGGGCTTCGGGCCGCCGCGCAGGCCGGGCAGCCGGCCGGCACGCACCTTGTCGCCGGCGAAGCCGAGCACCGCCGGCAGCAGGGTGAGCGCGATCAGCACGGAGACCGCGACGGTGATGGCCGCCGCGACGCCCATCTCGCCCAGGAACGGGATGCCGACGACCGTCAGGCCGGCCAGGGCGACGATCACGGTGAGCCCGGCGAACACGACCGCCGAGCCGGCGGTTCCGCTCGCCCGGGCCACGGCCTGCTCGTGGTCCAGGCCGCGGGCCAGCTCGTTGCGGTACCGCGAGACGATAAACAGCGCGTAGTCGATGCCGACCGCGAGCCCGATCATCAGCGCCAGCACCGGCGTGTTCGCGTTGAGCTCGGTGAACCCCGAGACGATGGTGATCCCGGCCAGGCCGATGCCGACCCCGACCAGGGCGGTGAGCAGCGGCAGCCCCGCGGCGAGCAGCGAGCCGAACGTGATCACCAGGACCAGCGCGGCGACCGCGACACCGAGGATCTCGGTGGTGCCGGTCTCCGGGGCGCCGCGCACGGCGTCACCGCCGAACTCGACGGTCAGCCCGGCCCGCGCGCCGACCCGGCCGGTCTCGAGCAGGCTTTCCCGGTCGGCGTCGGTCAGCTCGAACGCCTGCTTGTCGTAGCCGACCTGGACCAGGGCGAGGGAGCCGTCCGGCGCGATCGACCCGGTCTGGTACGGGTCGGCCACCCGGGCCACCTCCGGCGCCTCGCGCAGCGCCGCGACGACCTCGTCGACGGCGGCCTTGGTGGCCGGGGCGGTGAGGTTCTGGCCCTCGGGGGCGGCGATGGCCACGCGGGCGGTGGCGCCGCCGACGCCGGCCTCCGGGAACGTCGACCTCAGGTGGTCGACGGCCTTCTGGGACTCGGTGCCGGGGATCGTCACCGCATTGCTGAGCTGGCCGGACAGGCCGACCGCCCCGAGGCCGAACACGATCAGCAGGACCGTCCAGACACCGGTGACCAGCCACCGGCGGCGGAAGGACGCGCGGCCCAACCGGTAGAGGAACGTCGCCACGACACACTCCCGAAGCTTGTTGGATGCTCCTGGCCGAAACTAGCCGAGCGGCAAGCATTCTTCCAGCCGATCGGCAAGCGTGTGACTAGCCACACGGCTAGGACTCGGGTTGTCGATCGGCAAGTGCGGGGAGTAGGTTAGGAACGTTGGCGAGGAGGTTCGATGACGGCCACCACGGCGCGTGACAACGACACGCGGACCCGGCTGCTCGAGACGGCGCTGACCCTGTTCACCCGCCACGGCGTCGAGGGCACGTCGCTGCAGATGATCGCGGACGCGCTCGGTGTCACCAAGGCGGCGGTGTACTACCACTTCAAGACGAAGGACGAGATCACCGAGGCGGTGGCCGAGCCGGCGCTGCGCCAGCTGGGCGCGCTGGTCCAGGAGGCTCGCGGCCTGCGCCGGCGGGGAGCCCAGGTGGACCACGTGCTCGCCGGCCTGGTCGAGCTGGTGGTCGGGCACCGGGCGCTGGCCGCCGTGTTCTCGAGTGACCCCGGGGTGGCGCGCGCGCTGGAGCGCACCCTGAAGGGGGAGGACGACGTCAAGGACTGCATGACCGACCTGCTCTGCGGCCCGGACGCCGACGACGAGAGCAAGGTCGCCGCGCACGTGGCCCTGGCCGGCATCGCCCTGGCCGGCGGCTCACCCGACCTGGCCGACCTCCCCGACGACGAGCTGCGCCGCCACCTCCTGGCAGCCGGCCGCCGGCTGCTCGGCCGACCCCGCCCGCGCGCCTGACCTTGCGCCCTAGGGAAGCCGCTGGCCGAACGCCGCCAGCTTCCGTCGGAGCGTCGTCATCCGTTCGTCGCTTCGGGCGGAGGTCGTGCGTGAGGTGAGCTCGTGGGCGCGGGCCGCCGCGGCGACCGCCTCGTCGACGGCGCCGAGCTCGAGGTGTGCCTCCGCGAGCCAGCTCGTGTACAGCGCCAGCTCACGCGCCCGCCGCTCGTCGTAACCGTCGAGCACGCCGGTGAGCAGCTGGACGGCCCGCTCGGCCTCGCCCACCACGACGTGGCAGCGCCCGGCCATGATCGTGACCTCGTCCTCGTCGAGCCAGTACACCCACTCGGGGTCGTCGTCCGACCTGCCGCGCTCGAAGCTCGTCTCGACGGCGACGAGCGTCCGCTCGGCCTGTCGTCGTTCGCCGGCCTTGGCGTAGGCCCAGGCCAGGCGTTCCTTGAACAGGGCTCGCGCCCTCGGTGACGCATGCCGGGCCCCCGTGTCCGCGCTCTGCGCCAGCAGCACGGCTTCCCGAGGGCTACCGACATTGCTGACCTGGTAGGAGAGCGTCGAGATGAGGTTGGCCGCGAGGGCGGCGTCCCCGGCGGCGTGCGCGGCCCGTACGCCGGCGAGGTAGTAGTGCGCGGCGGAGGCGTACCGCCCGGCATCGCCGACGACCCACCCGGCCAGCTGTGCCAGCTCGCCCACCGCCGTGAGCAACCGCCGCCCCAGGGCCTCGGTGTAGCTCGCCTCCCGCAGCAGGGCGGCGGTGGCCCGCAGCTCGTTGACCACGAGCGCGTGCAGGTCGCCTCCGGCCACGACGTCGTCGATCCGGCGCAGCTCGGCGGTGCGCCGTTCGACCGTGCTCACGAGGTTCTCCCCGATCCGGCGACCACTGGCCCGCTCCACGACGTGGGGTGGCTCGGTGACGAGCCAGGCGTGGACCAGGCGGGTGACCGATTCGGCACTCACCGGCGGATCCTCGCACAGCATTCCGGCCAGTTCCCGGCTTTCCGTCCCCGTCCAGTCACCGTCCCGCAGGTCTGGATCAACGCCGCTGTCGGACAACGGGCCGACCACGGTCGTCGAGCCTGGTCGCCGGCGTCCGGGCAGGTCGAACCACAGGAGCTCGGCGGGGATCCCCAACACCTGAGCCCAGTGCGCGAGACTGTCGATGTTCCGCACCGGCGGACCACCTTCGATCCGGCTCACCTGCGCCTGGGTCAGGCCCAGCCACTGTCCGAGCAGCGACTGGGAAATACCACCGGCGCCATACCGCGGCGCGTGGTGCGGATACCGCCGATAGGCCCGCGCCACCCGTCCGATGTGCTGCGCGGCGAAAGCATCCCTCATATGCGGCGTGAGCCAGAAATTGCTCGGCACCGGGGGTGGCGCCAGCAGCCGATCCCGATTCCGCCGCGCGCAGGGCGCGCATTCCGAACCGGTGTTGTCGGCCGTCAGCCGCACCCCACAACGGCAGTACCTGGGGGCGTCTCCACACCGCATCCGGCCGCCTTCGCTTATCGCGACACCACGAACACATTGATCGTACTGACCGGTTGACCAGCGGGAATATCGCCCATACGCAGGACGCATGCGCTCGATACGCCGTGGTGATGGTCAGGACAACGGGCGCGTCGTTAGCTGATCATCATGTCGGACCTGGCGCCCTACATCACCGCGTGGAGCGATGAAGAAGATTCTCCCTGCACGGTCGTCGAACGGAAAGGATGGGGCATCGCCTACGCCGACGAGACCCTCACCGACCGGGACGACGGAGGCGTCCTGTGGTTCCGAAAACCGTCCCGGCCACGACAGGGCCGGCCCCGGTTCGATCAGGTGCACCCGCTCCGCCAGCGACGTGCCATGCGCCGTCTGCTCTGCCAGGTCTGTGGCGGCCCCGCGGACGTGACGGACGACGGCGTCCTGTGGCTGCTCAAGGACCATCGCACCGACTGGCCCAGGTGGCCGGAGAACATGGCTGTCACCGAGCCGCCGATCTGTGTCCCGTGTGTCCGGGTGGCGAGCCGCGCCTGTCCAGCGCTCAGGAGGGGTGCCGCGGTCATCCGCGTAGGCTCCTCCCCGATTGTCGGAGTTCAGGGCCTGCTGTACCGGAGCGGACACGCTGGGCCGATCCCAGTGGGGGAAACGATCATCGCCTACGACGACCCGGGCATCCGTTGGGCACGTGCCATCACCCTCGTGCGCGAGCTGCGTTGGTGCACCATCCTCGACGCGGACTAGCCCGCGTGCGGGCTGGGTCAGCCGGCGTCGGCGAGGGCGGGGTCGCGGGTGGCGTCGGTGTCGGGTTCGGCGGGGATGGTCAGCGTGCGGGCGCGCTGCTCGTTGACCAGCTCGGTGTAGATGGGGTTGGGGTCCACAGGGGACCCATTACCCTCGGCCCCCGAAACGAAACCGGCGGGCCGAAGTGACGTGGGTCTCCCGGCGGCCTCGCCAGGTAGGTTGTCCGGCGTGGGGAGTGGTGCGGAGCCCGAGTGGGACCGGTGGGTGCGGCCCAGGCCCACGGTGGCCCAGCAACGTCACGACGTGCTGATCGCGCTCGCCGTGCTGACCGGTGCCGTCGTGGTGATCCTCCTGGTGAACAGCGCCGGGATCTTCACGTTCGGCTCGGCGCCCCCGATGCTGGAGCAGCTGGCCTGGGGTTTCGCGGTCAGCGCGCCGCTGGCCGTGCGTCGCCGGTTTCCGCTCGCCGTGCTGCTCGTGGTCGGTGCGCTGTACATCGCGGCGCAGGCGCGGCAGACCGGGGACAACCTGGTGCCCTCGATCGCGTTGTTCCTCGCGGTGTACACCAGCGGCGCCTGGGAGCGGAACCGCACCGTCGCGCGCTGGTCGCGGATCGCCGTGATCGTGGCCATGTTCACCTGGCTCGGCGTCGGCGTCATCCGTTACCTCGCGGGGCCGCAGGAGCCGTTCGAGGACGCCGTCGGTCCGTTCGACCCGGTCATCGCCGCGGTGCTGTACAACGTCGTGTTCAACCTCCTGTACTTCCTGTCCGCCTACTTCTTCGGCGACGCGGCCTGGGAGTCCGCGCGCCGCCGGGTCCAGCTCGAGCACCGCGCGGAGCAGCTGCGCCGCTCCCAGGAGGACAGCACCCGCGGCGCGATCATCGCCGAGCGGGTGCGCATCGCGCGCGACCTGCACGACGTCGTCGCCCACCACGTGTCGGTGATGGGCGTGCAGGCCGGCGCCGCGCGTCGGGTGCTCGAGACCGACCCGGCGCTGGCCAGCGCGGCCCTGCGCACGGTGGAGGAGACCGCCCGTACCGCCATCGGCGAGCTGCGCGGGCTGCTCGGCGTGCTGCGGGCCGAGGCCGACGGCGAGCCGCCCGGGGAGACGCCGGCCGGACTGGACCAGCTCCCCGAGCTGGTCCTCAGGGCGCGCACCGCCGGGATCGAGGTCGAGCACGGTATCTTCGGTGAGCCGCGCCCGGTCCCCAACGCCGTCGCGCTGTCGGCCTACCGCGTGGTCCAGGAGGCGCTGACCAACGTCGTCAAGCACGCCCGCGCGCGCCGAGCCGAGGTGCGCGTGCGCTACCTGGACGCCGCGCTGGAGGTCGAGGTGACCGACGACGGGCAGGGCGTGCTGGAGGGCGGGTCCACGAACGGCTTCGGCCTGCTCGGCATGCGCGAGCGGATCGCGGTGCACGGCGGCGAGCTGGAGGCCGGGCCGCGCCGCGACGCCGGCTACCGTGTCCGCGCCACCTTCCCCACCCACACCTGAGGAGAGCGATGTCCAGCCTGCGGGTCGTGCTCGCCGACGACCAGGACCTGGTGCGTGCCGGGTTCCGGGTCATCCTGGGCGCGGAGCCGGACATCGAGGTCGTGGGCGAGGCCGGCGACGGGCACGCCGCGGTCGAGCTGGTCCGCCGGCTGCGCCCCGACGTCGTGCTGATGGACGTGCAGATGCCCGGGATGGACGGGCTCGAGGCCACCAGACGCCTCCTCGCCCCCGGTGCCGGCGGTGTCCGGGTCGTCATCCTCACCACCTTCGACCGGGAGGACTACCTGTTCGAGGCGCTGCGGGCGGGCGCGAGCGGCTTCCTGCTCAAGAACGCCTCCCCGGAGGACCTGGTCGAGTCGGTCCGGATCGTCGCCCGCGGCGACGCCCTGCTGTCCCCGGAGGTCACCCGCCGGGTGATCGCCCGCTTCACCGAGCCGGCCCGCCCCCGGCCGGCTCGCCGGCCGCCGCAGTTGACCGATCGGGAGTTCGAGGTGCTGGTCCAGCTCGCCCGCGGCGCCAGCAACGCCGAGATCGCCGCCGAGCTCCACCTCGGCGAGACCACCGTCAAGACACACGTCTCGCGCGTGCTGACCAAACTCGACCTCCGCGACCGCACCCACGCCGTCGTGTACGCCTACGAGAACGGCGTGGTCGCCCCGGGCGGCGCCGAGCCGTAGGTCGGCCGCGCGGAGGACGGGAAGATCGATCGCGCGTCGGACGCGCGTGGCGCGGCTCCGTCCCTAAGGTGTGGCGCATGTTGAGCGTGAACGCGATCAGCCGGAGCTTCGGCGACCACCGGGTGCTCCGCGACGTGTCCTTCGAGGTGCGGCCGGGGCGGATGACCGGGTTCCTCGGCGCCAACGGCTCCGGCAAGACGACCACGATGCGGATCATTCTCGGCGTGCTGGCACCGCACGGCGGGTCGGTCAGCTGGCAGGGCGCGCCGGTGACTCAGTCGGTGCGCCAGCGCTTCGGCTACATGCCCGAGGAGCGGGGGCTGTACCCGAAGATGAAGGTCGCCGAGCAGGTCGTCTGGCTCGGCCGGCTGCACGGGATGAGCCAGGCCGACGCCCGCGCGGCCACCGACCGGCTCCTCGAGCAGCTCGAGCTGACCGAGCGCGCGGACGACCGGCTGGAGACGCTGTCGCTCGGCAACCAGCAGCGCGTGCAGATCGCCGCCGCGCTGGTGCACGACCCCGACGTCCTCGTGCTCGACGAACCGTTCTCCGGACTGGACCCGATCGCGGTGGAGACCGTGCTCGGCGTGCTGCGTGGCCGGGCGCGAGCCGGCGTCCCGGTGCTGTTCTCCAGCCACCAGCTGGCGCTGGTGGAGCGGTTGTGCGACGACCTGGTGATCATCTCCGGCGGCGCGATCGCCGCGGCCGGTGCGCGCGAGGAGCTGCGCGCCCGGCACAGCAGCCCGCGGTTCGAGCTGGTCGTGGAGCCCGACGTCGGCTGGCTCCGCGACCAGCCCGGCATCCGGGTCATCGACCTCGAGGGCTCGCGTGCGGTGTTCGAGCCGGAGGGGCCGGGCACCGAGCAGCGCGTGCTCGCCGCCGCGCTCTCCCGCGGCGAGGTCCGGGCCCTCACCCCCGTCGTTCCCACCCTCGACGAGATCTTCCGGGAGGTCATCTGATGGCGAGGTCGTTCGGCTCGGCGACATGGCTGGTCGCCGAGCGGGAGATCCTGACGTTCCTGCGGACGAAGGGCTTCTGGATCGGCCTGGGCGTGTTGGTGCTCGGTCTGTTCGCGGCCGCGGTGCTGCCGTCGGTGTTCGGCGGCGACCGGGACAGCGTCGCCGCGGTGGGGCCGCAGGCCGAACGCGTGCTGTCCCGTGCGGACCTGGACGTGCGCAGGGTCGGGAACCTGGACGAGGCCGCGGAGCTGGTCCGCTCCGAGGAGGTGGAGGCGGCCGTCGTCCCCGACGAGTCGGGCCGCTCCGCCACCGGGGTGCGGGTCGTCGCGCTCGACGACGCGCCCTCCGACGTCATCGCGGAGCTCGCCACCGCCCCGCCGGTCGACCTGCTCGAGCCGGCCGAGGTGGACCAGGGCGTGCGCCAGCTCGTGATCACGGTCTTCGCGTTGGTGTTCCTCATGTTCGGAATGGGCGGTGCGGCGATCGCGCAGAGCACCGTGACCGAGAAGCAGACGCGGATCGTGGAGATCCTGGTCTCGACGGTGCCGGTGCGCGCGCTGCTCGCGGGCAAGATCGTGGGCCACGGCCTGCTCACGATCGGCCAGGTCGTGGTGCTGGCGGTGGCCGCGCCGGTGGCGCTCTCGCTCGGTGGGCAGTCCGAGCTGCTCACGCTGGTCGCGCCGGCGCTGGGCTGGTTCGTGCCGTTCCTCTGCGTCGGGTTCGTCCTGCTGGCCGCCATGTGGGCGGTCGCCGGGTCGCTGGTCAGCCGCCAGGAGGACCTCGGCTCGAGCATGGGCCTGGTGATGATCATGGTCATGGGGCCCTACTTCGCGGTGATGTTCCTGTTCGACAACCCGGCCGCGCTGGCGGTGCTGTCGTTCGTCCCGTTCTCCTCGGCCATCGCGATGCCGGTGCGGATGTTCGCCGGTGAGGCGCAGGCGTGGGAGGCGTTGCTGGCGCTCGGGGTGCTCGTCGGCACCGTGGTGTTGATCGTGCTGCTGGCCAGCCGCCTCTACTCGGGCTCGCTGCTGCTCACCGGGGGCAAGGTGTCGCTGTCCAGGGCGTGGACGAGCGGCGACTGAACGTCGCTTCCCCGAATCAGGACCACAGTGGACGGAGGGTCGCCTACTGTGGCAGCCGGAGGAGGGGGTGGCGGATGGAACGCACCGGAGGAACGTCCTGGAGAGCGCGACCGCGCGCGGTCCTGGCCAGGGTGGTGACCGGGTGCCTACTGGCGGTGCTCGCGGCCTGCTCGTCGAGCGTCTCCGGCGCTCCGACCGGCGCCGAGCGGCCCGAGCCCACCTCGGCGACACCCACCGCGGAGACGTCCACACCGGACCCCTCGGATGAGGCAACGGAGGAGCCGGAGCCGACCGAGGAGTCCGGGACCGCGATCCCCGCGCCACCCACGTCGATCGACCAGAACGCGACCCAGCAGTACTGCCAGCCGTTCATCATCGGCCCGGGTAACCAGCGGATGCAGGTCGTCGTGGTGGAGACCCCCGGCGGCCGGGTGAACTGCGACCAGGCCGCAGCCGTGCTCGTCGACTACTACGCCGAACGGCCCACGCCCGATCCCGGCTCCGAGCCGCTCGTCGTGGCCGGGTACGCCTGCGGCCAGGTCCCCGTCCCCGACATTCCCCAGGTCATCTGTGGCGACGGCGCGTCGCTGTTCTACTCGATGTGGGTCCAGGGCGGCTGAGGGCCGCGGGCTCAGTCCCGCGGCGCTCGGCCGAACCGGGCAGCCTGCTCCACCTCGTCCAGATCCTCCGCGGTGACCAGTCGGTACTCGGCGATCCGTTTGCCCACCGCGAACCGGGGGTTCTGGATGCGTCCCACGCGTGCTTCGGCGTAGGGGTCGGCGAGCTCGCCGAACGCGATCTGGGAGATGGCACGGATGGCGTCGTCGACTCGTTGCGGGCGTTCGAGGTTCCAGGCGTGCCCGGCGCGCCACTCGCGCACCCGCTCGTAGATCCGCCGGTTCGTCGGCGGGAACGGGGAGTCGTCGTCGCCGGCCAGCCAGGGTTCGGCCAACGCGAGCGCGACGTACCACTCCTTCGAGTGGCGGGTGAGCAAACCCTTGCGCAGATGGGGTTTCAGCTCGGTGTCGCGGCGGAGGTGGAGCAGGCTCTCCGCCGGGTCCGGCTCGCCGCTGGTCACGGTGAACGTCAGCAGCAGGTCGGTGAACAGGTCGGCGCCCACCTGCTTGCCGGCCAGCACCACGAGCTCGTTCTTGCCCGGGTCGAGCATCGCCGACATCGCCGCGACCAGCGTCACCCGCCGCGCCCCGCCCGGGGCGTCGAGCAGGCTCGACAGCCGGCCCTCGTTGCCGCCCACCCAGCGCAGCAGCGCGGCCTCCTGACCAACGGTCAGCTCCGCGAGCACCCCCGAGACGTGCGGGGCGCAGCCGGGCAGCCGCACCGCCACCACCCCCGGCCTCGGCCGGTCGCCGTGCGGGTCCCGACCGAAGACGAACCGCTCCCCGGAGCGCACGCACACGGGGTGCAGGTCGCCCCCGCGCACCATCACCTGGAGCATGGCACCACCCTAGGACGTGCTCCAGGGCGTGCCCTGGTCACCAGTCGCTCTCGGCGATCCACCACAACACCCCGGCCAGCAGCAGTGGGACGAACGTCAGCGGACCGACCCCGCCGAGCGCGAGGAGGAGCACGAAGCCGATCACCTGGGCGGCGACGTAGAGCCGTGGTCCCCATTTCCGGCGCAGCCACGCGCCGGCCACGCCGACGAGCGCCGCGGTGGACAGCAGGGTCGCGGTCACGGCCAGGTTGAGCGCTGTGTCGCCGAGCTCGGCACCGTGGTCGACCTCGTCGGCCCAGGCGGCGACGGCGAGGCCCAACGCGGCCAGGTTCGCGAGCGTGATGACACCGAGCAGCACGGCGAGGCCGACGCCCAGCCGCGGTCGTGGAGCTGTCGTGGTTGCCATGGTGCGAACCTAGGCGGGGCCCAGGTCGGACCGCAGGTGGAAGGTTCCGCTCAGCAGAGCCGTTCGGGGTCGGGAACGCCGGCCTCGGTGAGGCTGGCGCACAGCTCCTCCGCCGCGGCCTCCGGGTCGACGTGCCAGACCCCGACGTCGGTGTCGGTGCCGCCGGTGGTCAGCCGCTTCCCGTCGGCCGAGAACTCGATCTGGTTCGGCGCGGCACCGTGCCCGTGCAGCACGGCGACCAGCTCATGCCGTTCGACGTCCCACAGCCGGACCAGCGAGTCCTCAGTGGTCACCGAGGCGACCAGTCGTCCGTCCGGGGAGATCGCCAGCTGGCGGATTATGGAGGGGTGCTCGCCGAACTCCTCGCGTAGCTCGCCGGTCACCGCGTCACGCAGCTGGATCCTGCCCGTGGTACCGCCGGTGACCAGGGTGTCGCCCCCGGCGCCGTACACCACCGACAGCAGCGTGTCATCGCCAAGCGGACGCCGCTTCGGGCCGCTGAACGACGGCACCTGCCAGGTCATCATGTTCGCCTCGCTGTCGTCGTTCTCGACGCCCTCCTTGACCTGGTCGAACGGGGAGTTGGTGAGCGCCAGCAGCTGGTCGCCGTCCGGCGAGAACGCGAGCTCGACCGGGCTGTTCGGTCCGAGCTCGAACTCAGCCCGCTCGGTGAGCGTCTCCGCGTCCCACACGTGGATCCGGTTGTCCTCGGGCGCGTCGGCCGCCGTCGTCGCCGCCTCGTGCGCCGCGGCCAGCCAGCGGCCGTCCGGGGAGACGGCGATCGCGCCCCGGAACTCCCGTCCGGCGAGCGTGACCGTGTGCGGCACCCCGATCCCGTTGGGCGGTGGGGTGGCGGTGAAGGTGGCGTTGAGCGAGGCGGTGATCCGCACGCCGGGCCGGGTGTAGCGGACGGCGAACACGCCGCCGTCCACGTGCGCCGGCTCGGCCGTGCGCTCACCGGTCGCCACGTCCCAGGAGTACAGCGAGCCCTCGGCGTCGCCGGCGGTCACCTCGCTGCCGTCCGGGGTGAACGCGAGACCGGTGACCGCGCCACCGGGTTCGGTGTGCCAGCCCCGGTTGGTGGACCAGCGCAGGACCGTGCCGTCGTTCTTGGCCGCGATCCGGGTCCGGCCGTCGGCGGCCACGGCGACCGCGAGCACGGTCCCGCCGATGGTGCTGCCGTCCCGCGGACCCGGCGGCAGACCGCCCTGGTAGCTCGCGCTGCCCGGGTCCCACACGCTGATCGTGTCGGGGTCGCTGTTGGTGTAGAGGGTCGCGCCGTCGGCCGAGAAGGTGATCGAGGACGGGCCCTGGCCCGGGTCGGTGCTGTGCCGGGTGACGTCGGCCATCTCGCGCACGGGCGCGCCGGTTCTGGCGTTCCAGAAGCGGATCATGTTGTCCGACACGCTCGCGCTCGCCAGCAGGTCTCCGGCGGGGGACATCGTGAGCTGGATCGGTATGCCGTCCCGGTCGGTCGTGTTGTCCCGGTGGTCGGCCCGCGTGCTGACCCGGGTGGCGGTCGCCGGGTCCCACAGGTCGATCGTCCCATCCGCGCGTCCGATCGCCAGTCGGTCCCCGCGCGGGTGGTAGGCGAGGCTGGTGGCGATGTTCCCACCGGGGGCGACCCAACGGATGAGGTTGCCGGTCCGCGGGTCCCATTCGGCTATGCCGGGCGTGTTGTCCGCGGTCACCGAGGTCGCCGCGATGCCCTTCCCGTCCGGACGCCAGGCCAGCGGTCCGAACGCCGGGTTGACGTCGGAGAGCCGGCGCACCCGCCGCCCGCTCGGCACCTCCCAGATCACCACGCCGCTCGCGTCGGTGCTGTCGCTGTCCAACGAGGACACGGCGAGCAGGGTGCCGTCCGGGGAGAAGCGGACGGCCACCACCGAGCCGGAGCCGGCGATGTCGGTCTCGAGCCGTCGCCGTGCCGCCGCGTCCCACAACCCGACCCTGCCGTCGCTCGAGGACACCGCGATCAGGCTGCCGTCCGGGCTCACGTCGGCGGCGATCACCCGGTCCACCCCGGCGTCGATCTCGGCGGGGAAGCTGAGCAGCGGCGCGGACAGCACCGCACCCCGCGCCTCCGGCGTCTGGCCGGCGCGCCAGCTGTGCAGTGCGCTGCGCATCGCGCCGACGGGGTCCACCGAGGCCTGGCTGAGGGACTCGGCCGCCAGCTGACGCGAGAACGCCTGGTCGCGTTCGTGTTGGGCGTCGTTGCGGGAGATGACGGCGATGACGCCGGCGGTGAGCGCGACGACGAGCAGGGTGGCGAGGGCGGCGACGAGGGTGCGCAGCCGCCGGGTGGTGCGACGCCGGTCCCGGTCGCTCGCCTGGAGGAAGGCCCACTCCTCCGGCGTCAGGTCCGACCGTCCGCCGGACCACTCGAGGGCGGCGGCGAGGCGGGCCCCCCGGTAGAGGTCGCCGCGGTCCCGGCCGCCGGCCCACCAGCCGGCGGCGGCCTCGCGGAGGCGTTGGCGGACCAGCAGGCCCTGTCGGTCCTCGGCCACCCACTCCCGCAGCCGTGGCCAGGCGGTGAGCAGGGCGTCGTGGGAGAGGGTGACGTGGTCGCGGTCGACGGTGACCAGGCGGGTGGCGACCAGGTTCTCCAGCAGCCGCGGGGGTAGCTCGCCCCGGTGGGCCCGGCGCCGCGCGATCCCGCCCCCGTCGAGCAGGGTGACCATGCGCAGCATCGCGGTGCGCAGCGCGCGCCGGTCCTGCTCGTCCAGGCGCATGTACACGCCGTCCGCGGTCAGTGCGACGGCGCGGTCGACCCCGCCGGTGGCCTGGTACCCGGCCAGGGTGAGCACGGTGCCCGACCGGTTGTGCCACGTCTCCCGCAGGGCGTGGGCCAGCCGCGGCAACGCGCCGGGATCGCGTCCCGCGTCGACGTCGGTGATCAGCCGGTCGACCAACCCGGGCTCCAGGGTCAGTCCGGCCGCCCCGGCCGGTCCGGTGATCACCTCCACCAGCTCGCCGGCCGAGAGCGGGCCGAGCACGTAGGGCGCGGCGAGTGCCGGGGCGAGCGGGGCGAGCGCGATGCAGTGCTCGACGAAGTCCGCTCGCACGGCCAGCACGACGCGCGCCGGCCAGGCGTTGGCGAGCGCGGTCGCGAACGCCTCCCGTTCCCGCGCGTCCGCGCAGTGCGTGAACAGCTCCTCCAGCTGGTCCACCGCCACCAGCAGCGGCGCGCTGGACCGCGCCGCCGCGGCCCGGCACAGCTCGCCGAACACGGCCGGCCGCTGGTACAGCCGCCACGCCAGGCCCTGGGGGTCGGCACCGGTCAGCGCGGCCAGCCGGGCGGCCAGCGTCATCACCGGCCGTTCGCCCGGCGTCATCGCCAGCCTCGGTGCCTCCGCGTCGCCACGGGCATGCGCGGCCAGCAGGCCCGCGTGCAGCAGCGAGGACTTCCCGGCTCCCGACGCCCCCACCACGAGCAGCGGCCCGGACTCGGGGCGCTGCCCGGCCAACCGGGCCAGCAGGTCGCGCACTGCCTGGGCGCGGCCGAAGAACCACCCGCTGTCGGCGGCACCGAAGCTCTGCAGGCCCGGGTACGGGCAGCGGTCGGGCGAGGTCCTGGTCACGTCGGCGTCGGGCCGCCCGACCGCCGTCGCCAGCAGCTGGACGAAGTAGCCCTGCCCCGGGTCGCCGGCGACCGGCAGCGGGATCACCGTCGCCGTGGGTGGCTCGGCGAGGACGGCCGCCGCGGCGGCCATCAGCTCGCCGGCCGACGGGTAGCGCCGCCGCGGGTCCTTGTCCATTCCGGTGCCCACCACGAGGTCCATCGCGGGTGGGATGGCGCGGTCGAACAGCGACGGGGCCGGCGGCGGGTCGTTGAGCTGCGCGGCGAGCTTGCTCGCGGAGTCCTGTGCCGGAAACGGAACCCGGCCGGTCAGGCACTGGAACAGCACACACGCCAGGGAGTACACGTCCGAGGCGGCGTCGACGTCGGAGCGCACGAGGCGTTCGGGCGCCATGTAGTCGAGGGTGCCGATGTAGTCGCCGGTCTCGGTCAGCCTGGTCACGTCGGCGGCGAGCGACCGGGCGATGCCGAAGTCGGCCAGGTACGCGGTGCCCGAGGAGTCCAGCAGGACGTTGGCCGGCTTGACGTCGCGGTGCAGCACCCCGCGCGCGTGGGCGGCGTCGAGCGCGGAGGCGACCTGGGTGAGGATCCCGACCGCGCGCGCCGGCTCGAGCGGTCCGTCGGCCAGCAGCCGCCTGAGGTCGGGACCGTCGACCAGCCGCATGTCCAGGTACAGCAGGCCGTCGATCTCGCCGTGGTCGTTGATCGGCACCACGTGTGGGTGGCGCAGCTCGCCGACGATCCGCGACTCGCGCCGGAACCGGGCCCGGAACTCCTCGCTCGCGAAGCCCGGCAACCGTTTCAGGGCGACGGTCCGCCGGTGCACCGTGTCGTACGCGCGGTAGACCTCACCCATTCCGCCGCGGCCCAGCACCCCGTCGAGCCGGTACGGCCCGAACATCTCGGGCGCCCCCAGCTCCGGCACCGCGTCAACCATGCTGACCTCCCGGTCGTCCGGGCTCAGCCTACGGGGCGCCGGATCACCGGCATTCCGCGAACAGAGTATTCAGCGCCGTGGTCAGAGCCGCGCCGACGGGCTCGTCCCACAGGTAGTGCTGCACCGCCTCGACGCACGCGGTCAGGGCCGCGTTCTCGTTCTCCAGCGCGGTTTTCGCCTGCTCGGCCCGTTCCCGCTGGTCGTCGCTGCTGGCGACCCGGTCGCGGACCTCGGCGAGGTCGGCCTGGCGCTGGGCCAGCCGTTCCTCGGCGACGGCGCGGTCGTCGGCGGCACCGACGTAGAGACCCGCGGCCACCCCCGCACCGACGAGCAGCACCGCCGTCAGCACGGCCAGCACGACGGCGGTCCTCCGGCGCGGCCCCGACGGCGGCGCGAACGACAGCGGTCGCGGTTCTGGCCGCGGCGGGGTGGGCGGGTTCTCCCGGGCAGGGCCGGCGAGGGAGGGGAACCCGTTGTAGCGAACGGTTTCCTGGCTCTGCGTGTCGGTCATCGGGGTCACCTCCCGCAGTGGACGAGCATCTGCTGGATGGCCGTGTCGAGGCCGGCGTCGTCGCCGCTCTCGGCGGCCACGACCGATGCCTTGGCCGGGTCGGCGCACGCCGTGAGCTCCAGCTTGGTGCTCTCCAGCGCCGACCGCTCCGCGTCCAGGGCGTCCACATCGGACTCGTTGGTGGCGATGCGGTCCCGCTCGGCGTCGAGCTCGCGCTCGACGCCGGCGGTCCGCTCGTTCACCTCGGCGGTGTCGGCCCGTTCCGTCACGACCAGCGTGACGAACAGACCCGCCGCTGCGGCCAGCACCGCGGCGACGATCGCGAGCGAGGCCACCGTGCCGCGCCGTACCCGGCGCGGTGGGGACTGCTCCTGCTGGAGTGGACCCATGGATTTCCTCCCGGCTCGGGTGAGGCGGTGTCGCCTCGTTCGGCTGTCCTCGCCGACCATCGTCGGGAATCGAGCCGCGCCGGGTAAGCGGAACCTTCCGCCGGGAACCGGTAACGGACCGTCAGGCCGCGCGGTGGCGCGAGCGGCGAACGAGCTCGCGCCGCTCCCGCTCGGTGGTGCCGCCGAACACCCCGTGGTCCAGGCCGTTGTCGACGGCGAAGGTGAGGCAGCGCTCGCGTACCGGGCAGCCGGCGCAGGTCGCCTTGGCCTGCTCCGCCTGGCGTGCACCGGGTCCGATCTCGGACACCGGGAAGAACAGCTCGGGATCGGCGTCCCGGCAGGCGGCGTGGTACCGCCAGTCGTCGATCATCTTGCTCATGTCGTGCCGCCTCCGTTCATGGCGTGTCGCGTTCGCCGGGCGCGCGGAACCGGCGGAACACCTGGGTGGGTTGTCGGGGATGCGCCTCGGACACCGGAGGCACAGATCAAGCGTACGGGTCAACACGCTCGAGCGCGCGCGTATTCCAGCCTTCCGGGGGCGCCGTCGGTGCGACGCGGTTCAATGTGGCGCCGGAATTCCTCACGAGAGATCGGAGAACACAGTGAGCAGCGCACCGAGGGACGTCGAGCGCATCTACTCCACCGCGGACGTTGTCGCCAAGCTGCGCCGGCTGGCCGACGCCCTGGAGACCGAGACTCCGTTCCGGATCCAGATCGCCGGCGAGCGCATCCGCGTACCGGCGCGCGCCCGGTTCTCCATCGAGCACGAGCGTGACGAGGACCAGGAGGAGATCGAGTTCCAGCTCTCCTGGAGCCTCGCCGAGCACAGCGACGCCGACACCGACGACGAGGAGCGCGTGGTCTGATTCCGGAGAGCGCTAACGCCTTGGTGTTACCGTCGATAGGTGGAGCGGAACAACCGGGACCGGATCATCGAGGCGGCCGCCACCCTGCTCACCGAGGGGGGCCGCGACGCCGTCTCGACCCGCGCGGTCAGCGCGGCGGCAGGGGTGCAGGCCCCGACGATCTACCGGATCTTCGGTGACAAGCAGGGGTTGCTGGACGCCGTCGGCGCCTACGGGATGGCCACCTACCTGCGCAGCAAGGCGGCCAACCCGGTCACCGACGACCCGGTCGCCGACCTGCGCCGCGGGTGGGACCTGCACGTCGACTTCGGGCTGGCGAACCCCGCGTTCTACACGTTGATCTACGGCGACCAGCGCCCCGGTACCGAGCCGCCCGCCGCCCGGGAGGCGGCCGCCATCCTCGCCGGCCTGATCCGGCGCGTCGCCGAGGCCGGCCGGCTCCGGATCGGCGAGGACCGCGCCGCGAACCTGGTCCACGCCGCCGGCCTGGGCACGACGCTCATGCTGATCGCGCAACCCGTCGACCGACGCGACCTCGCCCTGTCCGCGATCGCCCGCGACTCGATCATCGCCACCGTGACCACCGAGTCCTACCGGGACACCGCGGCCGACGGCCCGGTCGCGCACGCCCTCGCGCTGCGGGCCGCGTTACCGGGGACCACCGCGCTGACCGAGCGCGAACGCGGCCTGCTGGGGGAGTGGCTGGATCGCATCGTGGCCGCACAGTCCCCGGCCTGAGGCGGTGGAGATCAGGCCGCGCCCGCGTCGAGGATCTGTTCCGCGAGCAGGCGGGCCGACGCCGCGGGGCGCGAGTCGGGCCTGGTCGCTCCGGCCGCCAGCGTGCCGTCGATGAGCAGGAGGAGCTGGTCCGCGGCGAGGTCCGGCCGGGGGTGGCCGAGCGCGGCCAGCTCCCGCTCGAGCAGGTGGTGCACGCGCTGGCGGTACTCGCGGGTCACGGCGTGGCCGGGATGGTCCGGATCGGCCAGGGCGAGGTCGGCGGCGAGATAGCGGCAGCCCCGGAAATCCGGCCGGGCCACGACCTTGGCCAGTGCGTCGAACACCGCCAGCAGCCGGTCTCGCGGGTTCCCGCCCGCGGCCCGCATCGTCCGCCGGTAGGTGGCCTCGTCCTCCTCCGCGGCGAGCCGGAGTACCTCGGCGATGAGGCCGTCCTTGCCGCCGAAGTGCTCGTACAGCGACCGCCGCGCCACGTTCGAGGCGCTCAGCAGGGCGTCGATACCCACGCCGACGCCCCGGGTGTAGGTCAGCCGCTTGGCCGCCTCCAGCAGGCGCTCGCGCGGGCCGGCGGTCGTGGCACGGGAGGTCACCGACCCAGCCTCCCACTGGTTGACGGGTAGATCAACCGGTCGATATGGTCCAGTAGATCGACCGGTCTATTCATGGAGGCGCTCATGGCTCCCCGCTCCACCGCCGACGTCATCGCCCGCTTCAACCACGCCTTCACCGGCCACGACGCCGACGCGCTGCTCGACCTGGTCGGTGCGGACTGCGTGATGGAGGCCGTCCAACCGGCTCCGGACGGCGCCCGCTACGTCGGACGCGAGGCCTGCCTGGCGTTCTGGCGCGCGCTCGCCGAGGACCGCACGACCCGGTTCGAGCCGGAGGAGGTCGTGGTCGCCGGTGACCGCGCGACGATTCGCTGGCGGTACCACTTCGGCGACGGGCCGACCGACTCGGTACGCGGGGTGAACCTGATGCAGGTGCGTGACGGCCTGGTCGTGGAGGCCCTCGGCTACAGCAAGACCGCCGGCGAGGTGCCGCTGGCCGCCGAGCGAGTGGGCGGCTGAGCATGCGCAGCTACCACCTCACCGGCACCGGCGGGCTGGAGATCCGCGAGCACGAGGACCCGGTTCCCTGACGGCATGCTCACCGAGCTCGCCCTGCTCGACGAGCACGCCCTCGTCCCGGTTCCCGGCCACCTCTCCTTCGCCGAGGCGGCGACGCTCCCCCTGCGCGGCGGTCACCGCCTGGAACGCGCTCACCGGCGACGGCGCCGGGCTCCGTCCCGGGCAGACCGTCGTCGTGCAGGGGTCGGGTGGGGTGTCGCTGTTCGCGCTGGCGTTCGCCAAGGTTCTCGGGGCGCGGGTGATCGCCACGACGAGCAGCGCGGCGAAGGCCGCCCGCCTGGCCGAGCTCGGTGCCGACGAGGTCGTCGACTACCGCGCCACGCCCGACTGGTCCCAGGAGGTCCGGGAGCTCACCGGCGGCCGGGGCGCCGACCGCGTCGTCGACGTCGCCGGCCTGCTCGAGGAGTCACTCCGCGCGGTGCGAACCGCGGGACACGTCGCCTGCGTGGGCTTCGTCTCCGGTGCCGCGCCGCCCATCGATCCCCGCGTGCTGTTCTCCTCGGGTGCCACCGTGCGGGCCGTCGCCGTCGGCAGCCGGGCCCAGTTCCTGGCGATGAACCGCGCCGTCGAGGTCAACCGGCTGCGCCCGGTCATCGACCGCGTGTTCACGTTCGACGACGCCCCCGCCGCCTACCGCCACTACGCCTCGCGCCGAGCGTTCGGCAAGGTCGTGATCACCATCTGAGCCGCCCGCGTCGTCAGCATCGTGTTCGCCGTGGTCCAGGACGCGGGGCAGCAGGCGGTCGAGCCAGCGGGGGAGCCACCAGTTCCACCGGCCGAGCAGGACCATCGTCGCCGGGACCAGCAGGCAGCGCACGATCGTCGCGTCGACGATGATCGCGGTGGCCAGGCCGACGCCGAACACCTTCACCTGGGGCTCACCCACGAGCACGAAGCTCGCGAAGACGCAGACCATGATCAGGGCCGCCGAGGTGATCACGCCACCGGTCTCGGCCACGCCCCGGCGTACGGCGGCGTCGTTGTCACCGTCGCGCCGCCAGTGCTCGCGGACCGCGGACAGCAGGAAGACCTCGTAGTCCATGGACAGTCCGAACAGGACGGCGAACAGCACCATCGGCACGTAGCTGTCGATCGGCATCGGTCCGTCCAGGCCGAGCAGCGACGCTCCCCAGCCCCACTGGAACACCGCCGTCACCACGCCGTAGGCCGCGCACACCGACACCAGGTTCATCAGCGCGGCCTTGAGCGGCAGCAGGATCGACCGGAAGGCCAGCAGCAGCAACAGGCAGGCGACGCCGACGACGGTGAGCACGAGCCAGGGCAGCCGCGCGGTGATCCGCTCGGCGAGGTCGATCCGGGTGGCCGTCGCACCCCCGACGTGCGCCGGGCCCACCTCGGGCAGAACCTCGGTCCGCAGCCGGTGGACCAGATTGGTGGTGGCCGGGTCCGACGGGGCCGTGGTCGGCACCACCCGCAGCGACACCGCGCCCGACCCCAGCTCCCTCGGCGGGCCGACCGACGCGACGCCCTCGGTCGAGCCGATCGCGGCCGCCACGGGTGCGGCCCGCTCGGCGTCGGGCACCACAACCGACAGCGGACCGTTCTCGCCCGGGCCCCAGCCGGTGGAGAGGGCGTCATAGAACCGGTGCAGCTGGTGGTCCGGGCTGCGGTCGCCCGCGTCGGACTGGCCGAGGTCCAGGGTCAGGGTGGGCGCACCCAGCAGGAGCAGCAGCAGCGCGCTGCCGAGCGCGACGGTCGCCGGGCGACGGGTGACCCGGCCGGCGAAGCGCCCCCAGCCGCCGCGGTCGAGGTCGGCGTCGGTGGCGGCCGCGGCCCGCCCCCGGTTCAGCCGCCGGCCGGCGAGCGCGAGCATGGCCGGCGCCAGCGTGACCGCCGAGAGCACCGCACCGACCACGAGCAGCGCGCTGCTCCAGCCCAGCCAGGAGACCAGGTCCACCCCGGTGATCATCAACCCGGAGATCGCCACGACCACGCTCGCGCCGGCGAAGACGACGGCCGCCCCGGCCGTGGCGCAGGAGCGGGGCACCGCCTGCTCCGGGGACATGCCAGCGGCCAGCAGCCGCCGCTGCCGGTTGACCAGGAACAGGGTGTAGTCCACCCCGACGCCCAGCCCGATCATGGCAGCGAGGGTCGGCGCGACGTCGGGGATGTCCACCGCGCTGGCGAGGACCTGCAGCCCGGCCAGCCCACCGACCACCACCACGAGCGCGGTGGCCACCGGCAGCATGGCGGCGACGGCCGAGCCGAACGCGAGCAGCAGCACCAGCAGCGCCGCGACGATCCCGATGATCTCACTCGTCCGGGAGTCCACCGCGGACAGCTGCCGGCCGAGCGCCCCGCCCAGCGCGACCTCCAGACCGGCGTCCTCGGCCGGAGCGGCGGCGTCCAGGACCTCGCGGGCCAGCCGCTTGTCGGCGCGCTCGCCCTCCTCCAGCGGGACGGTCAGCCGTGCCGCGGTCCGGTCGGGGTTGGGTTGGACGGGCTCGGGCACCGTGCCGACGCCGGGAACCGCGGAGATCGCCGCGACTGTCTCACGCAGCGCCCTGGCGACGGCGGGATCGTCGAGCGAGCGGCCGTGCAGGACCAGCTCCGAGGGTGCCCCGCCCGGCCGGCCCACGGCGCCCAGCTGCTCGTTGGCCGCCGCGCTGTCGCTGCCCGGGACCGAGATGTCGTCCGCGGTGTCCGCGCCGACCATCCTCGAGCCCACGAGCAGCAGGGCCGTCCCCACCAGCCACAGCACGACCACGAGTCCGCGGTGTCGTCCACACCACCTGGCCAGAGTCGCCAGCACTTCATGCACCTTCCTGTTCCCGGTCCTGTTCGTCCCCGCACCGCCCGGCGCCGACGCCCCCGGACAGCCGCACGTCCGAGCCCTCGGCCCGCACGACGAGGCCGGCGTCGGTGACCTCGGCACCGGTCGCCCGCACCCCGCTCGGCAGCGTGGGCAGCGGAAGGGTCACATCATCGGGGATCCGGGCCAGGCCCGCGGCCCCCTCCAGGCCGTCGAGCGGGATCTCCTGCCCGAACATCTGGACGGCCTCGGGTTCCAGCCGGATCCGGTCCCCGTCCACCGCCACGCCGGCGAGCACGGTCACCCCGCTCCGGCCGGTCACGATCGCCACCCGGGAGCCGTTCGGCCCGACCGCGAACCGCCGGCCCTTCTCGGCCATTCGCTCGGTCATCCGCTCGGTCATCGTCGCCCAGGGCACGGTGGTCACCACCCGCAGGGCCGCGGCGCCGCGGTCCTCGCCCAGCGCGAGGTCCAGGAACGTGAGCCGGGTCCGGACCTCTCCCCGCGAGGTGTCCACGGTGACCTCGTCGAGCTCGCCGGACACCAGCTGGGTCAGCACCGGGAAGCCGGACACGTCGACCTCGGCGGCGCCGCAGGACAACCGCCCCGCCAAGCGTCGCTCGACCACCTGCACCGCCACCCGGTCGGCCGCGACCAGCACGACCACCAGGCCGGCCACCGCGACGACCAGCCACCGTCGCACTCGAACTCGCACCCGGACAGACCATCAGCTCCGCCTTACCGCCGGCCGGTGCCCGAGCTGAGGGTTTCCTGAAGATCGGCCCGAGGCAGCGCCACCACGAAGACCGTGCCGCCGGTCGCCGAGGCCTCGGCCCGCACCGTCCCCCCGTGCGCCTCGACCACGGCGGCCACGATGGACAGCCCGAGACCGCTGCCCCCGGCCCGCTCGCGTCCCGCGCGGTGGAAGCGCTCGAACACCCGCGGCAGCTCCTCGTCGGGGATGCCCGGGCCGTCGTCACGGACCCGCAGCGTGACCCGTTCGCCCACCTCCAGTCCCACCCGGACGCGTGTGCCCGGCGGGGTGTGGCGGGTGGCGTTGCCGACCAGGTTGCGCACCACCTGGCGCAGCCTGGCCTCGTCGCCGCGCACGACGGCGCCCTCGACGCCCTCGCGGCTGATGGCCCGGTCCGGCGCCACGACGCGGGCGTCGGCGAGGACCTCGTCCACGACCGGTCCGAGGTCGACCAGGTCCCTGGCCAGCGGCTGCCGGGCGTCGAGCCGGGCGAGCAGCAGCAGCTCGTCGACGAGCGCGCGCATCCGCGCCGACTCGGTGGCGATGCGCTCCATCGCCGCCTGGGTCCGCTCGCCGTCGGGCAGCCCGCCCTGCAGGGACAGGTCGGCCCAGCCGTGGATGAGCGTGAGCGGGGTGCGCAGCTCGTGCGAGGCGTCGGCGACGAAGTCCCGCAGCCCGCGCTCGGCCCGCTCCCTGGCGTCGAACGCGCGGTTCAGGGCGGCGGCCAGGGCGGCGGTCTCGGTGTCGGGCGGCGACTGCGGCAGCCGCGTGCCGAGCCGACCGGAGGCGATGTCCTCGGCGGAGGCGGCCATCGCCCGTAGGGGCCGGAGCCCCACGCGCAGCACCGTTCCGGACACCAGGACCAGGACGACGGCCGCGACCCCGGCGACGACCAGCTCGATCGTGACCAGGTTGCGCAGGGCGTCCTGCTCGTCGCTCACGTCCAGCGCGATCACCGCCGTGTTCGCCGCGACCGGCTCCCCGTCCAGCACCAGGCGAAGGCCCGGCACCGGGACCGAGACCGCACGCAGGTCGCGGTCCGCGCCCCGCACGGTCACCGGCTCGGTCCGGGTCAGCCCGCCGAGTGTGCTGGTCTCCCCGCCCCTGGCCGCGATGGAGACCAGCGGTCGCTCCTCGCCGCGGACCTCCCCGCGGACGAGCACCACGACGCCGTCCGGGACCAGGGCGGCCACCTGTCCCTCGCGCACGCGCAGCTGGCCGCGCCCGGCGAGGGCCTCCTCGATCCGCTCGCCGATCGCCCGCAGCTGCCGGTCGGTGCGGTCGCCGAGGTAGTCACGGAAGGCCAGCAGGACCGCCACCTCGGCCACCAGCAGCGCGACCAGGGACAGACCGAGGACCCCGGTCAGCAGCCGGCCGCGGATGCTGCGCGGCCACCGGACCCTCATCCGCCGCGAACCGTGTAGCCGAACCCGCGCACGGTGCGAATCAGCGCCGGCGCATCGGCGTCGACCTTGCGGCGCAGGGTCGAGATGAACTTCTCCACCACCGCCCCGTCACCGCCGAAGTCGTACTGCCACACGTGGTCGAGGATCTGCGCCTTGGACACCACCCGCCCGGCGTTCACCATCAGGTAGTGCAGGAGCCGGTACTCGGTGGGGGAGAGCTCCACCTCCCGATCCCCTCGGGTGACCCGGTGCGCCTCGGGGTCGAGTACGAGGTCGTCCACCCGCAGCGGTTCGGGCGCGTTCCCACCACCCCGCGTCCGGCGCAGTACGGCGGTCAGCCGCGCGACGACCTCACCGACGTCGAACGGCTTGGTGACGTAGTCGTCGCCACCCACGCCCAGCCCGGCGATCCGGTCGTCGACGCCGTCACGAGCGGTCAGGAACACGACCGGGACCTGGTCTCGCCGGGACCGCAGCAACCGCACGAGCTCGAACCCGCCGAGGTCGGGGAGCACCACGTCCAGCAGGACCAGGTCCACCGCGGAGGTGCCGACGAGGTCGAGGCACTCCCGCCCCGAGGCCGCCACGGTCACGTCGAACCCGGCGAAGCGAAGTGTGCTCTCGAGCAGCTCGCGGATGCGCGCGTCGTCGTCCACCACCAGGATGCGGGGAGGCTCGACCATGCCGCGAGGGTAGCGACCGGGACGCTGTTGTCGCGCGCTTCCCACGATCAGTAAGGTTGTCCGACGGGGCGCAGGGGCCCGAGATGCGGGAGGTAGGCCGGTGACGGCGCAGACCAACTGGGTTCCCACGTCGGTCGACCTGGAGAAGCCGAGCGCGGCCCGGCTCTACGACTACCTCCTCGGTGGCAACCACAACTTCGCGGTGGACCGCGAGTTCGCGGCGCACCTGATGAAGGTGGAGCCGAACGCGCGCAAGGTCGCGGTGAACAACCGGGCGTTCATGCGCCGGGTGGTGCTGTACCTGATGGAGCGGGGGATCCGGCAGTTCCTCGACCTCGGCTCGGGGATCCCCACGGTCGGCAACGTGCACGAGATCGCGCAGGAGGTCGATCCCGAGACCCGTGTGGTCTATGTGGACATGGAGCACGTCGCCGTCGCGCACAGCCGGCTGCTGTTGAACGGCAACGACCGTGCCGCCATGGTGCACGCCGACGTCACGATGCCGGGGATCGTCCTCGGCGACGAGCAGACCAGGCGGCTGCTCGACTTCGACCGTCCGATCGGGTTGCTCGCGGTCACCATCGGCCACTACATCCTCGACGACCAGGACCCGTACGGGGTGTTCGCCGCCTACCGCGCGGCACTCGCCCCCGGGAGCTACCTCGCCCTTTCCCACTTCACCGACGACTTCGCCATCTACGACGGGAAGCGGCTGCTCGGCGAGATCAACCAGTCGCAGAACACCCTCTGCACCAGGACCCGCGAGGAGGTGCTCCGCCTGTTCGGCGACTTCGAGTTGGTACCGCCAGGGCTGGTCACCACCTCGCAGTGGCATCCGGACGGCGGGGCCGCGGGGGAGCCCGGCGGGCGGATCGCGGAGGAGGATGCGCTCTACGCCGGCGTGGCCAGGAAGACCGGAGGTCAGGCGCCGTAGCGAGCGCGCAGGCCGGCCAGGTCGCCCGCACCGAGCAGCCGCTTGGTGGTCGAGCACGGCTGGTTCCTGGGGCTCATCGTCTGCTGCACGCTCCGGACCTGCTCGACGTGGCCGATCCCGGCGGTGTGGCCGCGCTCGTGCACGACGACGGACTCGAGGTCGAAGGTCTTCACGCACCGGGCCGGCAGCGTCGTCGCCCAGGCGTGCACGCTGTTGTCGATCAGCATGTCCGAGGCGATCACGGTGCCGTTGCTCCGGTAGTACACGCAGGTGTAGGCGAGGTAGGCGCTGGGGAGGCGGCCCCAGCTGGTCACGCTCACGCCGTCGTTGCCCGCGCAGGTCCCGCTGGCCGACACCTGGGCCACGCGCGTGGTGGTGCCCTTGTACTGGTTGGTGGTGGTCAGCCGGGTGGTGGTGCGGCAGCGGTTGCGGCCGCTGGAGACCGTCGTGCTCCCCCGCTGGATCGCGCCGAGCGCGGTGGCGGCGACCGAGGCGGGCGTGCCCTTGGGGTTGTAGGTCCACTGGTAGGGCTTGTCCACCCGCCACGGGGAGAGCGCGTAGCTCCGGTCGTCACATCCGGGGGCCGCGGCCTTCGCCGCCGCCTTCGCCGTCGTCGACGCCGCGAACGCCCCAGTCGGTCCGGCGATGATCGCCTCACCCACGACGTGGACGTCGTCCGCGGCGTGCGCCACGACCGGCTCCACGGCGACGTCGCCGACGGTGGCGACAGCGGCGAACGCGAGCATCGCGAGGACCGTGCGGACCATGGGAATACCCTTCGTCGGAAATCGGATATCTCCACGTTCTCTGCCGTCCGTTGCTCGTCGGTGGCATTTACGGGTGCATCTCGGTTTCCGGTGGGACCCCCGTCCGTCGGGTTCGGAGCAGTTCGGTAGCGCAACGGGTGCCGCACGGTTGCGGCGCCGCTCGAGGTCTTCTTTCCGGCCCTTCCTCGGTGCACAGTGAACACCGAAGGAGGTGAGCGGAAATGTTGCTTACCATCATGATCGTGGCGCTGGCCGCGGTGCTGACCGCGCTGGCGGCTCACCGCTGCCGTCAGGCGAGCGCGCGAATCGACCTGATCCTCACCGAGGAGCTCGGCCCCTCGGCGGTGCCGACGCACGTCGGCGCGCGCGCCGAGGAGCGGTTGGCCCCGGCGCCGGTCGCCCGCAAGGACCTGGCCAGGTTCGGGCAGGCCTGACCGTCGGGCGCCCGCAACCGAACTGCACCCGTCGTGCACCCGCGCTGCGCCCGTCACCACCGACAATCGGATGGTCACGAGCGGAGGATCACAAGCGGACCCAGTTGGAGAGCGGGATGTGCTCAGCCCGTCGACGTACCCCGGTACCGGTAGCCCACGCCGCGGATCGCCTCGATCGGCGACTGGTCGCCCTCCCAGCCCAACTTGCGTCGCAGCCGGAGCACCGCGAACTTCACCCGGTCCGGGCCGAGGCCGGTCGGGTCGTCCCAGACCTGGCTGAGCAGTTGCTGCGCCGAGAGCACCGCCCCCGTGTGGGTGACGAACACGTTGAGCAGCCGGAACTCCATGCTCGTCAGGCGTACCTCCTGCTCGCCCTCCGCCGTCGTCACGTGGACGGACCGGGCCCGCCGGTCGATGCGCACCATGCCGTCGTCATAGGAGTCCGTGAGCTCGTTGCCGCCCGCGGCCTTGCCGGCGCGCCGCAGCAGGGCCTCGGCCCGCGCGAGCAGCTCGTTGTTCGTGAACGGCTTGGTCACGTAGTCGTCGGCGCCGGCTCGCAGGCCGCGGACCTTGTCGGTCTCCTGCCCGTGGGCGCTCAGCATCAGCACGGGGAGGTCGGCCAGGTCGCGGATCCGCTCCAGCACCGTCCAACCGTCCATTCCGGGCAGTCCGACGTCGAGCAGTACCAGGTCCGGCTTCTCCTCGTGCACCTTGCGCAGTCCGGTTCGGCCGTCGGCGCAGGAGACGAACTCGTAACCCGCCCGCTCGAAGATGAGTCGGAGCGCCAGGGCGATGTCGGGCTCGTCTTCCACGGCAAGAATCTTCGCCATTATTCTCCTCCCCGTGCCGGCAGAGTGACCGTCACCTCGGTCCCGACGTTGACGGTGCTCTCGATCGTCATCGAGCCGTGGTGCAGCTCGACCAGCTCCCGGCAGATGGCGAGCCCGAGGCCACTGCCGGCAACCCCGGCCGCGAGCGCGTTCGAGCCACGCTCGAAACCGGCGGTGACGTGCTCCAGCTCCGCCGGCGGGATGCCCATTCCGGAGTCGGTCACCCTAATCGTCCACCATGGACCTTCGGCGCGCGCGGTCACCTTGACCAGACCACCCCGGGCGGAGAACTTGATCGCGTTGCGGATGAGGTTGTCCACCACCTGGGCGAGCCGACCCGGGTCACCGACCAGCGACGGTCCGACCGAGGTCTCACTGGCCAGTTCGATCTCGGCTGCCTCGGCCTCGAACTGCCGGTCGGCGACGGCCGTGGCGACCAGCCCGGCGAGGTCGACCTCGCCGCGCCGTACCGGCAGCCGGGCGCTCTCCAGCCGGGAGAGCAGCAGCAGGTCGTCGACGAGCCTGAGCAACCGGCGGGTGTTGCGGGCGATGACCTCCGCCGCCGCGTGCTGGGTGTCGGTCAGCTCCCCCGAGCACGGATCGACCAGCATTTCCGCGAAGCTGACAATCGCGGTCAACGGTGTCCGCAGCTCGTGGGAGACCGTTGCGAGTACGCGGTTCTGGCGCTCGGCGGACGTGCCGGCGTCGGCCTCGTGCGGGCTGGCCACCTCCGCCGTCACGTCTCGGAACTGCCACAGGGCACCGAGTTCGAGGCCGTGCTCGACCAGCGGGGTGCGGTCCAGGTCGATCACCCGGCCGTCGGCGAGGTCGATCCGGCCGACTCGGTGCTTGCGCGCGCGGGCGAAGGTCGCGAGTTGCTGACGGGTCACGTCGTCGTCCAGGCTCGCCGCCACGACCGCGCGCAGTGCCTCCCGCTGGTGCTGCCCCTGCCAGTCGCCGGCACGCGCGCCGAACATACGGGTGAAGGCCTCGTTGGCGAGTCTGATGTGGCCGGTCTCATCGACGACCAGGACCGCACCGCGCAGCCGCATCACGAGCTCACGCAGCCGGGCCTCGTCCGCCCGCTGTTCGGTGACGTCCAACCCGTACAACGCCACGCTGCGGCGCCCCCCGCCGCTGGGCAGGTTCACGAACGTGGACTCCAGTACGACATACCCGCCCTCGGAGTTGAGCACCCGCAGGTCGAGCGTGCGGCTGTGCACCCGGCCGGTGAGCGTCTCGACGTAGGCGCGCAGCGCCGACGGCCGGTCCCGGGGATCCACGAAGGACAGCGGGTCCTGGTGCCGGGCGATCTCGGAGGTGTAGCCCAGCAGGCGGGTTCCGGTCGCCGAGCGGATCGACCACCGGTCGCGCTGGAGCTGCACCACCACGGCCCGGGTGTTCCAGAGCAGCTGCTCGATCGGGTCGGTACTGGGCGGCGCGCTGGTCGCGGCGGAGACCAGGGTCAGCGTGGAGTGGATACGCCGCACCTGGTCGTCGCCGGCCCACTCCCGGTCGTGCGGGTCGGCCAGCTCGGCCTCGATGGCCTCGCCCGTGCCCGGGATGCGGACGCGGTGCAGGATCCGCTGGCCTCTGCGGAACTTGCCGACCGAGTCGTCATATTGTCCACGCTGGACTCTTACCCGACGGACGTCGTGCACGCCGCCGGCGCCGAGCAGGGTGTCGACCATCCTGGCGATGAGGCTCTCGTCGGCGGGAACTGGACTCGACGTGAGCTCCGCCGCCGCCATCACGACGTCGGCCACGGAGTTCTCGACACCAGCGGTACCGTGCTGGGAATCCGCCACGCCGACCTGCCTCCTCTGTGGATTCCCGCCGAATGGCCTAGGTTCACCGTACGTGCAGACAGACGTGCAGGCAGGTCCGAGGCGGGTATTTCCAATGAGGTTCACCCGACTGTGGAATTGGTAGCGCGTTGTGCTGAAGGGCTACCCGAAGGGGGCGTTGTGAGCCGCGCGTGGATGACAGCAGTGGGAAGGTGATTCGACCGGTGCCCAACGCCGTGCACGGCGCGTATCCGTCCAAACCAAGCAGCGGCTGGCCGATGTGGCTGGTGGAGCGGACCGGTGTGATGCTGCACCGCCTCGCCGACCAGCAGCGGGCAAACGACGTCGCGATCCTCGAGGTGGTGAACGAGCTAGCCACCCTCCCCGGGGTGATCTCCGCACGTCTCGTCCCCACCGGCACCGCGCGCTCGCGCCAGGCCGGGAGGACAGCGGTTCCGGTCGGCGACGAGCACCTGCTCGAGCTGTCCGGGCCCGGCGTGGCCCGCCCGGAGCTGATGCAGACCGCACAGGTCGTGGCGCAGGCGATCGCGGGCAGGTTGGCGGAGGCGGACCCCACCCGTGCTCGGCGGGAGGCGATCCGCTACGCGATCGACATGAACTCGCTGCAGGAGACCCAGGAGCGGCTGCGGGTCGAGTCGGCCCGGCTGCGCACGTTGATCGACTCGCTCAACGTCGGGATCATGCTGGTCGGCGAGGAGCTGCGGATCGAGGACGTGAACGCCACGGCGCTGACCTTCATGCGGCTCGACGAGGTCGAGCCGAGGTCGCTGACCGGCATCACGCTGCCGGAGCTGGCCGATCGGGCGCCGCCGGAGGCGAGGGAGGTCGTGCGGGAGGCCATCGAGTTCGCCCGGCGCGGCATCGCGGGGGGTCGGCCGGTGCTGGCCGAGGAGGTCGCAGTGCCCAACGACGAGATCTACGAGGCCGACTACCTGCCGGTCACCCTCGACGGCCGGACCCGGGCACACCTGATGCTCGCCAGGGACGTCACCGAGCGGGCGGCGGCCCGGCACGCGCTCGAGGCGCGCAACCGGGAGCTCGCGGAGCTGGGCACGCTCAAGAACCAGTTCCTGGCCACGGTGTCCCACGAGTTGCGCACCCCGCTCACGGCCGCGTCGAGCCTCGTCGAGGCGCTCGCCGAGGGTGTGGCCGACGAGGAGACCCGCGGCCAGATCGTGGCCGCGCTCGCGCGCAACACCGGTCGTCTGATGGTGATCGTCGAGTACCTGCTCGTGCTGGCGCGGCTCGAGGCGAACCAGCTGCCGTTGGCCGCACACGATGTCGACACCAGCGAGCTACTCGCCGAACGGGTGCGGCTGCTGCGCGAGGAGGGTGTCCCGCACGAGCTGACGGTGAGCGACGCGGGCGCCGACGGGGGGCCCAGCCAGGTCGTCGGCGATCCCGACTGGCTCGCCAAGCTGGTCCACTACGTGCTGTCCGGGGCGGTTGCCGCCTCCGGGTCGGGCGCGCGGATCGCGGTGCGCAACGAGGTCGTCGACGGTTGCTGGAACTTCATCGTGAGCGGTGCCGACCTGCCCACGGAGGAGTCGGGCAACGTGTTCACGGCGATCCTCGCCGAGACCGAGTCGGGCCAGGGCCCCGGTGCTGACCGGATCGGGGTCGGCCTCGGGCTCGCGCTGGCCCAGTCCATCGCCAAGCGCCACGGGGGCGAGCTGCACGTCGAGGCGGCGCCGACCGGCGCGACGATCCGGGTCTACCTGCCGGCCAGGGGTGCGGGCTAGGGGTGCGTCGCCGTCCGCCCGGCTCGACGCAGGGCGGCGCTGAGCGCGTCGGCCGCGGCGTCGCTGGAGACGACGGCCTGTTGGTTGGCCGCGCGCAGCTCCCGGTACACCTCGTCCCGGTGCACGGGAACGGAGCGAGGCGCCTGGATGCCCACCCGGACGACGTCCCCCCGCACGTCCAGCACGGTCACCGTGACCTCGTCGCCGATCCGGACGCTCTCCCCGGCCCGGCGGGTCAGCACCAGCATGCGCCTCGTCCCCTTCTCGTTCCTACGCGTCCAGCAGCGGGGCGCGTACCGGCAGATCCTCCTGCAGGACGACCTGTACCGCACGTCGGGTCGAGCGGTCGAGGATCACCGGCGCGAGCAGGTTGGCCGTGGCCTCGTCGGCGCGCTCGCCGACGGTGACGACCAGCAGCACCAGCAGGTCCCGCTCGGGTCGGGTGCTCGCCAGCTGCTCGATCACCTGGTCGCCCACCTCGGGCGCGTAGTCCGGGTAGAACGGCGCGGGCGGGACGACCAGGAACCGCAGCTCCGGGTCGTCCACCGAGCGCAGCGTGTAGATCAGCCCGTCCTCGCCCGCGTTGACCAGGACGAACCGCCGGTGCTCCGGAAAGCCGGGCATCGGGCTGGTGAACTCGATGGTCGGCAGCTCCGGCTCGGCCAGCACGGTCGCCGTCATCGGAGGAAGTCCAGCAGGGAGGGTTGCACCACTCGCGCGGTGGCGGCGAGGGCAGCCTCGTAGCCCACGTTCTGCGTCTGCAGGTCGATCACCGCCTTCGCCAGGTCCACGTCCTCGATGTCGGACAACCGGGAGGTCAGGGAGACCGTCTGGGCTTCCGCCGCGTCGCTCGCCGAGGTGAGCTGACTGTAGCGCGTACCCACGCCGGCAATCTCCGTGCTGACGGCGCGCTGGGCCGAGTCCAGCCGATCGAGGTCACCCGACAGAGTGGTGGGGTCGGTCTTCATCTTGGCGACGACCGAGTCCAGGACCGCGAAGAGCTGGTTGGAGCCAGTGCCGAACACGCTGGCCGGCACGTCCACGCGCACCTGCACGCCGTCGGCCACCCGGCGCTGGACCTGGCCGCTGTCGCCGATGTACGCCCCGGTCGTGGTGTCGAACGCCTGCTCACCGGAGGTGGTGCCGCCGAACACGGGGCGACCGAGGTAGGTGGTGTTGCCGACCGACAGGAGGGTGTCGCGCAGCGCGGCGATCTCGCTGGCGATCGCCTCCCGGGCGGCCGGGTCGCCGGCCGCCGGCGAGGACATGCCCTGCAGCACGCGGTCGCGCACCTGGTTGATCAGGTCGCTGGCGGTGGTGAGCGCGTTCTCGGCAGTGCCGAGCCGGGCCACGCCGTCGGTCGCGCTGCGGGCGTAGCGCCCACGCGTCGCCATGTCGGAGCGGATCTCCATGGCCGAGATCGTGCCGATCGGCGAGTCGGACGGCTTGCCGACCTGCTTGCCGGTGGTCACCTGCTCGCGCAGCCGCTCGAGCCTGCTCTGCCCATTCTGCAGCCCGGCGAGCACCCTGGCCGAGGTCGACTGCTCGGTGACCCGGTTCAGCGACACCATCGTCAGACCCCCGTCCGGTTGATCAGCGTGTCGAGCATCGAGTCGATGGCGCTCATGGTCCGCGCCGACGCCTCGTAGGCCCGCTGGTAGGTGAGCATCGAGGTCAGCTCCTCGTCGATGTTGACCCCGGCGCTGGACAGCCGCGCGGAGTCCACCTGGTTCGTGATCGCGTTCTGGGTGTTGAGCAGCTGCTCGGTCGACTGGACGTGCCCGCCGAGGCGGGACACCACGACCCGGTAGACGTCGTCGGCGCTGCCCGCGGTGCCGCCCAGCTGGGCGAGCCGGTCGCCGACGCCGCCGTCCAGGGCGAGCGACGCGCTGCTGGAGACGGCCACCGCGCTCGGGTCGGTGATCGCGACGGAGATGCTCGCGGCGGTGGTGCCGGAGAAGAAGGCACCACCCTGGGCGCCCGCCGACGTGTAGCCCGTCGTGTGCAGGCCGTTGACCGAGCTGGCCAGGGTGGCCGCGACGCGGTCGAGGTCGCCCAGGTAGCTGGGCAGCGTGGTGTTGAGCGAGCCGAGCTGCGCCCCGATCTGGCCTCCGACGGGTCCGGCCGCGGTGTTCGTGTCGGACCAGCGCAGCCCCACCGGGTCGCCTGCCTGACCGGCCAGCGTCGTGCTGCCGGTGGCGACGAGCGAGCGCGCGGTGATGCCGCTGACCAGCGGGCTGCCGCCGATCGAGACGTTGAGGGAGTTGTTCGGCCCGCGGGACACGGTCCCGCCGGTCAGCTCGACCAGGTGCATGGCGAGCAGGTCCCGCTGGTCGCTGAGCTCGCTGGTGCTCACGCCGGCCAGCGTCGCCCGGGACACGGTCTCGTTCAGCGCGGCGAGGCGGGCGGCCGCGTTGTTGACCTCGTCGACCGTGGCGGTCAGCTGGTCGCGGCGGGCGGTGTACTGCCCGGAGAGCTCGGTGGCGCTCGAGTTGAGCGAGGCCGTGACGATGCTCGCCCGGGTGAGCAGCTGGGTGCGGGCGGCGGAGTCGCCGGGGCTGTCCGCGACGTCGGCGAAGCCGTCCGAGAGCTGGCTGAGCTTGGCCTGCAGGCCGTTCACGCTCGGCTCGGAGAACACGCGCTCGATCTCGGAGATGACCAGGTACTGCTGACCGAGGCCGGCCTGCCGCTCGTGCTCGGTGTGCCCCCTGGCCTCGAGGTAGGCGTCGCGGATGCGGGTGACCTGGGAGACCACGACCCCGCCGGTGTCGGTACCGGCCGTGGCGTACATGGCGGCGGTGGCGCCGCCGACCGCGGTCAGCTCGACCCGCTGGCGGCTGTAGCCCTCGGTGTTGGCGTTGGTGATGTTCTGGCCGGCGAGCTCGAGGCCCTGGCGCTGGGCGCGCAGCCCGGTCAGGGCCGTGTTCAGCCCGGAGAACGTGCTCATCAGATGGCCTCGTCGAAGAGTCGGGCGGAGCGGTGGCCTGCCGGGGCAGTGGTGCCGTCCTGCCGGTAGAGGTCGCTCGAGCCGGTGACCGTGTGCAGGGCCTCCTGGACCGCGCGCTGGCCGGAGGTGAGCAGGCCGCGGTTGGTGCGCACCGCGGCGTCGATCTCGGCGGAGAGCGAGATCAGCTCCTTGCGGTGGTCGGCGAAGGTGGAACGCCATGGCTCGTCGAGGGCGTCGGTGAGGTCGGCCAGGCTGGGACCCGGCGGGAGTCCCAGGAGGTCGGCGAGCTCGTCGACGGCGATCGCTCGGAGCACCTCGTTCTCGCGTACCTGCTCGAGAACCAGCTCGACCTCGTAGGTGGCCGCGCCCAGCCAGCGGCTGCGTCCCGCGGACAGTACAAGGCTCTCCACATCCAGTTTGAACAGCAGCATCGAGAGAAGCTCCCGCTGCCGCCACAAGATCGTGGACGTTTCCACGACGCTCATAAAAAGCCCTCCCGACCTGCTGCCTCTTGCCTGCTACAGCTCCCATCGGCAGGGCCGGGACGCACCTGAGGACTTTTTCGGCCGATCCACAACGGAACGACAACCGAGGAGGCAACCGAGCTGCACCCGTGGCGCCCGAGGCTGGAAATCGCCGCACCGAGGACGGCGACCAGCGAGAGGACCACCACCATGACGAAGCCAGCCCAGCCCCAGCAGCCGGCGTCCACCGTGGACGAGCTGGTCACGGCCCACCTCCCGATGGTCGGTCACCTGGTCCGCGAGATGCTCGCCCGGGTTCCGGCGCACGTCCGCCGCGAGGACCTGTTCTCGGCCGGCTCCGAGGCCCTCGTCACCGCCGCCCGCGGCTTCGACCCCTCCCGCGGCGCCCCGTTCGGCGCCTTCGCCTCGATGCGCATCCGCGGCGCCCTGCTCGACGAGCTGCGCGGGCTGGACTGGGCGAGCCGCTCGGTGCGGGGCAAGGTCCGCCGGATCGAGGCCGAGCGGGACAAGTTCGTCGCCGACCACGGCCGGGTGCCCACCGCCGCCGAGCTCGCCACCCGGCTGGACACCGACGCCCGCCAGGTCGTGGCGGTCCGCGACGACGTGCAGCGCGCGACGCTGCTCAGCCTGCAGGCCGCCTTCCCCGACGGGGTCGACGGCGCCGGTACCGCCACCGCGCACAACGGACCCTCCCCAGAGGACATGGTCCTCGACCGCGAGCGCGTGGGCTACCTGCACGACGCGATCGCCAACCTCCCTGAGCGGCTCAAGGCCGTCATCGAGGCCTACTACTTCCAGAACCGGTCGATGAGCGAGCTGGCCGAGGAGTTCGGTGTCACCGAGTCCCGCGTCTCCCAGCTGCGTTCCGAGGCCACCGCGCTGTTGCGCGACGGCATGAACGCCGCACTGGACCCGGAGCGGGTGGCCTCGGCCACCCGTCCCGAGGGCTGCGCCGCGCGTCGGCGTGCCTCCTACTACGCGGCAGTGGCCGCGCACGGCACGCTGCGCACCCGCCTGGCCCAGACCACGGCGACCGGTATGCCGGTCGCTCGCACCGCCTGAAAAAACTCGTACTCGAAAACCTCAAGACAACCCCCCACTGTCCGATGAGTACGGGTGCCGGACCACGGAGGGACCGGCAAGGACTCGATTCAAGGAGGAAATTTCAATGAGTCTGCGCATCAATTCCAACATCGCGGCAATGAACGCCTACCGGAACCTGTCGGTCAACGACAAGCAGATGCAGGGATCCCTGGAGAAGCTGTCGTCTGGCCTCCGGATCAACCGGGCAGCTGACGACGCCGCCGGCCTCTCGATCGCCCAGGGGCTCCAGTCCCAGATCGGTGGCCTGAAGGTCGCGACCCGCAACGCCCAGGACGGCGTCAACGTCGTCCAGACGGCGGACGGTGCCCTGAACGAGTCGGCGGAAATCCTGCAGCGCATGCGTGACCTCGCGGTGCAGGCTGCCAACGGCGGCTCCCAGGACACCAACGCCCAGGCCGCGGCCCAGACCGAGTTCGGCCAGCTCCAGAGCGAGCTGGACCGGATCGCCAAGACGACCTCCTTCGGCGGCCAGAAGCTGCTGTCGGTGGGTACTCCTGGCGGCACCGCGTACGAAGGCACGTTCCAGGTCGGCGCCAACAACACGATGGACGACCGGATCGACGTCAAGCTCGACGCGTCGGTGTTCGGTACGACCGGCACCAAGGCCAGCAACACCGTGACCGGCACGTTCAGCAACGCCCTTGACGGCGAGACCATCTCGGCCACGCTGAACGGCACCGGCGCCACGGTGAAGCTGAGCAACCCGGCTGACCTCGACGACGTGGTCAGCCAGCTCAACGGCAACGAGGGCTTCCGCTCGTCGTTCGTTGCCACCAACGAGTCCGGCACGCTGAAGATCGCCTCGAAGGTCGCCGCCGACGAGACGATCTCGGTCACCTCGAGCGCGGCCGGTCTGACCGCGGGCACCGCCACGGCGGGTGTCAGCGGCTCGACCGCCACCGGGTTCGACAGCGCCGGCCTCGGCGTCGGTTCCACGGTCAAGGTGGACAGCACGGTGAACGCCCAGAACGCGATCACCTCGCTGGACAACGCGATCAAGAGCCTGTCGACGGCGCGTGCTCAGCTCGGTGCCTACCAGAACCGGTTCGAGCACACGATCAACAACATCAACGTCCAGGTGGAGAACCTCTCGGCGTCCAAGTCGGCGATCACCGACACCGACATGGCCAACGAGATGGTCAAGTTCACCCGGTCGCAGATCCTGTCGCAGGCCGGCACCGCGATGCTGGCCCAGGCCAACCAGGCCCCGCAGTCCGTGCTGCAGCTGCTGCGCGGCTGATAACGGGGCAGCCGGGAGGGCGATGCCCCCGCCCTCCCGGCTTCCTGGCTGGCCTGGCCAGCATTGTTCCGATTACACAGTCCACACCACACCGTCGTAAGCACATCCAGGAACGGGTAAGGGAACGGACACATGGCAAGCGTCGACGGACTCGTCACGGGACTCGACACCACGACCATCATCAGCCAGCTGTTGCAGGTCGAGGGTGCTCCCCAGAGCCGGCTGAAGACGAAGGTCTCCGAGCACAAGACGGTGCAGAACGCCTACCAGGGTGTCAACGCCCGGATGGTCGCGGTCCGTTCCGCGGCCGAAGCCCTCACCTCCGCCAACACCTGGCAGGGTGTGAAGGCCACCAGCTCCAACTCCTCCGCGGTCTCGGCATCGGCCAGCACCGCGGCCACCACCGGCTCGGCGACCTTCAACGTGGTCCGCCTGGCCTCCCAGCACGTGGTCACCAGCAAGGCGCCGACCTCAGGGTCGATGACGACGAACGGCTCGGTGACCCTCACCGTCGGCGGCACCGCCACCAACATCGCGGTCACGACCGACACCCCGCAGGGCCTCGCCGACGCGGTCAACGCCAAGAACCTCGGCGTGCGTGCCAGCGTTCTCACCACCAGCGACGGTCCGGTCGTCCAGTTCTCCTCCGCCTCCACCGGCGCCGCCCAGGCGTTCACGGTGTCGGGGCTCTCCCAGCCGACCTCCGTGCTGTCCCAGGGGGCCGACGCGGAGCTGACCGTCGGCGACGCCGCCGCCGGCGGCTACAAGCTCACGAGCAAGGACAACACGTTCAGCGGGTTGCTGCCCGGGGTGACGATCCGCGCGACAGCCGTCGCCAACAACGTCACCGTGAGCACCTCACCGGACACGGGCGCGCTCGCCGACGCGATGCAGGCGCTCGTCTCCGCCATCAACTCCGCCGCCCTGCAGATCGACTCGGCCAGCTCCTACAACAGCGCGACCAAGACCGGCGGGCCGCTCACCGGCAACTCGCTGACCAGAGGGCTGCGCCAGCAGCTCCAGTCCGGCGTCAGCAACGGCGTCTCCGGGTTCGGCAGCCTCAGCGGGGTGGGCGTCAAGCTGGACCGGTCCGGCACGCTGTCGTTCGACCGGGCCGCGTTCCTCGCCGCCTACGAGGCGAACCCGGCCAAGGTGCAGACCGCCGTCAAGGGCGGCTTCGCCGAGACCTACCGCAAGATCGCCGTCGACGCGACCGACTCGACGAGTGGCAAGCTCACCCTCGCCGTTCAGGGCGGTGACACCACGATGCGTCGGCTCAACAAGGAGATCGACGACTGGGACACGCGTCTCGCCGCCAAGAAGGTCAGCCTCCAGCGCCAGTACACGAACCTCGAGACCGCACTCGGCCGGCTCAAGGACCAGTCCAGCTGGCTGTCCAGCCAGCTGGGAAGCCTGCCCACCACGAGCTGAGGTATCCATGTCGCCCGCCGCGTTCCACCAGCGCTACCTGACCGACTCGATCAGCACGGCCTCGCCCGGCCGGCTGCTCGTCATGCTCTACGACCGGCTCTGCCTCGACCTCGAGCGCGCCGCCGCGGCCGCCACCGACGGCCGCCGCGACGCCGCGTCGGCGGCGCTGCTGCACGCCCAGGACATCCTGCTCGAGCTGCGCGGCTCGCTGCGCACCGACGACTGGCCGGCCGGCCAGCAGCTCGCCGACATCTACTCGTTCCTGCTCGCCGAGCTCATGGACGCCAACCTGCGCCAGGACGTCGAGAAGATCACCGCGAGCCTCGCGGTGGCCGAACCGTTGCGGGACACGTGGCGCCAGGTCGTCGAGGCCCAGGCACCGGCTGCGGGCATCGGCGCTCCGGCATGACCGCCCCCCAGTGGCGCCGGGCCTGGGTAGAGGCACTGGACGCCCTGGAGGCCGACGTGGTCGCCGCCGAGGAGCTGCTCGCCGAGGAGCACCGGATGCGCGACCTTCCCCTGACCGACCCGTGGCAGCCACCTGCCGGGCTCGGCCCTCTTCCCCTGGACCTGCGTCCCCGCGCGGACGAGGTCCTGCGTCGTCAGCTGGCCGTCGCCCAGCAGCTCGCCACCACGATCACCGGCACCGCCCGGCAGGCCGCCGTGCTCAACCGGCTCGACGACGGCCGGGACGCGCCCCGGCCAAGCTACGTCGACTGCGCGATGTAGCAGGGAAAACTTCTCAGCCCGGCCCGCCGGGTGCCGATTGGACAGGCAGAGAGCACGGATCGCTCACCTCCTCGCCACGGATCGGCGCACGACGGCAAAGCAGAAGGGCTGTGGCCGTGTTCGACGATGTCGCTTCCGCCGCGGTGCGTACCGCACTGAATGGCCTGGCCATGCGCCAGCGCGTTTCCGCGAACAACCTCGCCAACATCGAGACCCCCGGGTTCACCGCGGGCCGGCTCGACTTCGAGAACCAGCTGCGCGACGCGGTCGCCAACGGGTCCGAGGTGGAGTCCTCCGTCGAGTTCGCCGAGACGCGGTCGAACCTCGCTCCCCGCCAGGACGGCAACAACGTCAACATCGACGAGGAGACCCTCTCCAGTATGGACACCGGCTTGCGGTTCAAGCTCATGCTCCGCGCCAAGGACGACCAGTACGGCCTGATCAGCACGGTGCTGAAGGGTGGTCGGTGATGTTTGACAACATCGGTGTGGCCGCCTCGGGCGTCGCCGTCTACCGCAAGTGGCTCGACGCGGTGTCCGACAACATCGCCAACATCAACGACGCCTCGCCGACCACCGGCCCCGCCTTCCAGGAGCGGTTCATCCAGGCCCAGCCGATCGCCGGCGACTTCGGCGGCGCGGTCGTGGCCTCGACCCCCGCCGGTAACGCGGAAGGCCGGTTGGTCCTCGAGCCGAACCACCCGCTGGCCGACGAGCAGGGCTACGTGCGCTACCCGGACATGGACCTGAGCGAGCAGATGGGCTACCTGATCATGGCCCAGCGCGGGTACCAGGCCAACCTCGCGGTCGCCGACCGCGCCCACGGTGCCTATGAGGCCGCGCTGCAGCTCGGGAAGAACGCATGAGCGCCCCGATCGCGGGAATCTCCGCCATCGCCGGTCCGCCCGCCCCGATCGCCCCGATCAGCGCGTCGACCGAGACCGACCAGGCCAGCGCCAACGCGGCGACGGGCTTCGGCGCGCTGATCGGCAAGGCCATCGCCAACACCGAGCGGGTGCAGGACAACGCGGACAACCTCGCCGTCAGGGCCGCGTCCGGTGACCTCGCCGACGCCCACCAGTACCTCGCCGCCGCCACCGAGGCTTCGCTGACCACCCAGCTGACCGTCGCCGTGCGCAACAAGGCCGTCGACGCCTTCAACGAGATCATGAGGCTGCAAGGATGAACCAGGAGCGTCTGCTCGCGTCGGCTCGTCGAGTCGGGGACAAGGTTCGGGCGCTGTCGTTCAGCCAGCGCATGATCGGTCTGGTCAGCGTCGTCGCGATCGTCATCGGCGTCTGGGTGTTCGCGTCCTGGCTGTCCAAGCCCACCTACTCACCACTGTTCAGCAACCTCGCCGCGAAGGACGCCAGCGCGATCGTCGACCAGCTCGACGCGTCCGGTGTGCCCTACGAGCTCACCGACGGCGGGCAGACGGTGCAGGTGCCCAAGGACCAGATCTACTCGCTGCGCCTGAAGATGAGCGCGGCCGGCCTGCCGGCCCAGGAGGACACCGGCTACTCCCTGCTGGACCAGCAGGGCGTCACCACCTCCGAGTTCATGCAGCAGGTCGGCTACCAGCGCGCCCTGGAGGGCGAGCTCTCCAAGACCATCGAGTCGATCGACGGTGTGAACGCGGCGACCGTGCACCTCGTGATCCCCGAGAAGGACGTGTTCTCCGACGACGCGAGCAAGCCGACGGCGGCGATCATGATCGCCGAGAGCCCCGGCAAGCCGGTCAGCGCGGACACCGTGCAGGCCGTCGTCCACCTCACGGCGTCCAGTGTGGAGGGTCTGGCTACCGACGACATCACCGTCGCGGACTCCAACGGCAAGGTGCTCGCGGCGCCGGGCCAGGCTGTCACCGGCAGCGGCGGCGGCGGAAGCGACCAGGCCACGACGGACTACGAGGACCGGCTCAGTGGATCGCTCCAGGAGATGCTGACCCAGGTCGTCGGTCCGAACCACGCGGTCGTCCAGGTGACCGCCGACCTCGACTTCGACAAGACCGAGACCAAGAGCCAGACCTACACCTCCGACGAGGACACCGCGCCGCTCTCGGAGAGCACGACCGACGAGAAGTACACCGGCACCGGTGCCGGCGGCAACAACAACGCCGGCGGCGTCCTCGGCCAGACCAACGGCACGACGGCCGGCGTGACCGGCGGCGCCAACGGCGGCAACGGCACCTACCAGCAGACCAAGGAGGTGCGCGACAACGCGGTGAACAGCGTCATCGAGACCCGCCAGTCCGCGCCGGGCAAGGTCCGCAAGCTCGGTGTCGCCGTCCTGCTGGACTCGGCGACGGCGGCGAAGGTCGACATGGCCCAGGTCCGCCAGCTCGCCTCCTCGGCGGTCGGCCTGGACACCACCCGCGGCGACACGCTCGCGGTGAGCGCGATGCCGTTCGACCAGTCCGCGGCCGAGACGGCCAAGGAGGAGCTCGCGGCGGCGCAGGCCGAGGCCGAGCAGGCGGAGATGATCTCGCTGATCAAGACCGCGGCCGGTGCTCTCGGCGGGATCCTGCTGCTGCTGTTCCTGCTGCTGGTCCTGCGCCGCCGGCGCAAGCGCGCCCTGGCCGCCCAGTCCGAGGAGCGGACGCTGGAGGCGATCAAGGCCCAGCTGGAGCGCGCCAAGCTCGACATGATCGAGAACGACGCGACCAAGGAGCTGTCCGCCCCGGACACCAAGGGCCAGCTCGGTCCCGGCGCCGGCTACGGCCCCAGCGACGAGCAGCAGCGCAAGCTCGAGGAGATCGAGGCGCTGGTCGACGAGCAGCCCGATGAGGTCGCCCAGTTGCTGCGTGGGTGGCTCGCCACGAAGGAGAGCGTCTGATGTCGGTCGACCAGGCACTACCCATCAGCAAGGAAATGGACGGCCTGCGCAAGGCGGCCGTACTGCTGCTGCAGGTTGGCAAGGAGGGCTCGGCCAAGATTCTCTCCCGCATGCGGGAGGCGGAGGTCGAGGCGCTGTCCGCGGAGATCGTCCGGCTGGGCGAGGTCAAGGGCGACGTGTCCGGCGCCGTTCTGGACGAGTTCCACATGATGGCCAAGGCTCGCAAGCACCTGGCCCGCGGTGGGATGGAGTACGCGCGGGAGCTGCTGATCGAGACGCTCGGTGCGGACCGGGCGGACCAGATGGTGAGCCGCATCGGCGCGACGATGGTCGAGATGCCGTTCCGGTTCCTGCACCGCGCCGACCCCCGGCAGCTGCACTCGTACCTGGTGGACGAGCACCCGCAGACGATCGCACTAGTGATCGCGCACATGCCGGCCGCGCTCGCCTCGATGGTGCTCTCCGGACTGTCCCAGGAGCGGCAGACCGACGTCGCGCTTCGGGTCGCCAAGATGGGCCAGCCCTCGCCGGAGATCATCCGCAAGGTCGAGAACGTGCTGCAGCGCAAGCTCTCCTCGCTGCTGCAGCCCACCGAGCAGTCCAACGTGGGCGGCGTGCAGCCGTTGGTGGAGATCATCAACCGGGCCGACCGCAGCACCGAGAAGTCCATTCTGGACGGACTGACGGCGCGCTCGCCGGAACTCGCCGACGAGGTCCGCAGCCTGATGTTCATGTTCGAGGACATCGTCAACATCGACGACCGGTCCATGCAGCTCGTCCTGCGCGGCGTGGAGAACGCCGACCTCGCCACCGCGCTGAAGGGTGTGCGGGAGGACGTTCGGGACAAGGTCCTGCGCAACCTGTCCGAGCGTGCCGCGGAGAACCTGGTCGACGAGATCGACGTGCTCGGCAGCGTTCGCCTGAGCGCCGTCGAGGAGGCCCAGGCCCGCATCATCGCGGTCATCCGCAAGTGCGAGGAGTCCGGCGAGATCGTGCTGATCAGGGGAGGTGACGAGGATGAGTTCGTCAGCTGAGCGCAGCCCCGTCGGCACCGTGCTGCGGCACGGCGAGCACGACGTGGCGGTCCCGTTCCGGCTCGGCGAGCCAGCCGGGCCGCAGGTCGCCGCGGCCGTCACCCCGCGCGCCAAGCGGGACGTCGCGCACGCCGAGGGCTACGCCACCGGGTGGGCCCAGGGCATCCGCGAGGCTCGTGCGGCCACGGCCGACGCCCGTCGGCGTGCCGGCGACGAGCTCGACCGGATGCTGCGTGAGCGGGACAGCCGCGCGTCGCTGGCGCTCGCCGCGCTGGCCGCGGCGGCCGACCAGGTCCGTACCACGACCGTGCAGCGGGCCGAGGACGTCCTCGACGCCACCGTCACCGCGGCCGTCGAGCTGGGCGAGGCCATGGCCGGCGCCACCGTCGCGGCCGACCTGGTCGGCGCGGCCAGGGCCGGCGTCGACCGCACCCTCGCCGAGCTGCCGGCGACGGCCCCGGTGACCGTGCGGTTGAACCCGACCGACCACGCCGAGCTGCTCTCGGCCGGTCTGGCCGAGCTCGCCCACGGTCGCACGGTGACGCTGATGGCCGACCCGACCGTCGAGCGCGGCGGCGCCCTCGCCGAGACCGAGGTCACCACCGTCGACGGCACGCTCGCCGCCGCCGTCCGACGTGTCCGAGCGGAGCTGGCCCAGTGAACGACCTGCTGAAGGACCGCATCGCGAAGCTGCTGCCCGCCGCACGGCCCAGCGTCACCGGCCGGGTCACCGGCGTCGTCGGGCTCTCGGTGTCGGTGGCCGGGCTGACCGCCCGCGTGGGTGACCTCGTCTCGATCGGCACCCGGCCAGACGACCTGCTGGCCGAGGTCGTCGCGCTGGGCACCGACCGGGTCGTGTGCCTCCCGCTCGGCCCGCTGCGCGGCGTCGGCATCGGCAGCCCGGTGGTGAGCACCGGCGCGCCGCTGCGGGTCCAGGTGGGCGACTCGCTGCGTGGCCGGGTGCTCGACGGCCTCGGTCGCCCGATGGACGGCGGCCCGCCGCTGACCGACACCGAGCCGGTGACCGTCGACCTGGCCCCGCCCTCCGCGCTGGACCGGCAGCTCATCTCCGAGCCGCTGCAGCTGGGCGTGCGTGCCCTGGACACGGCCGTGCCCTGCGGGCAGGGCCAGCGCATCGGCATCTTCGCCGGCTCCGGCGTCGGCAAGTCGAGCCTGCTGTCGATGATCACGCGCGGCACCTCGGCCCAGATCACGGTCGTCGCGCTGATCGGTGAGCGCGGCCGCGAGGTTCGCGAGTTCCTCGAGCACGACCTCGGCCCCGAGGGCCTGGCCCGGTCGGTGGTCGTGGTCGCCACGTCCGACCAGCCGCCGGTGGTCCGGCTGCGGGCCGGCTTCGTCGCCACCCGCATCGCCGAGTGGTACCGGGACCGCGGCGCCGACGTGCTGCTGCTGATGGACAGCCTGACCCGCATCGCCATGGCGCAGCGGGAGGTTGGCCTGTCCGCCGGCGAGCCGCCGGCCACCCGGGGCTTCCCGCCCTCGGTGTTCGCGCTGCTGCCGACGCTGCTCGAGCGGGCCGGCCCGGCCTCCCGCGGCAGCATCACCGGCCTGTACACGGTGCTGGTCGAGGGCGACGACCACAACGAGCCGATCGCGGACACCGCGAGGTCCATCCTGGACGGTCACGTGGTGCTGGAGCGACGCCTGGCCACGGCGGGCCACTTCCCGAGCATCGAGGTGCTCGAGTCGGTGTCCCGCGTGACCCGCGCGATCACCACGCCGGAGCAGCGGGCGGACATGTCCACGCTGCGCCGGCTGATGTCCGCGCACCGGGACGTGCGGGAGCTGGTGGAGATCGGCGCGTACGTACCCGGGACCAACCCCGACGCGGACATGGCGCACGCGTTGTGGCCGCAGATCACCGCGTTCCTGCGTCAGGACGTGGACCACCAGGTGCCGGCCGCCGAATCGTGGCGGGCACTGCACGACTTGCTGAACCAAGGGGCGACATGAGCATCTCATCGAGGCTGGGCGCGGTGCTGCGTGCCCGCCGGGCACAGGAGAACGTGGCCCAGGGCGACCTTGCCAGGGCCAACGCGGAGGTCGGCCGGGCCTCGGCGCGGGTCGGCGAGCGCAACGCCTCGCTCGACGAGTGGAGCGGCCCGCCCGCCGGCGAGACGACGGCCTACCTGGCCGCCGTCGCGGCCGGCCGGGCGCTCGCGTCCGCGCTGAGCGTGGCCACCGAGGCCGAGCGGGCCGCCCGGACCGAGGCACTGGCCAACCAGGACCAGCTGCGGGCCGCCGCCCAGCGCCGGCGCAGCGTCGAGAAGCTGGTCGAGCGGGCCGCTGAGCTCAGCCGTCGTGCGGACCTGGCTGCCGAGCAGCGCGGCGCCGACGACATCACCGGTGCCCGGCACGTGCGGAGCGAGATGTGACCGGGGGCATCGCGGCGATCGCCGCCAGGATGCAGGAGATCAACACCATGATCCGGCCGCCGGTCGCCGCCGCGCCTGCGGCCACCGCCGGGGCCACCGCGACGGCCTCGGGGACCGGGTTCGCCTCGGCGCTGGAGGGCGTGCTCGGCACCTCGGCCAGCACCGGCGTCGGCGCCGCGGCGACCGGCGGCGCGGCCTCGGAGACGGCTGTCGTGGCGGGTGCCCGCAAGTACATCGGTGTCCCCTACGTGTGGGGCGGCACCGACCCGGCGCGCGGGCTCGACTGCTCCGGTCTGGTCCAGCGGGTCTACGCCGACCTCGGCGTGTCCCTGCCCAGGGTGAGCCGGGACCAGGCCAAGGCCGGCACCGCGGTGCCGAGCCTGGACCAGGCCCGTCCTGGCGACCTGGTGGCGTTCGGCTCGCCGGTGCACCACATCGGGATCTACATCGGCGACGGCAAGATGATCCACGCACCGCAGGCGGGCGAGAACGTCCGGGTGCAGGACGTCTACGAGACGCCGACGGCGATCCGCCGGATCCTCCCGTCGGGCACGGCCTCCGCCTCCGCCGCGTCCCTGGCCTCCGTCAGCGGCGCGTCGGTGCCGTCGGGCGGGGCGTACGCGAGCCTGTTCTCCACCGCGACCGCGCGCCACGGGCTGCCCCAGGGCCTGCTGGCCGCCGTGGCCAAGGCGGAGTCGAACTTCAACCCGAGCGCGGTCAGCCACGCGGGTGCCCGCGGGTTGATGCAGCTGATGCCGGCCACCGCCGCCGGGCTCGGCGTCGACCCGATGAACCCGGCCCAGGCCGTGGACGGGGCCGCCCGGCTGCTGAAGAGCCATCTGTCCACTTTCGACTCGGTGCCGCTGGCGCTCGCCGCCTACAACGCGGGTCCGGGCGCGGTCCGCCGCTACGACGGAATCCCGCCCTACGCCGAGACACAGAACTACGTCCGCAAGATCATGGGAATGCTCGGAGGTACGCCGTGACGATGCCGACCCTCTCCGCGATGGGCTCCGCCCCCGTGCCGGCTCCCCAGGAGCCGGCCGGCGAGCGGTCCGGTTCGTCCGCGGAGGCCGGCGCCGAGTTCCAGGGCCTGCTGCTGGCCCTGGCGGGCCTGCCGCAGCCGGTCCCGGCCGGGCCGACGGTGCCCACCCAGGGCGACGCAGGGGCCGGGGACCCGCTGCCGGCTCCGCCGCCGCAGGCCGCCGCGACGGGTGTGCTGCCCTTCGGCGCGGCGACGCTGGCCGGCGCCGTGCCCACCCCG